>CAZAYP010000003.1:43045-100246 GCA_964489425.1 uncultured Verrucomicrobiota bacterium | reverse complement strand
GGACAGTGCGGGGGGGGGGGTCGGGGGGACTGCGGGTTGGGGGGGGGGGGGAGGGAGGGGGGGGGGGGGGGGGGGGGGGGGGGGGGGTAAAACCAGGAAAAGCAGTTGGAGTACCAAATTCGGAATATATGCCGCCGGATATACGGACAACAGGATCAAGCATCGGATACGTTTTTTGCCTATTCCTCATTGTGGTGGTTTCTACTTTGTTTTTTTGGAAAGTCAAGAATATTTCGCAAAAAAATATCGGCGGTTTTGGATCAAGGGACGGTCTTCGCTGCATTCTTCATCCTATCAGCTATTTCGCGCTGCTCCTCTTTATTACTATCCGTCAGAGCCTCTTGCAAAACTCTTGCGCACGCGACGGAGCGCGTCTCTTCAAAATCGAGGAAAGCGGGTATGGCCTCAGTTACGCAGGGACGGCATGTGGCCGCGGGCGTGAGCCCGTGGAGGTCGACTACGCGAAGAGACCACGCCCTTACAGGCGCGGCTACGAATAGGTTCGGCCGTCTGCAGTTGCCGCCCCTGCGTAACTGAGAAGCTGTGAAAAAATTAGCGGACGACTCGGCGGTCGTCCCTCCAAGCGCATAAGACAAGCCTTTTCAATTGATTTGGGAGGGTCGCGCTCTGTCGTGACCGCATGCGTTTTTGCAAGGGGCTCCGGTGACTGGCGCCCCGGCGGGTTCGTTCGGTGCTGGATTCTGAAAACTCCGATTCCGGAATCATCCCACCGAGGTCATCGGCGGGCCGGGCGGGCCCAGGTCAAACGGCGTGAGACTCTCGTAACCGGACTCGGTCACGACAAGGGTTTGCTCAAACTGGGCGGAGAGCTGTCCGTCGCGCGTCACCGCGGTCCAGCCGTCTTCTTTCACGTACATTTCCCGGCCGCCCAGGTTGATCATAGGCTCCAGCGTAAACACCATGCCCGACGCGAGCTTGACGCCGTGGCCGCGCAGTCCGTGGTGGGGCACGTCCGGCCGCTCGTGGAACTCCAGCCCGATGCCGTGGCCCACGTATTCCCGGACCACGGAGCAGCCCTGCGCCTCGGCGCATTGCTGGATGGCCCAGCCCAGGTCGCCCACCGTGTGCTGCGGGCTGACCAGGCCCAGGCCGGCGCGCAGGCTTTCGCGGCAGACCCGGGTGATCTTCTGCGCCTCCGGGCCCGGGGTTCCGGCAAAGTAGGTGTAGTTGGCGTCGGCATAATAACCGTTCAGGATCGGCGTCACGTCCACATTGACGATGTCGCCGTCGCGCAGCACGCGCGCGCCGGGGATGCCGTGGCAGATCTCGTCGTTGACCGAGATGCAGCAGCTTTTGGGAAACCCGCGGTAGTTGAGGGGCCCGGGCTTCGCGCCGCGCGCCACGGTGTGCTCGTGGAGGCGCGCGTCGAGCTCGCCGGTGGTCAGGCCCGGCCGGATCCACTCCCGCGCCCGGTCGAGCAGTTCCACCGCCAGTTGCCCGGCGCGCCGGATGCCGGCGATGTCGGCGGCTGTTTTCAGGCGGATGCGGTAGCGCCGCCAGTAGGTGTCCGCCAGGTCCGCGGCTGGCGGCCGGTCGGTGCCGGCCGCCGCCGGGGGCTTGCCCAGGCAGCACTGCTTGAACTTGCGTCCGCTGCCGCAGGGGCAGGCATCGTTGCGTCCAGGTTGGTGGCTGAAGAAGCTCATGGCGCGGGAGCCGGCGCGCCGGGCGCCGGCGCGGGCGGTTCGGCGGGCGCGATCCGGCAGGCCGCCTGCAAACCGCCGCCGTCTTCCACGACCAGGTGCGGGCCTTGCAGCTCGCCCATGAACAGGCCGCCGGCGTGGATGAACACCCGGCCGGTGCACTGCAAGTGCGCGTCCAGGGTGCCGACGACCTCCACGTCCCGATAGCGCGCCGCGCGGCACAGCGACATGTTGGCCCCGGCCGCGATGCGCAGGTCGCGGGCCACCACGGCGTCCTCGTCGAAGATCCCGCCGGGCTGGATGTCGAGGCGGCGGAACGCTTCCACCCGGCCGCCAATGATCTGGCCTTCGAGGATGATGTCGGCCGCGTAAATCGCGCCGCCGGTGACCTTCGCGCCGGCGGTAATCCGCACCTGCCCGGCGGTCTTGATCTCGCCCGCGAAATCGCCTTCCAGCACGTGGTCCTTGATCTCGATGATCACCCGGCACTTGGGGCAGGGGGTCTTGGGGCTGCGGCCGGTCTGCTGGAAGGCGAACCGGCACTCGGGGCACACCACCTCGTACTTGGGCGGCATGATCGTGCGGCTGATATGCGTGTAGGGCGAGGCGGCCTTGTCCGGCGCCGGCCCGGCCGCCGGCGCAGGGGGCGCGTCGCCCTTTTTCGCGGGCTTGGATTCAGCCCGCTGGAGCGCCTTCATGGCCGTGTAGCCGTCTACAAATCCGGATCGTTCCGCCACAGAGTGGGTATCCTTGGGTGGCCCGGAGCCGCCTGCGCCCGGAGCAGTCCGGGGCGCCGGTCGGCCGCTGGCTGGTGCGTGATCCGCGCGCTAGCCGCGCTTGGGCGCGGGCGCCGGCGCGGGCGGGGCGGCCGGTGCGGCGGTGACCGGTTCGCCGGTGGGGTTGACCTCCGACCGGCCGATAAACGTCACGCCGTCTTCCACGGCCAGGCGCTTGGACTTGATGTCGCCCAGGACCTTGGCGGTGGATTTCATTTCAATGCGGTCGCGGGCGATGATGTTGCCGTTGATCGTGCCGGCCACGGACACGGAGTTTACGGTCATGTTGCCCTTGATGACCGCGGTTTTGCCGATCTGGACGTCGCCCTCGCACTGCAGGTCGCCTTCCAGCCGGCCTTCCATGCGCAGCGTGCCCTTGCTCTTGATGGTCCCGACAATCTCGACTTGCGCGTCAATGATGGTCTGGGGGGTTGCGTTCTGTTCCATGGTCTTGCTCCTTCTTTACATGTTGTCCAAAGTGTCTATTATCGCCCCGCGGGTCAGCCGCCCGGCGCGCAGCGGTGGCAGTGTCGTTAATGGACCCGGCAAAAACAAGGAGAAAACACAGCGGGATGGCCGCGTTGTACACAGACTTGGCGGAGCGGGTGCTGCGCGGGGAGCGCCTGCCGCGCGCGGACTACCTGGCCATGGCCGCCTGCCCCGCGGGGCAGGTCCCGGACCTCATGGCCGGCGCCGCGCGCCTGCGCGAGCATTATTTTGGCCGGGACGTGCACGTGTGCATGATCGCCAACATCAAGTCCGGCCGCTGTTCCGAGGATTGCGCCTTTTGCGCGCAATCGGGCCATGCCCGCGCCGAGATCCCGGTCTATCCCTTGCAGGGCGCGGACGAGGTGCAGGCCGCGGCCCGCGCGGCCGCGGCGCGGCCCATCCACCGTTACGGCCTGGTCGCCAGCGGCCGGCGCCTGCCGGCGGCCGAGGTGGCCCGGGTGGCGGACGCGGTCGCCGGCCTGCCGCGCCACCGGGTGGGATGGTGCGCCTCGCTGGGTTCCCTGGAATCCGCGGACCTGGCCCGCCTACGCGTCGCGGGCCTCACGCGCTACCATCACAACCTGGAAACCGCGGCGGGGTTTTACCCGCACATTTGCACGACCCACACCTGGGCCGAACGCGTAGCCACCCTGCGCGCGGCCCGCGGCGCCGGGCTCGCGCTCTGCGCCGGCGGGCTGTTCGGCCTGGGCGAGTCGGACGAGCAGCGCCTGGAGTTGGCCGAGGCGCTGCGCGACCTGGAGGTGGATGCCGTGCCGATCAATTTCCTCGCGCCCATCCCGGGCACGCGCCTGGCCGGTGCGCCGCGGCTTACCCCTTGGGATTGTCTCAAGATCATCGCCCTGTTCCGGTTTGTTTTGCCGGACAAGGACATCCTGGTCTGCGGAGGGCGCCTGGCCAACTTGCAGGACCTGCACCCGCGCATCTTCGACGCCGGCGCCAGCGGCCTGATGACCGGCGATTACCTCACCACCACCGGCCGCTCCATGCAGGATGACCTGGACATGATCGCGCACCTGGGCTTGCGCCTGCGGCCCGTCGCGGCCGCGGGGCAGGGGGGGGCGCATGCCTGACGTGGTGCCTGCCTTGCTGTATTACGCCGCTGCCCAGGCTTGCGCGTGGGCCTGCTTGCCGGCCGTGAGCCGGTTTTTCCACGGCCTTCCGGACCGCGGGTTCGCGTTCAGCAAGCTGGCCGGCATCCTGGGGGCGGGGTTGCTGTTTTGGATCGGCTGGGCCTGGGGCTTGTGGCGCAATGACGCTCCCGGCGCCTGGATCGCCCTGCTGGCGGCCGCGTTGCTGGCCTGGGCTGTGCGGCGCGGGGCGCCGGCGGGATCGTCCCGGCCGTGGTGCATGGTGCCGGGCTGGCGCTGGATCGTGGCGGAAGAGCTGCTGCTGGCCACGGTGTACGTCGGCTGGCTGGCGTTCCGGGGGTTTGACCCGGGCGTCATGCACACGGAGCAGCCCATGGACCTCATGTTCATGTCGGCCCTGTGCAACAGCGCCGTCTACCCGCCCCGGGACGCGTGGCTCAGCGGCTACCCGATCGCCTACTACTATCTTGGCTACTGGCTGCTGCTGTTCCCGGGGCGCCTGGCGGCGCTGCCGCCCACCGTGATTTACAACACCGGGCAGGCCCTTTGGTACGGGTTGCTGTGGCTGGGCTGCTTTGGCGTTGCCGCCAACCTGCTCATGCTGGCGCGGCCGGTCGTGGCGCGCTGGCGCGACCTGGCCCCGGGCCTGGCGGGCGGGTTGATCGCCGCCGGGGCAGTCGCGTTGGGCAGCAACGTGCTGGGCCTGCGGGCCGCGCTGCATGCCGTCAAGCCGGGGGAGTGGTGGTGGTGGCCGGCCAGCCGCGCCGTCACCGATCGCGGCATGGACGGCGCCGCGATCCAGATCATCACCGAGTTCCCGTTCTTCAGCTATTTGCTGGGAGACAATCATCCCCATGTCCTGGCGCAACCGTTGCTGCTGCTGCTGATCGGCTTTGCGCTGGCGATCCTCGTATCGCCGCCGCGGCCCGCGGCGGCGGGCCGGCTGGCCGCGGTGCCCGGCGGTTGGCCGGGCTTGATCTTCATGGCCGTGGCCGTGGGGTCGCTGGTGGGCGTGAACACGTGGGATTTCCCGGTCGGCCTGGCGCTGGTGGCCGCCGCCTGGGCCTGGCGGCGCCACAGCCTGGCCGGCCCGCGCGCTGCCGTTCGAGACACAATCTATTTCATCCTGGTCGTGGGCGCGGTTTCCCTGGTCCTGTTTTTCCCCTACCTGGCGACTGCCCAAAGCCAGTTGCGGGGCCTGGCGTTCAACCGCTTCGGCATGACGTCCCCCGCGGAACTGGCGGGGCACTTTGGATTCTTCTTGCCCGGCCTCGGCTTGCTCGCGGCCTTGGTAGCCGCGGGCCCGGGCCACGGCCGGCCAACCGCGGAGGCCACGGCCATCTACTTTATCGCCGGGTTGACCGCGCTGGGGGTGGCGCTGGTCCTGGCGGCCGAGGTGGTGTACCTGCGGGACGTGTTCGAGTCGCGCATGAACACCATTTTCAAGTTTTATTACAGCGCCTGGCTGCTCCTGGGCCTGGCGGCGGCCGTGGCCGCGGGGCTGGCCCTGTTCCGTCCGCGCTGGCGCTGGGCCGGGGCGTTGGCCGCGTTGGCCCTGGCCGGTGGCCTGGCGTACCCGGTCCGCGCCTTGTGGAGCGAAGCCGCGGCCGGCCGTTGGATCGGGCTGGATGCGCGCGCCGCCCTGCCGGTCGAAGAGGCGCGTTTGCTCGCCTGGATCGACCGGCAGACGGATCCGGCGGACGTCGTGGTGGAGGCTGCCGGCGACAGCTACCATGCCGAGCAAAACCGCATCAGCAGCCAGGCCGGCCGGCCCACCCTGCTGGGTTGGCAAGGCCATGAGGCTCAGTGGCGCGGCGGCGCTTACGCCGGGATGGTCGCCGGCCGCACGCTCACCCTGCAGAGCCTGTACCTGCCGGCCTCGGGCGACGAGCTACGCCTGCTGATGCAGCGCGGCCGCCTGCGTTACCTCCAGGTTGGACCGCGCGAGCGCGCTGAGTACCGCCCCGGCGCGCCGCAGGAAGCCGCCTGGGATGCCGGCCTGGCGCGGGTCTATGATGACGGCCGGGCGTTGATCTTCAAGGCGCCGCCCGCCCCGCGCGGGCCGTGAGTTTCACGCGGGCAGCCTCACGCCCGGCAACACACGTCAGCATGGGTTGAACGGCAGCGGCTTTTACGCGCCGCGCAGTTCCGCAACCAAGCCCGGCACCGCGGCGATGGCCGCGCCGACCTTGGCTGCGTCCTTGCCGCCGGCCTGCGCCTTCTGGGGCTGGCCACCGCCGCCACCGCCGGCCAGCTTGGCCACGCGGCCGATCAGCTGGCCCGCATGCAGGCCCTGCTGGACCCAGTCGTCGCTGACCGCGGCGACAAAGCAGGCCTTGCCGTCCGCGCGGCTGCCCAGCACGAGCACGCCCGCGGGGAACTTCATCCGCAGCGCGTCCATGGCCTGGCGCAGCGCGTCCATGGGCAGGTCGCCGGCGTCCGCGGCGATCAGCGGCACGCCCTGGACGTCCTGCTGCTGCTGGAGCAGGTCGTCCACGCTCGCGGCGGCGCCTTGGGCGGTTTTTTGCTTGAGCTGTTTTTCCAGCTTGCGGACCTGGTCCGCGAGGTTGGCCACGCGGGTGAGGATCTCGTCCGGCGTGCAGCTGAAGCGCTGGGCCAACGCGCGGATCAGATCGTGCTCGGCCTGCGTCCACTGGAGCGCCGGCTCGCCGCACACCGCCTCGATGCGCCGGATGCCCGCGGCCACGGAGCTCTCGGCCACGATGCGGAAGCTGCCGATCTCGCCGGTGCGGCTGACGTGGGTGCCGCCGCACAGCTCGCGGCTGTACCCGCCCACGTCCAGCACCCGCACCACGTCGCCGTACTTCTCGTCGAACACCGCCACGATCCCGGACCCGGGCACGTCCTTGAACGCCATCTGCGCGGTCGCCACGGCGGCATCTTCCATGATCTTCCGGTTCACCAGGTCTTCGATCGCGCGCAGCTTGTCCGCCGGCACGGCCTCGTAGTGGTTGAAGTCGAACCGCAGGCGGTCCGGCGCCACGAGCGACCCGGCCTGCTTGATGTCGGGGTTGACGAGCTGGCGCAGCGCGAAATTCAGCAGGTGCGTGGCGGTGTGGTGGCGCTGCAGGGCCCGGCGGCGGTCGGCCGCGACGCTGGCGCGCACGCGGTCGCGGTTGGCCAGGCGGCCGCGCGTGACCCGGCCGCTCATGACGATCAGGCCCTCGGCCGGCTTCTGCGCGTCGCGCACCTCGAAATCGCCCGCGGGGCCGGCCAGCGCGCCCTGGTCGCCCAGCTGCCCGCCCGACTCGCCATAGAAGGGGGTGCAGGAGAGCACCACCTGGCCGTCCTGGCCCGCGGCCAGCTCGGCCACCGGCTCGCCGCCGGCCAGCAGCGCGACCACCTCGGCCTCGGCTTCCAGGCGGTCGTAGCCCACGAACTCGGTGCGCACGCCGGACGCGGCCAGGCGCAGCGCCTGGTCCTGGGCCACGGCAAAGTCGCCGGTCTTGCGCGCCTCGCGGCCGCGGGCGCGCTGGGCCTCCATGAGCTCGTCAAACGCCTGGCGGTCCACCTGCAGGCGCAGCTCGGACGCCATGAGCTCGGTCAGGTCCAGCGGGAACCCGTAGGTGTCGTACAGCTTGAACGCCTCGGCGCCGGGAAACACCTGGCGGGACTGCCGGCCGAGGTCCGCCACCACGGCGTCGAACAGCTCGAGCCCGCGGTCCAGGGTCAGCGCGAAACTCTCCTCTTCCGCCCGCAGCGCGCGCAGAACGTCCGCACGGCGCTGGACGATCTCCGGGAACACCGCGCCCATCATACGTTCCAGGGTGGGGAACAGGTCGCCGAGGAAGGGACGGCGCAGGTCGAGCTTGCGGCCGTAGCGCACGGCGCGGCGCAGCAGGCGGCGCAGCACGTAGCCCCGGCCGTCGTTGGCCGGCAGCACGCCGTCGGCGATGGCGAAGGAGAGCGCGCGCAGGTGGTCGGCGATCACCCGCATGGCCACGGCGTCGCGGCCTTCGTAGGCCCGGCCGGTCAGGGCAGCCACCTGGTCGATCAGCGGCCGCAGCAGGTCGGTGTCGTAGTTCGAGCGCTTGCCCTGGAGCACGGCCACGACCCGCTCGAGCCCCATGCCGGTGTCCACGTGCTTGGACGGCAGCTCCTCGAGCTGCCCGTCCGGCCGGCGGTTGTACTGGATGAACACGAGGTTCCAGATCTCCATCAGCTCCGGCGACCCGGCATTGACGAGCTCGGGGCCCAGGCGGCCGTCCGGGGACAGGTCGATGTGGATTTCCGAGCAGGGGCCGCAGGGTCCGGTTTCGCCCATTTCCCAGAAGTTGTCCTTTTCGCCGAAGCGGCGGATGCGGTCGGGGGCGATATCGGTGACCTGGCGCCAGATTTTTTCCGCCTCGTCGTCGGTGCGGTAGATCGTGGCCCACAGCCGATCCTTGGGCAGGCCCCAGACGCCGGTGAGCAGCTCCCACGCCCAGCCAATGGCCTCTTTTTTGTAGTAGTCGCCGAACGACCAGTTGCCCAGCATCTCGAAGAAGGTGTGGTGGTAGGTGTCCACGCCGACTTCCTCGAGGTCGTTGTGCTTGCCGCTGACGCGGATGCATTTCTGGGTGTCGGCAACGCGCCGGGCCGTGGGCGCGCGCACGCCGAGGAAGTAGTCCTTGAACTGGTTCATGCCGGCGTTGGCGAACAGCAGCGTCGGGTCCGCCGGCAGCACCAGCGGCGAGCTGGGCACGATGGCGTGGGCCTTGGATTGGAAGAAGTCCAGGAACGATTGGCGCACGGCCGCGCCGGTCCATTGGGTGCTCATGGTGTTAAGGTCCTTTTTTTAGCGGCGCATGATATCGACCAGGGGGGCGGCTGGCAAGATGCAGATTCCGGCGGGCGTCCGCCGCGCGGGCCGCTCACACCAGCGGGAACGGCGAGGTGGCGGTCATCAGCAGCAGCTCGGCCTGGATGGGCTGCAACGCGTGGCACAGCGTCTGCCCGATGAAATCGAGCTTGGCCAACCGCGCGATCTGCGGCTGGTACTGCTCCAGTTCGGCGGCGCTGAACAGCTGGTTCATCAGCCCGCAGGCATCCAGCAGGCTGATCAGCACCATGTCGCGCGCCTCGGGGATCTCGCCGCGGGCAATGGTCTCGCGCAGGCGGCGGGTGACTTCCTTGATCTCGCGCTGGTCGCAAACCGGGTAGCGGCGCAGGCCGAACACCCAGAGGAACTTTTGTTTTTCCTGCTTGAGCACACCCTTGGCGACCAGCCGCGCCAGCAGCGCGTCGCGGATCTGCGCGCCCTGCGCGGCGATGCACTTGAGCGCGTCGGCCACGGGGTGTTCGGGGCCGATCCGGCCGAGGACCTGGAGGGTCTGGTCGAGCAGGTCATCGCCCGTGGCGGTGGTCTTGAGCAGGCGCAGCAGGCGGTGGTCGCTGTCCACGCGGTTGCACAGCGCCAGCTCCATGAGCAGGGCCCCGGCCAGGGCGTTGTCCAGGGTTTGCCGCGGCAATTCCCGCAGCACGCCGCGCGCGTCGTCCAGCGCCAGCAACACGACTTCTTCGGCCAGGGTCATCATGGCGGCATCTCCTGTGGTTGTCAGCCGCTGGGTATGTAGCAGACCGGCGGCCGGCTGGCCACAAAAAAGGTTGCGCCGGCCGCCGCGGCAACCCTATATTGGCGGCAGTAAGCGTCTCAACCGGGATGGGATGTAACACATGCTGCGCCGCAAAATCCGCGTGCTGATCATCGATGACATGGCCCTGGTGCGCGACATCCTCAAACAAGGATTGTCCGAGGATCCGGGGATTGACGTGGTGGGGGTGGCCGCCGACCCCTACGTCGCGGCCCAGAAAATCCCGGAGCTGCGGCCGGACGTCCTGACCCTGGACGTGGAGATGCCGCGCATGGACGGGGTGGAATTCCTGCGCAAGCTCATGCCCCAGTACCCGCTGCCGGTGGTCATGGTGAGCGCGCTCACCGAGCGCGGCAAGCGGATTACCCTCGAGGCGCTGGAAGCGGGCGCCGTCGATTTCGTGGCCAAGCCCAGCGCCGACGTCGCCCGCGGCCTGACCGCGATGATGCTGGAGCTGCGCACCAAGATCAAGATCGCCTCCACCGCCCATGTCGCGCACTGGAAAAACCGGCGCGCGGCGCCCGCGGCGGCGGCGCCGGCCGCCAAGCGCGCCCTGGCCGAGTCCACCGACAAGGTCATCGTGATCGGCGCCTCCACGGGCGGCACCGAGGCGATCCGCGAGGTCCTCGCCGGGTTCCCGGCGACCACGCCGGGCGTGGTGATCGTGCAGCACATGCCGGCCGGGTTCACCCGCATGTTCGCCGAGCGGCTGAACACCCTGTGCGCCATGGAGGTGAAGGAGGCCGCGGACGGCGACCGGATCCTGGCCGGCCGGGTGCTGGTCGCGCCCGGGGGCCAGCAGATGCGCGTGGTGCGTTCCGGTGGCCTGTACCTGGTGGAGGTCCGGCCCGGGGCGCTGTGCTGCGGCCACTGCCCGTCGGTGGAGGTGCTGATGCAGTCGGCGGCGGCCCAGGTGGGCGCCAACGCCGTGGGGGTGATGCTCACCGGCATGGGCCACGACGGCGCCGACGGCCTGAAAGCCATGCGCGATGCCGGCGCCCGCACCCTGGCCCAGGACGAGGCCACCTGCGTGGTGTTCGGCATGCCCATGGAGGCGCACAAGCGCGGCGGCGCCGAGCGCCTGGTCCCGTTGCCCGGGATGGCCGCGGCGACCTTGGAATGCCTCGGGGTCAAGCCATGCCCGATGTGATCATCGGCATCGGCGGGCTGGCCGCGACGCGGGCCCCGGACGCCACGCTCAAGACCCTGGGCCTGGGATCGTGCGTCGCGCTGATCCTGCTGGACCCCGCCACGCGCGCGGTCGGCATGGTGCACATCGCGCTGCCGGATTCCGCGATCGCCAGCCGCCGGGAGGACGTCGACCGGCTGCCCGGCCGTTTCGCCGACACGGCCATTCCCTGCCTGCTGCGCGAGATGGGCCGCCTGGGCATGGTCCGGGAAAAGGGGCTGATCGTGAAGCTGATCGGCGGCGCCTCGGTGATGGACGTCAACCAGACGTTCAACATCGGTAAACGCAACGTGCTGGCCATCAAGAAAATTCTGTGGGAGCGGGGCATGGGCGCGCGCAATGAAGACATCGGGGGCACGTTCAGCCGCTCGGTGGCGGTCCCGGTGGCCACGGGGATCGTTACGGTGTATTCGCCCGGCCGGGGTGAGTGGAAGCTGTAACCAGGGAGTCATCATGAGCATCGTCAACGAAGTGCTAGCCAAGGTCAAAAGCCTGCCGCCGCTGTCCGAGAGCGCGGCCCACCTGCTGCGCCTGTCGGGCCGCGACACGATCGCCGCGACCGAGATCGTCAAGATCCTGGAAAAGGATCCCATGCTGACCGCGCACCTGCTGCGGATCGCCAACTCGGCCGCCTACCGCCGCGCGCAGCCCATCAACTCGATCCAGATGGCCGTCACCATCCTCGGCAACCTGACCGTGTTCGGCATGGCCCTGGGTTACTGCATGGCCGGCGTGTTCGACCAGCCGCTGGCCGGGTACGACAGCCCGGCCGGCGCGTTCTGGAAAAACTGCCTGTGCGGCGCGCTGGCCGCGCGCCAGATCGCCGGCGAAACCCGCGGCCAGGTCAGCCCGGACGTGGCCTACACGGCTGGCCTGCTGCGCGACATCGGCAAGGTTGTGCTGTCCAAGTTCCTCGAGGGGCACCTGGACGAGGTTATGAGCACCATGATCCGCGAGCCGGGCCAGGACTTCCTGGCGGCGGAGTCCAAGCGCCTGGGCACCAACCATGCGGTGGTGGGCGTGGCCGTGGCCCGGCAGTGGCGGCTGCCGGAAGGCATTGTCGAGGTCATCGCCTACCAGCATGCGCCCAGCCAGGCGCGGCCCGAGCACCGTCCGCTGGTGTACGTGGTGCACATGGCCGCGATGATCTCGATGATGATCGGCGCCAACGCGGGCGCGGACGCCCTCAGCTACCACATGGACCCCGCCTGCGAGCAGTTCCTGGCGCTGAGCGAGGCCCGCACGGACAAGCTGGTGCTGCAGATCACCACGGAATACAACCGCCTCGTCAAGGCCCAGGAAGATGGCGAGCCGGGCGGGGACGCCTGACATGCAACGCATCGTCATCGCCGACGACTCCAGCACCGCGCGCCTGATCACCCGGCGCTGCGTCGAGGCCCTGGGGTTCCAGGACGCCTATTTCATCGAGGTGGAAAACGGCGCCGCCGCCCTGGCCGCGGTGCGCGAAAACGACCCTGATATCGTCATCACCGATCTGGTCATGCCGGTCATGGGCGGGGCTGAGCTGGTGCGGGCCCTGGCCGCGGAAGGCGGCTTGCAGCACCTCAAGGTCGTCATCGTTTCCAGCGCCGCCAACCCGGCCGTTGCGCACGAGTTTGCGCCGCTGGGCATTGCCATTGTCAGCAAGCCTGTTTCGCCCGCCAAGCTGGGCGCGGTATTGGCCCCCGCCGGGCAGGGCGGGTGGGGATGAGCTGCGCGGCGGCGGGCGGCGGGGACAACAACGCGCAAGGGAGACCCCCGATGGATTTTGAGAGCGCCTTGAACGCGGCCATGGCCGAGACCTTGGAGACCCTGGCCTTCATGGCCGTGAAGCCGGTGCGGCTGGTGTGGGGCACCGTGCCGGTGCTGCGTCCGGTGGTCGGGGCCGTCACCCTCGTGTTTACCGACAGCACCCTCACCGAGATCGCCGCCGAACTGGCCGGCCAGCCTGGCGAACCGGTGCCGCCCGCGGCCCTGCTGGACCTGGCCGGCGAACTGGCCAATACCCTGGCCGGCCGTCTCCTGGTAGAGTTGCTGCCCGGGGATACGAAGTTTGAGCTGGGCCTGCCGCACAAACACAGCGGCAATTTCCACTGTCCCGCGGATGGATGGATGCGGTATTATGAGATCAGCGGCCATATGTTCCTGGTACTGGTGGAAGGCGCGACGCTGCTGGGTTGCGGCCAGCCGGGCCCCGGGCCGGAACCCGCAAACCAGGTTGGAGTCAAAAAAGGAGGCCGGCAGTGAGCAAGTGGATTCTTGGCGTGCTCATCGTAGCCCTGGCTGGAATCGTGCCTGCAGCGGCCGAAGAGGCCCCGGCCGCGGTGCGGGTCTACAACTGGACCGAGTACATCGACGTGGACGAGGCGGCCCCTGAAGACGCCCCCATGAGTGCGCGCTCGCCCACGCTGCGCAAATTCGGCGAGCAAGCCGGCGCCCCGGTCGTGTATGACGAGTTTGAAAGCGAAGAGGAGATGACCAAGAAGCTGATGAACTTCCCGGGCCTGATGGACGTGGTCGTCATGCCGTTCCCCAATGTCCAGCTCATGCACCAGGCCGGCAAGCTGGTTGCCATGAACAACGAAACCGTGCCTAACCGCACCCTGATCGATCCGCGTTACTTTGCCACCGGCGGGGACACGACCAACTTCTACGTGCCCTACCTGTCCGGGGCCACCATGCTGGTCTACCGACGGGACCTGGTCGGCAAAGACGTGACCAGCTGGCAGGACTATTTCGAGCCATCCGAAACGCTGAAGGGGAAAGTCCACATGCTGGATTCCGCCTCGAGCATGTTTGCCTGCGCGCTCAAGTACAAGCAGCAGGACCTCTCGTTCAGCAGCGACGATGTCACCAAGGAGGCGGGTCGCGCCATGCACCAGCTGAAAAAGAACGGGTACATCGGCCTGATCTCGTCGGATATCGAGGAGATCCAGGCCAAACTGCTGTCCGGCGAGATTGCCATGGCCGTGCTGTACTGCGGCGACGCCATCACCGCGGCCAACGCCGACCCCGCTGGCCAGATCCAATATGTTGTCCCGGCCGAGGGCACCGAGGTGGTGTTCGACTGCCTCGTTGTGATGCGCGACGCGCCCCACAAGGATCTGGCCCTGCAGTTCGTGAACTTCATGCTGGATCCGGCCATCCAGGCGGCCAACGCCGTCAGCCTGATGTATACCTGTCCGAACACCGCCGCGTTGGCGATCCTGCAACGCGACCACCCCGAGATCATGGCGAATGCCGCGCTCTATCCGCCGCCGGCCGCCGCCGCCCACATGGAAGCGCCGGCCGCGGTGTCGCCGGAAGCCGAACGCCTCTGGGAGATCATCCGCCAATGAACGGAGCCAGGTAAATCGTTCGGATGCGCATTCGCTCCAAGCTGCTGCTGATCGCGCTCCCGGTGGTGGTGCTGCCGGCGGCGCTCATTGGCCTGCTCGCGTGGCACACGAGCAGCACCGTCCAGGTCCGGCTGCAAAGCATCCTCGGCGGGATCCAGGCGCTCCAGGCGGTCGCCGATCGCGCGGCCGGCGACCTGGGCGCCCAGGCCGAAGCCCGCAGCCGGGCGGACTGCGAGCAGATTGCCCGCCAGGTCGCGCGGGGCATCGAGATGTCGGGCGCCTTTCTCGAGCGGGTGTTGGACAGCGTCGCGCCCAACACGCTCATCGAATCCTTTGTGACGGCCCGCGCGGAGGAGCGTACTTTAATCAACCTGCAGATCAAGGCCCTGTTCAACAACCTCGTCAGCCAGTACGGCTACTCCGAGGTTTCCCTGCTGGCCACCAACGGCATGGAGATGTTCCGCGTGGCCATGTCGCGCGTGCCGCCGGGTGGCGACCCGGAATTCGACAGCACCCCCTTGCCCAACCAGGTCACCAACGAGTCGGCCGCGGCCTGGTTCATCCGCCTGCGCCAGCAGGCGACCGGCGCGGTGAGCCGGACGGTCTATTTCGAGCCGGACTTTGATCCCGAGAACCCGGAACCGGTGTTGTCCATCGCCTGCCCGCTGAAATACAAGGGCAACCAGTACTCGCCGAAATACGGCGCCACCCGCGCGTACCTGCGCATGGCCATCCCCGTGTCCGTCTTGTGCGCCGGGCTGCTGCATGCGGAGGCCGACGCCGGTGGCGGCGAGGTGGTGATCGCCGACGAGCGCGGAACCATCGTGGCCAGCTCCAATCCCCAGCGGGGGATCGGCACGCGCTTTGCCGGGGAGCAGGCCGGCATGCTTGTGTCGCGTGCCCCGGCCCTGGACGGCTGGCTGCAGGTCTACCTGCTCAGCCCGTTGGCCGAGATCCAGAAAAGCTCCGCCAAGGTGCGCGATTTGGCCGCCGCTATCGGCGCCAACGCCGCCAGCTTGCGGGGGGGGTCAGAGGATATGCGGCGCAACCTGCGCTCCGCGCAGTTGGTGTCCGTGGCCATCACCCTGCTGGCCATGGTCCTGGCCGCGGTCCTGATGATGTGGGCCGCCGGCCGCATCAGCCGCCCGCTGGGCCGCCTGGCCCGCGTGGCCCAGAAAATGGCCGAGCGCGACTTGCAGGACGAGGCCGTGACCCAGTTTCACCAGCAGGACCAGCGCGGGTTCGGCTTCGCCCTGGAACTGGACGTGCTGGCCGCCGCCATCGGCGACATGGTCACCCGCCTGGCCGACATCCTGCGCGCCATCTCCGGCAACGCCGTCACCCTGTCGCAGGCGTCGCAGGAAATTTCCGGCTTGTCCGCGGAGATGGCCGGCGGCGCCCGCGAAACCAGCGCCCAGGCCGCCAACGTCAACACCGCCGGCCAGCAGCTGCTGGGCAACATGAGCCGCATCTCCGGGCGCACGGACGAGATCTCGCAGGCCGCCAGCTCGCTGGCCCGGGAGATCGCCGGCCTCGGCACCTCGCTGAACGAGGTGGCCCACAACTGCGCCAACGAGCTGCAGATCGCGCGCGAGGCCACCCGCCAGGTGCGCCAGACCCGCGACATGATGGGCCAGCTCGGCGCCGGCGCCAAGAAGATCAGCCACGTGGTGGAGCTGATCAACGAGATCGCCGCCAAGACGAAACTGCTGGCGCTCAACGCCACGATCGAGGCCGCCAGCGCCGGCGATGCCGGCCGCGGCTTCGCGGTGGTCGCCGGCGAGGTCAAGGACCTGGCGCGCCAGAGCGCCCAGGCCACCAGCCAGATCGTCCAGCAGATCACCAGCATGCAGCAGAGCACCGAGATCGCGATCGCCGCGATCCAGAAAATCGCCGAGGTCATCGAGAACGTCGAGGCGATCTCCGGGGCCATTGCCGCGGCGGCTGAGCAGCAGTCCGCCACGGTCGGCAACATCTCCCGGAACGTGACCGGCGTGTCCCAGGCCACCGGCGACCTGGCCCAGAGTGCGCGGCAGTCGGAAACCGGCGCCCGCGAGGTGTCCCACAGCATCGACGGGATCAACCAGGCCGCCGCGGTCGCCGCCCAGGGCGCGGAACAGGGCCGGCGCAGCGCCGAGAACCTGGCGCAGCTGGCGGGCCAGCTGAAGGAAATCGTCAGCCAGTTTAAGATGTGATACCACGTTTGCATGAGGACCGCTACGTATCTGGGCTCCCCGCCTTTTCAAGGCGGGGGGGACCCGAAGGGTGGGGCGGTTGTTCCGGGCTCCAATCACTGTGATCTCGGGGCGCGGACCATCCACAACCACCCCGGCCTGCGGCCACCCCTCCTTGCAAGGAGGGGAGCTCGTAGGCTTGTTCTCAAGCGGAAATGATAGGAGGCCCGCCGCGCCGCCGGCCCCGGCTTACGGGTACTGCCCTGGACGGTCGAGGCCCGCGTTTTCGGGGAACCCGCACAGCAGGTTCATGTTCTGCAGCGCGTTGCCCGCCTGGCCCTTGACCAGGTTGTCGATGTGCGCCACCACCCGCAGGCGCCGCGTGCGCTCGTCCACGTCCACCAGCAGGTTGCAGAAGTTCGTGCCGCGTACGTGGACCGTGCCGATAGCCGCCTGGCGGTCATAGAGGCGGACGAACGGCGAGCCCCGGTAAAAGTCGCGGTAGATGGCCAGCGCTTCGGCGGGGGTCAGGTTGCGCGCCAGGGTGCCGTACAGGCAGGACATGATCCCGCGGCACAGCGGCACCACCTGCGGCGTGAACGTCACCCGGATCTCGGCCCCGGCCAGCCGGCCCAGCTCCCGCTCCACCTCGCAGACATGCTGGTGACCCGTGAGCCGGTACGAGTTCATCTGCTCGTAGCGGGCCGGGTAGTGGAACCCCGGCGCGGGCTTCTTGCCGGCGCCGGACACGCCGGTCTTGCAGTCGCAGATCAAGCTGGCCGTGTCCACCAGCCCATGCTTCATGGCCGGCGCCAGGCCCAGGATGCAGCTGATGGCAAAGCATCCGGGGTTGCCCACGAGCCGGGTCTGGGAGTTCAGCCGGTCGCGGTGCAGCTCGGGCAGGCCGTACACCGCCTGCGGCAGCAGGTCCGGCGCGGCGTGCGCGGGTTCCCGGCCCAGTCGCGTGGCATAATCCGTGTAGGCTTCGGCGGAGTTGAAGCGGAAGTCGCCGCTGTAGTCAATGACCTTGGCCCCGCGCGCCAGCTCGCCGCCGGCCAGCTTCATGCCCACGCCGTCAGGCGTGGCAAAGAAAACCACGTCCACCGGTTCCTGGGCCTGCGGGTGATCCGGCGGCAGGATTTCCTGGTCGCAGAACCCCGCCAGGTGCGGGTACAGGTCGCTGATTTTTTTACCGGCGTCCTGGATGTCCACCAGGGCATGGAGCCGCGCCAGGGGATGGTGGAGCAGCAGCTCCGTGATGCCCACGCCGCCGTACCCGCCCGCGCCGACTACGTTCACCTTGATCATGATCATTTTCCTTTCCTGTGAAATCAAAGCCCATTAACTTAGTGCCATGCCAGGCAAAGATCAAGCCGGACAACCGGCCGCGGCGGGCACCGGCCGCTGGGGCGGGGGCGCCATCCGCGCATGACCAATCCATGGGTCATATCCCTGCTGGTGGGCGGGGGCGGGTTTGTCGGTTCGCTCACGCGCTACGGGCTGGCCGTTGCGGCGCAGCGGATCGCGTTCGTGTGGCCGCTGGGCACGCTGGCGGCCAACATCCTGGGGTGCCTGATCATCGGGATCATCACCGGCCTTGCGGAACGGTCTGGGTCGATCTCCCCGGCCGTGCGCCTGGCCGTGGCCACCGGGTTCTGCGGCGGGCTGACGACCATGTCGTCCATGATCTACGAGACCGGCCAGATGCTGCGTGACAGCGAGTACCTGCACGCCGGCCTGTATGCGGCCGGTTCGTTTTTTATTTCCATGCTGGCGTTCGTGGCCGGCATCGTGGCGGTAAGGATCCTAATCCGGCTGGGAGGTGGGCTATGGAGTTGAAGGGCGAGGCAAAACTGCTGCGGATTTTCCTGGGCGAGACCGACAAGCTGAAGCACACCCCGCTGTTCGAGGCGATTGTGCGCGAGGCCCGGCGCATGGAGTTGGCCGGGGCCACCGCCTGGCGCGGGATCATGGGCTTTGGCCCCACCAGCCACATCCGCCAGGCCAAGTTCCTGGACTTGTCCATGGACCTGCCCGTCATCGTGGAAATTGCCGACGAGGAAGAGAAGATCAACCGGTTCCTGCCCGTGCTCCACGAGCTCTTCGAGGCCGCGCACTGCGGCGGCCTGGTGACGGTGGAAACCGTCCAGGTGATCAAGTACCTGCACGGCCATTGAGCCATTCCCCCTGGCGGGGGGGGGGCGTGACCGCGTCACGCGTTGCGTGGCGGATCCGGGTCGAGCTGGAAGCGGAGGTCGCGGATTTGCTGCGCCCCGAACCGCTGCTGCAGCTTGGCCAGGATGTCGGCCTTGCCGAAGCGGCTCATCTCGTAGAGCCAGCTGCTGTTGCTGACATAGACGATCAGTTGGGCGTTGCTCAGGGGGCCGGGGCGGGATTGCCGGGCCAGGGTGGCGCCCAGCACCTTGGGCCACTCGCGGCGCAAGTCGCTGACCGCGCTGCAGTCGTCCACTTCCAGCGTGCGCATGACGTTGCCGATGGTGGCGGCCATGTCCTTGGCCCGGAACGGCCGGGGCGGCGGCAGGGCATCGCGATTAAATCTGGGGAGGCGCTTGGTTTCCCATGGGTCATGCGACGGGGTGGGCATAAAAAATGCGGCGCTTGGGCCGCGTGCAAGGTGCGGGGATTATTTGTTCCGCCGGCCGTACCGGACAAGCCAGTCTGTGGAAGCGCGTTCCCAGCCGATGTCGTGGCCGGCCTTCTCGCTTTCGTACCACTTGTGGGCGAGAATCTCGTTCTTGATCGCGTTCCACTCGCGGAAAAGGAGGGTGTTCTTGACCCAATCATCCGAGTCTGATTGCCCGGCGCCGCCATAGTTGCCCGTGCTCATATCCACCTGTCGTTAACTTCGACAGCGTACCATCATGCCATTTTTTCCTTCAAAGTCAATCCTTGGCCGCTGATTTTTTATCCGCTGACCTTGTATCCCGTAGTATCGGCTTTTGGGCCACTGTAGTTTAGCTGGCCGTCGATGCCGGGAGCAACCGGAACCCCAGGCCGGCAATCATGCGCTCCAGGCGCCCGTCGCCATCCGCCAGCCGCACGGTGATGGCCGGGAACTCGCGCCGGGCGGGATACTGCTCGCGCAAGCGGTTGAACGCCATATCCGGGGTGCCGCTGGGCCGATCCATGGCGGCGCGCAAGGCGTCGTTGTCGGCCCGGATATCATAGGCCCGGCGCACGAGGTGCTGGAGCACCTCTTCCGATTCCCGGCCCCGGGCCGCCAGATCAACCACCGGGCCGGCCGGCAGCGGCAGCGGGGCCGGTTGCCACGCCGGTTCAATCTCGAAGAAGTTGCAGGCCTGGTGGTACGCGGCCACGGTTCCATTCAGCTTGCCATCGAGGGAATAGCCGGCAATGTGGGGCGTGGCAAGGTCTACGGACTCCAGCAGGCGCGGCGCAACCCGCGGCTCGTGCTCCCAGGTGTCCAGCACGGCGTGCGCCACGGCGTCGCGCTCCAGGGCGAGCAGCAGCGCTTCCTCCTGTACCACCGGCCCGCGCGCGGCATTGATCAGGATCCCGCCGGGCTTGAGCCGGGCAAAAAAGTTGTAATCCGCCAGGTGCCGGGTGGGGCAGGGGCCGTCCTGGGTCAGGGGCACGTGGAACGTGATGATGTCGGCGGCCGGCAGGATGTCCCCCAAGGGCCGGTAGACCGGGTCGTCGTCGCCGCGGCTGAGCGGCGGATCGTTGCGCAAGACCCGCATGCCGAGGAGTTCGGCCAGTTCGGCCACGCGCCGGCCGATGTGGCCCACGCCCACCACGCCCAGGGTCCGGCCGGCCAGCTTGAGGTTGTGCCGCCGGGCCAGGTGCAAAAGCGCCGCCACCACGTACTCGGCCACGCTGTTGGCGTTGCTGCCCGCGGCGTATGCCCAGGCGATGCCGGCCTGCTCCAGGTAGGGCACGTCGAGGTGGTCATACCCCGAGGTGGCCGTGCCCACGAACTGTACCCGGCTGCCTTCCAGCAGCGCGCGGGTCACCGGGGTCTTGGACCGGACAATGAGCGCGTCGGCCGCGGCCACGTCGGCCGGGCCAATGGCGCCGTCTGGCAGCACGGCGACCTCGCCCAGGTGCGCAAACGCTTCGGCACCCTGCAACACGCTGGCGGCGCACACTACTTTCATCCGTTGGTCCCCGGCACTGGGTTAAGATTCTTGCACAATGCGGGGGTATTCATAACAATATCCGTTGCGGGATTCAAGATTTGTCGATCATGAACGAAAACATGACCAGGGGCCGGGCAATGATCTGGCTGCTGCCGGCCTGCGCGCTGCTGCTGGCGGCCGGCGGGCTGCGCGAGGCGACTGCCCGCCGGCGGCTGGAACTGGTCGGCACGCCCGCGGTCCGGCTCACCGCGGCGCCGGCGCGACTGCAGGCCCTGGCCGTGGCCTTGGGCCCCTTCCGCGGCCTGCTGGCGGATTTCCTGTGGTTACGCGCCGACCGCCTGGAGGAGGAAGGCCGCATGGCGGAAATGGCGCAGCTCGCGCAGTGGATCACACAGCTGGATGCGCGTAACCCCGATGTCTGGGGCTACCAGGCGTGGAACCTGGCCTATAACCTCAGCGCCCAGTGCCCGGCCGCCGCCGACCGCTGGCGCTGGGTGCGCCACGGACTCGATCTGCTGGGCGGGCAGGGGCTCCGGGTTTGCCCGATGGAGCCGCGCCTTTACCTGGAGCTGGCGTGGTTGTTCCTGCACAAGATCAGTTCCGATGCCGACCTGTTCCACGAAGACTACCAGCGCGCCTGGGCGGCCGAGGTGGTCGGCGGCGCTGCGGAGCCCGGCCTGCACGACCTGGCGCATACCCTTGATCCGGCCACGGTGGGCGAACTCGAGCAGCGGTTCGGCCCGCTGGACTGGCGGCTGGCAGCCGCGCACGCCTTGTACTGGGCCTGGCGCGGCCGCGCGCTGGCCGAGGGGTACGACCGTGCCGCCTTGGACCGGATCATCGACCAGGCCCTGCGCGATCTCGTTTTCCAGGGGCGGCTTTACGAAGATGAATCCCGCGGCGATTTCATCCTGCTCCCCAATCCGCAACTGATCCCGGCCGCCCGGGCTTGGTTGCGTGAATCGGCGGTCGCAACGCCCACGGTCCAGGTGGAATTCCTGGCGGATGCGCTGGTCCTCGCGGGGCTGTACGGGGATGACCAGGCGGCCCGGGATATATATGCCGAACTCGTCAGGCTGCATCCGGACTGGGCGCAGGGAAGCCATTGGGCGGACGAAGATGCCGCGCGGCTGGTGCAGGACCCGGCGCGACAGGGGTACCGGCCGCTGGTACTGGCGCAGATCGAAGC
Organism: uncultured Verrucomicrobiota bacterium; assembly: GCA_964489425.1. Lineage (GTDB taxonomy): Bacteria > Verrucomicrobiota > Kiritimatiellia > RZYC01 > CAZAYP01 > CAZAYP01. The sequence goes on along the minus strand of CAZAYP010000003.1, from coordinate 78,606 downwards.
TGGGCTGCGGAAAAGCGTTGAGGAGGAGCGCCAGGGGCGCTTGCCAGAGTCTCGCGCCGCCGCGGATGAGGCCCGCGCCACGTGGGAGCGGTACATGCGCCAGGATCCGTCGCCCGAGTGGCGCCAACGCATGGGCTTGCCGCCCATCGCAACCTTGGAACGTATGGTCCGGACCCTCGAAGCGCCCGCCAGCCGTCCTAGAGCCAGCGGGGTTTCCAAAACCCGGCCCCCGGGGTACTATGAAGGTCAGTAATGAAAATCAGATTTTTGCGCGCCATCAGCGCGGGGGTGTTGGTTTGGGCCTTGGGGCCAGCCGGAACGGCTTGGGCCGGTTTGGAGGATTTTGCCAATTTCTCCTATTCCGGGACCTCCTACGCGTCGGGTTCGTTCGCCGGGCGTGACGGGTCCACGTGGGCCTACGTCTCTTGCCGGGGCGACAAGCCGATTATCGCGCCCAGCCCGGCGCTGAACAAGGGCGCCAACCCGGCGGCCAGCGTCACCTCCGGGGTCCTGACCGGCGGCTGCGGGACCCTGTCGTTCAACTACATGCCGCTGTTCACGTCGGCGGCCAGCCTGGACGTGCTGATCAACGGCGTGGTCATCCAGACCGTGACCGGCAACATCCGCACCAACGTGTATTCCACGGGCGATATCACCATCCAGCAGGCCGGGAACTTCACCTTGAGCCTGGTGCAACACGACACCGCCGCCGGCCAGGTGAGCGTGGACAACATCGCCTGGACCGCCTACGCCGGTGGCGCGGATCCGCGGCCGCCACAGTTGGTGCTCACCCCGGCCACGACCAACTATATCGTGTCGTACAGCAACCTGCTGACCTTCACCGCCAGCGCCACGGAGCCAGACGGCGACCCGGTGCGGCTGTGGGCCGAGACCCTGCCGGACGGCGCGGTGTTCGGCGGTGCCACGGGCGCCTCGCCGGTGCAGAGCACGTTGGCCTGGACGCCGGGCCTGGCGCGCACCGGCCAGCATGCCGTGGTCCTGGCCGCTGCCGACAAGGACGGCACCAACCGCCAGACCGTGGCGATCACGGTGGAGGGCGATGTCGGCTACTATTACCGCGCCGAGGGCAAGACCGGCACGGAACTGCGCGACGCGCTGCACGACATCATCAGCTCCGGCCACCACCAGATGACGGACATCGAAGAAGACCGCGCCATGCGCGACTTGGACACGGACCTGGCCGATACCAACTGCGTGATGCTGCTGTACCGCCGCATCCCCATGGCCAAGTCGCTCTACAACGCGGACGGCGGCTGGAACAAGGAGCACTGCTGGCCCACCTCGCGCGGGTTGGGCGACAGCGGCCCGGATGAAAACGACGCCCACAACCTGTTCGCCGCCGATAAGGTCGTCAACGCCACCCGCGGCAACCTCTATTTTGATGAAAGCCAGCCCGGGGATCCCGGCTACCTTGCCCCGGCAGTCACCAACGCGCCCGAAACCAGCCGCGACAGCGATTCCTGGGAACCGCCCGCCGCGGTGAAAGGGGACATCGCCCGCGCGCTGTTCTACATGGAAGTCCGCTACGACGGCTCCGACGTGGATACCCTGCCGCTGGAACTGGTCGCCGTCCCCACCAACGAGGCGCTGGGTAAAATGGGCGCGCTGCCCACGCTCCTGGCCTGGCACGCGGCGGATCCGCCGGGCCTGGCCGAGAGCAACCGCAACGAAAAGGCGTTTCGCCTCTACCAGTTCAACCGCAACCCGTTCATCGACCACCCGGAATGGGTCGCATTGATCTGGGAAACCAATGCCACCCCGCCGGTCCTGCTGCCGATCGGGTCCCAGGCCGGCCAGGCGGGCGAGCCCATGACCTTCACGGTCCAGGCCCTGCCGACCGAGGGGGATGCCGTGTCGCTCACCATGAGCAACGCCCCGGCCGGCGCCCTGTTCACGGCGCACAGCGCCACCGGCACGTTCACCTGGACGCCCGCCGCTGCCGGCGTGTTTGCGGCTACGTTCCGGGTCACGGACGACGACGGCGCGGACCAGGAGACCGTCAGCCTGGTGGTCTCGCCGGGCACGCAGGACCTGGTGCTGGCGCAGTACACGTTTGACGCCGCGGACGTCTCGTTCACTAATATTGCGGCCTACACCGGCCCGTGGATCAACGCCAGCCGGGTTACCACGGCCGATGGCACTTACAGCAGCGCAGGGGGCGCCAGCGGGCAGGCGATCTCGGATACGGGGTGGACCGGCACCGGATACACCGCCTACTTCACCGTCGGGTTGACCGTGAGCAACGGGCACCAGGTCCAGCTCCGCAACCTCCAGTTCGTGGACCGCGCCTCGGCCACCGGGCCCCTGACCTGGCGCTTGCGCTCCAGCCTGGACAACTATGCGGCCGACCTGGCCAGCGGCGCCGCCCACCAGAACTTCGCCACGAACGTGATCTCGCTTGCGTCCCTGGCCGCCACGACCGGCACGGTGACCCTCCGGGTCTACGGCCAAGGCGCCAGCAGCGCCAGCGGAACCTGGCGCATGGATGACCTGTTGGTGGGCGGCCGGATCTCGGACGCGGGTGTGGCGGACGACGATGGCGATGGCCTGCCCAACGACTGGGAACTGCGCTATTTCGGCAGTGTCACCGGCGCGGTGCGCAACGCCGACCTGGACGGCGACCTGATGTTCAACTGGCAGGAGCAGGTGGCCGGCACGGATCCCACCAACGGCCTGTCGTACCTGGCGGCGACGATCGCGTGGGCCGGCGGGGTTCCCGCGCTCACGGGTCCGGTGGCGGATGGCGGGCGGGCTTACATCCTGGAAGCGGGCCGGCCGGTCGGTCCGGAGTTTGACTGGCAGCCGCTGGAAACCGTCACCAACGCGGCGGACGGCGCCGTGGAGTTTGTGCTGCCGGCCGGCTACAGCAACGTGATGTTCCGCCTGCGCGCGTACGTGCCGTAACGCGTTCGAAAAGACCAGCCGGCTCACGAGGACCGTTCGCCCCACCTCGCCACGGACCCATAGGGGTGGGGCAACCTTCAACGCTGCGTTTTCGGCCCATTGACATGCCCCCCCAATCGAGGTATAATAGTAGTATGAAAGTAAAGACATCTATCACACTTGAGCGCGACCTGATCGCGGCGATTGACGAGCAGGCGGACGCCTACGGGAGTAGGTCGGAGTTTTTGGAAGTCGCCGCCCGCCAATTGCTCGCACGCCAAGCGAAAGAAGAACAAGACCGGCGGGATCTGAACCTGATCAATCGACGAGCAGCGGCGCTGAATCGTGAAGCGGAGGATGTGCTGGCCTATCAGGTGGCGCTGTGAGGCGCGGGGAACTCTACCGGGTTGCGCATCCGTCTGGCGAACCCAAGCGGCACCGGGTTTTCGTCCTGGTCAGCCGCCAAGTGGTCATCGATTCACGATTCTCAACCGCAATCTGCGCGCCCGTCTACAGCGTGCACGATGGATTGTCGACCCAGGTTCCTGTAGGGGTTGATGAAGGCCTGAAGCATGCGAGCAGCATCCACTGCGATGAACTTGTTAGCCTTCACAAGTCGAAGCTGACAGATTTTGTTGGTGTGCTTTCCTCGCCCAAGTTGCACCTCTTGGATGAAGCGCTGAAGATCGCGCTGTGTCTGGACGAATGAGGATGGCCGAACCACCATCCTGAGCCGCGCGCCAACATACTAACGGACCACGCGGGCTCGCGGCGCGCGGGCCTGACCTGATGGCCCATCCCGGCCGCACCGTCGGCGGCGGTTGGCGGCCCGGCTACACCCGGAACTGTTCCATCATCTTTTGCAGTTCCCCGGCCAGGCCGGCCAGGGATTCTCCCGCCGTGCGCATGCGATCCGCGCTGGAGGCGGTTTCGCGGGCCACGGTTTCCAGCGCCACGATGTGCTGGGCGATCTCCTGGCTGTTGCGCACCGTGTGCGACACGGATTGCGACACCGTGCTGGCCGAGTCGGCCGCGGTCCCGGCGCTGGCGGAGATGCGGTGGATGGTTTCCCGCTGCTGCTCGAAGGCCGCGGCGGAGTTTTTGGAGACCTCGTTCACCTTGTTGATGATGTCGCGCACCTGCTGGATGATCTGGATGGTCTCGTGGGTGGAGTTCTGCATGGCTTCGATGCGCTGGCTGATGTTCAACGTGGCGGAGTTGGTTTGCTTGGCCAGTTCCTTGACCTCGTTGGCCACCACCGCGAAGCCCCGGCCGGCCTCGCCGGCCGAGGCCGCCTCGATGGCGGCGTTCAGCGCCAGGAGATTGGTGCGCGAGGTGATGTCCTGGATGTCCTCGAGCACCTTGCCGATCTCGTTGGCGGCCTTGCCCAGGTGCTGGATCTTGGTGTTGCTGCTTTCGGCCAGGTCGGCGGCATCGCTGGCGATGCGGCTGGCCTGATCCGTGTTTTCCGTGACCGCGCCGATGCTGGTGGCGATTTCCTCGGCCGCGGCCGCCACGCCGCGCACGCTCTGGTGCATCTTGAGGCTTTCCAGGTCCATGGTCTCCATGCGCTGGGCCATCTGGCGGCCGGATTCCAGGGCCACGGCCGTCTGCTCGCGCATGTCCGCGGCCTTGCCGGCCAGGTGCTTGGACGTGTCCATCAGGTCGCGCGAAGAGCGCGTCAGCACGCCGGCCTGGGTGATGATGTTCTGGATCATGCCGCGCAGGTTGGCGCTCATGTCGTTGAGCACGCGCAGCATGTCGCCGATCTCGTCGTGGCGGGTAACCTCGATGGCGCGGGTCAGGTCGCCGGCGGCCAGCTGCTCCACGAACGTCACGGTCCGGCGCAGCGGGCGGGTGATCGTGCGCAGGACGATCAGCGCCGCCAGGCCCACCGCGGCCGTGACCACGACCACGAACAACGCCAGGATCAGGTTGCTTTCGCGCTTCATGCGCCGGCCGGCATCCGCCAACTCCAGTTGGAGCGCGCGTGAATAGGCGGCCTGCAGGTCCTCGAGCGACTGGGCGATGTCCTGGGCTTGCTGGGCGAGGTCGGCGGCGCGCGCGGCCTGCTGGTCGGGGTTGTCCGCCTCGGTGCCGGTGCACATGCGGCGGTAAAGCACGCCGGCGGCGATGCTGTACTTGCGCACGGCATCGTTCAGTTGCCGGGTCTGCTTGCGCAGCGGCACGTCCGGATACGCCAGGATGTTGTCCAGCGCCCGCTTCACCTTGCCGCTTTCGGCATCCGCCTCGTCCAGCAGCCCGGTTTCGCCGGTCAGCACGGCTTGGTTGTAGAGCCGCGTCTGGTCCTTGAACGCCACCTTGGCCAGTTGGCTTTCGTGGGTTGCCGGGAACAGTTCGTCCGCCGTCAGCCGCAGGCGCCGGGCCGTGTCATGCCCGCGGTAGAATCCAACCAGCGTGGAGATGAGGAATCCCGTGACCAGGATGCCCAGGCTCAGCCCGATTTTACCTGCAATCGTAACCCGCATACATGTTGCCCGGAGGACGGGGGGCGTGCCCGCTGGCGCCGCCGTCCACCCTTCCGCTGTTGGCCTACGATGATTATATGAACCACCCGCCCCCGTCAAATGCCATTTGTTCCGCACAATAAACTTGGCATGCGCCACGTTTTCCTGTTGTATACCGGCACATAATAGGAGGTGTGTCATGGTGCGCGTTCGTTGTGGTAGCGTTGGGATGCTGGTGGCGGGCTCGGTGTTGCTGGCGTGGACCTCAAGCCTGGCGGGCATGGGCAATTACCAGACCTTTGCCGTGGGGGAGCGGGCCGCGGGCATGGGCGGGGCTTCCGTGGCGCTGGCCGATGCGGTGGATGCGGCCTACATCAACCCGGCCGGCCTCGGGTTGGCCGAGCAAAGCAGCGTCTCCTTCATGGCCACGTTGTATGGCGTCCAGAAGCAGAAGCTGGAAAACCGCATCAGCTACGGCGAAGATTACAAGGCCTCGTCGTTCGTCACGGTTCCGGCCACCATGGGCACGGTGTTCAAGCTGAACGATGGACTGGCCGTGGCCGGATCGGTGTTCATCCCCAACCAGACCGATATATCCCAAGTGGAGTCCTACCCCACGTCCGGCAACTACCTTAACCTGTCCGTCCACAGCAAAACGTTGTGGATCGGTCCCTCGGTGGGCTACCTGGCCACGCCCAAGCTCTCCATCGGAGCCGGGGTCTATGGCCTGTATAAAACCATGGAGCATTTTGAGAACTTCTTCTATGGCGACATGCATACGGCCTACTCCGAGAATTTCAAATACAGCCACTGGGGCATGCTCGGCATGCTCGGCGCGCAGTACGCGATCACGGAACAGTGGAAGGCCGGCTTGACCTTCCAGACGCCTTCCGCCTCGCTGTACAGCGACGGCCGCTACCAGGGCGACCTGGTCGATGGCCAGGCGGGCGCTGCGGATTATGTGTACAGTGATGACATCACGGTCCGTAACGACCGGCCGGCGGCCGTGCGCGGGGGCGTGGGATACGAGTTGGAACGTAAATGGGGCGTGGGCCTGGACGTGACCTACCACTGGTCGGACACGTTCAAGGAAATGAGCGGCGTGTCCCAGCGCGGTCCGCACAAGGGCGAAGACCTCTTCACCGGCAATGAGGCCGTCCGTTATGATGCCGTGACGGACGTGAACCTGGGCGGCGAGTATTATGTCGCGGCCCAGTACCCGTTGCGGGCCGGCTTTTACACCAGCAAGTCGGCGGTGCCCGACACCTCCCTGGAGCGCCCCAGCGATTACCCGAGCATTGACCTGTACGGGATCACGGCCAGCGTCGGGTCCGAGACCGATCGCCTGGCCATGAACTTTGGCGTGAACTACGTGTGGGGCAAGGGCCACTGCATCGGGCTGGCGCCCCCGAATGCCCAGCACCAGATACCTTACGAAGTGGTGAATGCCAGCGAGCAGCAGTTGTACGTGTACTTCACTTCGTCCTACCTGTTCTAGTCGGGGTTGCAATACCGTTGCGGCCCGGGGGCGGTTAATGTGCGTTGTTGCGCGTGTGCGCAAAGGAGGTTGAGATGCGAACGGCTTGGTTATGGATGGGCGTCGCGGGGATGACCCTGGCATCGTGGACTGCCATGGCGGAGGTCATGAGCGTCCAGGTGCGCGAAACAACGCTGCGGAAAACGCCGTCGTTCCTGGGCCAGACCGTGGCCACGGTCCGGTATGGCGACAAGGTCGAGGTCCTTGGCCAGCAGGGCGACTGGCGCCAGGTCAATGCCGGGGGGGCAACCGGCTGGCTCAACAAGTCGGCCCTGACCACCCAGAATATCCGCATGTCCGGCGGCGGACAGGACGCGCAGGTCAACGCCTCGGGCGATGAGATCGCCCTGGCCGGCAAAGGATTCTCCAAGGAAGTGGAGGCCGATTTCAAGACCAAGAATCCCTCCGCCAACTACGACGACGTCAATGCCATAGAAAAAATCAAGATCGGCGATGCCGCCCTGGATGAGTTTCTCAAGGCGGGCGACGTGAAACCTGCGGAAGGTGCGCAATGAAAAAAGGGATGCTTGCCGGTTGGACCGCGGCGGCGCTGGCCGGGGCGGCCACCAGCCTGTTCTGCGGTTGCGAGACCATGGATCAGGCCACGGATTTGGGCACGGAAGTGGCCGTGGCCTCCGGTGCCATCACCCGCCAGCAGGGCGACTCGCTCAACAAGAGCGTCAAGGCCGTGGCCAAGACGTTTGAGGACATCACTCCCGAGCAGGAATACTATATTGGCCGCGCCGTGGCCGCCACCCTGCTTGAAACCTACCGGCCCTATAATAATGAAGAGGCCAACAAGTACCTGAACCTTGTGGGCCAGGCCCTGGCGCGCGCCTCGGACAAGCCTGAAACCTATGGCGGATACCACTTCTACCTATTTGATAGCGACGAGATCAACGCGTTCGCCTGCCCGGGCGGCATCGTGCTTGTTTCCAAGGGGCTGATCGAGTGCTGCCCGAGCGAGGATGCCTTGGCCAGCGTGCTGGCGCACGAGGTGGGCCACGTGGAGCACCAGGACGGCCTGCGCGCCATTGACAAGAGCCGGCTGACCGCGGCGCTCACCACCCTGGCTACCGAAGGCACCAAGACCTTTGGCGGGAAAGAACTGGCCGAGTTGTCCAAGGCCCTGGAAGGATCGGTCAGCGACGTGGTCAAGCAGATGGTGGTCAATGGCTACTCGCGGCAGCAGGAGTTTGCCGCGGACCAGGCCGCGATCACGATCGTGGAGCGCGTGGGTTACGATCCCCACGCCCTGGTGGCCATGCTGCAGACCATGCAGCAGCGCCTGAAGCCGGGCGGCCACGACTTTTCCGCAACCCACCCGGCGCCCGCAGATCGCATCCAGGATGCCCAATCGGCCATCGGCAGCTATCCCCCGGGATTTGTGCCGGCCGTGCGCGCCGAGCGGTTCGCCGACTTCATGAGCCGGGTCAACTGAAGCCGCCGGCCATGGCGCGTCCCGCGGCCTGGGGCGCGATCTTCGACTGGGACGGGGTCGTCATCGACTCCTCGGCGTTCCACGAGGCCGCCTGGGAGACGGTTGCGGCGCAACACGGCCTGCCGCTGCCGCCGGACCACTTCAAGCGCGGGTTCGGGATGCGCAACGAGGAGGTCATCCCCGGCCTGTTGGGTTGGACCCGCGACCCGGCAACGATAGCCCGGATTTCCGAGGACAAGGAGGCGGCCTACCGCGAGCTGGTCCGCACCCGCGGCGTTGTACCGTTGCCCGGCGTCGTGGCCATGCTGGAGGCGTTGGGTGCGGCCGGTGTGCCCTGCGCCGTGGCGTCTTCCGCCTACCGTAAAAACCTGGCCGCCGCGCTTGATCCGCTGGGCTTGGAACGCTGCTTTGCGGCGATCGTGACCGGCGATGATGTGGTCCGGGGCAAGCCGGACCCGGCCGTGTTCCTGGAGGCGGCGCGCCGCCTTGGCGTTGCGCCCAACCTCTGCGTGGTGTTCGAAGACGCGCCGGCGGGCATCGAGGGCGCGCGCCGGGCCGGCATGAAAACCGTGGCCCTGTGCACGACCCATCCCGCCGCGGCGTTTCCGCCGGCGGACAAGACGATCGCCGGCTGGAGCGAGTTGACCCTGGCGGAGTTGGCGGCCTGGTGGGCGTAGGCGCGCTCAGAACGCGCCGGTCAGCTCAAACACGATCGTGATGTCCTTGTAGTCACCCCGCGCGCCCGCCGGCAGCGGGTCAAGCCGGGTCACGGAGTCCAGGGCGGCCTGCACCGAGGCATCGAGGCTGGCGATTCCCGAGGCGCGCGTGATGCGGCGGCTGATGATGTTCCCGGACCGGCCAACGCGCAGCGTGGCATGGACGGCGTTGCCGGGCGTGGCGGATAGGCCGCTGGGTTGCGCCCAGGCTTCGTAGAGCGTCTGCCGCACCAGGTCGTAGTACCAGCCTGGCAAATCGTCCGTCGTGGGCGTCCCCGGCCCGGTCACGGGCAGGCCTCGCGCCAGGCGATTGGCAATTTCCTGCGGGGTCAAGGGCTTGGCCGACGAGGTGGCCTTGGGCTTGGCCGCGGACGGCGTGGGGCGCTGGACCCGCGGGCCTTTCTGGATTTCCTTGGGCTTGGTGGGCACCGGGGTGGCGGCCGGCGCCGTAGGTTTGGGCTTTTCCGTGATCGGTTCGGGAATGTCGTCCGGCTCGTCCGGCGGCGGCGGGGGCGGTTCGTCCGCGGCATCGTCCGGCGGGGTAGCCTCGTCCGCGGGGGGGGGCTGGAGCAGGTCGGCGGGGCTGAGGAACGTCACGATTTCGCGGGGTTCCTGGCGGCGCTGCCACCAGTTGAAGAAAAACGGGCTCACGACCAGCGCCAGGAGAATAACCCCGTGGAACGCCGAGCTGAATTTGAGGCAGCGCTTGAAGTACGGCGTCACGGCGCGGGCGGGCCTTCGGCTTGCGTCACCAGCGCCAGCTTGGTGATCTTGGCGTCGTGCAGGATTTTCATGATCCCGGCCACCTTGCCGTACGCGATCTCTTCATCCGCGCGGACCAGCACAACGAGGTCGGGGTTCGCCTGACCCAGCCGGTTCATATCGGTGGCCAGGTCAGCGGTTGATATTTCGCGGTTGTCCAAATACACGATGCCGTCCTTGTCCAGGGCGATCGTGCGGCTTTCAGCGGCATCGATGGAGCTCGCGTTGCCCTTGGGCAGGCGGATGGGTATGCCTTGCTCCAGCAGCGGAAAGGTGATGATAAAGGTAATCAGCAGCAGGAACGTCAGGTCGATCAACGGGGTCATGTTGATCTCGTTGTTCTGTTGCAAAACGGTCAGAGCGGTGTAGCGGCGCATGGCAACGATTACTTTTGGCTGCAGAAGCTGGCTTCGATTTCCGTGGCGAATTCGCCGGCGAAGTTGTCCATCTGCACGCACAGGTAGCGGATGCGGTTGGTGAGCAGGTTGTAGCCGATGGCCGAGGGCAGCGCCACCAGGAGCCCGATCACCGTCGTCAGCAGCGCGCCGGTGATCCCGGGCGCCACGGCAGACAGGAGCGCCGACCCGGTCAAAGCGATCGCGCCAAACGCGTCCATCACGCCCCACACCGTGCCCAGCAGGCCCAGCAGCGGGCCGGCGCTGATGGCCAGGGCGAGGATACCCATGTTCTGCTCGAGCATCAGCGCCTGGTCGGCCACGCCGCGCTCCAGTTGCACCCGGACCACGCTGAGCTGGGCCGAAGACAAGCGCGGCAGGGAGCTGGTTTCCAGGAACAGCTCCGGCTCCTGCGGGCCGCGCAGGTCCATGGTAGCGCACACCTGCCGACACGCCTGGTCGTACAGCTTGAACACCGGGCTGTCGAAGCTGCGCCGTCGCAGAAACAGGGTGAGCGGCTGATGCTCCTTGCGGTATGCCGCATGAAAGGCGCTGGTCTCGCGGCAGGCGCGCCAAATCTCAAACCCCTTGGAGATCATGACCGCCCAGGCCAGGACCGAGCCGGCGACCAGCACGAAGACAATGGCCTTGCCCGAGAAATTGCTCGAGGTGAAAGCGTACATGATGTTGGCCAGCGGCAGGGGGGACATGAACATGAGCGGCGGCATCGGTCGTTCTCCACTTTTTTTGCAGGATGGCATATTTTCCCGGCCAGCGCAATGGGGAACGCGGCCGGGTCGAAAGGCCTCAGCAACACGGGGAGACTCTCACGGAGGCACGGAGACACGGGGATGAAAGAAAAAGAATCGGCGCGATCATGGTTTTACGTCATGCGAGGATGCGAGGAAAGGAACCCCACTTGCCTGTTGATTTGTTGGTGGGAGCCTTGAAGCATGCTTCGTGCCATCCATGGCCCGATCGACGCTGTGCTCTGTGACCGCAGTGGCTCCGTGAGAAAAAAGAACAAGGTGCTGCCCCCGTATTCTTCCCCCGTAGCGGGTTCGGAAACGACGACCTCGGCTGGGCACCTATCTCAAGTCCGGCGCCTTATCACCCCGTTTCACTGAGGCCTTGCGCCGGGTCCGCGCGGTGGCGGCCGGCACACCGATCTTTTGTTCCTGACAGGCGCGGGGCGCCGGCGTATAACGTCCGCTGTGGGCCGCGCATGGCGTCCCGCTTATCCAAGGAGGCTTGCGATGTTCGAGTGTCAAAAGGTCGGCGCCCGGTGGCTGTGCCGGTTCCCAGCGCGTCTGAATGCTGCCACCTGCATGCAATGGGATCATGAGCTGGTGGCCAAGATCCGGGCCGACCCGGCGCCGGTGGTGTTTGACATGCAAGGGGTGGAGTTCGTGGCATCGGTTTTCATCCGCCTGTGCCTCGTGGTCGCCCGTGACGTGGGCGTTGACCAGTTCTCGGTCGCTCATTGTTCGTTGCCGGTGGAAAACGTATTCCGCATGGCGGGCCTGGAGCAGCAGCTGGCCCAGTTGGGCAAGGAAAAAGAAGGCAAGTAATCGTCGGCCCAAGTGGTCGCTGCCGGTTGGCCGCGTGGTTCACTCCCCTGTGAGGCGCTTATGTTGGATATTGACTACGACGCCCGTCACCGCACGTTGACCTGCTCTTTTGCCGGCGATCTCAAGAGTTCCAACTGCCCGGAGATGGAGCAGCAGATCGCGCAGGCGCTGGCCCGGTTGTCCGGGCCCGCCCAACCCGGCGTCCCGGCGCCGCCGTTAACGATCAAGTTTGACCTGGCGCGGGTGCAGTACGTGTCATCGATTTTTCTGCGGATCGTGCTGATGACCGCCAAGCGGGTGCCCGCCGGCCAGTTTTCGGTGGCCGGGGCCAATGCGTTTGTCAAAGACCTCTTTCAGACCTCCGGGCTGGACGGCATGCTGGCCGATGCCACCGGCGTGATTGAGTCTACGTTCCAGGAAACCCGAACTTTTGTGCCGCCCGCGTCCTTCGCCCGCGCGGCGCATCTGAACACCAGGGAACAATACGAAGCGCTGAGCCGGGCTGCGCAAGAAGACCCGGCCGCGTTCTGGGGCGCGCAGGCGCAGCAGCGCCTGGTTTGGGATCAGCCCTACACCGGGGTGCTGGAGTGGCAGGCGCCCCACGCGCGCTGGTTCCAGGGCGGGCGGCTCAACGCCAGCGTCAATTGCCTGGACAAACACCTGGATACGCCCGTCGCCGACAAGGTGGCGTTGATCTGGGAAGGCGAGCCGGGCGAGGTGCGCACCCTGACGTACCGCGAACTGCATCGCGAGGTGTGCCGGTGCGCCAGCGTGCTGCGCGGCCTCGGGGTGGAGCCGGGCGATCGGGTCATCATTTACCTGCCCATGGTCCCGGAGGCGGTGGTATCCATGCTGGCCTGCGCGCGCCTGGGCGCGGTGCATTCGGTGGTTTTTGGCGGGTTCAGCGCCCAGGCCGTGGCCGACCGCATCCAGGACAGCGGGGCGCAGGTCGTGATCACCGCGGATGGGGGCTATCGCAAGGGGGGCATCGTGCCGCTCAAGGCCAACGTGGATGGGGCCCTGGCCTTGCGCGACCCGGCTGGCCAGTTGCTGGCCGCGACCGTGCGCCACGTCCTGGTGCTGCGCCGCACCGGGCAGGCGGTGACCATGCAGCCCGGGCGCGACGTGGCGTGGCAGGCGGCCATGGACCAAGCGGATCCCACCTGCCCGCCGGCGTCCATGGCCAGCGAAGACTTGCTGTTCATCCTCTATACCAGCGGGTCCACGGGCAAGCCCAAGGGCATCATGCACACCACGGCCGGGTACCTGCTGAACACCCAGCTTACCCACTACTACGTGTTCGACCTGCAGCCCACGGACGTGTACTGGTGCACGGCCGATGTCGGCTGGATCACCGGCCACAGCTACGTGGTGTACGGCCCGCTGGCCAACGGCGCCACCGTGTTCATGTACGAGGGGGCGCCCATGTATCCGGAGCCGGACCGGTTCTGGCGCATGATCGCCCGGCACAAGATCTCTATTTTTTACACCGCCCCCACCGCGATCCGCGCGTGCATGCAGGCCGGCGACGAGTGGCCGGCGCGCCACGACCTGTCCTCGCTGCGCCTGCTGGGGTCCGTGGGCGAGCCCATCAACCCCCAGGCCTGGATGTGGTACCACGAGGTCATCGGGCGGCAGCGCTGTCCGATCGTGGATACCTGGTGGCAGACGGAAACCGGCGCGATCATGATCACCACCCTGCCGGGCCTCATGCCGACCAAGCCGGGCTCGGCCGGGCAACCGCTGTTCGGCGTGGCGGCCGACGTGGTGAATGACCAGGGCCAGCCCGTGGCCGCCGGCCAAGGTGGGAAGCTGATTGTGCGCCAGCCCTGGCCGAGCATGCTGCGCGGCGTGTGGGGCGATCCCGCCCGGTTCGAATGGACCTATTGGAAGGATCTGCCGGGTTGCTATCTCGCCGGCGATGGCGCCCGCCGCGACGCGGACGGCTATTTCTGGATCATGGGGCGCATCGACGACGTGCTGAATGTCGCCGGCCACCGCATTGGCACCGCGGAAGTGGAGAGCGCGCTGGTCGGCCACCCGGCCGTGGCCGAGGCCGCCGTGGTGGGGCGGCCGGACGACCTCCGCGGCGCCGGGCTGGTCGCGTTCGTCTCCTTGAAGCGGGGCACGGCGCCGGGCGCCGCGCTGCGCAGCGAGCTGCAGCAGCGCGTGGCCCGGGAGATGGGCGCCGTGGCCCGGCCGGACGAAGTGCGCTTCGTGGAGGCCCTGCCCAAGACGCGCTCCGGAAAAATCATGCGCCGCCTGCTCAAGCAGGTGGCGGCCGGCACGGAGATCACCGGCGACGTGACCACCCTGGACGATTGGGGCGCCTTGCAGCGCTTGACGGGCGGCGCAGAGTAGCCGCGCGTCCGGCGCCCGCGGGCGGGTCAGCGGACGGCTTCCGCCGCGAGAAAGTCCGGCCCGAACGAGTAGGGCAGCAGTTCGTCGAGAGTCGCGGCGAAGAGGTCGCGGATCGCGTCGTGGGCGTCGAGGTTGACGCCGACCACCCGCAGCCGCGGCTCGGCGGCAAACTCCCGCAGGCGCTGGCGGCACAGGCCGCAGGGCATGCCGTAGCCCACGCTTGAGCGCACCACCACGGCGATCGCCCGCACCCGGTGCGACCCGGCCGCGATCATCGCGTTGATGGCGCTGATCTCGGCGTGCGTGGTCAGGGTGTAATCCGCGCCCTCCACGTTGCAGCCGCAAAACATCCGGCCGGTCTCGTCCAGCAGCGCCGCGCCGACCAGGTACTGCGAGTACGGCGCGTACGCCCGCCGGCGGATATCCATGGCCGCAGTGATGAGCTGGCGGTCAGCGGGCGCGAGGGTTTCCCAGGCGAGCTTGTCCATGATCAGGTTTGGGCGGCTTGCTGCTGGTCCTGGGCGTGCAGGATCTTGACCGCCTCGATGGCGGTCTTGATCGCGTCTTCCACCCCGACCTTGGCCACGATGGGCTTGTCGTCGTAAGTGAGGCCGATGATCGCCAGCACCTCGCCGGCGCGCACCTTGCGGATGGACGAGACGACGTACAGGGCCGCGGATTCCATGGCCGTGGAAATCACGTTGGACCGGTACCACGTCTCCCAGAGCATCTTCTGCTGCTGGGCCATGGGGGCGTCGCAGTCGCCTTCGATGAAGAACGCGTCCTTGCAGTGGTTGATGCCGCAATGGTGCTTGTAGCCCAGTTTCTGCGCTGCCTGGCGCAGCGCCAGGGTGACGTCGAGGTCCGCCACCGCCGGGTAGCTCAGCGGCACGTACTGGCGGGTGGTGCCTTCCTCGCGGACCGCGCCGGTGGAGATGCACAGGTCGCCCAGGCCCACCTCTTTTTGCAACGACCCGGCCGTGCCCACGCGGATGAACGTGTCGGCGCCGATCTTCACCAGTTCTTCCACGGCGATGGCCGTGGACGGGCAGCCGATGCCCGTGGAGGTGCACGACACCTTGATGCCGTCCACCAGCCCGGTGTAGGTCCGGTACTCGCGGTTGAAGGTCACTTCCTTGGCGGAATCGAAAAAGGCGGCGATTTTCGGCACCCGCCCCGGGTCGCCGGGCAGGATGACGTAGCGCCCGATGTCGCCTTCCTTCATGTTGATGTGGTACTGCACGCTGGTATCAATGGCGGCCATGAGGGTTCCTCCGTTGGGGGTTGCGCAAGTTCCTATTTTTCCGCGGCCAGTTCCTGCCAGAACGCCTGCAGCAACGACCTCATCCGCGGCATGGCATCCTTGGTGGCGGCGGTGACCTCCTCGTGGGTCAGCGGGGTCGGGCTGATGCCCGCGGCCAGGTTGGAGATGCACGAGAGGCCCACCACGCGCAGCCCGGCCGCGTTGGCCAGCAGCGCCTCCGGCACCGTGGACATGCCCACCGCGTCCGCGCCCAGGGTCTTGTAGGCCTTGATTTCCGCGGGGGTTTCGTAGGTGGGGCCGGAACCGGCGAGGTACACGCCGCTGTGCAGCGGCAGCCCAATCTTCGCGCCGGCCTGGTGCAACAGTTGGCGCAGGGCCGCGTCATACACGTGCGACTGGTCCGGGAACCGCGGGCCCCAGACCGGATTGTGCTGGCCGAGCAGGGGGTTGGCGCCGATCCAGTTGATGTGGTCGTCGATCACCATCAGGTCGCCGGGCTTGAAGCCGGGCCGGATGCCGCCGGCGGCGTTGGTCAGGCACAGGCGCTTGACGCCGATTTGCTTCATCACGTAAAGCGGCAAGGCCACCGGGGTCCAGCCCTCGCCCTCGTACCAGTGCCGGCGGCCCTGGAACATGAAGGTTTCCAGGCCCGCGCACCGCCCCCACACCAGGCGGCCGGAATGGCCCACCACACCCGGCGTGCCCAGGCCGCGGATCTGGCCGAAGGCCAACGTGTCAATAACCTCAAAGGCCGCGGCGACGTCGCCCCAGCCCGAGCCGAGGATCAAGCCGCACACCGGCTTGGCCTTGGGCCATTTGTCGCGCAATCCCTTGAACGCTTCATCCAGCAGGTCGTATTCCATGGTTGCTCCTTTGCGGGTTAAAGTTTGGCCCTGGGTCAGGGCATGCTCATGATCTTGTTGATCAGGGTGGGCCGCGGCACGCTGTCCTCCGAGAACGCGAACGCCTGGGCGATGAGCTTCTCGGCTTCCACCAGCCGGCCGGCGTCGTTGGCGTGCACCGTCAGCAGGGGATCGTCGAGGCTCACGGCATCGCCGATCTTGACCAGGCCGGAGATGCCCACGGCGGGGTCGACCACGTCGTCCGTCTTGGAGCGGCCGGCGCCCAGCCACAGCACCGCCTTGCCGATCAGCTCGGCGTCGATGCCCGCCACGTGGCCGCTGAACGGCGAGCGGTACACCCGCTGGATCTTGGCGCGGGGCAGCTTGCCGGGGTGGTCCACCACCGAGGGATCGCCGCCCTGCAGCTCGATCATTTTGGCAAACCGCTCCAGGCCCTGGCCATTGGCGATGTGGCGCCGGATCTGTTCCCGGCCCTCGTCCAGGGTGTTGACCTTGTTCGTCAGCTTCAGCATCAGGGCGCCGAGGGTGAGGGTGATGTCCACCATGTCCGCCGGCCCTTCGCCGCGCAGGGTGGCAATGCTCTCCACGACTTCCAGGGCGTTGCCCGCGGTGCAGCCCAGCGGCTGGTTCATGTCCGTGATGACCGCGTCGACTTCCTTGCCCATGCTGACGCCCACGGTGGTCATGCTCTGGGCCAGCTCCAGGGCCGACTCGCGCGTGCGCATGAACGCGCCCTTGCCCCACTTGACGTCCAGCACCAGCGCGTCGATGCCCTCGGCAAACTTCTTGGACATGATGCTGGCGGTGATCAGCGGGATCGACGGCACCGTGCCGGTGACGTCCCGGAGCGCGTAAATCTTCTTGTCCGCCGGCGCAATCCTCGATGTCTGGCCGCTGATACAGCAGCCGCAGCGCCGGATCACCTCGAGAAACTCGTTGATCTCAAGGTTGGTGCGGTAGCCGGGGATGGATTCCAGCTTGTCCAGCGTGCCGCCGGTGATGCCCAGCCCGCGGCCGGAGATCATGGGCACGGCCACGCCGCAGCACGCCACCAGCGGGGCGAGGGGCAGGGACACCTTGTCGCCGATGCCGCCGGTGGAGTGCTTGTCCGCCTTGGGCATGGGGATGGACTGGGTGTTGACCAGGTCGCCGGAGTGCAGCATGACGTCGGTCAGGACCGCGACCTCCTGGGCGGTCATCCCGCGGAAGTAAATGGCCATGGCCATGGCCGCCATCTGGTAGTCCGGGATCTGGCCGCAGGTGTAGCCTTCGATGAAAAAGCGGATCTCGTCGGCGGTGAGCTGGTGGCCGTCGCGTTTCTTTTCAATTATCCATTGGGGGATCATGGTCGGGGGCTCCTTCAGGGATTGCGGTTGAGGAAGCTGGCGCCGCGCGGCAGGGCCGGCAGGCGGAAAAAGTCGGCCACGGTCTGGGCCACGTCGTAAAAGCCTGCGCGGATGCCGAGGTTGGCCCCGGGCCGGCCCGGCTGGTAGCTCAGCAGCGGCACGTACTCGCGGGTGTGGTCGGTGCCCTTGAAGCACGGGTCGTTGCCGTGATCCGCGGTGATCAGCAGCAGGTCCCCGGGCGCCAGCGCCGGCAGGTACGTCTTCAGCCACACGTCGGTCTGCTCGATGGAGGCCGCGTAGCCGCGCGCGTCGCGCCGGTGGCCGTACAGCATGTCAAAGTCGATGAAGTTGGCGAAGAAGAACCCGTCCGGCTTGCTCCGGGTCCAGTCCAGCAGGGCCTGCTGCGAGGTGAGATTGTTGCCGGTGTGGTTGGACTCCGTGATGCCGCGGTGCGCGAAGATGTCCTCGATCTTGCCCACGGCGTACACGGGCACGCCCGCGCCGACCAGGCGTTCCAGGATGGTCGGCTCTTCCGGCTTGTAGGCGAAGTCGCGGCGTTCCTCGGTGCGCTTGAACTGGCCCGGGGTGCCGCGGAACGGCCGGGCGATCACCCGGCCGACCTTGTAGCGGTCGCACAATTCGCGGGCGATCTCGCAGGCCCGGTAGAGCTCGGCCAGCGGGACCACGTCCAGGTGCGCGGCAATCTGGAACACGGAGTCGGCGCTGGTGTACACGATCCAGGCGCCGGTGCGCATGTGCTCCGCGCCCAGCTCGTCGAGGATCGCCGTGCCGCTGGCGGCCTTGTGGCCGATGGTTTTGCGGCCGGTGCGCTGCTCGAACTGGGCGACCAGTTCCGCGGGGAACGCGGGGGCTTCCGGCGGAAACACGTGGAACCCGGGGATGATCTTGATGCCCGCGAGTTCCCAGTGGCCGGTGATCGTGTCCTTGCCTTCCGAGACTTCCTGCATCGCGCCGAAGGACGCGGTGGGCCGCGCCGTGGGCGGCACGCCGGCCACGGGCTCGCCGCCGGGCAGGAGCCCGGGGATGTTGCCCAGCCCCATGGCCTGCAGCGTGGGGGCCTTGAGGCCGCCCACGGCCGCGGCCAGGTGGGGCAGGGTGGCCGCGCCCGCATCGCCGTAGCGCGCCGCATCCGGCGCGCTGCCGATGCCGATAGAATCGAGCACGATCAATATGGCTTTCATGCGGGGCTCCTTATTCGGTTGTCGGCGCGGCCGCGGCCGCGCCGGGAGGGCTAGCGGCCGGCCGGGGCGGGTTCCGGATCCGCCGCCGGGTTCGGGTCGTCCGGTGGCGTGGCGGCGGGGTCATCGGCCGTGGCGTCGGCTGCCTCGGCTTCCAAGTCTTCTTCCTCGGCTTCGAGCTCTTCCTCGAGCAGCTCCGGCGTGGCCTTTTCCTCGAATTTCCCGGCGCGCAGGAGGTAGTCCTGCCACTCGCCGTACAGGTTCTTGGACCGCTCGCGGCGGAGGGCCTCGACGATCTGCGGCCGCATGGGGGTGAACGTGGCCGTGTCGCCGGCCGCGCGCCGGGCCACGTAGCCCACGATGATGGTGTCCAGGTTGGTGACCGGGCCGACCAGTTCGCCCTGGTTATGGGCCAGCACCGCGGGGATGAGCACGTCC
The DNA here is from genome assembly GCA_964489425.1 of uncultured Verrucomicrobiota bacterium. GTDB lineage: Bacteria > Verrucomicrobiota > Kiritimatiellia > RZYC01 > CAZAYP01 > CAZAYP01. The sequence continues at coordinate 59,341 of CAZAYP010000003.1, read as the reverse complement.
GCAAACGCGTTGGTCTCAAAGCCCGTGGCCACGGTGGTGTTGGTCAACTGGACCAGGGGCAGGTCGAAGGCCGCGACCGCCTTGGCAAAGGATTCCCCGCGCTCGATCCCGGCCTCGGCCGTGGTCATGACCTCGCCGGCCTTGCGTGCCAGGGCTCGCTCCTCGGCGCGCGCCAAGGCGGCTTCCCGGGCCTGCTCCGCGATTTCCTTGAACTCGGGCACGCGCTCCTCCTGCCGCGCGGCGAACGCCGCCACGTACACGAAGTTGGAGGCGACGATCGCGTCCGTGAAATAGTCGTCGGCATTGTCGCGCAGGGCAAACGCCGCCTCGTTGAACGCCTTGCCCGCTTCCACCCCGTCCACCTCGTCGTACACGGAGAAAAACGGCGTGGTGAACATCTCCAGGTCGTTGGAGTGGGCCAACTGGTCGAAGTCCGGCGCCCGGCCCAGGCGGTCGGGCGCCAGGTCGACCACGAAATCCGTGGCCGCGTCCGCGGCCTTGTCGCGCGCCGCCTGCTCCAGCATCCGCAGCACGATGTTGGTTTTGACCTCCTCAAACGGCGTGGTGACCGTGGCGCCCGCCTGCGCCAGGAGGTTGCTGGCCGCGGCGGCGGCGGTCTCGTTGGTGGGCGCCAGGGTGGTGAAGTCGTCAATGTGGTCGTTGTAATAGTCCAGGGCGTCCATGTCGTCGATTTCCTCGGTCACGGGAAAGTCCGCCACCGCGAAGCGCACGTACTTGACCTGCATTTTGGGCGGCAGGGTAAAGGCCTTGGGATCCTCGGCAAACAGGGCCTCGGCGTCGTCGTCCGTGATCGCCACGCCGGCGGCCACGTTGCTGGCCGTGATGGCGACGTAATCGATATCAAAAACGTCGCTGATCGTGGCGAACGTGCGCTGCATCTCGTACGGCGCGATCAGCACCGCCTGGCTGAGCATGTTGCGCATGCGCTGGAGCATGATTTCCTCGCGGATATGCTCCTCGAACTGCCGCTCGCCGAACCCGATGTTGCGCAGGAAGTTTTCCACGAATCCCTGGTAGCGGCTGGGATCAAACCGGCCCTGCTGCAGGAAAAAGGGCTGGTTCTGGATGGTCAGGACCACGTCCTCGTTGGACACCTCGAACCCCAGTTTCTTGGCTTCCCTGAGCTCGGCCAGCCGGCGCCATGCGTTCTTGCGCAAATCCTCGTCGATCTTGGGGGTCGTGCGGATGGGCCGGCCGACCATCATGCACACGGACAGGTACGTGTTGGCGTAGGCCTGGTTGAACTCCTCGCGCGTCACGTGCTGGCCATCGAGCATGCCCAGCGAGTTGGCTTCGATTTCCAGACCCTTCTGCGACGGCCACTGCATGCCCCAGATCACGAACGAAAACACGATGATGACCAGGATGAACAGCCACAGGATGCGCGACTGGATCAACTTGTGAAACCGGCTAATCATCATTGCCATGACACACCATTCCTTGCCTTGCTTTTTATTTAATTGGTAACGGGCGGCGAGATTAGCAGCCCGTTGCCTGCCGGGTCAACGGCGAAGTTGGCGAACTTGCGCGCCTGCAGTTCGGCGCCCCGGCGGCGCGGTGCGGGCCATGCGTTGGCGGTGGGGCCCGCCATCCATTAATCGCCAGCGGCCGCCGCTTCGCCGGGTTCTTTTTTAAAGTTTAAATATCACGGAACTTTGCTAGGGTATGCCGCGCGTTGTGAAAAAATACTAGGGAAGGCAGGTGTGGCATGTTGGCGTTGGTATTGCTGATCGTTTACCTGGGGCTGATGGTGGCGCTGGGCATCTGGGGCATGGTGAAAACCAAGAACCTCAACGACTTTTTCCTTGGCGGCCGGCAGATCGGGCCGGTGGTGTCGGCGCTGTCCTACGGCACGACGTATTTCTCGGCGGTGCTGTTCATCGGGTTCGCGGGCAAGCTGGGGTGGGGGTTCGGCCTGCGCGACCTGTGGATCGCCGTGGGCAACGTCCTGGTCGGGTCCCTGCTGGCGTGGCTGGTGCTGGCCCACCGCACGCGGGTCATGACCCACAACCTCAACGTCATGACCATGCCCGAGTTTTTCGAGGCGCGGTTCGGGTCGTCGGCGATGCGGATTTTCAGCGCCACGATCATCTTCATTTTCCTGCTGCCCTATTCCGCCTCGGTGTACAAGGGCCTGGCACACCTGTTCGAGGTGAACTTCAACATTCCCTACGAAACCGCGGTGTTCATCATGACCGCGATCACCGGCATTTACCTGGTGCTGGGCGGCTACTTCGCGGTGACCATCACGGACTTTGTCCAGGGGCTGATCATGCTGGTGGGGTCGATCGCCATGGTGGCCGTGCTGACGACCAAGGCCGGCGGTTTCATGACCGCGATCCAGACCATCCAGGCCAACTACCCGTTGCACGTGCCGCCGGCCAAGCAGCCGGGGTGGCTGCTGCTGGGCGCGCTGGTGTTCATGACCTCGTTCGGGACCTGGGGCCTGCCGCAGATGGTGCAGAAATTTTACTCCATCAAGAACGAGAAGGTCATCCGCACGGCCGCGCTGGTGACCACGCTGTTCGCGCTGGTCATCGTGTTCGTGGCCTACTACACCGGCGCGCTGGCGCACGTGTTCATGGACAAGCCGCCGCTGACGGGCGGCAAGCCGAACTTCGACATGATTATCCCCGAGATGCTCAAGACCCATCTGCCGCCGGGCCTGATGGCCCTGATCCTGCTGCTGATCCTGTCGGCCTCCATGTCCACGCTGGCCTCGCTGGTGCTGGTGTCCTCGTCGGCGATCGCGATCGACATTTACCAGCAGCACCGGGCGTCGCAGGCCAAGCATGATTTCACCCTGCGCCTGATGCGCTGGCTGAACGCCCTGTTTGTCCTCTTGTCCATGGCGCTGGCCATCTACCCGTTCGACGTGATCGTCACGCTGATGTCGTTGTCCTGGGGCGCAGTGGCGGGCGCCTTCATGGCGCCGTACCTGTACGGCCTGTTCTGGAAGCGCGCCACGCAGGCGGGCGTGTGGGCGGGCATGGCCAGCGGCCTGGCCATCGCGGTGGTGTTCTTCTTCGCCTGGGGCCCGAACAACAGCCCGATCAGCGCGTCGCTGGCCATGATCGTGCCGTTCGCGATCGTGCCGGTGGTGAGCTGGCTCACCCGGGCGCCGGAGGCCGGGCGCCTGGACCGCGCGTTCGCCGGCCTGGGCCGGCCCGCGGCGCGGACTTAATCGGGATCAAGCGGCGCGGGCGCGGGTTTCGCGGGGCGGGTTGCGGCGTCGGCGCGAACGAACGCACAGGCCCGGTCCGTCGAGAAGGCCTCGGCGCTGTGGCCGTATTCCTCCAGGAACCCCATCCAGGCTTCCGGATCGGCGGTGACCAGGCAGGAGTCGCCGCTATCGAGGTCGACCTGGGGCAGATCCACGCGGCCGTCCGCCAGGGCGGCGCGGAACCAGTCCAGGTCCAGCGGCGTCAGGACCATGTGGTTGGTGACCAGGGACACGCGGCACAGGAGGTGCAGGGGCAGGGTGTGCAGGGTCCACCAGGGGCTGAGCTGCTGCTCGTCGGGATGCGCGGGCGTGGTGTCGGTGAACAGTTGGTCGCCGACCTTGAAGTACACCGCGGCCAGCGTGCCCGAGCCGCCGGCCGGGCAAAACGTGGTGATGCTTTCTTCGCCGAACACCCAGGGCGGCTGGGCCTGGAGCTCCTGATCCTCCGGGTCGAATTGCGCCCAGAGGCCGACCAGCTCGGGCGGTATGTCGACGACCGCGTCCTGGGCGTAATGGGGGTTCAGCGAGCAGACCAGGCAACCGGACAGCAACAACATGCCGGCCGTCACGGCGGCCGCGTACAGGATGGTTTTCATTTTTTACGCCTTCGGGGTTGCAGGTTTTCCATCCCGACCAGTATAGTGGCTGGCAAGCGCCAATGACGATAACTATAATGGGAATAAAGGGTAGCTGCCACCAGCCAACAAGGAGGCTCAGGCCATGAAGTCCACCACGGAATACAGCGATCTGCACCTGTTCAAGAACGTGACCGCCCCGCAGATCCGGGATCTGACGAAGTTTCACCTGCGGTTTTCACGCGGCAAAGACGCGCGCACGGCCACGCCGTACGACCTTTTTTACAGCTTTTCCTACGCCATCCGCGACCTGATCGTCGAGCGCTTCATCACCACCCAGGCCGCGTACGTCGACCAGGACGTCAAGCGGATCTACTATCTCTCCATGGAGTTCCTGATCGGCAAGTTCCTCAAGAACAACCTGCTGGCCCTCGGATGCTGGCAGCCCGCCATGGAAGCGCTCCAGGAGCTGGGCCTGAGCCTCGATTCGCTGACGGATATGGATGTTGAGCCGGGCCTGGGCAACGGGGGCCTGGGCCGCCTGGCCGCGTGTTACCTGGACTCGCTGGCCGCCCAGGAAATGCCGGCCTACGGCTACGGGCTGCGCTACGAGTTCGGCATTTTTCGCCAGGATATCCTCGAAGGCTGGCAGAACGAAAGCCCCGACGACTGGCTGACCCTGCCGTTCCCCTGGGAAATGGTGCGGCCGGAATACACCCTGCCGGTGCTGATCTACGGCCGGATCGAAAAGCAACGCACCTCGTCGCGCAAGGGCGAGGAGCAGGTCTGGCTGGATTGGCAGATGTTCGAAGGCATTCCCTACGACATGCCCATTGTCGGCTACGGCACCAACTCGGTCAACATCCTGCGCCTGTGGAAGGCCCAGGCCGCGCGCGGGTTCCACCTCGACGCGTTCAACCGCGGCGACTACGCCCAGGCCGTGGCCGAGAAAAACTGGGCCGAAAACGTCACCAAGGTGCTCTATCCCGCGGACAGCACGTTTGCCGGCCGCGAGCTGCGCCTGATCCAGGAGTATTTCCTGGTGACCTGCGCCGTGCGCGACATCATCCGGCGCTTCAAGAAAAAGCACAACGACCTGCGCATGCTGGCCGAGAAAAACGCGATCCAGCTCAACGATACCCACCCGGCCATGACCGTGGCCGAACTGATGCGCTGCCTGATCGATGAAGAGAAGTTGCCGTGGAACGACGCCTGGGATGTCACTGTCAAAACCTGCTCGTTCACCAACCACACCCTCATGGCCGAGGCGCTGGAGAAGTGGCCGGTGGAGACGTTCGAAAAAGTGCTGCCCCGCCACCTGCAGATCATTTACGAGATCAACGCGCGGTTCCTGCAGCAGGTTGAGCTGCGTTATCCCGGCAACACGGACATGATGCGCGACCTCTCGCTGATCGAGGAGGACCCGGTCAAGCAGGTGCGCATGGCCAACCTGGCGGTCGTGGGCAGCCACGCGGTGAACGGGGTGTCCGCGCTGCACTCGGAGCTGCTCAAGACCCAGGTCATGAAGAAGTTTTCCGACTTTTTCCCGGACCGCTTTCTCAACATCACCAACGGCATCACGCCGCGGCGCTGGCTGGCCATCTGCAACCCGGACCTGGCGGCGCTGATCACCGCGCACATCGGCCCGGACTGGGCCCGTGACCTGGAGCAGTTGCGCCAGCTCGAGCCGCTGGCCGTGGACCCCGGGTTCCAGGACCAGTTCCTGCAAATCAAGGCGCAGAACAAGAAGCACCTGGCGGAATACATCCACCACGAGCTCGGCCAGGAGGTGCTGCTGGATTCCTTGTTCGACGTGCAGATCAAGCGCCTGCACATGTACAAGCGGCAGCTTTTGAATGTGATGCACATCATCACCCTGTACCACCGCCTGAAAAAGGATCCGCACCAGGAGATGACGCCCCGCACGTTCATCTTCGCGGCCAAGTCCGCGCCCTCCTATGCGATCGCCAAGCGGGTGATCAAGCTGATCAACAACCTGAGCCTGATCATCAACCACGACGCGGCCGTGGCCGGCCGGCTCAAGGTGCTGTTCCTGCCGAACTACAACGTCACCCTGGCCGAGCGCATCATCCCGGCCGCGGACTTGTCCGAGCAGATTTCCACCGCCGGCCTCGAGGCGTCGGGCACGGGCAACATGAAACTCTCGCTCAATGGCGCGCTGACCATCGGCACGTGGGACGGCGCCAACATCGAGATTGCCCAGCACGTGGGTGAGGACAACATCTTCATCTTTGGTCACCGGGTCGAGGAAATCGAGGCCCTGCGCAGCCGCGGGTACAACCCCTGGGATTACTACAACAACGACAGCGAGCTGCGCGAGACCCTGGACACCCTGCGCAACGGCGACTTCGCGCCGGAGCAGCGCGACCTGTTCCAGGACCTGTTCAACGAGCTCACCCAGAACGGCGACGGGTTCTTCTACCTGGCCGACTACCGCGCCTACTGCCAGTGCCAGGACCGGGTGGCAGCCGCCTACCGCGACAAGCGCGCCTGGGCGCGCATGGCCATCCTCAACGTGGCGCGCATGGGCTGGTTCTCCAGCGACCGCAGCATCCGCGAGTACAACGACAAGGTCTGGCACGCCCAGCCGCTGCATATCGACGTGGGCGGGAAGTAGCCGCTGTTCACCAGGGGGAGGGGTTCGCTCCGTCGAATCCGTCTGACGCTACGTCGGACCATTGGACCGAGTGCGGCGGCAAGGTGGGGCGGGGGCCTCCGGACCCGCCGTCAGGGGATGTCGATCAGCGCCGGGTTGACGCGGCCATGGTCTGCGTAATGAGCTCGCGCACCGCGTGGGGCTTCAGGGGCTTGGCCATGTAGGCGTTGGCCCCCGCCTGCAGGCAACGCTCGCGGTCCCCGGCCATGGCAAACGCCGTCAAGGCGATGATCGGGATGCGGTGGTCGCGCACGGCCGAGCTTGGGTCGCGGATGGCGCGGGTGACTTCCAGGCCGTCCATGTCCGGCAGCTTGATGTCCAGCAGCACCAGGTCGAAATCGTCGCCCGCCAACCGGGCCAGCGCCTCGCGCCCCCGGGTCACCATGACCGCGGTATGGCCGGCGCTTTGCAGCAATGAGCTGAGCAACACGGAGCTGGCCGGGTCGTCTTCCACTGCCAGGACCCGCCATTGCGGCACCGCGGCCGCCGCCGTGGCGGCTGTGGCCGGCGTCGCGTCCAGCGCCGGCATCGGCGGCTGGAGCCGGACCGTGACATGGAAGGTGCTGCCTTGTCCAGGCGCGCTTTGCACCCAGATCCGGCCGCCCATCATGCGCACCAGGCGCTGGACAATGGTCAGCCCCAGCCCGGCGCCGCCGCGGTCGCCGCTGGTGGTTGTCTCGGCCTGGGTAAACGGCAGGAAAATCCGGTCCAACTGGTCCGCCGCTATGCCGGCGCCCGTGTCCTGCACCCAGAAATGCAGCCGCAGGGCGTCATCGCCCGGGTCGGCCGGGTCGCGATCAACGCCCAGGGTGACGGCGCCGGTGTCTGTGAATTTCAGGGCGTTGCCCACCAGGTTGACCAGGATCTGCCGCAGCCGGCGCGGATCGCCGGAGGCCTGGGCCGGCACGTGTTCCGCGCGCTGCAGGCAGAGCCGCGGGCCTTTTTGCTCGGCCACGGGCATGAACATCTGGACCACCTCGTCCATGATCCTGGTGGGGGAGAGGGTTTCCCGGCCGAGATCCAAGTGGTCGGCCTCGATGCGGGCCAGGTCCAGAATATCGTTGATCAGCAGCAACAGGTCGTTGCTGCGGGAGCGGACGATCTCCAGTTGCTTGCGCTGCTTGGCATCCACGGCCGATTCCAGTGCCAGGTCGGCGAACCCCATGATCGCGTTCATGGGCGTACGGATTTCGTGGCTCATGTTGGCCAGGAAAAAGCTCTTGGCCCGGTTGGCGGCCTCGGCCTCATCCCGCGCCTGGCGCAGGGCGGCCTCGGTTTGCCGGCGGATCCGGAGTTGCCGGCGCAGGGCCATCACCCACAGCGCCATGACCACAACCAGCAGGGCGGTGCCGGCCAACGCGGTCTCGAGGACCATCCGCTTCACCTTGCCGCGCGAGACCATGACCATTTCCTCGGGTTCCCATTGTTGCCGGATACGGACCATGGTGCCCTGGATGTCGAGAATCTCCAGGCCACGGTTCAGTTCCGCCAGCAGGGCTTCCCGGCCCTTGGGCACGGCCAACCCCGCATCCAGCTTGGCAAACGGCTCGCCGGCCAGGGTTACGCCGGAGATCCGGTGCTTTTCAAGGAGGTAGCTGCCAACCCATTGGTCCATGGCCGCGGCATCAATTTCCCCGCGCAGGAGCCGTTCAAAAGCATCCATGGAATTGGTCACGATTACCACGGTGACGCCCGGCTGTGCCTCCATGAACCGGCGCGGCAGCCCGCCGGCGGTCACGCCCACGCGGCGGCCGGCAAGGTCTTGAACCTTGTGGATCGCGACATTGTCGTCGCGGACAAACAGGTTATAGGCGAAGGTCCACATGGGAATGGTAAAATCCCAGGATTTCCGGCGTTCGTCGGTGATGCTCATGCCGGTCACCAGGTCGGCCTGTCCCGCAAGACATTGCTGCTGGGCCAGGTTCCAGTCCAGCAGCTCCACCCGCATCTCGCGGCCCAGGACCTTGGCCAGGGCGTGGATGATGTCGACATGAATTCCCTGGGCTTCACCGTTTTCCAGGTAGGTCACGGGCGGGTAATCCTGGTCGCCGACCACGCGTAGCGCGGGGGCCCCAGCCACGGCGGGCATGCCGCCGGCAACCAGCAAGAGGAGCAAGACCGGAATCCTTTGGAATCGGTTCATGTAACGCACCTCATGGTAGGGAGCCCAAGATGGTTTCCCGGGCTTCGGCAAGCGAGGCAAACACCGGCACTCCGCAGCGCTCCAGGCGCGGTGGCGCCTGGTGGCCGCCGGCGACCAGCACGCAGGCCGTGCCCATGGCCTGGGCGACGTCATGGTCATGGGTCGTGTCGCCCACCATGAGCATCGCGGCGGCCGGCAGCGATTGGCGCGCAATCCAGGCCCGGCCCAGCGCCTGTTTGCCGCCGGCGTGGTCGTTGTCCAGCCCGACCAGGTCGGTAAAATACTGGTCCAGCCCGAAGTGGCGGGTCAAGTCCTGCAGGTACTCCTGCCGGTAGGCGGACAGCACCGTTTGGCCGACGCCGCGCGCCTGGATCGCGGCCAGCAGGTCGCGCGCGCCGGGATGCAGGTCACAGTCGCGGCAGCGGCGCTGGTACTCGGCCATGAACTCCACGCTGGCCTCCTCAAAGCCGCTGCCGTCCGGCGTCAGGCCGATGCAGTCATAGTAAGCCCGGACCGGGAACCCAAACTCCGCGGCGTAACGCGCCAGGGTCAGCGGCGGCCGGCCGCGGCGCTGCAGCATGCCGGAGGTGATGTCCACGCACAGCCAGGCATCGTCCAGCAAGGTGCCGTTCCAGTCCCAGATGATGTGTTGATAGGGTGGGTTCATGAGGCGCTGGCTTTCAGGGTGGCGCGGACACCAGGAAGACCGCCCGGGGCTGGCCCACCACGCGGATGGCCTTGCCGGCGCGGATGGCCGGGCAGTTGAGCTGGCAGAACCCGCAGCCGCGGCAGGCCGCTGGGTTGACCACCGGCCGGGGGATGCCGGCGGGGTCCATGTCCGTGTCCACGGCGTTGTAGGGGCAGTACTCGTCGCACACCATGCAGTACTCGTGGTCGGCCCAGGCCAGGCACGCGGCGCGGTCGATCCGCGCCACGCCGATCTGGCAGGCGCGCTTCTGGTCCTCGGACTGCGGGCGGATGGCGCCGGTGGGGCAGACCTGCTGGCACTCGCGGCAGTATTCGTCGCACGCGCCGCGGTCGGCGTTCATCTCCGGCTGGGCCAGTTGGGCCCAGGTGCGGTCGGCGCGCGGGTCCACCCGCAGCACGCCCGACGGGCAGGCGCGCACGCAGGCGTAACAGCGGCTGCACACGGCCGCGAACTCGCGCGCCGGCAGCGCGCCCGGCGGCAGCACCGGGTCGGCCCGCGGCCGGCCCCAGGTGGCGCGCGGCAGGCCCAGCGCCAGCGCGGCCAGGCCCGCCCCCGCGGCCAGGAATTCGCGGCGGGACGGATCAAAGCGGATCTGCTTTGGCCGGCGCGCCGCGTGGAGCAGGTCGAACGTGTAGCCCAGCGGGCACCAGGCCGCGCACCAGGTCATGGGCCGGAACAGGCCGATGCCGATAAACGCCAGCAGGACCAGCCCCGGCGCCCAGGCGACCCAGCTTACCCCGCGGCCGGCCGCGTAGGCCGCGGCCCGGGACGCTGTGGCCAGCGGGTCAAGGAACAGCCAGAGCGGGCCGCCCAGCAGGGCGCCGGCGAACAGGGTCCAGAAGATCACCGCGTTCCAGCGCATCCGGCGGCGCGGCGGCCTGGCCATGGCGCCTGGCGCCGTGGCATCCGCGGACCGCGGCCGTGGCCGGCGGCGCCAAGGCAACGCCCAGCCGGCCATGGCGGTTACCGCGTAGATTGTGCCGGTGGGGCAGAGCCAGCGGCAGAACCAGCGGCCGCGGGCCATGGCCGCCAGCATCAGGATGAGCGGCGGCACGGCCCAGACCAGCGGCAGGTACTGTTCCCGCTGCGCCAGGCTGGCGTGCAGCGCCGTCCACGGGCTGAGGCCGGGCAGGATGCGCAGCGTCCAGGCGGGCAGGGGGCTGGCCCAGATGGCGGCGATGACCAGGGCCAGGGCCGTGAGCCGGGTGGCCCAGCGCCAGCCGCTTGCGTGGATCATGCCTCGATCCGCCGAATGTCCAGGCGGGGAATGTCGATGGTGCCCAGCCCCATGTCCGCGGCCAGCGCCAGGTAGCGGACCGCCGTGGGCGAGTCGTGGAACAGCGTGGACGTGAAGGCATCCGCGCACACCTGGTTGCGGGCCACCACGAGCAGTTGGGGCTTGTTCAGCACCCGGGCCGGGCCCTGCGGCCCGCCGTCCATCATGGTGCGCGTGGCGTCGATCAGGGTCCAGGCGGGCGTGACCCACGTGCAGAAGTCGGCGATGCACTGGTGCAGGTCGTTGCGGTGCCAGAAATGGCGGTCGCGCACCGCGCCCATCCAGTTTTTCATGGCCATGGTGAGGACGGACCCGCCGTGGTGCTTGGCCACGGGCATGTTGACCAGCGCGTCCGCCTCGATGAACTGGCGGGCCACCTCCGCCTGCTTGAGGCGCTTGCCCGCGGGGATGGCCACCTGCTGGTAATCGGTCGCTGGCGCGGTTTTCAGGTCGATCAGCGGCACGCCCTGGCGCTCGCACACGGCCTGGATGCCGCTGCGCGGGAAGCACTGGCGGGCGTCGTTGCACGGATGTTCCGGGACCACGATCTTTTCGACGCCCGTGGCGCGGCAGCCCTTGATGAATTCCTCCACCAGGTCCGGGTGGGTCGTGGCGCCCTGCTCAGGCAGGCGGGTCCAGCCGGCATTCACCTTGAGCGCCACGGACTTCACCTGCGCGCCCAGGCCACCTTCCGCGCCGATGATCTCCCACGCGCGGGCCATCAGGCGCCGGTTGTCCGCCCCGTGGATCACCCACACCCGGTTGTCCAGGGCGGTCGCGGGCGCGGCGGTGGCCGGCAAGGCATTGTCCAGCAACGCATCGGCGGCGGTTGCGCCACGGCCCAGGGCCAGGCCGGCGCCGGCCACCATCGCGGTTCTGAGGAAATCTCGGCGTGTGATCCGGGGGGAGCCAGAGTCTGGTTCCGGTCCGGATGCCATGTGGTCCAGCTTCTTCATAGCGCCTCGTTTCTACCAGGGTGACCGCCACTCAATGCGTAGCTGACTGGCCCTGTTGTACTGCGGGGCCAAGGGCTTGCCAAGGGTAATCTGGCCAGGCCGGCGCGGGCCGCAGCGCGTGCCAACACGCCCGTTTCCGGCTTGGCGCGCCTTACAGCCCCTGGGGCAGGACCACCCGGAACCCGATGTAATAATCCTCGTAGTCCGGGTAGCGGTTGTTGCGATAGGCCGTCCGGCAACCATCGGCGTCGTCGGACCAACTGCCGCCGCGGACGGTGCGGCTGGACTCGGGGCTGGAAACTGGCCCGCGCGGGTCGGCGGCTGGAGATGCGCTATAGTAGGTTCCGTCATACCAGTCCCAGCACCATTCCCACACGTTGCCGGCCATATCGCACAATCCATACCCGTTGGCCGCCAACGCGCCGGCCGGACTCGTATAGGGTAATCCGCCGCTGCCATAGGCCGGATGATACCCTCGGGTCGGGCTGGTGTCGTAGGCGAAATCGATCGTGCTATAGTAATTCGCCCGTGCGTGCTGGATATCATTCGTAGCACTCCACGGGAACCGGCGGCTCGGTGCCCCGCCCCGCGCCGCGCGTTCCCACTCGGCCTCGGTCGGCAGGCGGTACCCGCGGACGGTCCACTGGCAGTCCGGCGCCGCGGCGCCGGTGCGGTACACCCCGCCATTGGTCGTGTAACAAGGGGCCAAGCCTTCTTTTTGGCTCCGGGCGTTGCACCATTTGACGGCGTCGAACCAGTTGACGGTCTGCACCGGGTGGTCGGCCCCCTTGCCGGACCCGGGATTATCGAACTGGTAGCCATGGGTCACGGCCCAGGCATATACCTCGTCCCATTGCGCCTTGGTGACCTCGTTGGTACAAATATAAATAGCGCTGATGGACAATGTGTGCTGCGGCAGCTCCTCGCTGTAGCCTTCGCTGGCCGGGAACACGTTGGTTGCGTTGCCCATGATAAAGCTGCCGGTGGGGATCAAGACCATATCGGCGGGCGCAACATTGGACACCAGGGCCAGAACCCGGTACACCATGGGCACCGCACAAGTTACCGTGCCGCTGCCGGTGTGCGGCAGGTTGTCCAGCCATGCGGCAGCTCCCGCGAAGTTGGTCCAGGGGCCTTGGGGTCGCGCAGCCCATTCCACGCGGTAGCCGGAGGCGCCGGTCACCTCGTTGAACGTAAGTTTGCCGGCAGCGTCATAGGACTGGATCGTCACCTGTGCCGCCTGGGCAACCATGGCGCTTGCCACGGCCCATCCCAATATCAACCGCATCGCCAACATGGGTTCTCCTTAATATAGTGTAAGAAAAATCTATACAATATATAGCACATTCCTGTATATTAACAACAAACAGAGGAGTGGCAACATTCCTGCTTTCACCATGTCAACCATGATGGTTTGTATAAGCCGTACGGATTTCAGAAGATGCTATCGGCGGACAGGCCGGATCGTATGATCGTTTTATTGCCTTCAACGCAGCATGCCGTGGGCAGCAACGCGCTATTCGCAGCGCGCTCCGGATTTTACCGCGCCGGAGTGATTCTTGCGGCGCTATCCCTTGGCGCGAGCATGCTGTTGGCTCCGACCATCGCGCTGGGGCTTACGGCGGGCGACGTGGCGGTCATTGTCCTGCAAGGTGATGCGCCCGATCAATTTGCATTTGTGGCGCTTAACGACATCCCGGCCAACACCACGCTCACGTTCGCCAACAACCATTGGGCAGGATCATGGGCCACGGCGGATGGCGCGGTATCCTGGTCAAACAATGCCATTGTCAAGGCCGGAACCGTGGTGACCATCGAGGGTACCACCACGGCCAGCTTGGGAACGGTTGCCGAATCTGAAGCCGGGTTTGCGATCGGCACGTCGGGCGATCATATCCTGGCTTTTGTCGGCGGTTGGCCGGATCGGCCCACCACGGAGGGGTCAGCCAACTGGCTGTGGTGTTTCTCTTCCACCAGCAAACAGAGTTGCCCAACCGCGCTGAATAGTTACACAACGTATTTTTCGTCTGAAAAGGATGACCAGTATTACACCGCCGAAACGGGCACCAATACGGCTGCCGGGTATGGGGCGCTGATGACCAACGGGGCCGGCTATACGCGCGGCAATTCGCGGTATGGTACGCTGCCGGCCTACAATTTCACCGTGCTGGCGCCTCAACCCGCCACCGCGGCCGACAATCCGACCTTCAGCGACATTGCGACCACGCAGATGGTCGTGAGTTGGGCGGGCGGCGCCGGGTCCAACACGCTGGTGGTTTGCCGCCAGGGATCAGCCCCGGCCGCCGCACCGGCCGATGCTGCCACATACGCTGCTGATGCGCGGTTCGGCAGCGGCGCAGCCTTGGGCGGCGGCTACGTGGTATACAAAGGTAGCGGCGGCTCGGTCACCGTGAATGGATTGGCGGCCGGCGACACCTATTATTTCCAGGTTTACGAATTCAACGGCACGGACGGGACCGGCGACTCCGGTTTGCGCGAGAACTACAAGACCGATGTGTCCGGCGCAGCCAGCCAGATGACGCGGGTTCTTGAGCCCACGGCCCATGCGTCGGACCTTCTGTTCACGGCCGTAGGCACGAACCAAGTGACCATGAGTTGGACCCGCGGCGACGGGTCGAACCGCATCGTGGTGGTGAAGGCCGGGTCCGCCGTGAGTTGGACGCCCACGGACGGCGTGGCGCCGTCCGGCGTCAACGCGAACTTCGGCACCGCCACGGACCAGGGCAGCGGCAACAAAATCTGCTACAACGGCAACGCCGCCGGTTTCACGCTCGGCGGTCTGGCCCCGGACACGGTCTACCACGTCGAGGTGTTTGAGTACAACGGGGCCGGGGCCGTGGTGGATTACTACACCAACGGCACGCCGCTGGCTGGCGGCCAGACCACGCTGGTCGTGGAACCCACGGCCCACGCGTCCAGCCTGGCGTTCAGCGCCGTGGGCACCAGCCAGATGACCGCAAACTGGGCCAGCGGCAACGGGTCCAGCCGGATCGTGGTGGTGAACGCGGGGTCGGCGGTGAGTTGGACGCCCGCGGACGGCGTGGCGCCGTCCGGGGTCGATGCTGATTTGAGCCTGGCCGCGGACCAGGGCGGCGGCAACAAGATCGGTTACGCCGGCAGCGGCGCCGGCTGCAGCCTGACCGGCCTGGACGCGGATACGGTCTACCATGTCAAGGTCTTCGAGTATAACGGGACCGGGGCCGTGGTGAACTATTACACCAACGGCACGCCGCTGGCCGGCAGCCGGACCACCATGGCCAGTGAACCCGTGTCGCACGCCAGCAGTCTCGCCTTTGCCGCGCTGGGCACCAACCGCATGACGGTGATGTGGATCAACGGCGACGGAGCCAACCGGATCGTGGTGGTGAAACAGGGGGCGGAGGTGAGCTGGGCGCCCGCGGATGCTGTGGCGCCGTCCGGGGTCAATGCCAACTTTGGCGCGGCTACGGACCAGGGCGGCGGCCATAAGATTTGCTACAATGGCAGCGCCACCTACTTCACCTTGACCGGCCTGGCCCCTACCAGCACCTATTATGTGAAGGTGTTCGAGTACAACGGGTCTGGCCTTGCGGCCAACTATTACACCAATGGCGCGCCGCTGAACGGCAGCCAGACCACCTTGGCCGCCGCCGCGCCCGCCACCCGTACGCTGACCGCGGGGGATATCGCCGTCATTGCCCTGCAGGGCGATCCGCCGGACCAGTTTGCGTTTGTGGCGCTCAACGATATCCCGGCCGAAACCCTGCTCACGTTTGCCGACAACCACTGGACCGCCGGGGCCTGGAACACGGCCGAAGGCGCCGTGTCCTGGGCGCACGGCGCCGTGGTCAAGGCCGGGACCGTGGTGACGATCACGAGCACCAACCTGGCCACGGTGGGAGCCTGCTTCCAGTCTGAGCCTGGGTACGCCGTCGACACCGCCGGCGAACATATCCTGGCGTTTGTGGGCTCCTGGGAGGACCGGCCCTTGACCGAGGGATCGACCAACTGGTTGTGGTGTTTTTCTTCGACCACCAAGCAGAGTTGCCCGACCGCGCTGAATCCGTATACGACTTATTTTACATCCGAGCAGGACAACCAGTACTACACCACGGTCACGGGCACCAATACGGCTGCCGGGTATTGGGCGCGCATGACCAACCGGGCCAATTATACGCGCAGCAATACGCGCTTCGGATCGCTGCCGGCTTATAACTTGACGGTACTGGCGCCTGAGCCGGCGACCGCGACAGACAACCCCACGTTCAGCGATATGGCCACCACGCAGATGATCGTGAGTTGGACCGGTGGCTCCGGCTCCAATACGCTGGTCGTTTGCCGGCAGGGCGCGGATCTGACCGCCGGCCCGGTGGACGGCGTCACCTACGCGGCGGGCGCGCGCTATGGCAGTGGCGCGGCCCTGGGCGGCGGCTTCGTGGTGTTCAAGGGCAGCAACGATTCGTTCACGGTGAACGGCCTGGTGGCCGGCGAAACCTACTATTTCCGCACCTACGTGTATAACGGCACAGACGGCACCGGCGACTCCGGCCTGCGCGAGAACTACAAAACAGATGCGTACGGCGCCGCCAGCCAGAACGTGCCGGCCACCGAACCCACCGCGCACGCCTCCAACCTGGCGTTCTCCAGCGTGGGCACCAACCGCGTGACCATCAGTTGGACCAGCGGCGACGGGTCCAACCGCATCGTGGTGGTCAA
>CAZAYP010000003.1:0-42945 GCA_964489425.1 uncultured Verrucomicrobiota bacterium | reverse complement strand
ACGGGTCCAACCGCATCGTGGTGGTCAAAGCCGGGTCAGCGGTGAGTTGGACACCTGCGGATGGCGTGGCGCCGGCCGGGGTCGATGCGGATTTCGGCGCGGCCACGGACCAGGGCAGCGGCAACAAGATGGGGTACAACGGCAGCGGCGCCAGTTTCACCTTGACCGGCCTGGCCCCGACCACCACGTATTACGTGAAGGTCTTCGAGTATAACGGGGCCGCGGCCGCGGTGAATTACCTGACCAATGGCACGCCCCTGGCCGGCAGCCAGATCACCCTGGCCGTGGAGCCCACGGCGCATGCGTCCAGCCTGGCCTTTACGCTGGTGGGCACCAACCGGATGACCCTCAACTGGACTCGCGGCGACGGGTCCAACCGCATCGTGGTGGTCAAAGCCGGGTCCGAGGTGAGTTGGACCCCGGCAGACGGCACTGCACCGTCCGGGGTGAGCAGCAACCTGGCTACCGCCACGGATCAGGGCAGCGGCAACAAGATCTGTTACGACGGGAGCGGTGCAGGCTTCGGCTTGATTGGCCTGGCGCCCGCCACGACCTATTACGTGAAAGTCTTCGAGTACAACGGCGGCACATCAACGGCGAACTATTATACCAATGCTGCGCCGTTGGCGGGTAACCAGTCGACCCTGGCCATTGAGCCCACCACCCATGCAACCAGCCTCGCGTTCAGTTCCATAGCTACAAACCAGATGACCTTGACCTGGGCCCGCGGCAACGGGTCCAACCGCGTGGTGGTGGTGAAAGCAGGGTCGGCAGTGACCTGGACTCCTGCAGACGGCGTGGCGCCGTCCGGGGTCAATGGCAACTTCGGATCAGCCGCGGACCAGGGCGACGGCAACAAGATCGGTTACGACGGCAGCGGCACCAACTTTACCCTGAGCGGCCTGGCCGCGGACACGACCTATTACGTCAGGATATTCGAGTATAACGGGTCGGATGCCGCGGTGAACTACTACACCAATGGCACGCCGCTGGCCGGCAGCCAGGCCACGATGGCCGGCGAGCCCACGGTGCATGCATCCGGGCTGTCGTTTGCCTCGCTGGGCACGAACCGCATGACGGTGCTTTGGACCAGCGGCGACGGGTCCAACCGGATCGTGGTCGTGAAAGCCGGGTCCGCGGTGACTTGGACGCCCACGGATGGCGTGGCGCCCTCCGGCGTCAGCGGCAACTTCAGCACCGCCACGGACCAGGGCGGCGGCAACAAGATTTGTTACAACAGCAACGGCGCCATCGTCAGCCTGACCGGGTTGGCGCCCACCACGACCTATTACGTGAAGGTTTTTGAGTATAATGGGTCTGGATCCCTGGTGAATTACCTGACCAACGGCACGCCGCTATCCGGCAGCCAGATCACCCCGGCCACGGCGCTGCCCCCGCCCTATACGCTGACCGCGGGCGATGTGGCGGTCATCGTCCTGCAGGGGGACAGTTCCGACCAGTTTGCCTTTGTGGCGCTTAACGATATCCCGGCCGAGACCCAGATCACGTTTGCCAACAACCACTGGTCCGGCTCATGGGCCACGGCGGACGGCGCGGTGACCTGGTCGCACAGCGCCATTGTCAAGGCCGGGACCGTGGTGACGATCACGGGCACCACCACGGCCAGTCTCGGCAGCGTCTATGCATCTGAAACCGGTTTTGCGCTGGGCGTCGCTGGCGAGCATATCCTGGCCTTCACGGGCGAATGGGACGACCGCCCGACAACCGAGGGATCGACCAACTGGTTGTGGGTTTTTTGTTCAACCACCAAGGAAAGCTGCCCAACCGCGCTGGATGCTTATGCGACGTATTTTGCGTCTGAGATGGATGACCAGTACTATACCACCGCCACGGGCACCAACACGGCCAGCGGGTATTGGGCGGTTTTTACCAACGGCGCCAACTATACACGCGGCAATGCGTATTATGGCACGTTGCCATCCTACAACCTCACGGTGCTCGCCAGCCAGCCTGGTGTGGCCGCCGACAACCCCACCTTCAGCAGCATCGCCACCACGCAGATGGTGGTGAGTTGGACGGGTGGCTCCGGGTCCAACACGCTGGTCGTCTGCCGGCAGGGCGCGGCGCCGTCCGCCGACCCGGCCGATGGTCGCACCTATGCCGCGGCGGCGCGCTACGGCAGCGGCACGGCGCTGGGCGGCGGCTACGTGGTGTATCGCGGCAGCAGCAGCAATGTGACGGTGAACGGCCTGTCCGCGGGCGAAACATATTATTTCCAGGTCTACGAATTCAATGGCACGGACGGAACGGGCGACTCCGGCCTGCGCGAGAACTACAAGACCGATACCTTTGGCGCGGCCAGCCAGGGCGCGATGGCTGCTGAGCCCACCGCCCATGCCGCCGGCCTGTCGTTCTCGGGCGTGGACACCAACCGGATGACCGTGACCTGGACCAGCGGCAACGGGTCCAATCGCATCGTGGTAGTGAGGTCCGGAGCCACGGTGAGTTGGGCGCCCGCGGACGGCGTGGCGCCGTCCGGGGTCAATGCGGATTTCAGTGCCGCCGCGGACCAGGGTAGCGGCCACCGGATTTGCTATAACAGCAACGGGTCCACGTTCCTCTTGACCGGCCTGGCGCCCACCACCACCTATTACGTGAAGATTTTCGAGTATAACGGGGCCGGAACCCTGGTGAACTACTACACCAACGGCACGCCGTTGGCGGGCAGCCAGGCCACCCTCGCCGGCGGCCCCAACGTGGATGGCGATGGCAGCGACTGGCTGGGCGTCGCGCCCGGCGTGGTGAATGCGTCCACCATCAGCGCCGGCGAGTTCATCGTGGCCGACAAGCAGTGGGAAGCGCGCGCCGATTCCGACCACGACAGCGACGTGGATCTGACCGAGTTCCGGGTCTACGCAAGCCCCACCCACCTCTATTTCCTGGCCCGGTTCCGCGACCTCACGGATGTGGCCTACCCCTGCCTGGCCATCGGCGTGGATGCGGATCGCGTCCCGGCCGACAGCGCCATGACCTGGCTTGGCGATGACGCCGACACCGCCCTGGGCGCCGGCTACGAAGGCCCGGCCAACGCCCATTACCCGGAGCGCAACATCCTCGTCCACACGGTCAACGGCGTGGGCCAGCGCATCGAGCTGTACGCCGATGACGGGTCAAGCTGGTACGCCCCGCCGACCTCGGGCAATGACCAGGTGAACTTCTCCGCGGCCAACAACTTGATGGAGTTCCGCATCGCCCGCGCTGACCTCGGCCTGACCGGCAGTTGCACCGGCCGGTTCACCGTGGCGGCCTATCACGCCAACGTCCCCGGCGGGTGGGCCAACGACGGGGATACCACCGCCGACTTTGCCACGACCGATGCGCTGGACGCGCTGAACATCGTGAAATACGGCTATGACGACGGCGAGGGCAATGCCTCGGCCTGGGACGAGGAACTGGCGGACGGCGATGTGGATACTTGGTTCGATATCGCGTTGGACGGCCAGGGCGTGGTCACCAACCTGCCGCCCGCGGCGCCCGCCGCCATGTCAGCGCGGGTCAACGGCAACGGCCACGTCGAAAGCACGGACGGCTTGGCGCGGTTCACATGGAACAAGGCGGCGGACGCGAATGATCACGTCACCAGCTACCTGGTGGAGATCAACCACGCGGCCTGGGCCGAAAACGCCGCCATCATCCACCGCGAAAACGTCGCCAGCAACGCGTGGGTCCTGGACGTGGCGGACCTGGCCGGCATGGATAGCGGCTCGTACAACTGGCGCGTCCGCGCGCGCGATGCGTCCGGCGCTTTGTCCGCGGCCAGCGACGCCACGTTTACCGTGTCCCTGGCGGATGACGATGCCGCCGGCCCCGTCCCGACCCTGGCGTACCTGGGCGTGACCAACTACAACGGCGTGGCCACCAACACCACCATCACCGATGCCGAGTTGGCCAATCCCGCCGCGCCGATAGATTTTGCCGTCCGCTGGACTGATCCCAGCGGCATCTTCCTGACCAACCTCAACGCCAGTTGCAATATCGTGGCCGCGGACGGGCGGGTCACGCCGAACTGGGAAGTCTGGTGCTACAACGGCAGCACCACCCAGCGCGTGGCCGGCACCCCGGAAGACAACCTCTTCAGCAACCGGTTCCTGGGTTGCAATGGCGTCACCAGTGTCACCACGTACCAGAACAACGCGTTTACCATCGGCGATTTCGACGCTACCAACACCTATTACATCACCCTCAGCGCCGAGGATATGGATAACGACCGGGGCGCCTATGCCGATGCCGTGGGCATGGTCGGCGACGATGTCCCCTATGACCGCGCGGTGCGTACCAACTACCTGCTGACCTTCCTCACCGCCGCCCAAGTGCGCGATGATGATACCTGCGGGCCGGCCATGCAAGGCTTGGACATGGTGGTTATGCCGGAACTGATCCGTTGCGGATTCTTCAGCGACTGGATCCCGCATGCCGAGGGCAACTGGACCGACACCGACGCCTTCGGAGAATGGGCCGGCCATGGCATGGCGACGGGGAACGGCACCGCCAGCGATGGCGATGGCCGCCGCGCCGTGTTCAATACCGCCGGCGACTATCTGGTTCTGCCCCCCGTGGATTACCCGGCCCAATTGACCCTGGCGGCGTACCTGAGCGGCGCCGGCGTCGAAACCATCAGCGTGGAGCGGGCCCAGGGCGCGGCTTGGACCCGGATCGCCGAAGCCGCCGTGGACAACGCGGCCGCGTACGAGAACTATGCGTTCCAGATTTACGACACCAACACGGCCGTGACGTTGCGGGTGCATGCCGTGACGCACGCGGCCCGCGATATCTACTTTGACGATGTGCGCGTGGCCGGCATCCCGGTCTGGACCAACCTGGCGAGCTTGGATATCACCTTCCTGGCGGCCCGGGATCGGGACCCGAACTCCGGCATCTACGAGTACCGGCGCACGGCGTTGGACGCCACGGCGCCGTCCACGCCGGCCGATGGCGACACGTTGAACGACAGCACCAACTTCACCTTGGCCGGCGCGAGTTTGCTGGAAGGCATCCACACCGGCTACGTGTTTGCGGTGGACAACGATCAGGACCGCGCCAACGACCGCGCCAAAGGCCCCAACGCCTGGTACGTGCTGAAGATTGACCGGACTCCGCCGGCGCAACCCCAGAACCTGCATTTCGTGGGCGTCTCGGACTATGAAAGCCAAGCCGGCCTGCAATGGGATACCGTGGCCCACGACAACCTGGCGCCCTGGCATTCTTACCGGGTCTATTGGAATTACGGCGACCATGCCGTGTCGACCACGGACCAATATTATGATGTGACCCGTTATGCCCAGTTGGGCATGCGCCAGACCAACATGATCGTCATAACCAACCTGATCAGCGGCCAGCGCTATGGCTTTGCCGTGGCCGGGTTGGACCTGGCCGGCAACCACGGAACCCTCAGCGCCCAGACCAATATCCTGATGGGCTTCCTCACCGTGACGCGGACGGAGCCCGAGGCGGCCAGCGCGGTCAAGTTGAGTTGGACCGGAGTCGAGGCGGCCAAGACGTATGATGTCATTTACTCGGATGCTGCCGGGTACAGCGATATCATGACCAACTCCGCGGCGTGGGGCTTGTTGGGCAGCACCAACACGCTGGAATACACGGATCACAACCCCCACGCCATGGGCGACAAACTGCGCTTCTATCGCGTCGCCTACAAGGACCACTGGAACTCGGGCGATCGCAAAAAAGCCAGCCTCCAGGTCTACGTGGGCAAGCGCATCCGGCTCTATTCCGGCCGCAACTGGGTGGCGCTGCCCGGTACGCCCGATGACCATACGGTGGCCTTCGTCTTCGGCACCAATCTTCCTGCCAATGACGTGGCCGCCAACGCTACCCGGATCAGTTGGATGCGGTCCGGCATCAATGGCTGGGATGCCACCCAGCAGGTCTATCTGACCGCAGAACAGGCTTGGCGTTACAGCCTGGCGGCGCCCGGCCACGTCGGCGCGCTGGCCACCAATGCGTATTTGCCGGACAACCAGTCCTTTATTGTGGATATTCCGGCGGGCGTCATCAGTACGCAGATCTTCTTCACCGGCCGGCTCCCGTTGACCAATGACCCGCCGCAGGTAACCATCTTGGGCGGATCCAATTCATCCAATCGGGCGTACACTTACGCGACATTCAATCTGCCTGCTGATATCTCTACCAACATGTTGAATTCCCTGCTCGCGGCCGGTTTTGGCGCCTGGCGTGGCAGCGCGCCAGTCTCGGACGCACTGTGGACATACAACAAAATCTCCCAGCGTAACGGGCCGCAAATATTCTACAAGGACAACCGCTGGCAGTATTTTGACGGGGCGTGGAAAAACTATTACAACGGCATGATCAAGGCGGATGACGGCATCGTGATCCGCAGCGTCACCAACAAAGTTCCGTTTACCTGGACGCCGCCGCGGTATTATCAAAACCCGTCGTCTGACCTGCACTGAGCCCGTTGATCGGCCTCCGTCGGGTCCATAGGAAGCCATGGCGCCGCTGCTGCAAGCGGGTGCGCGAACAGTTCAGGCGGGCGTCAACGAGCGGCAGGCCGTTCTGTTATACGAACAAGGCGATGTGTGTTCCCGTTCGTTCCAAACGAACCATGCGCTTGTCACACGTGTAGATCAGAATCCAGTCCCCCTCGATGTGACAGTCACGACTGCGACGCCACCCGCCTGACAACGGATGATCGCGATGCCGAGGATCAAGCGGCTTGCCTTCTGCCAGAAGACGGACCATCGCTTCCAGCTTTCCCAAATCCTTCCCCCGCTTGACCGCCCGTTTGACGTCCTTTGCGAACTGGGTGGTCTGAAAGAGACGCTTCATCTCTTCCAGCTTTTCACCATGCTCTCGACCGAGTCAAACTCCTCCACGGCCACCCCCTTCTCGCTATCCTCCAGCGTGGCCCGTGTGACCTGATTCGGGATTTCCACTGCAAACGGCAAGCCGCGCCGCAATGCAATTTGGCGATAGAACATGCGAATCGCTTCGGTCGGACTGACGCCTAGACGCTGGAGAATCCGCTCCGCCACGGATTTGGTCGATGGCTCTATGCGCGCGTGAATGACAGCTGATTTGTTCATGCCGATAATGTATTACTTCTGCAACACATTGTCAAGCCCTGTTCGGCCAACCAATAGCGTTTATCCAGAGGGCCGCCCATCAACGTTGTGTTGAGACGCTGCGCCGGACCAGGCGTCGAACCTCCGCAACGGCCGCCAGGATGGATCATGTTCAAGGGGCATCTGGGAGGTAATTTTCCCCACCCGGCCAGACCGGACCATAGCGGCGCGGGTGACGAGTCGCTGGAAGCCGAGGCATGGAGTGTAGATCGGATGAGTTGGCATGGGCGGCCTCGGCGCCCCGCTTCGCCATTCCTATACAGCTACGGGGGTGAGGGTGAACAGGCGCGCTTGGCGCGATGCCGACCTAATGTCACGCCGGCGAAGCGCCTCGCGTACGTCGTCGAGTCTGAACGCGTCGTCGAGGGACAGATACGGAGACCATCCGGTGTCGGCCTCGATCAGTTCCACATCAACCTCTGCGACGTACTCCCCCTCGTGGACGAGCTTGGTGTAGTGTCTGGTCGTCACGCATGGCCCCTTCGGGAAGTCAGGGTAGTCCTCCAGCACCTCTGCCGAAGCCAATCCCGCAACCACTTCCCGCGCGAGAATGCCGTCCGCCGCGAGTTCGTCATACCCGTAGTCCGAGATTCGCACCTCACTTCTGGAGGCGAGCACCTTGATCGGTTCTAGCATCCTGCTCATGGCGTAAGACTAACATGCTGACTGCGGGGAGACAACGAGACGTTTCCTGTCTCGCATTCTTCTGGCGAATCCGGTGAACCTTAGAGCGCTGGTTCGACCTTCCTTCTCTTTCTGCAAATGGAAACGGTCATCACCACAAGTGCTACGCAATAGATCGTGGTCCAGATTATCCACTTTCTGGATCGCACGGCCTCGCTTTGTATCTCTTCATCTGTGGCCAGCCGTCCGAAAATCGTAACGAAAGGCAGTGCCAGCGCAACAAGAAGAAAAATCGAGCTGAAAATGACGATGCCCCATGTCGTCGTAGTCAGGAATATCGTCCGCTGGGTTGCAGTCAGGGCTGTCGTTGCCGTCGAAATCAGCATGAGCCCGATGCAGAGATTTGTGATTGCCGCACCCGTCGCCAAGCACAGTATGCCTGCCATGTCTTCGGGTACCACTTCACGTGCCCAGTCCGTCATGGCTGGCAGTGGCGTCCCCTCAAGCACGGTCGCGTAGGTGTCGTCCAAGAGATGCGGCATCGCGGATAGTAGAAATGTGGCGAAGAAGAGCAGGACACTCTGTACGAGTATCGTTGCCAGATTCCAGCGCCTGTCAGTCTTTATCATCGTCTTGTGGCCGAACAAGTTATTGAGCGCTTTCTTGCTATCCTTACCTTTCCCTCAACTCCCCGCGTAATTTATTTTCTATCAGCAGGTAAAGTAGCGGCTCATCATTCAGGTCGCGAGGTTTTTTCGGGCAAAGTTGTCGCTCGGGCGCAAGGCAGTTCCGTGGGCTTGGGGTTCGGCGCTTCGCGGCGAAGCCATTTTTGAGTGCGGCGTCAAGCCGCCGCAGTCCAAAATACAAGCAGCAGCAAACCCCTGCGGAGCTGCCTTGCGCTCGTGCCGTTATCAGGTGGCTTTTTCTGATTGCGTCGCGGCCGGCGGCCGGTATGCTGGAGGCTTGCAATCAGCTAACGCATGATTCACCGATACCTATGAATATACGAGCGGTATTTCATTTGTTGTCCTTCATGATGCTGGTCATGGCGGTTTGCCTGGGCCTGTGCGCGGCTGTGGCGTGGGTGTACGGAGATCCTGCGGCCATCGTGCGCGCGTTCCTGGTGTCTGGCGGCGCCGGGACGGTGCTGGGCTGCGTCACCTGGCTGGCTACCCGGCAACGCGAACCGCTGGACTTGAGCCGCCGTGACGGATTTGCCGTGGTGACGCTGGGCTGGCTCGTGAGCGCGCTGTTGGGCGCGGTGCCGTTCCTGCTGTCGGGCGTGATCCGCGACCCCGTGGCTGCGGTCTTTGAAACCCTCTCGGGGTTCAGCACCACCGGGGCATCGGTGCTGGCCAACCTGGAGGCGCTGCCCCGGGGCATCCTGTTTTGGCGCGCGCTCACCCACTTCCTGGGGGGCATGGGCGTGCTGGTGCTGTGCATTGCCGTGCTGCCGTTCCTGGGCGTGGGCGGCATGCAGATCTACCGGGCGGAGGTGCCGGGCCCGTCCAAGGATCGGCTCACGCCGCGCATCGCCTCCACGGCCAAGGTGCTTTGGGGCGTTTACCTGGGCATCTGCATCCTGGAGATCGTGCTGTTGCGCCTCTGCGGCATGGGGTGGTTCGATTCCGTGTGCCATTCATTTGCCACCGTGGCCACGGGCGGGTTTTCCACCCGGACCGAGAGCATCATGGCCTACCACAGCGTCTATATCGACGTGGTGATCACGGTGTTCATGTTCATCTCCGGCGCGAACTTTGCGCTGCATTACCGGGCGCTGCACGGCAAGGTCCTCAATTATTTCAAAGATCCGGAGTTCCGGTTCTACTTGATATTCTGGCTGGCAAGCTGCCTCGTGCTGTCCGTGATCGTATGGCAGCGCAACTACCCGGGCCTGGCGCATTCGCTGCGCGCCGGATTTTTCCAAGGCACCTCCATCATGACCACCACCGGCTTTGCCACCGAGGACTTTGATCGCTGGCCCAATGCCGCCCGCTACCTGCTGGTGCTGCTGATGTTTGCGGGCGCCTGCGCCGGGTCCACCGCCGGCGGGATCAAGATGATCCGCATTTTCGTGGTCCTCAAGCTGATTGTGCGCGAGATCCGGCGGTTTATGCAGCCCCAGGCGGTGTTGAAGGTCAAGCTGGGCGCGGTGGCCCTGGACGAGGAGGAGGTCATGAACATCACGGCCTTTTTCGTGATCTTCATCCTGCTGGCGGCGCTGGCCACCTTCGTGATGACCTTCTTTTTACCGGACCTGACGACGGCGTTTTCGGCCGTGGCGGCCACCATGGGCAACGTGGGGCCCGGGCTCGGTGTGGTGGGCCCCATGTACACGTACGACGGCGTGCCCACGGCCGGCAAGTTGGTGCTCATTGTCTGCATGTTGCTGGGTCGGCTGGAACTCTACACGGTCCTGGTGATGTTGCTGCCGGGATTCTGGAAAAAATAGGCGCTTATGGCGAAATATATCTTCATCACGGGCGGCGTGGTTTCCTCGCTGGGCAAGGGTATCACCGCCGCCTCCATCGGCCGGTTGCTGATCAGCCGGGGCCTGGCGATCAACATGCTGAAAATCGATCCATATTTAAATGTGGACCCCGGCACCATGAGCCCGTACCAGCACGGCGAGGTTTATGTGACCGATGACGGCGCCGAGACCGACCTCGACCTGGGCCATTACGAGCGGTTCACGGGCATTGATACCAAGCGCGAGTGCAACATTACCGCCGGCCGCATCTACTGGGAAGTGCTGCAGAAAGAACGCCGCGGCGACTACCTGGGCGCGACAGTACAAATGATCCCGCACATCTCCGACCACATCAAGGCGGCCATCCGCAGCCTGGACCGGCCGGGCCTGGACGTGATCGTGTGCGAGATTGGCGGCACCGTGGGCGACATCGAGGGCTTGATATTCCTGGAGGCGATCCGGCAGATTGGCCTGGAGTCCGGGCGTGAGCAGGTTATGTATATTCACCTCACCTACGTGCCGTATATTCGCGCCGCGGGCGAGATCAAGACCAAGCCCACCCAGCAGAGCGTGGCCAAGCTGCGCGAGATTGGCATCACGCCGGATGCCCTGATTTGCCGTACCGAGCGCTCGCTTGGTCCCGACGAGCGCCGCAAGCTCTCGCTGTTCTGCAACGTGCCGCTCAACGCCGTCCTGGAAGAGCCGGACGTGGAACAAACCATCTACGAGGTGCCGCTCATGCTGTCCGAGCAGGGCATGGACGACTTGATCCTGGTCCATTTCCGGCTGGCGCGGCCGCCGGCCCGGCTGCAGCCATGGCGTGACTTGGTGGACACCATCCGCCACCCCCAGCGCCAGGTGCGCATTGGCGTGGTGGGCAAGTATTCCGAGTTGCAGGACGCTTACAAGTCCATCTACGAGGCCATCCAGCACGGGGCGCTGGCCCATGGCGCGCACGCGGAAATCGTCAAGATCGCTGCGGAAGATGTCGAAACCCAGGGCGCCGCCGGTTTGCTCGGCGGCGTGGATGGGGTGCTGGTGCCGGGCGGGTTTGGCGACCGCGGGGTGGAAGGCAAGATCTCCGCCATCCGCTACGCGCGAGAGCAGGGGATCCCTTTCTTCGGCATCTGCCTGGGGTTGCAGTGTGCGGTGATCGAGTTTGTCCGTAACGCCGGCGGCCGGCCTGCGGCGCACAGCGCGGAGTTTGCCCCGGATACGCCGGACCCGGTGGTATGCCTGATGGAGGAGCAGAAAAAAGTCCGCAACCTGGGCGGCACCATGCGCCTGGGCGCGTGGGACTGCGCCGTGCTGCCGGGCACGCGCGCCATGGCCGCCTATGGCGCCGGCCACATCCGCGAACGGCACCGCCATCGCTACGAAGTCAACAATGCCTACCGCGCCCTGTTGAGCGAAAACGGCCTGGTGGTTTCGGGGGTTAACCCGGATACGGACTTGGTGGAGATTGTTGAGCTTCCGAAGCACCCCTGGTTTGTCGCGGTCCAGTTTCATCCGGAACTCAAGTCGCGGCCGCTGCAACCGCATCCTTTGTTTGCCGCGTTCCTGGGCGCGGCCCTGGCGCGCGGCGGCGGTTGATGCGCCGCGCCGACCACCACCGGGTTGTCCATCGTGCCGGCAGCCTCCCGGATGGCAAGCGCACCGACGTAGGCTTTCGGGTGGTCCTGCCCCGGGTCAGCAAGGTGAGCCGGGCAAGTAAGGTGCGTGTCTGTTTGGTCCAGAGCCGATTGCGTTGCAAAGGAAATTGAGGCCCCCCCCCCACACAGTGCAACGTACTGCGGCTTGGTGGAAGGTGATCTGAAAGACGGGCTCTGTCGCTTATTTCTGTCGCGGTGCGAGCAAAAGGATCGTATCGAACGCTTGCTTCCTCCTCCGACTTTGTGGGAGCCTGCCCCAATGGACCCACAGTTCCCGATGGCCTTGATCCCGAGGGGTCTGAATCCAACGGCAGGCAGCGCCCATGTTTATATGGGGTTGGCATGCAGTGGCTGGTGCGGGAGAGCGTGAGCGAATCGTCGGCCCTTGAAGGGAAAGCCATGACAAAGATGCTGAAGAGTGCCTTGCTGGGAGTTATCCTGTGGCCTTGGGCGATCCTTGGCCAGGTGGTGATTCTGTCGAATACCAACATCGGCCCCGACAACCGGCAATACGAAGGAAGCGACCTCGTCGTGCAGGGTTGCGTCGTTGCCATTAATGGGGCGCACACCTTCAACTCGCTCACCTTGAGCAATAACGCCACCGTGGGGCATGGGCAGGCCAACGATCCCGCCGGCGCCCTTTGGCTGACGATTTCAAACACCGTTCTCGTGGATGCTTCGTCGCGGATTGACGTCAATGGGTGCGGCTATGCCCCCGGCGACACGCCCTGGCACACGACCAATTACGCTTCCAAGGGCGGCGGGAGTTACGGGGGGCTTGGCGATGGCGCCGCCAATCCAACCTATGGCAACTTCCGTGATCCGCGCGAGATGGGCGCCGGCAGCTCCCGCTACGCCTATGGGGGTGGATTAATCCGCCTGTCAGCCAAGCGGCTTGTTTTGGATGGATTGATGACGGCCAATGGCGGCAATGGGGACTTCTGGAATGGCCCAGACGCTGGCGCCGGCGGCGGTATTCGTCTGGACCTGGGCGCACTGCTTGGTTCGGGGACCATCATGGCCCATGGCGGGGAAGGAAGCTGTGCCGATTTCCAATGCAATAACAAGGGTAAACCTGGCGGTGGTGGCCGCATTGCCGTGTATTGCCTGGCCCAGGATCTGAGCGCCTGGCGCCAGCGGATCACCGCCTACGGCGGACAAGGGGGCCTCGAAAAGAAAGGCTTTGCGGGGGCTGGAACCGTCTACCTGGAAACAAGTTTGGGGAAACTCCTCTTTGTGGCAAATTATGATAATGGCCAAAGCAATTATATCCTGCCTACTCCGCTGGGTGTTCAAGAAGATGCGTCGGCAGGTTATGCCGACTTTGCAGATGTCGATCTGAGCATTGCGAATAGCAACACGCTGGTCTTCGCCTACAACGACATACCCATAGTGGTCTCCAATCTCGCGCTTCTGAACGGGGCGGTACTGACCACCACCTGGCAGACCAACCGCGAAGCCGGGCTCCGCATAACCGCCAGCGGAACCGTTCTCGTGGATGCCGCGTCGCGAATTGACGGCAGCGGGCGCGGCTATGCCCCTGGCGACACGCCTTGGCACACGACCAATTACGCTTCCAAGGGCGGCGGGAGTTACGGGGGGCTTGGCGATGGCGCCGCCAATCCAACCTATGGCAACTTCCGTGATCCGCGCGAGATGGGCGCCGGCAGCTCCCGCTACGCCTATGGGGGTGGATTAATCCGCCTGTCAGCCAAGCGGCTTGTTTTGGATGGATTGATGACGGCCAATGGCGGCAATGGGGACTTCTGGAATGGCCCAGACGCTGGCGCCGGCGGCGGTATTCGTCTGGACCTGGGCGCACTGCTTGGTTCGGGGACCATCATGGCCCATGGCGGGGAAGGAAGCTGTGCCGATTTCCAATGCAATAACAAGGGTAAACCTGGCGGTGGTGGCCGTATTGCCGTGTATTGCCTGGCCCAGGATCTGAGCGCATGGCGCCATCGGATCACCGCCTACGGCGGACAAGGCGGTCGCGAGAAACAGGGCTTTGCGGGGGCTGGAACCGTCTACCTGGAAACAAGTTTGGGAAAACGCCTCTCGGTGGCCAATTGCGATAATGGCCAAAGCAATTATCTCCTGGCGACGCCGCTGGGTGTTCAAGAAGATGCCTCGGCAGGTTATGCCGACTTTGCAGATGTCGATCTGATCGAAATTGCGAATAGCAACACGTTGGTCACATTGTTTCGCAGTATTCCCGTCATCGTGTCGAACTTGTCGCTCTGCGCCGGCGCCGCCATGACCCATGAAGGATCGGGCGAGGACCGCGCCTTGCGCTTGGTGGTCAAAGGCGACCTGCTCATCGACGCGCACTCCAAGATCGATGTCACGGGTCAGGGATATGTTCCGGGCGATACCCCCTGGCATCTGCCCGTCTACGCCTCGCAGGGTGGCGGTAGCTATGGCGGCCGCGGGGAAGGACAAGCGAATCCAACCTATGGCGCGGCGCAAAATCCAAATGAGCTGGGTTCCGGCGGGGCGTACTATCCGGGTCCGAATGCCGATATATTAAGCAATGGCGCGGGTGGGGGACTCATTCGCATCGTGGCCAATCGTGTGCTGCTCGAGGGCGGCCTGCGTGCCGATGGCCGGTGCTCGGTGGGCATTCCGGGCGGCAAGGCCGGCAGCGGCGGCGGCATCGCGCTGAGTTGTGGTACCCTGGTGGGAAGCGGCTGGATTACCGCGAACGGGGGATCCTCCAGCTACTCTGGCGGCGGGGGCCGCATCGCGATCTACGCTTTCGGATCGGCCGCCGGTTTTGACGTGTCCAACCACGTCGCAGCGAATGCCGGCGGCGGTGGCGCCACGGACGGTTCGGTCTACCTCGGCCAGCAACCGTATTTCGCGTGGGATCGTCCCACGGCCTCCCCGATCCATGGCACCGTCCCGCTGCGATGGACGGTCCTGGGTCTGCCTGTCTGGGACTTCAGCGCCGACCTCTTCGCCTATGATCAGGGCCTGGGCCGGACGCTGGCCACCGGCCATAACCCGGCCGCAAATTTTGCCTGGAACACCGCCACCGTCCCGGACAGCCGCTACGATGTCCGCGTACGCTTTCGCAACACCGCCACCTCCGCTGCGGCGGGCGAAGCGGGCCGGATCCTCGCCGTCGTCAACCATGCCACGTGGCATACCAGCGCCGTGAGCGGCGCGGAAACATGGGCCTCCGGAACCGTCCACATCGTAGACGACGACATCGCCATCCTCACCAATGGCCTCCTTACCATCGCCGCCGGGACGGTTATCAAGTTCACGCAAGGCAGCTCCATCGTGGTCAACAACGGCGGCACGCTCCATGCCAACGGAACTTCCAATGCGCCCATCATCCTGACCTCCATCGCCGATGACTCTGCGGGCGGGGACGTCAACAAGGATGGTGGCGCGACCATCCCGCGACCCGGCGATTGGGACGGCATCCAGGTCCTGGATGGCGGCACGGCCAACCTCGGCAACTTCACCGAACTCCGCTACTACCAGCAGGGTCATATCGGCACCTTCGGCGCCGACGAAGTCTGGTCCGGCAACGTGCTCCACTTCGTGTCCGGAGATTGCACCGTGCCTTCAGGAGGCGCCCTCACCATCCAGGCCGGGGCGATTGTCAAGATGCGCCTGGCTTCGCTGATCAATGTGGCCGCTGGCGCGCGACTAAATGTGGACGGGACGCTGGCGCAGCCGGTAGTGATCACATCCGAACGCGACGACACCTACGGCGGCGACAGCAATTGGGATGGCGATCTCTCCACTCCTGCCGCCGGCGACTGGCGGAAAATCGCCGTCGCAGGCGCGCTGAATATCCGCCACGCGCTTATCCGCTACGGCGGCGGCGGCGGATCGGGCGGCTACCAGAACGGCGACGGCGCCATCAGCCCGCAGCCGGGCGGCGTGGCTACCATCGCCAATGCCATCATCGAAGAGCCTTTCTACGAAGGCATCTCCTGCCAGGCTGGCGGCGCGGCGTATGCCACCAACATGCTCATTCTAAACGCGGACCGTGCGGTCAACGCTGACGCCGGCGTGATCACGCTGGTCAACTGCACGCTGGACAACAACCGCGTCGGGCTCTGGCCCCACGGGGGCACGATCAACGCCGCCAACTGCATCATCAGCCGCAGTCTCGAAACCGGGGTGTCCGCCGGCGCCAACAACCTCCGTTACTGCAACGTCTGGTCCGCCACCGGCAGCAACGGCAGTTTCACTCCCGGCACAAACGGCAATATCTCCGCCGATCCCAAGTTCAAGGCTGTGGACCGCCAGGAGTACCGCCTCAACTATCGCTCCCCCTGCATTGACGCCGCCGACACGACCGTTGCTCCCGCCAACGACTACATGGGCGCTCCGCGCTATAGCGATCCGCGAACCCCGCTTAAAACCGGACTCCCCAACACGAACGGCGTCTACGCCGACATGGGCGCGTTCGAGTTCGTGGAAAATGCGGAATCGCCCATTGATCTGGTGTTGTCCGCCATCGACGGCCCGACCGCCGCGACCGTCGGCGAGCCAGTGTCTCTGGCCTGGACGGTCAAAAACATCGGAACCGCGCCGGCTGCCGGCCCATGGCACGATGCAGTCAGCCTGACGGCGAGTTCGCCGGATGGCACTAATTATATCGCAGCCGGTAGTTTTCTCGGCGGCCAGGGCGCCGTCTTGCCGCCGGGCTCAACGATTACGATAACCAACACCATTCGAGTGCCCATCGCGCCGAACGGTTCATATCAGTGGAGCGTTCTATGCAATAGTCATGATGATGTTTTTGAGGGAGCGAATCGCAGCAACAATCAAAGAAACGCTGATAGTTGGCTGTTAATTTCGGCGCCGCTGATCGAGCCGAACTCCATCACCTCCGCGATCTTGCCTCATGGAGGCGCCCTGCTTTACGCAATGACCTGCGGCGCTCAGCAGAGTTTCTCCCTCAACATCTCGTCGGCCGATCAAGCGCATTTCCGCATCTTAATTGGTATGGATTATATCCCAAGCGCTACGCAACACGATCTCTCCGCCAGCAATGCCGGTTCAACAAACGCTATGCTGGATGTCACGTTGATCCCCGGCCATACGTATTACTTGGTTATTGCTTCCGATGAATCGGGCGCGGGCAGTCGCGAGTTGACGATTCGCGCGGACGAAACCTGGTTTCATATTGGCCGTGTAGCGCCGAATATGATCGGGCGGGGACAGGTTACCTTGGACGTCAGCGGTGTAGGTCTGAGCCCTGGCACAGAATGGTCTTTGATCGATCAAACAACCCGGGCAACCAACGCGGTCGCGGTATTTTCCCAAAGCCTCAACCGGCAGGCGGTCACATTCAATACTACCGATCTGGCCGCCGGGCCGTGTCGGCTTTGTGCCGTTTTGCCGGGCATGACCAGCTCGGTTGAAAACGCGGTTACCCTGGTCGATTCTTTGCCGCAGGCCCCGTTATTCATGAATCTTCAACTGCCAAACGTGGTTAGGGTTGGACGGGAATTTGAGTGCGTTTTTAGTTGTCGTAATACGGGATGGGCGGACGCACCCGCGCAATTGGTCCATATATCATCACCCACTCCAGGGGTTCAGTTCAGGGCGAGCCCCAGCGGCCCATGGGAAAGCGCGCTATGGATTTGGACCTCGGGATCGTCCATGGCGCCAGGACGTCTGGCGCCAAACGAGGAGCGCAATGTTCGGTTCATGGCCAAGACGGCCGGCGGGGGGGCCACCGAATACGTCGTCTCCTATTTTACAGAGAATAATACGGCTGCGATGCGTTGGCCGGACTTGGAAGCGGATGCCATGCCGGCGGGCGTGGATATGAGAAAATGGGCGGCCACTTGGTCGCACTTTACGAATGTCGCTGGCCATACGGTGGGCGGTTATGTCCGCCATCTCAACACCATGGCGGGTCTGGCCGCCCATCGTGGTAGCGTGCCGAATGATTTTTACAGCGCCTTCTCCTCTGCCTTGATCGAGTCATACTTTAGCGCTTTTGCCAACGCAACCGGAAGTGTTGCCGGTGCCGATATGTCTGCCCTTATAGGCAGAACTATATTTGTTGAGGGCGCCAATCCGACCAACGTCGGGTTTGCCACGGTGGATTACGACGGGAGTTTCCGCTTTTTCGATTTGGCCCCGGACGCATATGCCGTCCGGGGCCCGGAGGTTGTCGCGCCCACCGGCACCCAATTCCGCGTGCTCGCAAACACCACGACCCACGTCACCGGCCTTGTTGTTGCGGCGGGCGCAACCATTTCCGGGACGGTGCGGGATGAGACCGGCGCTCCGGCTCCGAATGTGCTCGTCTTCTTTAAAAACGAATCCGATCTCGGCAAAGTAGCGGAAACTGCCGCCAACGGAAGATACTGTGTGCCGGGTTTCGACACGAGCAACTACATGGGCTATTGTCTCGGGGCGTCGTTGATTTCCTCAAGCGTGGTCATGACCATAACCAGCGCCACGCAGGAGTTGACACAGGACTTTATCGTATTCCACAGCGGTGAGATCGATGTGAATATTGTCAACTCTGACCCATACCTCACTAATGTGATGGCGGCATTGGATGGTGTTGATGGTATGGGCGGGATGCTGATCCAATCCAACCGCGCGATAAACTTTGTCAATATACCCGAAGGAAACTACCATGCGGTCATCGCCGCCGACCATTATCTCACTACGACCATCACCGTAGCATCTGTGGCCAACGCGCGATCCCCATATGCGGTGAACTTAAAGCGGGCCGCAACGATGCGGGCACGGTTTGTTTCCGATACATCCGCTATGGCCCTGACCGGGGTGCGATGTTTGCTTTCGGTTGGAACCAGCGTGATGGCGACCGCCGTAAGCGCGGATGATGGTTATGTCGTATTTTCCGGATTGGATGCTGGTGCTGGCACCCTCTCGGCAAGCTATGGCTGGATGCCGGCCTCTAATTATTCTGTCATGGCCATGGCGGGCGTTACCGCCGATTACGTATTTGCCATGAGCGAGGGCCGGGTCATCGCGGGGCAGGCAAGGGACGACGTCGCCGGTCCCGTTGAGGGTATCAGTATCGTCGCTGCTAACACCACATCGGTCAGCCAAATCGCGCTGACCGATGATCAGGGGCGTTTTGAGTTCCGGGGGTGCTTATTGGATACCTATTCCATTGCGCCCGGTGGGATTTATGTTGCGCAAACGGTACCGACCACGTCCGAAACCAGTTATGTCCATGTCGTTATTGCGGGCGCCCGACTGCGAATCGATCTTCAGGATTATTCCGCAGGGAGCTTTGCTCCGACCGCCTATCTTTTCACCAGCAATCGCTATGTAGCGCGGGCGCCCATATCCAGCAATGGCGTGGCTTTGTTTTATGGTATATCCCAGGGCAACTACGAGATTATTGCCCCGGCTGAATCCCATGGGTGGCGCGGTTCAATGGACGTAACCGGCGGTGTTGTGCATGCCGAGATCCCGGCCTATCCTTGTGCAACCTTGCATGGCCTTGTGCAGGGCGCGGCCGGTTCCGCCGGCGACCAATTTATTGAGTTCAAGAATGCAGATTTCCTGCAAGACGATCGCTCCCTGTTTATTGACACGGCCATGATCATGGATGGGCAATATGTATCCCCGCCCTTGATTCCTGGAAACTATCACCTGTATTGGCATGGCCTGGGCACAGCCCACCTCGGCGATGTGCTGGTCAATTCGCAGAAGGTGTTCAATTTGTCTGCGCCGGCCTTCTTGACGATTGCGGGCCAGGTGACAGGCTTGCATAACCATGAGCAGATGGTGGTCAGAGCCTATGCGGACGGCGAGCTTGATTATCGCGCCGCCAGTGCTTGTGATCGAGACGGCTATTATGTCGTCGAAGTAATGGCAACCGGCCGGATTACCTTGGCCGTTCAACAGGGTTTCACGACGTTAGCCATCACCAGCGCCATCATGCCGGCCGCCCCTCCGGTCATTCATCTGACAGATCCGCTGAACTTCGGCTGCATCGAGGGTGCGGTGCTTAATGACCGAGGCAACCGGCTGCCCAACTGTGGCGTATTGCTTTTGTCCGACTCGGGGCACCTTCTTGGCAGCCAGACCGCCGATGGGCGCGGCAACTATGCCTTCACCAATATTCCGTATGGTATATATCGCGTTATGGCGCATCCAGCCGGCCATCGGGCGACACCATCCTCTGCGCTTTGGGTGGATCACGGAATAGATCAGCGAGGCATTCAAATCCTGTGCGCGTATGTGGGCGGTATGCCCGATTACGGCCTGTATCCAGCCGAAGGTCGATCGGCGAAACGGAAAGGCTATCGGCCCGACTTTCTTCCATTTGTTCCAAACCCCGGCGGGGTTCTTGCAGAACTCTGGAGGCTTCTTGAACGAGAAAATCCCAAGCCATTGCGCACGGACGCACTGGACACACCGGATTGGGTGGAAGCCAATCGCCCACCTCGATGTAATTCGGCAAAGTACTTGCTTAAACTCATGAAAACTTTTCAGCGCGAGTTGGATCTCAGTTATTCTTTGTGGGAAAAGGCTCACGCCGATGTCAATCGGATAATAACGGAGAACGCTTTTGTTTTGGTTGGCGATACCGGCGGGTTCGTGTTGGGAATTATTACTTTCCCGGCGGCGGCGTGGAAAGACAAGGTGCAAGCTGTCAGGTTTGCCAAACTGCTTCCCTATGTGCCTATAAGCGCGTTGGGCCTTGAATTTATTTGCAGTCAAGGGTGGGAGGTTTTTCAAAACATGAAGGAAGGTTGGATCAAAGGCGATTATGGTGAGGTCGTGAAAAAAGCCTGGTCATTGATCGACAACTCTTCCACTGGGGTGTCGCTACTCAAGGATTTAAAAGCGTTTCAAGCTTCGCTGAAAGCCGAAGGCATGCTTGCGTATATTGGTGCCGGATCTTCTGTGATTAAGGGATGGGTTGATTTTATAGTTGCGATCGGCAACATAAAAGAAGCTGTCGAAAAGGCTAAAATGGCAAGAAAGGGTTATGAAGATTCGATTAATAATTACAAACATTTGCTGTATCGTTACTATGCTTTCAATAATTTCTGTCAGGGCAACGGCATAAAGCCACCGTATCCCCGTCCTCGGCCGCTGCCAGGCGACCCCGACGGGGCCGACACCAACGGGAACATGGCTGCCGCATCAGAGGATCCCAACGATATGGTCGGTCCAGCCGGTAGCGGCATTGAGCATTGGATGCTGAATCAAGTGCCTTGGCTGTATACGATACATTTTGAAAACGTCGCGACCGCATCAGCCCCCGCGCAAGTGGTGATGGTCACTAATGACATCGATCCCCATCTCGATTGGTCCACTTTTGAAATCGGCTCGTTTGGGTTGGGTTCAAGCGTTTATGCCATTCCTGCGGGGCTCATGGGGTATCGCACGAATGTGGATGACCGGGCGAACTCCGGGCTGAACGTGGAGTTGGACTGCTGTTTTGATCCCAGCTCCGGCCGGGCTCTGTGGGCATTCACCTCTCTCGATCCCCGCACCGGGCTGCTGACCGAAGATCCCATCGCCGGTTTCCTCCCGCCGAACACCAATCCGCCCTGCGGCGAGGGGTGGGTGAGCTACACCATCCGCCCGCGGACAAACCTTCCGCATGCGGAACAAATTGAGGCCATGGCCGGCATCGTGTTCGACGCGAACGCGGCGTTGGCAACGCGAACCATCACTAACGCGATCGACGCGGTTCGGCCGACAAGTTCCGTGGATGCCCTCCCGGCGCTGGCGCCCCGCGAGTTCCTCGTGAGTTGGAGCGGCACGGACGGGATCGGATCGGGCGTGGCCGCCTATGACGTGTATGTCGCCAAGGACAGCGGCGAGTTCACCCTTTGGCAGGAAAAAACCGCGGCCACCAGCGCCGTTTGCGCCGGCGACGTTGGGTCAACGTATTTCTTCTATTGCGTGGCCACGGACAACGTGGGCAACCGCGAACTGGCGCCCAGCGCAGCACAAGCCCAAACCACGGTCGGGGTCGGTATACCCTGGGAGATGCTGCTTCTGGACCAGGAGCCCTGATCGCCAAGCCTGGCCGATGACCACCGGATCCGCCGAAAGGAGCGCCGGATATGGCCGTGACCCATAAACAGGAAATACGGAAGTATCAGCGATGAAATTATTGAGTTGCGTACTGGGAATGCTATGGCTGCTGGCATGGGCCGTACCAGCGGAAGACAGCGTGATCCCGTCGATTGACCAGGCCGGAAAAATCACGTTCAACGAGGTGTCTGGCGCGACCGGATACCGGGTGGAGTGGGCGCCGGTGGTGGCTGGGCCCTGGACCAACTTTGCGGCTGCGGCCGCGGTGCTGGATGGCCTGCCGTACACCGGCAGCGGGATGGTGACCTGCGCGGTGCCCATGGTGTACCGGGTGGTGGCCACGGCGACCAATCCGCCGACGGCCACGGCCATCCCGACGGCCACGGCTACCGCAGCACCCACGCCTATGCCCACACCGACTCCGACCGCCACGCCGCCGCCGATCCCTGAGGATCTGGTCCTGATGCCCGCCGGGAGCTTTGTGATGGGCAACGCGACCAATGTGTTCCCGGCCAGTGAAGGATATTATGACGAGCGACCGCAGCACACGGTCTCTGTCGGCGCTTTCTACATGGGTAAATTCGAGGTGACCAAGACGCAGTGGGATGCCGTATATCTCTGGGCTACCAACAATGGATACAATTTCGACAACGTCGGGAGTGGCAAGGCGGCGGATCATCCGGTACAGAAGGTGAGTTGGTATGATGCCGTCAAGTGGTGCAATGCGTACAGCGAGAAGGATGGCCGCACCCCCTGCTACACGGTCAGCGGCAGCGTGTACCGGACCGGCACCCACAGCGCCGTGGCCTGCGACTGGACCGCCCGCGGCTACCGCCTGCCGGCCGAGGCGGAGTGGGAATACGCTGCGCGCGGCGGGGTGGCCAACCATCGCTTTACGTGGTCAGGCGGGGACACCATAGACCACAGCCTGGCACTGTATTTCGGGTATCCTTCGGCCTATGCCTACGACCTGGGGTATGAAGGCTATGACACCAATTACATGGCAGGCGCGTATCCGTATACGAGTCCGGTGGGGAGTTTTGCCGGCAATGGATACGGATTGCGGGACATGGCGGGGAACGTCTGGGAATGGTGCTGGGACTGGTATGATGGGAATTATTACAGCACATCACCGGGGACGGATCCGCGTGGTCCGGCGACGGGCTCGCGCCGCGTGAATCGCGGTGGCGGGTGGTACGACTACGCCGACCACCACCGGGTCGCCCATCGTGCCGGCAGCCTCCCGGATGGCAAGCGCACCGAATTAGGCTTTCGCGTGGTCCTGCCCCCGGGGCAGCAAGGTGAGCCAGGCAAGTAAGGTGCGTGTCCGTTTGGCCACGCCTTGCCTTGGCATGGGACTGAGGCTATTATTAAAAAAACCCAAACCAAGGGGCATCCATGCTTGCGCTGAAGATAATGTTGGGACTGCTGCTGACCGGCGTGCTGGCCGTACAAGCGGAAGACGTAGTGATTCAGTCGATTGACCAAGCCGGCAGGGTCACGTTCAGCGCGGTGTCTGGCGCGACCGGATACCGGGTGGAGTGGGCGCCGGTGGTGGCCGGGCCCTGGACCAACTTTGCAGCTGCGGCCGCGCTGCTGGACAACCTGCCGCACACCGGCAGCGGGATGGTGACCTGCGCGGTGCCCATCGTATACCGGGTGGTGGCCACGATGACCAATCCGCCGCCGGCCGACATGGTCTTGATCCCGGCCGGGAGTTTCGTGATGGGCAACGCGACCAATGTGTTACCCCCGGGTGAAGGCTATGCTGCTGAACGGCCCCAGCACACGGTGTGGGTGAGCGCGTTTTACATGGGGAAATACGAGGTGACCAAGGCAGAGTGGGACACGGTGCACCAGTGGGCGACCAACCACGGATACGCCTTCAGCGCCGGCTCGGGCAAGGCGACGAACCATCCGGTACAATTTGTCAGCTGGTATGACATCGTGAAGTGGTGCAATGCGCGGAGCGAGCAGGAGGGGCGAACACCCTGCTACACGGTGGCGGGCAGCGTGTATACCAACGGCCAGAGCGCCCCGGACTGCAACTGGACCGCCAACGGCTATCGTCTGCCGACCGAGTCGGAGTGGGAGAAGGCGGCGCGGGGCGGAGCGCCGGACACGCGCTTCCCGTGGACCGACTACACGAACAATATCGCGCACGTGAAGGCAAACTACTTGGCCATACCGGCAGATTTCTCTTACGACGTGAATCCCACGGAAGGATTCCATCCGGCCTACATGGAAGGCGGCACGCCATACACCAGTCCGGTCGGCGCGTTTGCGCCCAACGGGTATGGGCTGTACGACATGGCGGGGAACGTCTGGGAATGGTGCTGGGACTGGTGTGATTTAAACTATTACGCGGTATCTCCTGGCACAGACCCGCGTGGCCCGGACTCGAGTCCTTACTCGACCCGCGTGTATCGCGGCGGCAGTTGGAACGGCAATGCGGACTACGCTCGGCTTTCCGATCGCTTCGACTTCTACCCGTACATTGCCAACTATGACCGTGGCTTTCGTGTCGTCCTGCCTTGGCTTTCGAGCGGTCCGGCCTTCAGGTCAACGAGGTGAGCCAGGCAAGTAAGGTCCCCGTTTCGGCCACGGCTTGCCTTGGCATGGAACTGAAGCTATGATTAAAAATAACCCAAACCAAGGGGCATCCATGCTTGCGTTGAAGATACTGTTGGGACTCCTGCTGACCAGCGTGCTGGCCGTACAAGCAGATGACGTGGTGATCCAGTCGTTTGACACGGCCGGGAAAATTGCGTTCAACGAGGTGCCGGGCGCGACAAATTATCGGGTCGAGTGGGCTAGTACGCTCACGGGGCCCTGGACCAACTTTGCGAGCGCGAGCGCCGCCTTGGACCATATGACGGCCGCCGGCAGCGGCGTGGTAACCTGCGCGGTGCCCATGGTGTACCGGGTGGTGGCCTGGGTGACCAATCCGCCGCCCGCCGACATGGTGCTGATCCCGGCCGGGAGCTTTGTCATGGGCAACGCGACCAACGTGTTTCCGGCCAGTGAGGGGGGCGGCGACGAGTTGCCGCAACACGCGGTGCAGGTGAGCGCGTTTTACATGGGTAAATACGAGGTGACCAAGGCGCTGTGGGACGAGGTGTATGCGTGGGCCGTGGTCAATGGCTACCAGTTTGATCACGCCGGATCGGGCAAGGCGACGAACCATCCAGTGCAGATGGTGAACTGGTATGAGGTGGTGAAGTGGTGTAATGCGCGGAGCCAGAAAGAGGGCTTGACCGCGTGTTATACCACGAATGGTGGGGTGTATCGGACGGGGAACTACTCCCCCGATTGCAACTGGTCGGCCACTGGATACCGCCTGCCAACGGAGGCAGAGTGGGAGAAAGCGGCGCGGGGCGGGGTGGCGAACCACCGGTTCCCCTGGAGCGATGCGGATACGCTCCAACATGCGCGGGCAAATTATTACTGTTGGCAAGAGAATGGCACGAATCACTACGTCTATGACACGAGCCCGACCGCAGGGTATCATCCGGCGTATACTAACGGAGCGCTGCCCTACACGAGTCCGGTGGGGAGTTTTACCGGCAACGGATATGGGTTGGCAGACATGGCCGGGAACGTATGTGAATGGTGTTGGGACTGGTATGGGAGCACATACTATGACGGGTCGCCGACCGACAACCCCCGTGGTCCCTCGACGGGTTCGAACCGCATGAGTCGCGGCGGCGGTTGGAACCGCTACGCCTACTACATCCGCGTTGCCGATCGCGACAACACCAACCCGGACTATGCGTACGACAACATAGGCTTCCGGGTTGTCAGGTCCGCAAGTCCGTGAAGCGAGATCAAGCCGGCCGGGTTGGCTTGCCTGCCAGGGCGCGGTAACACTCGAGGTGCTGTTGCGCGGTGTGCGCGGCCATGAACCGCGCTTCCAGGACGGCGTGGCCTTCGGCGCCCATCTGGCGCGCCCGGGCGGGATTGCCCGCCAGCGCAACCAGGCGCTGGCCCAGGGCCGCGGCCTCGTTGTCGGGCACCAGGAAGCCGGAGACGCCGTCCTGGACCAAGTCGCTGATCCCGCCGACGTCGGTGGCCACCACGGGCCGCGCCCAGGCCATGGCTTCCAGGATGCAGTAGGGCAGGTTCTCGATGCGCGAGCACAGCACCAGGCCGTGCACCTGGCGGAAGAAATCGGCGCTTGGAAGGTATCCGGCCAGGGTGACCCGGTCCTGCAGGCCCCACGCCCGGATGCATTGTTCAAGATCACCCCGCAGGGGGCCATCGCCGGCAATCAGCAGGCGCATGGCGGGCATCGCGGCCGCACTGGCCTGGGCTTGCAGCCCGCGCAGCG
Source organism: uncultured Verrucomicrobiota bacterium (assembly GCA_964489425.1). Lineage (GTDB taxonomy): Bacteria > Verrucomicrobiota > Kiritimatiellia > RZYC01 > CAZAYP01 > CAZAYP01. The sequence goes on along the minus strand of CAZAYP010000003.1, from coordinate 16,722 downwards.
CTTCGAGCAGCAGGTGGTGTTTTTTTCCTCGCTCAGGCGGCCCAGGATGCCCCAGGTGAACGGCCCGGGCGCGGCCCTGGCGCGCGGCGGCGCCGGGCCGGCGGGCTGAGATGCGGGGCCGCCCTCACCGCGGGCGGCTCAGCGGGTATGCTAGTCGGTGAATATGTGCACCAGCGGCAGGTTGGTTTTGACCGGATCGGTCCAGGCCTGGATCTCGCCCCGGGTCATCCCGGCTGGCGCGTAGATCAGCATTACGGCCAGCGGGTTGGGGTTGGTGGCTACGATACCGGCCAAGGCTGCGGGCGCGGGCACGGAGTGCCGCTCGATGGTGCGCTGCGGTGGGTGGGTGCCGGCGGCCCACTCTTCACGCACTCGCTCCAGGATGCCGGTCGCGGACCCCGCGTCCCACAGGAACAGCTCCCAGGGGTGTTGGTCGCGCGTCGCGCGGTCGCGCCAGGCCGGGTCCGGGATGTACGCGCGGAAATATAGCTGGCCGGCTGGCGGCGGCAGCATCCGGATCCGGCCGGCCCGGTCGAGCTTGCGCAGGAGGTTGCAAGCCGGAGGCAAGGCCCACAGGGGCAGGGTGGGGGCGGCATCCAGCGTAACGTATACGTCCTGGCTGTTGGTGCCCAGCGCTATCAGCGCCGGCTCCAGACCGTCCAAGTCCGTCGGCCCGGCAACCTGGTTGGTTTCGGTTTCGTGCAGCGTGTAGCGCACGCCGCCGGTGCTCGCGGCCGGCTCCACGCGCAAGGTGATGTCGCGCCAGGTGGTGGCGCATCCAGGGCGCTGGGCCGGCTCCAACACGAATTCGATCGGCAGCCCCTTGTCCAGCGCCAGCGCGGCCGAGATATGGCCGTATTCCTCCCCCTGGCCGCCGCGATAGGGGATGTCCAGCACCGTGGCCGGTGTGTTGTAGGTGCTGATGATCGACTGCGGGTCATACTCGTCGGCCGCGTAGCAGGTGCCGGTCTCCGCGGCCAGCGATGGCGCCGCGCGCGACCCGACAAAGAGGAACTCGGAGCTGTCCAATCGCGCCGGGTTACGGTTGTCCCGGATCGCCTGCGCCACCGGGACACGATGGAGTGACGCGGTGTTCGTGGGGTCGGTCCACTGCAGGCTTGCGGTGACGCGGGCCCCCTGCGGCCAGAACTGCAGCGCCGCCTCGTTCACCGGCGCGCCGGCCGTGACCCCAATGTGCTCCAAGGCTGCGTGAACATCGCTGGGCCGCGCTTTGGAAATGGCCAGGGCCTCGTAGTCGTGGCCGCTGCCGGGTCCGATGAGCACGAACTCCATCGGCTCGCCCGGCTTGAGGCCCGTGGCCTGGGCCGCGACCCGGACGCATGGCACGCCGCGATCCGCGGTGACCCCGGGCCGCGCAAACAGTACGGCTTGCGGCTCGCCGGCCCTTGCGCAGGCGGCGGCCATCAGGGTCGTTAAACACAAGATCTGAATCATAGGGTTCATATTTTTTGGAACACGACCTGCAGCATGATCGTGATGGAAGGCACCGTCTGGTAGTTGCGGTCGTTGGGAAAATCCACCTGGGGCGTGACGTCGAGGAACAGCCAGTCCCAGTGGATCGTGTGGCGGAATCGGAAAAACGCGGACCAGTTGTCGACGATGGTGACGGAACTGGCATGCCCGTTCATGCCGCCGCCGGTTTCATAGCCTGCGGAACCGAAAGCGTAATCGGCCATGGCCAGCAGGACCAGGCTTTGGCCGAACTCATAGCCGTCGCTGTCCTCGGTCCATTGCCCGCCCGAAGAGGAGCGTACCAGCGTGTTGGAGGTGAGCATCCGGTCGACTTCCAATCCGGTTTCTTCGCCGGCTCCCTTGTCGGTGTAATAAAAGATGTCCTGGCTGGGAATGATGTACCATGGGTTCAGATCCCACGTGTAGCTGACGGAACCGCGCACGTAAGGATAGATGGCGCGGCGCAGGCCCACCTGGGCATGGGTTTCGAATTCCGCCGACTGGTAGAGGGTGTACAGCAAACCGATCACGCTGTCCGACTCGGTTGCGGGCAGGGGGTTCTGCGCCGGGGCCGTGCGCATGGTTCTTCCGTTCATGTTGTCGAAAAACAGGGACAGGCGGTTTTGCATCACCGGCAGGTCCAGCGCCAGCCCGACCGTGGCGCTGGGCGACACGCCCTCGCCATCCTTGATCTTGACCTGCGGCGAGACTTCCACGCGGCTGCGATTGTTGCGGTAATACACGCTGGGATCGCTGAAAAACGCGTCCAGGCGCATGGTGGGCAGGGGTTGGTGGTCGGACCACTTGTACTTGGCCCACGAGTTGAGGTAGTTATCCAGCCAACCGCCGCCGGCGGCCACCCAATTTTCGCCTTGGTCGTGGTAATATTCCACGTGTTCAACCAGTGAGCCGTCGGTGGCGTTGGTGTCGGCGGCGGCAGCCCAGGCATTGGTGGCCTCGTCGGGAACCGCCACCCAACGGGGGCTGGTGTCGCCTGCGCAGGCTTCGCGCGGTTGGCCGGCGACGGCGAGGGCCATCATCCATGCGCCCGGCAACCAGCGTGCTAGTCGTCTCCAGTTCATTCACAAGAAATATGATAGCCAGCGCATTGTGCCAAGACTTTTGGCATATCCGGATTGTATTGCGGGTGCCGCGGTTGGGCGGTAAGGTGGGGCGCGAAGGAGAACCGTTATGAATCTGGGTATTATTGGCCTGCCGCAGGTGGGCAAAAAAACAATTTTCAACCTGTTGACTGGCGTGGCGGCGGACAAGGCGCCGAAACGCAGCAACATCGCCTACGCGGTGGCGCCGGTGAAAGACCCGCGCGTGGACCGGCTCAGCGCCATGTACCAGCCCAAGAAGACCAAGTACGCCGAGTTCGAGATCGCCTTGCCGCCGGATGTCCAGCCGGACACCGCCCGCGAGGCGGACTGGCTGCCGCCGCTGCGCACTGCCGAAGGCCTGGTGCACGTGGTGCGCGCCTTCGAGTCGGCCAACGTGTTTCACGTCAAGGGCAACGTGGACCCGGCCCGCGACTTGGACCTGGTGGACGCGGAGCTGCTGTTCGCCGACCTGGCCCTGGCCGACAAGCGCCTGATCCGCATCGAGCGGGAAACCACCAAGCGCACCCAGTTGACCGACCGCGAAAAAGCGGTGCTCGAACGCTGCAAGGCGCACCTCGAAAACGGCCATGCGCTGCGCAGCCTGGACCTGGCGGCGGACGATCTGAAACTCGTGGCCAGCCTCCAGTTTCTTACCCTCAAGCCGCTGATCATGGTCATCAACGGCGGCGAGGATGTGGCGGCGGCGGAGCGCCAGTGGCAGGATCTCGCCGCTCGCATGCGCGCGCAGCAAGCCGTGGTGGTGTTCCTCAGCGCGGCCATCGAGGCGGAGATCAAGGAACTGCCGGCGGATGAGCGCGACGCGTTCATGAAAGACCTGGGCTTGGCCGAGCCGGCTGCGCATCGCCTTTCGCGCTCGATCTACGAGAGCCTGGGGCTGATCAGTTTCTTCACCGTGGGCCCGGACGAGGTGCGCGCCTGGCCCCTGCGCCGCGGGTCCACCGCGGTACAGGCGGCCGGCAAGATTCACTCCGACCTCGAGCGCGGGTTTATCCGCGCCGATACCATCGCGTACGACGATCTCCTCCGGGCAGGATCGGAGAAGGCCGCGCGGGCCGCCAACCTGTACCACTTGCACGGCAAGGAGTACCCGGTGGCCGACGGCGATATTATCGAGATCCGGTTCAGCGTGTAGCTGCGCTGTCCGCCGCCATGCGCCGCGCCTGCACCCCCGGAGCCTTGTGATGGAAAAAGACCTCCCGCCGCGGGTGGCGCACGGGTTGGCCCTGGTCATGGCAGCCATCGCGGGTTTTGTCGACGCCATGACGTTCCTGGCCCTGTGCCGGGTTTTTGCCAGCATGATGACCGGCAACATCATCACCTTTTTTGTGGCGCTGGCGCTGGGCCAGGGCACGCGGGCCGCGTGGCTGCACGCGTTGGTGATCGCGGTGTTTGCCGCGGGCAGCGCGCTGGGCGCGGCCATCCTTGAAGTCCTGCGGCGGCGCGGGCTGCACGCGCGCATCGTCACCGCGGCGCTGCTGCTGCTGGAAATGTTGCTGCTCCTGGGGATGTACCTGCTCTGGCGGGTGTGGGCGCCCGGGCATGCCGCGCAGCCCGCCGAGTGGCGCACCTACTGGCTGGCCAGTTGCGCGGCCTTGGCCATGAGCCTGCACCTGATCGCGCTGGAGCGGGTCGGCGAGTTGCCGGTGCTGACCAACTTCATGAGCGGCACCCTGAGCGGGCTGTTCCGCAACATCGTGCAGTTCCAGTTTTGCCGGCGCGCTGCCGCCGCGGACCCGGCCGCGGCCGCCAACCGTGACCGGTGCCGCGCGTTCATCCACGTTCGCGCGCCTACCCTGGTGTGCTTCTGTCTGGGTGTGGCGCTGGGCGCGGCGCTGACCCAGCGCCTCGATCTGGTCGCGGTGCTGGTGCCGGCCGCAGCGCTTGGCCTGTGCGCGGCCTTCCTGCTGCTCTACGACATGGAGCAGCATTAGGCCTGGGAACCGGCACTGACCCAGCGCTTGGCCCGGCCGCGGGTCAGTGCGCCAGCAGCAACTGGAACAAGGCCGGCGGCAGCTTGACGCCGGTGACGAACGAGGCGGTTATGCCGGTGCTTGAACCGAGCGAATTGTAGGCCACGGGGCGGATATAGTACCGGGTGCCCTTGCGCAGGCCGGTGACCGTGGCGCTCGTGGTGAGCGCCGCGGGGTTGGTATTCGAGAGCAGCGTTGTCGGGGTGGCGGTCAACTGGCCTTGGTTGGTGCCGTACAGGAAATAACAGGTGGTGTCGAGCCAATGGGGGGTAACCTGCGCGTTGAGCCGGGCCGTGGTGAGGGTGACGGGCGCCGTGGGCAGGGTGGTCGCCGTTGGCTTCTTGGGTGCGCCCCGCGTGGTGAACTGGCAGTTTTCGCCCAAGCCAAGGCCGTTCACGTTGGTGCCCCGGGCCCGGAAATAGTACGTGGTGGATGCCGGCAACCCGCCCAGGTGCACCGTGGCCGTCACGCTGACCAGGCCGGCGGCCCAGGTGAAGTTCGTGGTCGCCAGGCCGTACAGCGGGCTCGGCCCGTACTCGAACCACGCGCGGCCCGGCAGCCCGTCGGGCGTGATGCGCGCGACCAGCCGCGCGCTGTTGGTGGTCTGGCCCTCGGCCCGCAGCGTGACCACGCCCGGCGGCGGCGCGGATTGGCCGGTCACGTACACCTCATCCACGCAGGCGCCGTAACCCCAGCGTGCCGTGCCTTCGAACGCCAGGTAATACGTGCGGTTGACCTTGGGCAGGCTGAGGCTGCGCTGGGTCCAGGCCGGGGTGTTGGTGGTGTAGGCCGCCAGCAGCGTCCAGGACCCGGCCGCCGAGGTTTTGTAGTACACCCGCAATTCGTCCTGGTAGACCAGGCGCACCTGCATGGCGTGCCAGAAGGTGAGCTCCGGCGCATTGGTGGCGGCCCCGAAATCCAACGTCGGCGTCACCAGCCGCGTGCGGGGCGCCGTGAAGTTGGTCACGTAAAAACAGGCGTTGTACGTGCCTGCCTGGGCGCCGGCGGGATGGCCGTTCAGGCCGCCGTTCATAAAGGACCATGGCCGTGACCCGGTCACGTAGTCCTGGCTCCATCCGCCGGGCGCCGCGCCGCTGTGCTCGAAGGTCTCGTGCAGCACCACGACCGTGGCCACGGCCGTGGTGAAGGCCTGGTCCAGCCCCTGGTGCAGGCCGGCGCTGTTGGTGGCCGTGAACCGGTAATGGTAACCCACGCGCGGGTACAGCCCGGTCGCCAGGGCCTGCACGAGCACATTGCTGGACTGGGCGCTGAACGTGATGGCCGCGGTGCGCCGGCCGTACGCCGGGTTGAACCCGTACTCAAACCACCCCGCGCCCGCCAGCCCGTGCGGGTTGACCCAGGCGCGCATCAGCGCCGTGGTCGGGCCGATTTGCGTGGCGGGCAGGGCCGTCACCAGCGGCGGGCCGGGCAGGCCGACGGTGGTGAACACGCGGTCCGCGCCCTGCGTGGCGCCGGCGCTGGTGATGGCGCGCAGGCGGAAATGGTAGGTGGTTTCCGGATAGAGCGAGGTGACGGTTACGCTCACTGGCACCGTGCCGGTCCCGCTGCCGGCCGCAACGCTGGCGGAAGCCAGGTCGTAGTTGGTGGCCGTCCCGTAATCAAAGTAGACGACCGTGTTCTGGCCGTTGGGCGACACGCTGCCGGTCAGCTTGGCGGCAGTGGCCGTGATGTTGGAAGCCGGGCCGGTCACCGGCACCGGGCCGGGGAGGCCGTACACCAGGTAGGCGACCTCGCACGCGGCCCGCGCGGAGGTAAACTTGATGCGCATGTACCCGTTCTCGCCCCAGTCCGGGCCCCAGCTGTTGCGCAGGATCCAGTACCCGTCGCCCCAGCCCACGAGCGCAATGGCATGGTTGGTCGGCTTATAGTAGCAGGGGGTGTCGTTGCAGTCCGTGGCGGTGTTTTCGTATATGCCGCTGTCATAGGCCTCGAATCCCGAGTCCACGTAAACGGCCGCGTCTACGACCCCGTAGGTCATGATGGCGGTCTTGATGGCGTCAATGTCGCTGCAGGCGATGCGGTACCAGTTCTTGAACCGGGTCGTGGCCGGTAGCGTCGCAAAGATACAGGCCTGCTCGTGGTCCGAATAAGGGTACAAGGACTCCAGGCACACGCCGTAGGCCGTGAGCGCGGCCAGTTCGTCGTAGTCGTAGTCTGCGCCCGAGCATCCGGAGAATCCCGAGTAGTAGGCGGACAGGCAGAAGGCCACGAAAGCTTCCGAGAAGTCCACGCACTGGCTGTCGTACTTGCCCAGCGCGACGTTGTAGACGCCTTCGGCCGCGGCGCACGCCGCAAACGCGTAGCACGAGCCGCAGTTGCCCTGGTCACGGATCGGGCCGATGTAGGTGTGACCATTCACGTTGCGCCAGTCGAACGTCGCGGGCAGCGCGCGGCCCAGTTGCGCAGCCAGGGGGCCGGGATCGGCGGAGACCGCGCTGCGCTTTCCCGCGGGCGGCGCGTGCCGGCTCAACATCCGGCCGCGCGCGTCGGGCGACATCTGGAAGATGCGGTTCTCGCGCACCGTGAACTGGTAGCCGTTATGCGCGATCTTGGCGCGCAGTTCGGCGATCGTGTCGTCTGGTTCGAACGCCAGCAGTTCCTGGGCGGCCAATGGCGTGGCTTGTACGAGCAGCCATCCCAAGGCCGCAACAACCGCCAGGCGCGCGGGATGGATCTGATTCATACCGCGCAGGTTAACGCGTCGGTCGCGGGATGGCAACGAGTTTCCGAGTCGCCGGGTTGCGCGCGCCAGATAGATCTCGCCAACCCCCACGGCGGTGGGATAGGCTGGTCTTGGAAAGCCCAAGAGCAAGAGGTGCCGGTATGAAAACTTCCTATGAGTTGGCGATGGAACGGTTGGAGAAGAAGGCGGGCAAGGTCCAGGCGTTGACCCAGGCCCAGAAGGAGAAGTTGGCTGAGCGGGACCGCCAGTACCAGGCCGCGGTCGCTGAAGTCGAGATCATGATGGCGCAGACGCTGGCCGCGGCCCAAGCCACCGGTGAACCCGAGAAAATTCAGGCCGCCGCGGAAGAAAAGGTCCGGCGCCTGGCCCGGGCGCGCGACCAGGCCGAGACGGACAAAGAGGCCATCCGCCGGGGCGGTTGATGCGGCCGGTAAAAAAACGCTAAAACTCGCTTGACCCCCGGCCCGGATCGGCCGATATAGAATTGAACAGGAGTAGCGAAGCCGTGCCTTTGGGGCCGCGACGTCATGATAACCGGGGTTGTCATAGCTTTGATTTGTCTGCTCATGCTGACGGTGGCAGCATGGGATCTTCGGCGTTGGCGGCGCGGCACCGTGGGCGGAGCCGCGTTGGCTGGCGTCTCGGCCGATAACGAACTGCAGCAAATCCTCCACCTGCTCAATCCCCAGGCAGCGTCATCATCGGATGCGGGCGGTACGGCGGCTGACGCCGCGGCCGCTGCCGCGGCCCCGGCCCTGGACAAGCGCCTCGCGGCGCTCAAAAGCGACAACGGCCGCGTGCGCGAGAAAGCGGCCCTGGACTTTGGCCAGGCCGCCGATGCGGCAGCCGTGGAAGGTTTGATCAAGACCATCCAGGATGCGGATGCGGGCGTACGCTCCGCCGCCATCTGGGCGCTCGGCCGGATCAAGGACGCCCGCGCCGTCCCGGCCTTGATCGAGCACCTGGCGGCCGATGGCTCGGGCGAGGCGGTCTGGGCTTTGTGCTCGATCGGCCGGCCGGCGGTGGATGAGCTGGTGGCAACCCTGGGGGATGTCAGCGACGTTATCCGCAACCGCGCCAAGCAGGCCCTGGACCTGATCGAGAACCCCCGCGCCCTCGAATCCCTTCTTTTTGTGCTCAAGCATGGCGACGCGGAGGACCGGCGCGCGGCGGTCCGCGGCCTGCAGGAGCACCAGGACGAACGCATTCCCTCGGCGCTCATCGACATGCTGCGCGACAAGGACATGGGCGTACGTCAAGAGGCCATCAAGACCCTGGCCCGCCTGAAAGACCCCCTGGCGGTGGAACCCTTGCTGGAAACTTTGGCCGTGCCCGAACTGTTCCCCGCGGCGGCGGCGGCGCTGGGCGAACTGCGCGCCGAGCGCGCCATCAAGCCGTTGATCGTGGGCTTTAAACGCTTCGAAGAGACGGAATGCCAGGAGGCCGCCATTGAAGCCCTGGTTAAGATCGGGTCGCCGGCCATCGGCTTCCTGGCCGAAACGCTCCAGGAGCCTGAGGAGCGGGTGCGGATCAACGCCGCCTGGGCTTTGGGCCGCATCAAGGATCCGCTGGCCATTGACCCGCTGGTCACGGCCATCATTGACCCCAGCCTGCTGGTCCGGGCCAAGGTCGTCGAGGCGCTGGGCGAGTTCAATACGCCCAAGGTGACCGAAACCCTGATCGGCGCGCTGAAAGACAAGAACCTGCTGGTGGTGGTCAAGGCCATCAATGTCCTGGGCGACAAGGCGGACCAGCGGGCCGGCGAATCGCTGATCGCCCTGCTGGGCAGCGATAACCGCTACGTGCGCGAGAACGCGGCCGGGGCGCTGGGCAAGCTGCGCGAGCGCCGGGCGATCCCCAGCCTGGTGGCCCTGCTGAACGATCCCATGGCGGAAATTGCCATTGCCACGCTCAACAAGATCATTGGCGAGCAGATCACGGACGTCAACGGATGGTTGCGCTGGTGGGACCGCAACAAGAAGCGTTACACTTCCTGATCCAGCCGCCGGGCGACAAAATCCCGCACCGCTTGCGCCACCTCGCGCGCGGCGCGGTCCGCAGGTAGAAACGCCGACAGGTCTTCGAGGAATCGGCGCTCGGCAATCCGCCGCAGGGCCGGCGTGTAATTGATGCAAAACACCCATGACTGCATGACCAGAACCAGGTCGCTTACGGTTTTCAGGTGCCGGTAGGAGCCTGGTTGCCCCCGGCGGATCTCGTCCAGCAGTTCCGGGGTCACCGGACCCTCCCGGCGGATGCTGAGGGTGATTTCCGGGTGCTGGTCAAACTCGTTGGTTTGCAGGGCATGCAATACGACCTGGTAGATGTCGAGCTTGTCGGCGTCCCGCACCAGGTGCAGGAAGGCCTTGGCCGGGCTGGCCATCTCGACGGGCACCTGGTGGGCGTTGTGGTGGCGCACGCTGGCCAGGAGCACCTCGCGCAGCGCGTCCGGCCAGGCGCTGGCCAGGTCGCTGCCGGCCAGCACCTCGGCGCCGTGCGCGCCATGGTTGATGGAGTCCAGGTCGCGGAAGGTCCGGAACCGCGTGTACTGGGTGAACCGGCCCACATCGTGCAGCAAGCCCACGGCCTCGGCCACCCGGAGGTCCGTCTCCGGCCACTGTAATTCGCGCGCCATGTCGCGGGCCTCGTCCGCTACCCGCCGGCTGTGATCCACCTTGACCTGCAGGGGCAGCGGCAGGCTGCCATCCGCGGCTGCGAATTGGCAGGCATACGTGGCAAACCAGTTGCGGATGCGGTCGAGTTCAGCGTGGGTCATCATGGCTGGGGCCGGGGGTGGGGGAGGGTTTCGGTCCGTTGGGCGCCGGGGCAAAGTAGATCGTGCCGTGCACCTCCTGGCTGGCAGCCAGGCCGCTGTGGCACAGCCCGGTCAACAGCGTGTTGGCCTCGAAGAGGGACACCTGGGCGGCCAGCGCAATGTCCTGCGCCGTGCAGGGGTGCCGGCGGATCAGGTCCAGCACCTGGTCGGCGGGAACCCCGTGGGTCGCGGCCGCGGCCGGGCCGGCGGCCGCGGTAACCTCGGCCCGCGGGGTGAACAGGTCGGCGAGGGCCAGCAGTTCATCCGGGGCCAAGCCCCGCGCCGTGGCGTCCGCCGGCGGCCGCGTGGCGGTGTTCAGATGGATGCGGTCCGGCGCGATCTCCGCGGCCAGGGCGGCGATGCGCCGGATGTCTTCCGGCCGGGAATTGATCCCCGCCAGGAGCATGACCTCGAGCCATAGCTGGCCATGATACGCGGCGCGGAACTGCCGGGCGCCCGCCAGCAACTGCGCGAAGGTCACGCCGGGATGCGGCCGGTGCAGGCGGCGGAACGATTCCTCGTCCCAGGCGCTGAGGGTGGTTTTTACCATGTCGGCCCGGGCGGCCGCGGCGCAAACCGCGGGGTCGTGCAGGAGCGTGCCGTTGGTCAGCAGGGCGCTGGACCCGGCGCGGCGGCGGCGGACGTGGTCGAGCACCTCGCCGAAGCGGGTGTGCAGGGTGGGTTCGCCCTGGCCGGAAAGGGTGATGTAGTCCGCGTGTCCGCCCTGGTCCAGCCAGTCATCCAGCTCGGCCAGCACGGCGGCCAGCGGAACATATTCGCGGCGCGCGATGGTCGTGGCCGGGGTGGGGCCCAGCTGGCAGAACAGGCAGTTTTCCGTGCAGGTTTTGAACGGGGTCAAATCCACGCCCAGCGAGCGGCCCATGCGGCGGGACATCACCGGGCCGAACAGGTATTGATAGCGCGCCATGGCTGCGTTGTTCCGGGGCCGCCGTCAGCTCATCAAGGCCAGGCGGATGAGCTCCTCGACCGTGGTGGCCGGCCCCAGGTTGGGCCGGGATTTCCCGACCATTTTCCAGGCGTCGGCCTGCTTGTAGCCCAGCGAGACCAGGGCTTGCACGGCATCCCGCACCCGGGCGTCTCCGGCCGCCTCCTGGTCCTGGGGCCCGGCCAGGGCTTCGAGCGCCTCGCCCGTGCCGATTTTATCGCGCAGCTCCACGATCATGCGCTCGGCGGTTTTCTTGCCGATGCCGGAAACCGAGCTCAGGCGCTTGATGTCGCCCTCCACGATGGCGCGCTTGATCTCGCGGACCGCCAGCCCGCTCAGGGTCGAGAGGGCGAGGCGGGGGCCGATGCCTGAAACGCTCATCAGCCGCAAAAACAGCTCCTTTTCCGCGCCGGTGGCAAAGCCGTACAGGGCGTGGATATCCTCGCGCACATGGTCATAGATCAGCAGCCGGCAGGACTGGCCGGGCGCCGGCAGGTGGTCATAGGTGCTCAGCGGGATGTTCACCTCGTACCCGATGCCCTGCGTGGCCACCACCACCAGCATGGGTTTTTTTTCGGCCAGCAGACCTTCGATAAAGGCGATCATGGGATGCTCTCCTCGTTAGTCGACAGCCGTGCGGGCCAAAGCTGGCGCCGCGGGGGTCATGTCAGGGTCTGCTGCTTGTTTTGCAGCAGGGAGATCAGGTAGGTGTCTGACCCGAACTCCTTGCCGCAATAAGGACAAACCTGCACGTCCTGCATCCGCAGCGCCTCAAAAGGCATTTGCCGGCCGCAGTCCGGACAGCGGATGGCCGTCTTGTCCATTTCCTTTTGCGTCAGTTCGCGAATCTGGTCCAGGATCGAGGCCCGGTCTTTGGGCCCTGCGGCCGGCGGCGGGGGCAGTGGTTGCGCACGGGGTGGGGTGGCAAACAGGGCGTCGGTGCGCGCTGGCGCCGGGGTTGGCGGCGGCGGAGGCGGCGGCGGCGGCAGGGGGGCCGGGGCGGGGACCTCGGGTTCGCGGGTTTTGACGGTGATTGGTTCCCGTGGCGGCGGGGGCGCTGGGCGGCGGGCGTCGGGGCTGGCCAGGGTGCGCGCCATGCGGTCCAGCTTGTCTCCGAGGAGCGTGACCGCGGCTTGGACTTCTTCCAGTTGGGTGGCGCTGTGCCGGGTTTCCTTCTTGAGAAGGCTGACCGAGTGGCCCACTTCCCGGCGCAGTTGCAGGTAGTGGTACGTCATCATCAGCATGGCGATCAGCAGCACCACGAAGTTGATCCCCAGGATCACCAGGATGGAGACTTCGGTTACAACCGATTCCATGCCCTAGGCCTTGGGAAATGCGCCAATGGATCTTCCATGGTCATTGCTTCTAATGGATTGCCGCCCGGCGCGCAACCGGAAAGTGGCGTCAGTGCACTTCAATTTCCGCCAGCGTGGACTCGATGATGCGCTGGATTTCATGGATCGGCGCGCTTTTCAAGATGTAGTTCACGGCCCCCAAACCGATGCACTCCTTGACGATTTCCTCGTCGGCATAGCTGGTCAACATGCTGACCTTGGCGCGCGGGAACTCGCGGATCAATTCGCGCAGCGCCGCCACGCCGCTTTTCATGGGCATGTCAATGTCCATGAGCACCAGGTCGGGCTTGTATTTCCGGTAGTAATTCAGGCCGGCGTCGCCGGTTGCGGCCATGCCCACCAACTCGAGGCCGGTACGTTCCACGATCAGCTTGATGAGGAAGCGGATCGAGGGCTCGTCATCCACCACCAGCAACGTGCGTTTTTTCGGCGGCGGGCTTTTTTCGGGTTTGGCTTTCATGAGCCGATCCGGTTGGATCCCGCCGGTGGCGGGGCTGCGGGGGGCGCATCCTGTACGCACAGGGTCGTGGTGTAAATCACCGAGTTGGGCACCAGGTACCGCTGGCCCTTGTCCTGCAGCACGGTGTAGCGCAGGTTGATTTCGCTCACCCGGCCCTGCCCATTGCCGGAGATGGTGACCATATCCCCGCAGCGGAACGGCCGGTACAGCAGGATCAGGCACCCGGCCAGGAGGCTTGCCAGCGCATCTTTCAGCGCAAATCCCAGCGCAAACCCGCTGAGCCCCAGGGTGGCCACCAGGGCGGAAATATTCACGCCCATGGTGCCCAGCGCGGTGATCACCCCGAGAAAGAACAGCGCAATCGCACCCGCCGATTGGGCCAGTTCCAACACCGCCGCGCCTTCCGGCCCCCGTTTTTTCATCAGGCGCCGCATGAACCAGCGGGCCAGGCGCGCCAGCCACCAGAACACCAGGAACACCAGGAGGCCCGCAAAGATGCGCGGCGCCAGGGCGATGGCCTGGTCCGACCAATGCCGCGACACCTCCAGCGCCCGTTCCACGTGCGCGTGGGCCGGTATCATCCGGACCGTCCCGCGGCAAGCGTAATGTAGCCGCCTTTCATAGTATGGTCAGGATACGGCACCGGCTTCCCCCCGTCAAGAATCGGACCCGCCTGGGCCAGCGCAGCAATTATTACAGCGGCACGGTATGCTTGGCGCCAGCGACAAGAGCCTTGCTATGCCTCTTGCCATGCTGGCCTGGGACGGTGCGCTGGGTCGCAGTGCATGGGCAGGACAAACCGAACCATGTCGCATTGTCGGCACGGATTAAGATGTTCTCTTTGTGTTTTCAACATCGATTGGCGCACGGCCTGGTATTTTGCATTGTTCCAGATGTCCATCAGCCGTTCGCGGGCCAGGTTGCCCATGACAAACTCATGATGATAGTCGGAACAACACAGGACCGCCTCCAGGCGCGCGTTGAAAAAAATGGTGGTAAACGGCCAGGTGCAGGCGACATTGGCAAACCCGCCGAGATCCAGATCCGCAATAGGCTTGTTGCCGGCCATGTTGGATTGCGTCTCGTTCCAGGACCGGGGCCGGAAGATAATTTCCAGCTTGCCGTTCCCGTGGGGCTGCCATTCCTTGATGCGCTTGATCACCCGATGGTCCGGCGTGTAATCATCGAGCAATATCAGGGGCGTCGTGGCCAACCCGGAGAGAAAGTCATAATGCTCTTTCTGCATCAAGGCCCCATTGGTCACCAGCAAGCCCCGCGCCTTGGGTAACCGCACCGAAATCTGTTCACAAAAATCCATCAGCAGCGGATGCATGAACGGCTCGTTATCAATGGCCATATTGACGAGGCTGCTGTAATTGATCCGCTGCAATTCGTCCATCAGGTATCCGAATCCAGCCCGGGTAATGTATTGAACGGGGCGCTGGCTGACCGATTGCGGACAAAATGGACATTTATAGTTACATTCGGTGGTGACTTCAACTTGCACCGACGCCGGCGGAAGCCGGGGGTCGAACCGCTGCAGGGCATGCAATACCCGCCTGGACTCAATTTGTCGGGTCCAGTGCTCAACTACGTTGTGTCGGCGCATGAAGTGCGCCATTTTGCGATTAAACCTCAAGATAAGCTGTTTCATCTGCAAAACGAAGTATCTGCACGGGCACGCCGTGTCAATGAGAAACCGGCCCTTAAGTAAGGCCTCAGGGTAAGGCCTAAGCAACGCGGGGAGACTCTCACGGAGGCACGGAGACACGGGGATGAACGCAAAAAGAATCGGCGCGATCATGGTTCTACGTCATGCGTGGAAAGGAAACCCGCTTGCCTTTTTATTTGTTGGTGGGATCAATGAAGCATGACATGCGCCATCCATGGCTCGATGGAAGCTGTTCCCCGTGACGCTGTGGCTCCGTGAGAAAAAATGAACAAGGTACTGCACCGTATTCGTCTCCCGTAGCGGGTTCGAAAACGATGACCTCTGATGGGCACACATCGGTGAATCCTCATGAATATCAAACCCAGACGGATTCGACGGAGCGAATCCCTCCACCTGATGGATAATCGCCGCGCCGATGGAGGGCGTCGCTCCGTCGGCGCCGTCTGGAAAGAGTAGGCCGGCAAGCCGACCAGCAGACGCGAGCGGTTCCCTGCGGAAGCGATCGGCGTCTGGCAACAGGACTATCTCGCCGGCCTTTTATTCGCCTTGCATTTACTGGTTGCCAGCGTTGCCGGTCCTGCCCTAGAATCCCTGCAGTTTAATAAAGGAGCAAGGCACACCATGAAACCAGCGTTTTGGGGGACCCTGCTGGCCGTTGGCGCCGTTCTGGGATGTCCGGTGCTGTCGCCCGCGGCGGGCGGGGCGGTGGCTTGGCGGGATGATTTTGACACCTTGTCCTCCGCCTGGCGGGTCAAGAGCAAGCCCGGAACCCCCGCGGCCATATTCACGGTCACCAACGGGTACCTGGAAATGACGTCCGCCAGCGCCAGCGCCACGTTGGCGACCGAACCCCCCGGCGTGGATCTGAACAAGGATCCCATCCTGCAGTGGAGCTGGCGGGTCACGGCATTTCCCCCGGGCGCGGATGGTCGCGACCCGTCCAAGGACGACCAGGCGATCGGCATCTACGTCACGACAGGCAACATGTTCAGCCAGAAATCGATCGCTTACCGCTGGGAGACCGTCACGCCGGTGGGCGCTGAAGGGGATGTTACGTATGGCGGCGGCCTGGTCAAGGTGCACTGGATTTGCGTGCGCAACCAGCAGGACGCCGCTTCCGGCCAGTTCCTTGCGGAACGGCGCGATGTGGCGGCGGATTTCAAGCGGATCTACGGCCTGGTGCCGGAGCGGGTGGGCGTGGGCATCTCCTGCAACAGCCAGTACACGGCCTCCAAAGTCGCGGCGCAACTGGATTGGATCCAGTTCGGAGCCCCATGATCCGTGGACAGCCAACCCCGCCCGCCGCGAAGCCGCCGCTGAACAAGGAGGATTTCTACCGGCGCATCGTGGAGCAGGTGGATCGGCTGCCGCCCATGCCGGAGACGCTGTTCCAGCTGCGCGCCATCGCGGCCCGGCCGTCCACCACCTTCCGGGACCTCGTGCCGCTGATCGAGAAGGACGCGGCGCTGAGCGCGGACCTGCTGCACATCGTGAACAGCGCCGCCTACGGCATCGGGCGCCGGGTGGACAACATCGGCGAGGCGGTGCGCTACATCGGGATGGATCACCTGGTGGAGTACGTGGCGGTCTCGTTTTCCCACCGGATCATCAACCAGGTGTTCGCCAAGCTCGGCAACCTGCACGAGTATTTCCAGCATGCCCAGCAGGTGTCGCGCGCGGCCCATATCCTGGCGCGCCTGGCTGGGGCCAGCCATCACGACCAGGAAATCTGCAAGCTGGGCGGGCTGCTGCACAACATCGGGCGGCTGGTCATCATCCTGATCAGCGAGCCGCGCGGCGGGGCGCTCATGCGCATCCGCTGGAACACGGACCAGCGCGAGCTGGTCCGCGCGGAGAGCGACTTGTACGGCATCAACCATTGCCAGGTGGGCGTGTTGATCTGCCAGAAATGGCGTTTCCCCAACACCCTGCTCACGGCCATTGAGCGGCACCACTGTCCGGTGATGCAGGACGAGGTGCATGCCTGCGGCGCCTTCATTTTCCTGGGTGAGCTGCTGGTCATTCCCGAACTGCCGCTGGAGGTGCTGGCCACGGCCCTGCCGGAGTATGCCTGGGAGCGGATCCGCGTGACCCCGGAGATCCTGGCCGCGGCGCGCGCCCAGTTCGTGGCCGCGCCCCCGGACAGCGGCAGCGCGGCCGGGGCGGCCCCAGCGCCCGCCGCCCCGCCGGCCCCGCGCCCCTG
>CAZAYP010000002.1:0-222595 GCA_964489425.1 uncultured Verrucomicrobiota bacterium | reverse complement strand
GCGAGTTCCGATTGGCTACCGTTTCAATATACATGGGCATAATATTGACGAGATGTTGGTTAATAGCAAGATATATTTTGTAATTATTCTATATTTACATGGGAACATTATTGAAAATAAAAAATGATCGCTAATGGTCACTTCAAACGACGATTCAGCCCGCTAAAATCGGATCAAACTCCAGGCTAGTCTTTGACCTTGATGGCCGGCATGAACAGGTCCCAGGGGAAATCCGCGCTCGCACCAAGCCAAGCCTGGATGATGGGATAGGTGTAGCTGAACCGGCCATAATCATCCGTACCGTCCAACTGCTCGCACGAAGAGGAGCCGCCGCGCAGTTGGCCAATGAACTGGTGCTCGGTGTTGAACAGCGGGCTGCCGCTGCTGCCGCCCTCGGTAACGCCGGAATACCACTGCACCTCCCACCAGTTGGCCTGGGCCGAGGAGTAGAGGCGACTGAAGCTGATGCGCTTGAACGATCCGTCCGGGTGATGGATCCCGGTGAGGGTTTCGCTGGTCGAGGGCGCAGAAACCGTCCAGCCCACATAATAGACGCCCTGCGGCGAGGCTTGGTTGAGGCGCAGGAAGCAGAAGTCGTTGCCAGAGCCGGCGCTGGTGCCGGCCAGGAACGTGGCGCCGCCGCCGGTGCGCGGCACCGAGCTGGGATTGGGCGGTGTGCCATTGCACGTGGGGGTCTGGTAAAACCAGTAGTATTCGGTGGTGTTGGCCGCGGTTTGGTCGCCCACGCAGTGGTAAGCGGTCATGAAGTAGTCAATGTAGGTCCCGCTGTCAGCATCGTTCATCAGGCACCCGGTGCACCATAGCGAGCCCACCTGGTTGATCGACCCGATGCCGGCCACGGCGGCCGCTTCGTTGGCCCAGGCGGGGTAACAGGTCACGTCATTGTGGCAGTTGCCGACCTGCTTTGCCAGCAGGGCGCCGAAATCCACGAACATGTCCACCACCTCGGTGACCTTGAATGCCACGGCGGATGCGTCGGCGCCGGACGGCACATGGCACAGGATCAGCGCGTGGTCGGTGAAAATCGTCTCGGTCCAGAAGTCGCGGCCGCCGTGGCACGCCTGCGCATCGTACGGCCCCAGCACCTGGGAGGGCCGGTTCACGTCGTAAACCCAGATCGCGGTCCCGGCCGGCAGGCTGACATCCTCCAGGTGAATCCGCAGGCCGTGCGACTTTTTTGCCATGAGGCTGAACGTCCAGTACCGGCCGGCCTTGTCCAGTGTTTGCCAGTCAGGCTCGCTGACCACGGCGGGGGCGGACAGCTTCCGGCGCAGGCCGATGAGTTCTGCCTTGGGCACCTGCGCTTGCTTCTCCGCGATGGTCGCCGCGTCGAGCGGCGGCAGGACGGCGGACAGGCTGGGCGTGCCCGTGGGCAACGCGCAGGGCGGAGCCGCCTTGACCGGCACGTAGGTGCCGGGTTTCCGGGCGCCGGCGGCCTGCGCCGGGGCGACATCCTGCCACGTGATCTCGCGCCCGCCAGGGATCAGTTGGCCCTGGCCGTCGTAATAAAGAGTGTGCTCCTGGCCGGTGGCGGCATCGAAATACTGCCGGCCTTGAACCAGCAGCGCCTGCCCGCCCACGGGCAGCAGTTCCTGCCATTCGGACACCAGTGTCCAACCAGGCTGTGGGCCGTCATCCGCCAACGCGACACCCGCTCCGCCGGCCAGCAGCGCCAAGGAAACCGAGAGCATGGAAAGGTAACGGTAGACTGCGGTCATGAACCCTCCTCCTATGATGATGATTGCGTTGATTACTTGCTGCGATGAGATTTAAAGGCCGGGATGAACATTTCCCACGGGAAAGCGGAGGAATTCCAATCTTCGCCCAGCCATTTCTTCACTACCGGGTAGGTGACGGTGAACCGGCCGTATTCGTCCAGGCCCGCCATGTATTCGCATGCGGACTCGCCGCCATAGAGCTGCCCGACAAACCGCCCGGCCGCATCGAACAGGGGACTGCCGCTGCTGCCCGGCTCCGTGACCCCGGAATGCCACTGCACGGTCAGCCAGTTGGTATCGTCCCACTCCAGCTTGCCGAAGCTGATGCGCTTGTACGAGCCATCCGGGTGATGGATGCAGGTCAGGGTTTCGCTGGTCGAGGGGCGCGCGGTGGTCCAGCCCACATAATACACGCCCGCCGGGGACGCCTGGCGCAGTTGGAGCAAAGCGAAGTCATTAGCCGATTGGTAGGTCATGCCCGCCAGGTACGTGGCGCCGCCGCTGGTGCGCGGCACGTTCCTGGGGTTGGGCACGGTGCCGTGGCATTGGGACGCCTGGTAAAACCAGTAGAACTCGGTATCGCTGGCCTCGGACTGGCTGCCCACGCAATGGTTGGCGGTCATGAAGTAGTCGACGTAGGTGCTGGGGTTCGAGTCGCTGACCAGGCAACCGGTGCACCACAGTTCCCCGGCCACGCCAATGCTGCCGATCCCGGCCACGGCCGCGGCCTGGTTGCTCCACGCCGGGTAGCAAGCGACGTCATTATGGCAGTTGCCCACCTGCCGGGGGAACAGCTCGCCGACGTCCACGAACCGGTCCACCACTTCGGAAATCCTGAAAGCCACTGCGCCGATATCCACGCCCAGCGGCACCTCGCAGGCCAGGATGGCCTGGTCGGTGAAGATGGTTGCGGTCCAGAAATCCGTGTCGCCAAAACAGGCGTCCATGCCGTACGGGCCAAGCACCTGGTCCGGGTCGCGGGCGTCATAGACCCACACCGCGCAGCCTGCGGGCAAGTTGACGCTTTCGAGATGGAACCGCAACCCGTGCGATTGTTCCGCGGTGAAAGCCAGGCTCCACAGGTTGCCGCCCCGCCCCAGGCCTTTCCACGCCGCGCCGGGGTTCGGCGCCTCGCCCACGGCCACCGGCGCCGGCAGAGACCGCCGCAACCCGATCAGTTCCGCCTTCTCGATCGCGGCTTTTTTCGCGCGGATGGTTTGTGCATCCAGTGGAGGCAGCGCCACAGAGACACTGCACGAATCCCACGCGGGGGGGGCAAAGGGCAGCGCTTTTTTCACCGGAACATAGGCCCCGGGCTTGTGTTCTCCGGCCGCCTGGGCCGGGGTGCTGTTCAACCAGGAAATATCCGGGCCGGCGGCCACCACCGCTCCCTGGCCGTCGTAATAGAAGGTATGCTCCTGGCCCGTGGCCGGGTCCACGTATTGGCGGCCATCCGCCAGGAACGGCTGCCCCCCCACGGGGATCACTTCCTGCCATTGATACAACAAGCTCCAACCAGCGCCCGGCGCTGTTGCGCCGCCAGCCGCACCGGCAAGGAACAGGATCAAGCACAAGGCGGATGGGAGGACAAGAAACCGACCGCAACGCATGAGACCGCTCCTCGTTGTTCCTGAGTACAATGTTCACAACCAAGATAGCACACCCCCCGCAGCGCCGCAACAAGGTTTGATGCTGCGCGTGGGTTCAGCCAGCGGCAGCGGCATTCGCGGCCAGCGCCAGCGCGCCCAGGATGCCGGAACGGTCGCCCAGGCCCGGCGCCACGATGTAATCCGCCAGGTCGGGCCGCACGGTCCCCAAGTCAAGGTATCCGCGCAGCAACTCCACGGCCGGCCGGCGGATCATCGGCAGCAGGCCTGGCTGCTGCATCACGCCCCCGCCCAAAAGGATCCGCATGGGCGACAGGATGCACATGTAGTTCACGAGGGCCAGGGCCAGGTACTGCGCCTCGAGCGGCCACGCCGGGTGATCCGGCGGCAGGCTTTCGGCCGGTTGCCCCCAGCGCGCCCGCAGCGCAGGCCCCGCGGCCAGGCCCTCAAGGCAGTCGCCGTGATACGGGCACGCGCCCGCAAACGGGTCGCGCTGCAGGTCGTGCGGGACCCGCACATGGCCCATCTCCGGGTGGCCCAGCCCCTGCAGCGGCCGGCCATGCACCATGACCCCGCCGCCGATGCCGGTGCCGACTGTCAGGTACAGCACCACGGCGCAACCGGCGCCGGCGCCCCATTGCCACTCGGCCCGCGCTGCGGCGTTCACGTCCGTGTCCAGCCCCACGGGGATGCCCAGCGCGGCCTGCAGCCGCCCGACCAGGTCCGTGTCCCGCCAACCCGGCTTGGGGGTGGATGTGATGAAGCCGTAGCGCGCGGATTCCCGGTTCAGGTCCAGCGGGCCGAACGATCCCACGCCAAGGGCGGCCAGCGAGCGGCCCTTGAAAAACTGGATGGCCCGCTCCAAGGTTTCATCGGGGGTGGTGGTGGGAAACTGGACCTGCTCTTCGATGCGGTCGGGGCCGACGCCCACGGCACAGACAAACTTGGTGCCCCCGGCCTCGATGGCGCCGAACCGGGGGGTCATGGGGAGCCGCCGGCGCCGCGGAGCACGATCACGATATTGACCAGGCGGCCCTCCGCGTCGCGCACGGGGGTGACGACCGCCGGGAACGGGGTCACCTGGCCGGCCGCGTTTTCGATGGGCAGTTCGCCCGCCCAGGCGGGGTGGGCCGCGCCCTGGGGGCCATAGCCATACAGGGTGGTCCACAGGTCGGAATTCTTGAGAAAAGCGGCCCGGCGCCCGACAACATCCTGCCGCGCACGGTCGATGGCGGCCAGGAAGGCCCGGTTGGCATACACCAGGATGCCTTCGGGATCCGCCACGGCCATGCCCTCCCCGGCCTGCTCCATGGCGGCTGCCAGGCGGCGCATTTCGGACTCGGATCGTTTGCGCGCGGTCACGTCGTGCAGCACCGCCTGGATCGCCCGCCGGCCTTGCAAGTCGACCACCGTCAACGTGGCCTCGATATCCCGCTGCGGCCCATCGGGACAAGGCCATGCGCACTCCAAGGTGGCACCGGCCGGATCCGCGGAATCCGGCGCCTGCAGCAGGCGCAGCGCCGCGGCCAGGTACGGCTGCGGCAGCGCCGTCGCGGGGATCGGGCTGGCGGGCGTGGGGAAATCCGGCGCGCCCACGAGCCGCAGCGCCTCGCGGTTGAGAAACAGGATCTGCTGCATATCGTGCAGCATCACGCTCAGCGGCAAGGCTTGGACCAGCGAGCGGTAGCGGGCCTCGCTTTCGCGCAGGGCCTGGTCCGCCCGGACCCGGGCGCGGCTTTGCTGCAGCCGTTGCAGAGCCTCCTGGACGCTGGCGGCAAACGCCGTGTACAGCCGGCGTTCCCGGGCGGTCAAGGGGTCGGCCTGCTCCATGTACAACTGGCCCAGCTGACCGTCCCGGCCCAGCGACAGGTGGAACTGGTTGGGCCGGGCGGTCATCATTTTCTTCAGCAGGTCCCCGCGGTTACGGAACCCCCACGAGGCCAGCAGGCGCTGCTCCGCGCCGCGGCCCTGCAGCAAGGCCAGGTAGCGCGTGCCGAAGAGGCGGGTGGCCTTGGCGACCAGCTCGCGCGCCAGCTCCTCCTCGCTGTCCAACAGGGAAAGGGCATGGACCTCGTAGAGGGTGGCCAGCTCGGCGGTGATGGCCCCGTACGGCAGGGCGCTGGAGGTGCCGGAGTCCATCAGGCCGCCGGGCCCGCCGGGTCACGTCCCAGGGCAACCACGGCGGTCTTGTTGTGCAGCAGCGGGACATCCTTGGAACTGCCGATTTCCCCAAAGGTCAGGGCGCCGAGCAGCGGGACCTGCGGGCCGATGGCCGCGCGGATGGCGGCCAGCTCGCCGCCGAACGCCTCGCCCATCAGCAGCCAGCGCGAGATGCACTCGAACAGCAGGCCGAACTGCGGGGTCCGGACCTTGGCCGCGGCGGCGGCCGCGACCTCCCCTGCGGCGGCGATCAGGTCCGGCACGTTGCCTTGCATGATATTGCCCACGGCATGGGCGGGAACTTCGGTGACAAACTGGATGCTCTCATCCTCGTTCAGCGCCAGCGGGTCGCGGATCAGGTAGTGGCCGGAAAGGTCAGGGAACCCGAGGGGATGCCGCATGCCGAACTCCGGGAAGCGCTTCCGCGGGATGGCCCCCAAATGCGCGCTGTACGCCTGGAACGCGGGCTGGCCATCGATCTCGGCGACGGTTTTGCCGCTGGCGCGCGAGATGATCAGCGGATCGCCCATGGGCACCCAGCCATGGCCGAGCGCCGCGGCCATACCGCAGCCATCCACCAGGGCCATGGCCAACGCATCGCTGGCCATGCCTTCCTCGGTGAACTGGTACGTCTTGAAAAAATGCAGGTTGTCGCCCGCGCCACCGCCCATGTAACAGTAGTCTGGGCCCATCGCGTTGTAGACGGCGCGCAGGGTTTCGGCCAGGTTGGCCTGCAGGCCGTCCGGGAGCACGATCAAGGCGCCGCGCTCGATGCCGCTCGCCAGCAGGGCTTCGGCAGCGCGGCGCCCCACGCCGGCGGGGTCGGCATTCAAGCCGCGCTGCAAGGTCGTGGCCACGCGCACGCCGGGCCCACCCAGCCCGCACAAGCCCAGGCCATGGCTGTGGACCCGGTCGTCCGCGATGACGCCCCCGCAGCAAAACCCGACGATCCGCGCCGCCGGGAACGCCCGGCGCAGCTCGTCCAGCACCACGTCGTGCGCGCACGTTTCCGTGGTAAACCCGATCAGCAGGGCCGGGTCGGGGCAGGCCGTCGCCACCGCGCGGCTGGCGTCCCGCACGGCGCGCGCCGTGTCCCGCTCGGCGCTGAATCCCAAGCCAAATTTCATGGTTCCACCTCCCGGCTTGCCGGCCACGGGAATGCGGCCGCCTATTGCAACAGCAACAGGAACGGCAAGGCTTTCTTGCGCTCCGCGATCACGTCCCGGATGGCATACAGGCCGGTGGCCGTGCCGGCCATCAGGTCGTCGAACTTGAGCACCTTCACGTCTTCGTGGGAAATGTTGCACGTGCCGCTGAGCGTGGTCCAGGTGCTGCCGGCATCGGTCGTGCGGAAGATGCAGTTATCCGCGGACACGTAGGCCAGGCTGGCGTTGGTCGGGTCCACGGTCACGGCCAGGAAGTCGGTCTTGTAGGTTGGGATGCCCAGCGTCAGGTCGGTCCAGGCCCAGCAGGCAAAACCCGTGCACGAGGTGTTGGCCAGATCAATCACGCCCTTGTAGACGCCGCCCTTGGCCGCCAGGTAGGCGGTCATGTGCGTGCCCACCTGCGCGGCGGCAATGGCATGCACCACCTGGGTGTCCACGCGCAGGCCGGTCAGCGGCGCCCACCAGTGGGTCGGGCTCTGGCGCACGCGCAGGCCGCGCGCCGGCGACTCGTCGTTGCCCACGCCGGCCCACACCGCGATGTCCGACACGAACAGCGCGTTCACCGGGAACCCCCGGGCCACGTTGGTCCAGCTCAGCCCCCCGTCCTGGCTGAAGAACACGCCCCCGTTGGTCAGGGGCGGGGTGGAGCGCCAGCCGCCCAGGTACACCGCGTTGCTGGTTCCCGGCACGAACCCGATATCCGTGATGATGCTGTCGCTGCCGGTGGTGTCGAACACCTCGGGATGGTCCCCGGCAAAGAACACCTGCTTCCACGCGATGCCCGCGTCCTGGGTGCCGTTGGTGATCATGAACACGCGGCCGGACCCGTAGCCGGCGAGCACCTGGTCGGGGTTATAGGGATCGATGGCGACGGAAAACGCCGCGCAGCCGTCCGGGTACAGCGGGAACACCCAGTCCTGGGGCGTGGCGCTGGACGCCGGGTCCTGGGGATTGAACTGCAGCACCTTGCCGATGCCGCTCTTGGCGGCGATCCAGAGCTCCTTGTTGGTGGCGTTGTAGGCGTAATAATCCATGTCATTCAACACCACCCCGGCTATGCCGTCGTTGTTGCCCATCTCGGTGCCGATGCCCCACGTTCCACCCAGCGTGCACGGCAGCGCGCCAATGGCCCAGTCCGTGCCCAAGTAAACGATGGTTGGGTCCAGGGGATCGATCTCCAGGGTGCCATCGTTCACGTGGGTGTTGACCACCGTGGACGTGCCGCTGCCGGTGCCCACGCGCGAGACGAGCTGGTCTGGCGCCCGCCAATCGTGCGTGCCTTCCGGCAGGACGCAGGAGCTGATAAAGGCCCGGTCCTGGCTGAACTTGACGTAGGCCACCAGGGCGCCCTCGAAGTACCAGGGGCTGGAGCGATCCACGTGCTTGTCCCACTTGTAATCCCAATCCGCGCCGGCGTTGGTGGACATGAACACCATGTGGTTGTCAAAGGTGGACCCGCCGATGAACAGCTCGTTGGGGTCGCCGGGATCGACGCCCACCTGGGTGATACGGACAACGGGCGACGTGGACGCCGTGGTGGCCGGCAGGGGCACGAGGCTGTGGGTGAAGACCCCGCCGCTGCGCGTCAGCTTGAACACGTTGCTGGGCGTGGCCTCCGGCTCCACCACCACGTAGATCAGGTCGCCGTCATACACGCTGATGGACGTGATGCTGTTGCTCACGGGCAACGCGTAGACCAGCGCGAACGGGTCGAAGATGCCGCCGGCATTCAGGTACAACTGGCCGTTGCGCGTGCCCGCGTACATCCCGGTGGCATGCCCGCACAGCAGGTTGGGCTCCCGCCAGTCCACGACCACGTTGGTCCACGTGCCCAGGGCGCCGCCGGCGTCGCTGGCCACGAACATGGGGACGTTGAAGGGATCGAACATCATGGCGTAGACATCGTCGGCATAGCCGGCCTTGCGGTTGGCCTCGATCATCGTCGCCTTGCCCGGGAACAGCGGGTAGGTCGTGCTGGTCCAGTTGGTGGCCGTGGCCGACCACTCGAACACCCCGCGGTTGCCCTCCAGCGCCAGCAGGACGCGGGACGTTCCGCCATGGTCGAACGCGGTGATATCGCGGACTGTTCCACCGTACACGCCGACATTGACCCGCTGCAAGTCCGCGCTGGCCAGGCCCGCGAGCCCGCCCCCGGCCAGCAGCACAAACAAGCCAGACCGCGCCCGAACAGCAACACGTTGTAGAATCGTCATTGGTTTACCCTCCGCTTTATTAGCTCAACCCTGGCGACCGTTCGTGACAACATCCACCATACTACGCATCCGAGGGCGGCGCGTAAAGCAGTTTTGCCATGCGACGCCGGGCGCCGTGATTCCGGCCGGCGGGCAAGTTGCCCGGCCCCGTTGCGCCGCCTTTTTGGATTGTATCCGGTTGGCACCTTGCCACAGAATGACCGGCATGCAGACGCACCAGAAGCGCAAGACCAGCCTGCTGTCGGCGTTAACCAGCCTGGCCGCGGTGCTGATGTTCCTGGTGGCGCCGGCCCTGATGGTAATTTCCCATTTCTGGAGCTACCGGGCCGGAGACGTGTCCCTGACGAACCTGGCGGACGCCACCCCGGCACCCGTGGCGACGGACCAGCCAACCGCGCCGGCGCCCGTGGTGATGTCCACGCCCACCGCGGTGACTGCGACGCCAACGCGCCGGCCGCCGCCGCCGACCATGTCGCCCACGGCCACCCGCTTGCCGCCGCCCACGCCCCTGCCCACGCCCCTGCCTGTGCCCACGCTCATCCCGACGCCGCTCCCCATGCCCACGCCCGTTCCCAGGCCAACGGCGACCGCCACGCTCTTGCCCACGCCCCCCCCGGCCCCCACGGCTACTCCGCTGCCAGCGCCAACCCTGCGGCCCACCGAAGTGCCCAAACCCACGATGAAGCCGCAACCCACGGCCACGCTTACGTTCACTCCGGCGCCCAGCGCCACGGCCACCGCCACGCCCCGGCCCACGGCCACCCGCCAACCCACGGCCACGGCCACCCCGCGGCCGGCGCCCACCGCCACCGCGACCCAGCCCCCGCCGGCCATGCCGACCCGCAAGCCCACGCGCATCCCGCCCCCCACGGCACGCCCCGCACCCGCATCAATTGCCACCGCGACGCCGCCCAAGCGCATCCAAATCGCCGCGGTGGAACAGAGCCGTTTCCCGGGCACCTGGGAGTTTGACGAGATGCGGATCCTGAACATCGGCCTGGATGCCCTGCCCGGCTTGGGCAGAGTGCAGCCCAGCCGGGTGACGGTTGAAGTCACCTTCTATGACCGCGATACGGAACGCGGCACGATCGCGCCCACCGCCGCCATGACCGGCCCCCAACGGCTCGTGCTGCAGGACGCGGGCACCGGCGACCGCCAACGCGCCATCACCGCGACGTACCTGGTGCCCAAAGGATTTCGCGAGCAGGAAAAGAACAAGGGCCGATCCATGAAATACTACGGGTACACGGTCCGGGTGTTCTATAACGGCGTGCTGCAGGAACAGTCGGCCCGCCCGCTCAGCCTGCAGGGCCGGTGAGCGCCGCGGCGCCGGCGGGCACCCGGCGGATCAATTCGACGTGGGCAACTGCTCTGCGTAGGCCATGAACGTGCCGTTGTACAGGCCGACGCCGCCGGGGGTGTCCACGGAACCATCCATGGTCCCGACAATTTTACGATCCACCACGGTGCCGGTATAGAGCACCGAGCCGGTTTGTTCCGCGTCGCGGATGGGCACCGTGAACGCGAACTCGGTTCCGGTCAGGTACGTTTCCAGGTGGTCCCCCGGGCGCAGCGTGTCGCTGTAGACCTTGTTATCCTGGGTGATGGTAATGATGATGGCGTGGGTCGAACAGGCGTTATTGGACCCTGGCGGCTGGTAGCACGCCGTGGCGTTGCCGATATAGTTTCCACGGTAGATCTCGCCGCCGTCGTCCGAGGATCCGCCGCCGGAACTGCGGCTGGCGATCAAGACCGCCCCGCCCACCACGGCCGCGCCACCGGCGATCGCTGCCGGGATCACCCAGGCGGGCGTTCCCGCGTCTCCGCCGCCCCCGGCGTCCACCGGCGCGTTCACCTCCGGCTCGCGGATTTTGACCACGTACCAGGGGGTCTCGGTCATCTCGCCCCGGTTATCGAAGGCCTCGAGATAATAAGACACCTGGGCCACGTTCTGGATCATGTTATTGGGGATCGCCCCCACGTACATGTTGCCGGCGCTGCTCTGCATGGGGATCTTGAACGGCGCCGCGTCGCTGGACACGCTGCAGTAAAGGTTCAGCGACCGGACGCCCGCCGGGGCGGTCGCCTTGGCGCGGATGATCACCGGTTGGCCGCGCGCGCTGACGCTGACCGGAGCGTGGTCAATGGCCGGACCGTCCTCTGCCGCGCGCGCCGCGGCTCCGGCCAGGGCCAACGCCACCGTGACTGCGATCCACCAATTAGTTTTCATGATGCCCCATCATAGACCCGGGGGGGCAAAATACAAACCGTTTTTGTGGGCCGGCGCGCGGGGCCGGGCCGCCGGCCTTTTCGGCTTGCCGGGCGCCAGCCGGCTGCTACCATGCGCCGGCGTTCATCATGCAACAGGTCCATGTCATGCGGGTTACGCGATGAAGGTGCTGCTGGTTTACCCGGTGCCGCCGCCGCAGCACCAGATCCTGCGGTTCCAGCAGGGCCTGGGATCTATATCGGCCGTACTGAAGCAGGCCGGCCACGCCACCCGCCTGCTTTATGTCTGGCAGTCGGGCGTGGCCCTGGACCAGGCGCTGCGCGAGTTTGCGCCCGACCTGGTGGCGGTCTCCCTGACCAGCGGATACCTGGCGACGGGCCAAGCCATCGCGCGCCAGGCCGCCGCGGCGCGCATCCCGGTGGTCTTCGGCGGGATCCATCCCACGGTACGGCCGGAGGAATCCATCGCCGCCGAGGGCGTGCTGGCCCTTTGCATCGGCGAGGGCGAGTACCCGTTGCGCGACCTCTGCGCCGCCCTCGAAGCCGGGCGCGATCCCACGCGCATCGCCAACCTGTGGGTCAAGCACAACGGCACCATCCACCGCAACGCGATCCGGCCGCTGATCGATCCGCTGGACGAGCTGCCGTTCCCGGACCGCGAGATTTTTCCCTATGCCGAACTCCTCCGCACCCTGCCGGAGATGGAGTTCATGGGCAGCCGCGGGTGCCCCTACCCTTGTGCCTACTGCGCCAACCACGCGCTGGCCGCGCTCTACCGCGGCCACGGACCGTACGTGCGCTACCGCTCGGTGGACCACCTGCTCAACGAGATCTCCGCCGTGCTGGCGCGCTATCCCCAGGCGGCCTGGCTGGGGTTCCATGACGACACCTTCACCCTGCAGGCGGCCTGGCTGGAAGAGTTCGCGGACAAGTTCCCGCGCCGGGTCGGCCGGCCGTTCTGGTGCAACTCCACGGCCGGCCGCATCACGCCGGAGACCGTGGCCTGCCTGCAGCGCGCCGGGTGCTACGAGGTGCGCATCGGCGTCGAGAGCGGCAACGACCATATCCGCCGCGAGGTGTTGCGCAAGAGCGCGACCCGGGCCGACATGGTGCGCGCCGCGCGCCGGCTGCACGACGCGGGCATCGATGTCTATTCTTTCAACATGATCGGCCTGCCGTTCGAGACCCGCGCCACGATCAAGGATACAGTGCGCCTCAACCACGAAATCCGGCCGGACGAGGTATTTTGCTCGGTGTTCCAGCCCTACCCCGGCACTGAGCTTTATGATCTCTGCCGCGAGCGGGGCTGGCTCACGGGGCAAAGCACCGGCAGCTATTTTGAGAACGAGTATGTCCTCAGCCAGCCCGGAATCTCCCGGCAGGATGTGCTGTACTACCAGGACGTGTTCAAGGACCTGGTACGCTGGCCATGGGCCGATCCGCTCATCCGCCAGCTCTGCCGCGTCCCCCTGGGCGGCGGCAAAAACCTGTGGAACCTGGTCCGGCGCCTGCGCGCCAAACGCCGCCAGTTCTGGCAATGGATCCGCCGCCCGACGCCCCGCCGTCAGCTGGTGCCGCCCCCGGCCGCCAAGCCTCCGGCAACCTCCGGATAACGCCGCGGCACGCGGCCTGCTAACGGCGCCTTGGGCAACAAGGTGACCGATGAATACGGATGCACAGATTGATGTGAATGCAGTGATGCGGCTGATGGATCAGTACCGCCAAAGCAATGGCATCGAGCCCCAACTCCCGGCACGCCCCGCGTTTGAGGATCTGGAAGCCATGATTCCGGACGACCAACCCGTTGCCGCGCCCAGGGCGTTGGCCCCGGCCTCAACCGAGTTTCAACCCCGCCTCGGCCGCCACATCAACCTCTGGGCCTGATCCCGCCCTGGCCCAGGCGTGGACAAACAGGATTGTTTCCACCAGCCGGATTGACTACGCTCACGGTCATGCGCGTAACCGCGTGACACAGGATGCCGCCGGGAAACACGAGGTCCCATGCCATATACCTATCGCCGCAACATTCTGTATCTGAACAATAAATCGCCGCTGGTATTGCCGCATGCCATCCAAGGGGTCAAGAAATCGGGCCGGTTCCTGCTGGTCACGGTCCTGGCGGCGAAACGCGGCGACCAGGATGCGTTGAGGTTGTTCGGTGTCAACCGGAGCGGCCACGTTGAATTTCAATTCCGGCGGGCGGTGTTCAGCAAGACGGCGGTTGCGGACGCGCGCTTGTACATCGCCGGCCGGCGGATCCCTGCGGCCCAGTGGCCAGACGAAATCAAACGCGCCCTGTTTGGCAAGCCGCGACCAGTGCCTCAGCCCCAGCTGTTTCGGGACACGGATATCACGACCAAGCCCTATCACACGCGCGGCAGCCGCCTGTTTATCAAAGGATGCCGCCCGCTGCGATTTTCCTGCCGGATCGCGGACATCGTGAAGTCCGGGACGATGCTGGTCGTACTCACCGAGGCGATCACCGGCCGCACGCCCATTCCCAATGTATATGGCGTTGATCCGACGGGAACCATCCGCTGGCGGCAGATCGCCGGCTTGCCGCACCCGAGTCCGGATGACGTGTGCACCGAGGTGTGCCGGAACAGGAAACTGGTGCGCCTGTTCACCTGGGGCGGCCGGGTGACCGATGTGGACCCGCGCACCGGCCGGGTGGTGCATGATTGTTTTGGGCGGTAGGCCGGCCCGGCCTGGACGCCGGCCGCAACCGGCGGTCATCGCCGCCTGACCGCAGCCCCGTTATTCCGGCAAGCCCGGGGTTTGGAAATAGATGATCACGCCGATCAACGATACGATCAGCATCCCATACGCGGCCACGCGCCGACCCGGCACCTGGTTCTTGACGAGCAACCGGAGGATGGGGACGAGGGGCGCCAACGCACCGAGCCAGCCCACCTCGATCAGGTTGGCAAGGCTCTTGGGCTGTGGGCCGGCCACGATCAACACCAGCCACGGTAACAACGGCAGGACCAGGGCCGCGAAATCCAGAACGGTCCATTGAACCCGCTTGCGGCCGAAAAACCACAACGGCGCCGAGAGCACCGCCGCCGGCACCAGGTACAGAAGCCAAATGATGAGCAGGAGCCCGAACATGCCGGAATCAGGTCAACCGACCATCGCGTCAACCTGGCCTAGCCGCGGTCCTTGCTGCGCGAGGCATATTCCTTGACCAGGCAGTGCCCGATCACCTCGCGCTGGATCTGGTTGGTGCCCTCGTAGATCTGGAGAATCTTGGCGTCGCGCATCATTTTTTCCACGGGGTATTCGCGCATGTAGCCGTAGCCGCCGAGCACCTGCACCGCATCCGTGGTCACCGACATGGCCACATCGGACGCGTACAGCTTGCACATGGCCGACCACTTGGACACATCCTTCATCCCGGCATCCAGCGTCCGGCACACGGTGTAGAGAAACGCGCGCGCGGTTTCCACCTTGACCGCCATGTCCGCCAGCATCCACATCAGGCCCTGGTTGGCGGCGACCGGCCGGCCGAACTGCTCGCGCGTCCGGGCATAGTCCACGGCCTCGTCCAGCGCGCCCTGGGCCAGCCCCACGCCTTGCGCGGCAATCCCGGGCCGCGACACGTCAAAGGTCTTCATGGCCAGGGGAAACCCCATGCCCTCGCGGCCGATGAGGTTGGCCTTGGGCACTTCGCAGTCCTGGAAGATCAGCTCGCGGGTCGCGGACGCGCGAATGCCCAGCTTCTTTTCCTTCTTGCCGAAATCAAACCCGGGCATGCCTTTTTCAACAATCAAGCAGGACAGCCCGCGCGGACCGCGGCTACGATCGGTGATGGCAAAGACCGAATAGATCTCCGCCTCGCCGCCGTTGGTGATCCACTGCTTGCTGCCATTAAGGATGTACTTGTCGCCCACCAGCCGGGCCGTGGTCTGGATGCCACCGGCATCGCTGCCCGCGTTGGGCTCCGTCAGCGCAAACGCGGCAAACTTTTCGCCCTTGGCCAGGGGTATAAGGTATTTCTTCTTCTGCTCTTCGGTGCCGCCGATCATGATCGGGTCGGCGCCCAGGGCGTTGGCGGCATACGACACGGACACGCCAATGCACACCCGGCTCAGCTCTTCGATGGCGACAACGAAATCCAGCATGCTCTCGGCGCCCATGCCGCCGTACGCCTCGGGCAGGTAGAGCCCCATGAGATCCATCTCGCCGAGTTCCTTCATCAGCGCGCCGGGAAACTCTTCCTTCTCGTCCAGTTCGGCGCGGACGGGTTTGATCCGCTCTTCCGCGAACTGGCGCGTGATATTTCGAATCTCTACTTGCTGCTCCGTAAGACCATAATTCATTTCCGCGGCCATAGATCCTCCTGTGGTAGCCGGTAAGCGTTGATGCTCCCAACAATGGCGCCACTCTAATGAGGGCCTTGGAATCAAGTCAAGTCATCGATCAATCTATCTCGCTTCGCCGGATCCGCGAAAACAGTTGACGGTCCAAGGTTGATCCGGTTCACTGGACGGCACACCCAGGTCCACGGCGGGCGCGGCAGGTTCTGCAACGCCCGGGAACAGGTTCCGGGTGCAAGGGCGGAGGACGGCATGGAACAGGATAAACACAGCCTGGGCGTGGCGCGCAACCGGATGGTGGTGGTCTTGCTGGCCATCATCGCGATGGTCGCCCTGGGGCTGGTGCTGAAAGTCACCAGCCGGGTCTTGATCCCGCTGGTGCTCGCTTGGCTGCTCTCGAACATGCTGGGGCCGGTGGTGCTGTTCTTCGTGCGCCGGAAAATCCCGGCGGGGATCGCCATTTTCCTGGTGATCATCCTGCTGCTGGGCATCTGCTATGTCGGCGGCGTGTTCATGTACGGGCGGATCATGGCGTTTGTGCGGGAGTATCCGAAGTACGAGGCCAAGCTGGCGGTGCTGAGCGCCCACCTGGCGGCCAACCTGGACCTGCCCAAGGAGGTGTGGAACAACCTGGAGTGGACCCGCAAGCTGGGCTCGCTGCTGCTCAAGGTGTCGGGATCGTTCGTGAGCTTCATCTCGGAAACCACGCTGGTGCTGATCTTCCTGGTGTTCATGCTGATGGCGCGGCCGTACAGCGACTACAAGATCCGCAAGGCGTTTGCCACGGACCTGGCCGAACGCCTGATCCACATTGCCGACACGATCACCAACCAGATCGGCCGCTACCTGGGAGTCATGTTCCTGATCTCGTTCGCGACCGGGCTGCTGGTCTGGATGGCGTGCGCGCTGCTGAAAGTGGATTTCGCGGTCACCTGGGGCGCGCTGGCGTTTGCGCTGAACTTCGTGCCCACGATCGGCTCGATCATCGCCTCGATCCCGCCGATCGTGCTGGCCCTGGTGCAATATTACCCCGACTACTGGCCGGCGGTGTTCACGTTCCTGGCCATCCTCGCCATCCAGCAGACCCTGGGCAACTTCATCACCCCGCTGGCCATGGGCGACAAGTTGAACCTGAGCCCGGTGGTCATCCTGATCTCGCTTCTGTTCTGGGGCTGGCTCTGGGGCCCGATCGGCGCGCTGCTGTCCGTGCTGCTGGCGGCCGCGCTGAAGATCGTGTGCGAAAACGTGGCGCCCCTGCGGCCGTTCAGCATCATGATGGGCACGGGCAAGGGATTCCGCAAGGAATTCGAGAAGAAGCGCTAGCCGCCCGCCATGTCTGCCCCGGCGCGATTCCACTACCCCATCCCGGCCACGCGCGCGGCGCTGACCGCGCTGGCGGTGGTCGCGCTGGTCGGCGTGGTGTGGGTGCTCAACCTGGCCGCGGACATCGTCATCCCGCTGGTGGTGGCGTGGCTGGTGGCCAACCTGCTGAGCCCGGCCCTGCTGTGGCTGGTGCGGCGGCGCGTGCCCACGGGCGTGGCGGTCGGGCTGCTGGTGGCGGCGCTGCTGGGCGCGGGGTACGGCGCGGGACGTTTCGTGTACGAGCGCTTGCTGGTGTTCATCAAGGCCTACCCGCATTACCACGCGCAACTGCTGGGGATCGGCCGGGACCTGGTGGCCCGCCTGGACCTGCCGCACAACCCGATCACGGATTTTTCCTGGCACGGCAAGCTGGCGGCCTGGGTCTTGAGCTGGTCGGGAACCTTCGTGCATTTTCTGACGGCGCTGGTCCTCATCCTGGTGTTCGTGGTCTTCATGCTGCTGGCCCGCCCCTACCGGGACGCGAAGCTGCGCCGGGCGCTGGCGCCGAATGTCGCCGACACCTTGATCCAGATGGGCGACAACATCACCAGCCAGATGGCCCGCTACCTCGGGGTCATGTCCGTGCTCGGATTGAGCGCCGGGTTCCTGGTCTGGCTGGTGCTGACCTGCCTGCACGTGGATTTTGCCGTGACCTGGGGCGCCTTGACGGTGGTCCTGCACTTTGTCCCCACGGTGGGCGCGATCCTGGCGTCCATTCCACCGATCCTGATTGCGCTGGTGGAATATTATCCCAACTACTGGCCGGCGGTGTTCACCCTGGTGGCGGTGCTTACCATCCACCAGGTGATCGGCAACGTCGTGGCCCCGCTGATCCTGGGGGAGAAGATGGATTTGAACCCCGTGGTCATCCTCCTGGCCCTGGTGTTCTGGTCCTGGCTGTGGGGCGCGAGCGGCGCGCTGCTGTCGGTGCTGCTCACCGCGGCGATCAAGATCATCTGCGACAACGTCACGCTCCTGCGCCCGCTCGGCGCGATCATGGCCGGCGCGCCCCACAAGCCGCGCTGGTGGCGGCGGCAGGCGCCGGCGGCTCCAACACCGTTGGCCGATACCGGGCCCCGGACCGGTTGACGCCAGGCCGCCCCACGGGACCGCGCGCGCGACTACTTCCGGGCCACCCGGGCCGGGTCCTTACCGGCCAGGGCGGGATTGCCTTTGGCCGCCATGTGGTCCACGAACGCTTCGTATTCCGGATAAAACCCGCGAAAACACTGGTGAACCGAAAGGAACTCCTGGTCTTCAAGCAAATGGGTGGTCCACAGTTCCAGCCATTGTTTTCCAAGGGGATCGCGGATCGAAAGCCCCTTCAACTTATAGGTGAACGCCATGTATTCATAGAGCATGGACATTTGGATGTGCCGCCGGGCCGCGGTCGGATGATCCTTGTAGAGCTCATCATAGCGCGGCCGGCTCATAAAATAATCTTCGGGATGATCGGCGAACTGGCGGAGTTGGTCGTCGGTGACCGGTTCGTAGGTCTTCCAATACAAATCGAGGCGATCGCGCAACAGTTGAGCGCTAAGGACGCGGTTCTGGAGCCGTGTCTGGACTGCCATGAACAGGACCGTAACCGCCATGGACGTGAAGATCAGCATTTGTATAATGTCCGCAAGATGCATAACGACTCCTTCCCAGTTGTACGGGTTCCTTCGCGGGCCGCGCCCCGACGATCTTCCTTCGAGCCTCATTTCATGGCGCCCCATTATCCCCGGGGATCGCCAACCGTCAAGCGCCGACCGGCCCCGACGCAAGACGCGGCCCGCGGCG
This sequence comes from uncultured Verrucomicrobiota bacterium, assembly GCA_964489425.1. Classification (GTDB taxonomy): domain Bacteria; phylum Verrucomicrobiota; class Kiritimatiellia; order RZYC01; family CAZAYP01; genus CAZAYP01. Next base: position 204,015 of record CAZAYP010000002.1, on the reverse strand, counting down.
AACGCGTGCTGGCATCCATATTGCTTGCCTGCCGATGTGCCTGATTTCCCGATGCATTGCGGCAATATTTGGTCTTGGCGAGACGTATGCCCGGCTTGTGCCGGCTTGCAGGCGTTTTGGCGCCATAGTACTATTATATACCCATGAAACCCGTATTACAGCCTGATGCGTCACAACGGCGGGCCTGGCTGGTCCTGGCGGCGGCCGTGGCCGTGGCCGGGTCAAGCGCGCATGGCCAGGTGACCACCAACACCCTGCGCATCGAGTGCGCGCACGGCGCGCCGGTCGTGGCCGCCACCGAGATCACCGCCGTCAACTTTTATAAATCAACGCTGGCGACTAACTTTGGTCAACCGTACAGCCTGGCGGCGGCGGATTTCACCACCAACCAGGGACTGGAAATCGTGGCCGCGGGCTACCAGGCTAATGCCCTGCGGCTGTGGTCGCAGCCGGCCACGGGGTCGGCCTGGCCGGCCCAGACCCTGGCGACCAACGTCCGCGGGGCGCACGCGGTGGCCGCGGCGGACATCAACGCCGATGGCAACCCGGACATCGTGGCGGCGGGCTACCTGGACCATAGCGTGGCCTGGTGGCAGAACGGCGCGACGGGTTGGACTCGGTGGGCCATCTCCGGCACCTGCAGTGGCGCCTATGCCGTGGCCAGCGGCCGCCTCAACACCAACGCCTGGACGGATGTCGCGGCGGCCGCGTTCAACGCCCACGAGATCCGCTGGTACGATAACCTGGCCGGCACCGGCCAGGCCTGGCGCACCAACCTGGTCGCGGCCGGGTTCCGCGGCGCCGCGGCCGTGGCCTGCGGCGACCTGGACGCGGACGGCGACACGGACCTGGCCGGCGCGGCATTCTACGGCGACACGGTCCAGTGCTGGCTCAACAACAACGGCGCCGGCACCAGCTGGACCGCCGTGCCCCTGGCCACGAACATCGACGGCGCCAACGCCATCGCGCTGGCCGACCTCAATGGCGACAGCCGGCCGGACGTGGTCGCGGCCGCGTACGCGCAGGGCCGCCTGGCCTGGTGGCCCAACCAGGGCGCAGGCGCCTTCGGCCCGACGCGCTGGATCGACACCGCGCTGCCGGGCGCCTTTGCCGTGGTCGGCGCGGACATCAACCAAGACGGGTTCATGGACGTGGCCGCCACGGCGTATGACGGCAACCAGGTCGCCTGGTGGGAGAATCTCGGCGGCACGGGAACGAACTGGCTCAAGCACGTGGTGGCCGCTGACTATTTCGGCCCGACGGCCCTCCTCGCTATGGACATCCTGGGCAGCCCGTTCCCCGACCTGGTCACAGCTTCCGCACCGCTGAACGAGGTGGCCTGCTGGTCCAACAGCGCGACCGCCGGGCTCGGGCCGTTGCGGCCCGTGGCGCAGCCCGTGGCGACCAACCGCCATGCCCGTGGATCGCAGGTCCAGTGCGGGGTATCCAACTCCCCGGACATGACCGGCACCACCCAGTACGTCTGCCGCGGGTGGACCGGCAGTGGCAGCATCGCCAGCGGCGCCGACACGCTGACGCCGCTCTTCATCCTGACCAACGACAGCGCGGTCACCTGGAACTGGGAAACGCAGTTCTGGGTGGCGGTCAGCGCAGCGGAACACGGTTACGTGGACCAGCCCAGCGCCTGGCGGCCGGCCCACACGCAACTGACCGTCACGGCGACGCCGGCCACCGGCTACCGGTTTTTCGAGTGGCAGGGCGTGCCGGCCTCCAACCAGTTGGACAACCCGCTGCACCTTGAAATCACGGAGGCGCGCGACCTCTCGGCGCGGTTCGCGCTGCGCGTGTACACGTTGACCGCAACCATCAGCGGGTCCGGCCAGGTGGACCCCCTCAGCGCGCAAATCGAGCACGGCGGGACCTGCACTTTGGCGGTAGTTCCGGCACCGGGCCATTGCATTGCGCGCGTGGTGATCGACGGACGGTACACCAATGCGGCCACCGTACAGACCTTTGCCAACGTGCAGGCCGACCACGCGCTGCACGCGTACTTTGAACCGCAGATGTTCTCGCTCGGCGTCAGCAGCGAGCGCGGACACCCCGTGCCGCCGGCCGGGTACAGCACGCAGACCGGCGGCCAGGTGGTGGCCTGCGCGGTCCCCGACGCGCCCGTGGTCGCGGGGTCCACGCGGTACCCCTGCACCGGCTGGCGCGGCACAGGCAGCGTGCCGGCTTCCGGCGCCACCAACACCACCGGCGATGCCGTGGTCATGACCAACGACTCCACCATCACCTGGCTCTGGACCACCCAGTACATGCTCAATGCGGCGTCGGCCGCGCCGGCGCAAGGCGCGGTGACGGCCGCCAACGGCTGGCACGCGGCCGGCGACCTGGTCACCGTGGCCGCCGTGCCCGCGGGCGGGTACCAGTTCTACGGGTGGGATGTCGAGGAAGGCACGCTGGCGCCGGACCAGATCTATACCAACCCGCTGATCGTCGCGCTGGGCCAGCCCCTGCAGGTGCGCGCGGAATTCAAGACCTACCGCCCCACCGTGTATGCCATTGCCGGCAACCACGGATCGATTGCCCCGGCCGGTGCAACCCCGGTGAACTACGGTGCCGACCTGGGCCTCGCCATCGCGCCGGACCCCGGCTACCGGGTCTATGATGTCCAGGTCGACGGCGTGTCCATCGGGGCCACCAACGCCCTGCTGTTAACCAACATTACCTCAAACCGCACCGTGTATGCCGAGTTCGCCGTCGGCACGCTGGCCCTCGACGTCGGCAGCCCCCACGGCACCGCGGTACCCGCCGCGGGCCATCATGACCTGGTTTCGTTCACCACGCTCGACTGCCAGATGCGCGGCACGCCCGCCCGCGCCGGCGCCACGCAGCAGGTCCTGCTCGGCTGGACCGGCAGCGGCAGCGTACCCACCAACGGGGCCGGCACGAACACCGGCGCCTTTGTGCTGGGGGCGGACTCGGCCATCAACTGGCTGTGGAAAACGCAGTTCTGGATCACCGTCACCAGCGGGCCCAACGGCAGCGTGGCATTCTCCAATGCCTGGTTTGATCTCGGCGCCGCGGTCACGGTGACGGCCGCGCCGGCGGCGCGCTACATGTTCGCCGGCTGGAGTGGTGACGTGCCGGCCGGGCAGGAGCTGGACAACCCGCTGGCGCTCGCCGCCGACCAGGGCCGCGCGGTCATGGCGCGGTTCACCAACCTCTCGTTCACCATTGCCGCGACCGCGTATGCCGGCGGGGTCATATCGCCGGCCGGCGCCATCAAAGTGGCCTTCAGCGCGGACCAGGCGTTTGCCGTGACACCGGACCCGCTCTACCGCATCCACCGCGTGGAGGTGGACGGCGCAGGCATCGGCGCCAGCAACGCCTACGTGTTCCGCGCCGTGGCCAGCGACCACGGCATCAGTGCCTACTTTGAGCCCAACGTGTATACCCTGCGCGTGGCCAGCGCGTATGGCGATCCCCTGCCCCCCGCCGGCGGCCACGTGCTCTATGCCGGCACGGTCACCAACTGCCTGGCGCGCGGCTCGCCCGTCGCGCATGGCGCCTGGACCCAGTTCCTCTGCTCCGGCTGGACCGGCAGCGGTGACGTGCCCGCCTCGGGCAGCAGCACCAACACCGGGCCCATCACGATCACCCAGCATTCGGCGATCACCTGGACCTGGCGGCCGCAGTACCGCGTGGATGCGGCGCCGGACGATCCGCTCCGCGGCAGCGTGGCCCGGGCGCCGTCCAACGCCTGGTACGATGCCGGGACCACCGTGCGGGTCACAGCCACGGCCGGGGACATCTACAAATTCGAGGCCTGGTCCGGCGGCCCCGCGACCATGGCCAGCAACAACCCGCTGGCCCTGGTGGTCACGCAGGCGTGGAACCTGGTGGCGCGCTTCAGCACCAATTACATCCGCCTCACGCCCGTGGCCGTGGGCAACGGCACGATCACCCCCAGCAACGTGGTCGTGGTCACGCCCGGCGGCAGCGCCTCGTTCCAGGTCCGCGCCGCCGTCAACGCCCGGATCGACCTGATCCAAGTCGGCGTTGAAGAGTGGGGGTTGACCAACCTCTATTCCATGACCTGCACGCTGACGAATGTCCGCCAGGACACCGTGGTCCTGGCCATGTTCACCAACGACTACCACGTCCTCTCCGTGGCCAGCGAGTTTGACTCGCCCGAGCCCGCCGTCGGCCACCACGAGTATTTCAGCGGGACGGCCATCGCCTGCCTGGTCTCCAATTATGCGGCCGGCACCGAAGGCATCCGCTACGCGTGCGGCGGATGGTTGGGGTCCGGCAACGTGCCGGCCAGCGGCGCCGCCACGAGCAACAGCTTCACCCTGACCACCAACTCGCAGGTGGCCTGGCTCTGGTCCACCCAGTTCCTGCTCCAGGCCCAAACGGATGGAGCGGGCACCGTGGCGCCGATCTCCAGCGGCTGGTTCCCGGCGGCCAGCAACGTGACCCTGCAGGCCGTGCCCGAGCCTGGCAACCTCTTCTTGTACTGGGCCGGCGACGTGCCGGCCGGATCCGCCGCCAGCAACCCGGTCGCGCTGGCCATGACCCAGCCGCGTACCGTGACCGCCCACTTCTCCAGCACCTCGCTCAGCTTAACCGTGGCCAGCCCGTTCGGAGGGCCCCGGCCGCCCGTGGGAACCCACCGCTATGCCTATGGCAGCACGGTCACGCTCGACGTGACCAATTCGCCTTTTACTCAAGGCACCACGCGCTACATGGGCGCAGGCTGGGCCGGGTCGGGCAGCGTGCCCGCCGCAGGCGCGACGACCAACACCGGCCCGCTGCGGCTCACCAATGATTCGACCATTGCCTGGCTCTGGCAGACGCAGTACTGGGTCGGGATCCAGACCGTGGGCATCGGCGGGGTCACCCCCGCGAGCGGCTGGTATCCGGCAGGCACCAACCTCGTGCTCGTCGCTGCGCCCACCAACCGGTTCCTGGGCTGGTCCGGCGTGCCGGCCACGGTCTCCAACCTGAACCCGCTGGCGCTGGCGGTCACGCAGTCCTGGAGCGTCACCGCCATGATGGTGACCGACGCGGCGGTGCGGGTGACGGTGCGCAGCGACTACAGTGCCACCACGCCGCCCGTCGGCGACACGTGGCTGGATTACGGCACCAACCAGGTGTTCAACGTGGCCACGCCGCTCACCTGGGGCGCGACCCAGTTCGTGTGCGCGGGCTGGACCGGCGGCAGCGGCAGCCTGCCCGCCACAGGCACCAACACCACGGCCGCGTTCACCTTGTTCGAGGAGTCCGGGCTGGCCTGGAACTGGTCGACCCAGTACCTGCTCACGGCGACCGCCGGCAGCAACGGCGCGGTATTGACCACCAACGGCTGGTACCGGCACGGGCAGGTCACCGCGCTGCGCGCCGTGGCCAGCAACGGGTACCATTTCAGCGGGTGGTCCGGCGACGTGGCCCCGGGCGAGATGAACAATCCCCTGGCCGTGACCATGAACCAGGGCCGCGCCATCCGCGCGGCGTTCGCCGCGGACAACCTGGAACTGATCGTGGTCAGCCCGCAGGCCGGGGCCGTGGACCCCGCGCCGGGCCTGTACAGTGTGCCTTACGGCAGCGCCTGGATCGGCATGGTCACCAACAACCCCGTGCTTCAGGACGCTGGCGCGGCCACCCAATCCGTGTGCGCCGGCTGGACCGGCAGCGGCAGCGTGCCGGCCACGGGATCCGGCACCAACACCGGCCTGCTCATCATCCGCACCAACTCCTTGCTGCAATGGCAGTGGCGCACCCAGTACCGGATGGCGGCCGCCTCGGCCGACGCGGCCCGGGGCCTGGTCAGCCAGGCCAACACCAGCGGCTGGTATTATGCCGGGTCCAACGCCACGGCCACGGCCACGCCCCGCACCGGCAACGTGTTCCTGCACTGGCGCGGGGTGGCCGGCACCGCCAGCAACAGCAATCCGCTGGCGCTGCTCATGACCCAGTCCTGCGCCGTGGTCGCCAACTTCGCCACCAGCCGGCCGGTGCTGGCCGTGTCGTCCGCTTACGGCAGCACCACGCCGGCGGTTGGCATCCACACCAACCCGTTCGGGTTCGTGTTCACCAACCTGGTGCTGGCCTCGCCGATCGGCGCGGGCGCCGGGACGCAGTATGTGTGCGCCGGCTGGACCCTGATCGGCAACGCGCCGGCCGCCGGGTCCAACACCTGGTTTGCGATGACCCACACCAACCACGCCACCCTGGCCTGGCTGTGGCGCACGAACTTCGAGCTGGCCGTGGCCACCTCCCTGTACGGCACCGTGTCCGGCGCCAGCAACGGATGGTGGGATTACGGCCGCAGCTTCACGCTCACCGCCCGGCCGGCCACCGGGCAGGTGTTCGCCGGCTGGTCCGGCGACGTGCCGGCCGCGGCCAGCAACGACAACCCGCTAACCCTGGTCATGGACCGGCCGCGCGCGCTCAGCGCCGGCTACCGCATCCAAAGCCTCGACCTGGTGGTGCGGTCGCCGTTCGGCGTGGCGCACCCGGCGCCGGGCTCGAACCACTACGACTTTGGGGCCGCGATCAGCTGCTGGATCGAGGCCACGCCGCTTACGTTGGGCCCGACCCAGTACGTGCTCACCGGCTGGTCCGGCACGGGCAGCGTGCCGCCCACGGGCACGGTTTCGTTTCTCACCATCACGAGCCTGACTGCGAATTCGAGCCTCACCTGGACCTGGAAGACCCAGTACCAGCTCCGCGCCAACGCCAACCCCGGGGCCATGGGCAGCGTGGCGCCCACCAACCTGTGGCTGGATGCGGGCACGGCCACGCAGGTGGTCGCCCGGGCCGCGGAGGGCCACCTGTTCAGCCACTGGCAGGGTGCGCCGCCGCCGCTCATGCTCACCAATCCCCTGCCCGTCGGCATGACCCAGTCGTGGGACCTGGTGGCGTGGTTCGCGACCAACCGGCCAGTGCTGGCCATCTACAGCGCCCACGGCATGGCCGTACCGGACGGCACGATCACCGGCGACTTTGGCCGGGTCGAGATGTGCGCCATCACCAACAGCACCGTGTACGACGGCGAAGACACCCGGCACGTGTGCCGCGGCTGGACCGGCTCGGGCAGCGTGCCGCCCGCAGGCAGCGGGCTGAGCGTGTTCATGACGATCACCAACCCGTCCACCCTGACCTGGACCTGGATCTCACAGTATCGCCTCGAGGCGACGAACGGTTCGGGCGGCAGCGTGAGCGCGCCTTCCGGGTGGCACGACGCCGGCAGCAACGTGACCGTGCGCGCCATCCCGGCCACCCTGCACCGGTTCGACGGCTGGATCGGCGACCTGCCCGCGCCGCTCACCAACCAGCCGGAGATCACCGTGGCCATGAGCCAGCCGCGCTACCTGGAGGCCCGGTTCAGCACCAACCAGGCGCGGATCGCGGCGACCGTGGAAAACCCGGACCTCGGCACGCTCACGCCCAGCGGAGAGATTTTGGCCTGGCCCGGCGCCACCCAGGAGTTCACCCTGGCGCCCAACAGCCATTGCCAGGTGGCCTGGGTGGTGGATGGCCTGTATCTGGGCACCGCCGACACGGCAACCAACTACGTGTTCAGCAACATCATGGCGAATCACACCCTCCACGCGATCTTCCAGGCCCAGACCCGCGCGCTGTCCGTGGGCACGGACTATTCCGGCAGCGAGTCCGTGCCGCCGCCCGGCCTGGCGGCGTATCCATGGAACTCGGTGGTCACCAACCGGGTCACCAATTCGCCGGCCGTCAGCGGCTTGGCGCGGTACTTCTGCTATGGCTACACCGGGTCCGGCAGCGTGCCGGCCGAGGACACCAACACGGTCATGAGTTTTGTTCTGGACACCGATTCCAGCATCACGTGGCGCTGGCGGCCGGAATGGTACCTGGAGATCCTCTCCAACGGGTTTGGCGCGGTCACCGGCGTGTATGCCGGGCTCAGCGCCGGCCCCGTGGCGGTGGGCCCCAACTGGGTCGAGCAAGGCGCGGTGGTGCACCTGGCCGCGGTCACGGACACCAACCTGTTCGTGTTCCAGGGCTGGACCGGGAACACGAACGACACCCAAATCCCGGCCGCCGCGCAACTGGCGTTCACCAGCGCCTATCCCCGCAGCCTCGGCGCGCTGTTCGGCGAGATCCTCGTGACCAACCAGACCCCGGCCTGGTGGCTGCGCCACTACTATCCGGACGCCACCAACCTCGACGAGATGGCGCTGGCCGACACCGACAGCGACGGCCAGGCCGGGTGGCAGGAGTCCGTGGCCAACACCGACCCCACGGACCCGGGCAGCTACCTGTGCATCACCGGCATCGGGCCTTCGGCATCCGGCGGATTCCGGATCAACTGGCCCAACCAACCGGACCGCCGCTACCTGCTCGGCCGCACCATCAACCTGCGCGCCGGGTACACGCCGCTGGCTTCCAACATGACCGGCGGGGCCTACATCGAGCTGCGCCCTGAGCTGCTGACCAACAGCTTTTACCAGCTGCAAGTCGGCCGCTGATCAAACCCACGCCGATCGTTTGTTAGAGAAATTTTCACAGGCAACGCGCCAGATCCGCGTTGCCTTGTGCCGGGCAAGCAGTTAGTATCGTCTCTCGTAATTGGCAATATCTCGAGCCCATAAGGAATACCGATGAAACTTGGCAAACAATTAACTTTGGTCAGTCTGGCTTTGGTGGTGATCCCCCTGCTGCTGCTGGCGGGATTGAGCTTGAAGCTGTTCAACGAATTCAGTCGAACCACCTTGAAAACCAGCAGCGACAGCGTGGTGGAACTGGAAACGGAAATCATGACCAGGGCCTCGGGTTCTGATCTGCAGGTCATGCAGAACATGACCGAGAACGCCCGGCGCGACCTGGCGCGCCTGGCCGTTTCCCCCAGCCTGATTTCGTATATCAGCGCCCTGGAGAGCAACAATGAGCTTTTCAACAAGCAAGCCGAGGCAGCCAGCGCATACATCGTGGCCGGCATTGCCAGGGCATGTGGAGTTGAGCAGAACCTGTTGGAGTCCGAGGTGCGCGACAACCTGAACGTGGCCACCTACCTTCTTTCCCAGGCTGGAGGTATCAGCAACTCCGGCGGGTCGTATTCGTGGCCGGCGGTCAACCAGTTGACCAAGGCCGAGACCAACGTGGCGCTGCCGGCGCTGCAGGTGGGCGGGGTGGAACTCGGGCAAGTCCGCGCCGTTGACAAGCCCGTGCCCCTGGTGGACCAAGCCGCCAAAATGGTGGGCGGGGTGTGCACCATCTTCCAGCGGATGAACAAGCAGGGCGACATGCTGCGGGTGGCCACCACGGTTAAAAAGACCGATGGCGAGCGGGCGATCGGCACCTATATCCCGGCCGTGAACCCTGACGGTACGGCCAACCCCGTGATTGCCCAGGTGCTCAAGGGCGAAACGTTCGTGGGCCGCGCATTTGTTGTGGACGGGTGGTATGTCACGGCCTATCAGCCCATCAAGGATGCCGCAGGCGACATCCTGGGCATGCTCTTTGCCGGGTTGCGCGAGTTTGACAACCAAGCCGCTGCCCAATCCATCCGCGAGATGAAGGTGGGAACGACCGGCTACGTCTTCATTCTCAACTCGCAGGGCGACGTCCTGCTGCATCCACGGCCGGACCTGGTGGGAAAAAACGTGATCAAGGACCTTAACCTCCCGTTTCAATCCGTGCTGACCGATCGGGCGGAAAACGAGTACCAGTCCATGCTCTATACGTTTGAGGGAATGAAAAAAATCCTCACCTTTACATGGTTCAAGCCCTGGGATTGGATCGTCTGTGCCGGCGCACCGCTGAAGGATTTCTATGACTTGGACTCGGCGCGCCAGCTATTGGTGGAAGACATGCAAAACCTGTACGATAACGGCACGGTGCACGTCGCCGGCCAGGCCAGGCATTTGTATGCCCAAATCCGCTTCGTGGACACCAAGGACCAGGAACTGGTTACCATCGTCAACGGGACGCCGGCTGAAAAGCTGAACTTCAAAGGCGATACCGACTGGTTCACAGCCACGGCCGGCCTCAAGCCAGGCCAGGTTTACTACTCACCCATGGAGTTGGCCAAAAACACGGGCAAACCGGAACTCCGCATGGCCATGCCAGTGTACGAAGGCAGCAATTTTGTGGGCGAGGTGGTGATCAACTGGGACCTGCAGGTTCCTAAAGAACTCCTGGCCACAAGGGTGTACGGTGAAACCGGCTACGCCTATCTGTTGAATGACAAGGGCGTCATCTTGATTCATCCCAAGTACACCATGGAAGATGCCCACAGCCTGGCCGATCCCAAGTATGGGGCCCTGGCTGAACTGGTGAACAGCAAGCTGATCAAAGGCGAAACCGGCACCGGTCGCTACACGTTTGAGGGCATAGAAAAACTCGTGGCCTATGTCCCCTGGCAGATCGGCGAATACAGGTACTGCCTGGTGGCCACCTGCCCCACGGACGAAGTCATGGCCGGTGTCCAGGCGATGCAGCGCGAGGGGCAGGCCGAAACCCGGAAACTGGTGATAGCCGTGCTCATGCTGCTGGCGCTGCTGGCCGTGGTTGGCGGCGTGGTGGGCGTGCTGTTCGGCCGCGGCGTGGCGCGCCCCCTCAGCCGGGCCGTGGCCCTGGCCGAGGCCATCCGTTTGGGCGACCTATCCCAGCGCCTCGGCATCCGCCGGCGCGACGAGATCGGCGAGTTGGGCAATGCGCTGGACACGATGGCCGAGGGATTGGCCGGCAAGGCGGCCCTGGCCGAAAGCATTGCCCGCGGGGATTTGAGCCGCGAAGCGCAGCTGGCGTCGGAGCGTGACGTGCTCGGCCGCGCGTTTGCGGGCATGATCCGATCCTTGCGGCAGGTCATGGCGGTGAACAGCAAAACCTGCGCCGCGCAGCAGGCCGGCGAGATGCAGGCGCGCAGCGACCTGCAGGGATTGGAAGGCGCGTTTGCGGACCTCGCCCAGGGGGTCAATGCGGCCCTGGACAGCGTGCTGCAACCGGTGAACGAGGCCATCGGCATCCTGAATAAGTATGCCCATGGCGACCTCGGCCAGGAGATGCGCAAGCTCCCCGGCCAGCAGGTGGTGCTCACGGAAAGCCTGAACAACGTGCGCCAGACACTGCTGGCCATCACTGGCCAGTTCAAGGAGCTGGCTGCGGCCGGCGAACGCGGCGACCTCGCGTTCCGCTGCCGTCCCGACGAGTTCCAGGGCGCCTACCGGGATATCGTGGCCATTGTAAACCAGACGCTGCAAAATATCCTGACCCCGGTGCAAGCCGGGCTGGACGTGATTGCGCGCCAGGCGCGCGGCGAATTTGTCCGCCTGGACCAGCCGTACACGGGCGACTACGAAGCCATCCGCCAGAACATCAACGCCGTGTCGGACGCGCTGCTGTCCATCACCGGCCAGTTTGAGAACCTGGCGCGCGCCATGGACGCCGGCGACCTGTCGTTCCGCGGCCAGGCGGAGCAGTACCAGGGCCAGTACCGCAAGATCGTGGAGATTGTCAACCGGGCCCTGGCGGCGATTGCCGCCCCGCTCAACGAGGCGGGCACGGTCCTTGCGGCCGGCGCGCAGCAAAACCTGACCGTGCAAGTCGGCGGCGATTACAAGGGCCAGCTGGCCGACCTGCGCGACAACATCAATGCCATGATAGGCCGCCTCGACCACGCGCTCAGCCAGGTGGCCCAGGCGGTGGACCAGGTACACTCCGGCGCCCAGCAGATATCCAGCGCCAGCCAGTCGCTCTCGCAGGGCGCCACGGAGCAGGCCGCCAGCCTGGAGGAAATCAGTAGTTCCATGACCCAGATCGCCTCCCAGACCAAGACCAACGCCGAGAACGCCGGCCAAGCCAGCCAATTGGCCCAGGCCGTACGGACCAGGGCCGAGGAGGGTCGCCAACGGATGACGGACATGGTCGCGGCCATGGGCGGGATCACGGCTTCCAGCCAGCAAATTGCCAAGATTATCAAGGTGATCGACGATATCGCCTTTCAAACCAACCTCCTGGCGCTCAACGCGGCCGTGGAAGCCGCGCGCGCCGGACGCCACGGCAAGGGGTTTGCCGTGGTGGCCGACGAGGTGCGCAACCTTGCCGGCCGCAGCGCCAAGGCAGCCCGCGAAACCGCGGAGCTCATCGAAGGTTCAGGGAAAAAGGTGGAAAACGGGATGGCCGTGGCCCAGACCACGGCCGAGGCGCTCAACGGCATCGTCGCCAGCATTGTCAAGATGACGGACCTGGTCGGCGAGATCGCCGCGGCCTCGAACGAGCAGGCCCAGGGCGTGGCGCAGATCAATCAAGGCCTGGGCCAGGTGGACCAGGTGACGCAGCAAAACACCGCCAACGCCGAGCAAACCGCCTCGGCGTCCGAAGAACTCTCCGGCCAGGCGGAGCAGTTGCAGACCATGGTGGCCCAGTTCCAGTTGCGCGGTGCCCGCGGCCGCGCGCTGCCGGCCAAGACCCGGCCGGCCGCACTTCCCGGGGCCGGCGCGGCGGACGGGGAAATCATCAGCCTGGACGACCAGGCCTACGGCCAGCCCTGACCGCGCTGGATCGATGCTGGCTGCGGGAACAACCGCGCACCGCCTGATGGCGGGATGCCGGGTGGCCTCTGCGGGCTATGGGCACTGCACCCGCCAGAACCGGGAGGTCATGGCGTCCAGGTCCAGCGGGATGATTACCGCATTGGTTCCCAGGAGCCACGCGTTGCTGTACACCGGCGCCAACACCCAGGCCTGGCCTGCCGCCGGCAGGCGATCGCAGAACTCCGGCCGCATTTCCACTGGGCTCACGCAAGCCGCCCGTACCGCCAACTGGCCCGGGAGGACCGCCACCGCGGAGATCTCCAACCGGGGCTCGATCCAGATGGGCGCAGACCAGGCGCGCTCGAACTGGCAGGAGGGACTGACGGTCCATGCCGGCTGCCAGGCTTTGACACGGTAGTAGGCGTACTCGTTGGTCAGGATGTCCGTGTGATCGATGTGCACCACGTGGCCGGCCGTGTTGCTGGCCAGGATGAGTTGGTCGTCGCGGTACAGCTCAATGCGGGAAATGATGCCCGTGTGATTGTCGGCCAGGGCCGCCACATGCAGGTTCACCTCCGCGGCCGCAGCGCCATGCACCCCGGGCGCATGGTACAGCGTGGCGCCCATGCCGCCGAGCGCGGCGCCGATCTTGGCCGAAAACTCCAACCCCATCTTGTTGCCGGAGGTTCCATAGGTGCTCCGGGCGAAGAAAGCGTCCCAGAGGAGGTCCTGGTTCTTCTCGCGGGCCCAGATGGCAGCCAGGCCCCCGGTGTAGGGGCCCACGCCGTGCACATTATTGGTGGCTTCCACCGTGTAGCCGGGGTTGCCGGCGTGCGTGTCCGTGGACCCGACAACACCCAGCTTGTAGGCCGGGTCATGCCCACTGGCATGCCAAAGTTGAAACCCATACGCCACGGAGTTGCTGGCCTTGAAATAGTAGACCGGCTCTTCGCACCCGGCGTATTCCGAACTGCCATGGCGCGAATACACCTCGACCAGCGGCACGACGTCCGGCCGCATGAACGCCCGCGACCAGTCCGTGGCCATGCTGAAGGGATACGGGAACCAGGCGTCCGGCGCCTCGGTGCCCTTCGCGGTATGGTGGATGATGCAGAGGTAGTTCCCCTGGGCCGGAGTTGTGTCCAGCCACGCCCACAGCTGGGTGGGATAATTGTATTCCGGCAGCAGCGTCCAACCCTGCGCGCGCGGCGGAACATGGTCAAGATCGCGAAAAATCACCTGCTTGTGGCCGGTGCCCTCGGGCACCGGGTAGTCCTGGCTGGGCACGGTAACTTTCGAGCAGGTGTACTCAAACGCGGGATACACGATCAAGCCGTTACTCTCCGCCATGAACTGGCGGATCATATGCAGGTAATTGGTCCATTTTTCCAGCGTGTAGTCGCCAGGGGTGCCAACCTCCGCATGGTCGGTCACCGCGACAAAGTCGAGGTAACCGGTGCAAGACAGGAACGCCTCATACGGCGTCACGTAGCAGGGCAACCCGTTGGAGGCGTCCGAGGAAAACGCGGTGTGCGAATGCAAATCCCCCCAGTACACGTGGAGATTCGTATAGAGAGTGGATCGGCCGTTGGGAAGGCAGCCGTACCCGCTGGTGGTCAGGGCCACCGGCTGTCCCCATGCCGGGGTCGCCGCCAGCCCAATCGCCAACCATAGGCACGGCAATGCCAGCTTGTATAACGCGTTCACCCTCACCTCCTGGAATGCATAATGTGTTGCCAAGACTGTTTAATCTCTGCCACAAAATAAAGTCATAAACAACCCCGCTAATCAAGCCTGGAAAATCAATTCATGGGGAGGCCAGCGAACCTTTTAAGATTGCTTTGCCATGCCGGTTATGGCAAAAGCGCAACCATGGAAACTCTAACGGGAAGTGCGGCGGTCATGAAAAGAATACTCGCGCTCGGCGTCCTGGTGGTGGCCCTGGTTGGCATGCCGGCCTGTTTTCGCAAGGACGTGCAAACGCACGTGGTGTCGGTGCCCACCATGGGCGGCCCCGTGTGCGCGGAGATGATCCAGAACGAGTTCAATGCGGTCGAGGGCGTGGTCACGGTCCAGTGCGACATCCAGGCCCGGACTGTAGCCGTCACCTACGATAGCAAGAAAATCGCCAGGAAAAACATCGAGTACCTGATTACCGGCCTGGGGTTCGAGGCCAACAGCAACGCGCCCAACGCCGAGGCGCGCGCCAAGTTGCCCGCCGAGTGCCAGTAACGCCGCGCACCCGCGGCGACGTCAATCCTTGTCCGGCGGCGGGGTAACCGCAGGCGGCTTGGGTTCAGGATCGTCGGCCGGTTCCTTAACCCCCTTCTTGAACTCTTTCAGGCTCTGCCCGAGGGCGCGCGCCAACTCCGGCAACTTGCGGCCGCCGAACAGCAGCAGCAAGATCGCCAGGATCAACAGGATCTCCCCCCACCCCGGCATGCCAAACGCCAATGTCATCATTGCGACTCCGTGCGCTTGTGTTGTTCCCATGACCACATCACCCATATACAACACTCATAGAGAATGATCAAGGGAATCGCCATGATGACCTGGCTCAGGACGTCCGGCGGCGTCAGCACCGCTGCAACCACCAGGATGATGATGAGGGCGTGCCGGCGCCAGCGCCGAAGCTGGCGCGAGCATACAAAACCCAGCCGCCCCAGCAGCAGCAGGACCACCGGCAGCTCGAACGCCAGGCCGAACCCCAGCAGCAGCTGCAGCACGAACGCCGTGTAGCTGCTGACTGTCCAGCGCGGGTCCAGGCCCATCCAGAGGTGCATGCGCTGCATCACCCGCAGCGCCAGCGGCAAGGTATAAAAAAAGCCCAGCGCCACCCCCATCACGAACAAGCCGCCGCCGGCCGCGAACAGGCGCAGCACGGTTTGCTTCTCTGCCGCGGTCAACGCCGGCAGAACAAACGATCCCCAGAGATAGATGAGTAAAGGCAAGCTGAGCACCAGGCCGAACCAAAACGCGACCTTGAACATCAACGTGAACGCCCCGGCCACGTCCAGGGACTGCAGCAACTGGGCCTGGGCCGGCGCGCCGGCCACCAGGGGATGGCGCAGCGCCTTGAAGATCAGGGGCGACAGCGGCAGGCAGATAGCCATGCCGACCGCCAGGGCGGCCAGGGACCGCAGCAGCACCCCGCGCAGATCCTCCAGGTGATCAAGGAACGGTTTCTCCGTATCAGCGGGTTGCATCCCGGCCTTTCTCCTCCGCCTGATCCGGAGACGCCGGCGGCGCCGCGGGCAGCGCCGGCGGGGATTCCGCCGGGGGCGTGCGCTCCGAATCCGTGGCGACGGAAGCGCTGCTCATGATCTCGCGCTTGAACTCGTCCGCGGTTCGCCGCAGGTCCAGCAGCATGCGGCTGATCCGCCGCAGCAAAGCCGGGGTGTCCCGGGCGCCGAACAGCAGCAGGCAGGCCAGGGCGATCATCACGATCTCCCCGAATCCGGGGGCCAGGAAACCGATCGGCAAGCCGTGGCTGATCATGTCTGTTATCTTGCTCCTTGGCTTCAGATTATCCACGCCCGGCCGCGGGGAACGAGAAAAAAAAGCAGGGCACGCGACCCGGCCACGCTTTGCAACAGGCTTTATGTAATAGGCTTGACGCACGGCCGGTTGCGCCGTACCGTGGCCGCATCATCGGGTTTATAGCTTACAGGGGTCATGATGAATAAGTGGTTGCTCGTGTTAAGAAAGTCAACGGTGGTCCTGGCCTTGGCGCTCAGCTTGGCTGGCGCCGGGTCCGGCGCGGCGGACGAACTGACGGATTACGAGTTCACGTTCGCCTCGGAACTGGTCAACATCGGATTCCCGGACTTTGCCAAGAAGGTGATCGACAACCTCGTGGCCGCACACCCGGACCAGAAGGCGCGCGCGGACCTGATCCAAGCCAAGATTTATGCCGCCAGCGGCAAGTTCGACCAGGCCCTGGAAATTCTCAATACGGCGCCGGCCCAGGACCCCAAGGTGCAGGCCATCCGGCTATACCTCGGCAACGCCTATTACGCCAACCGCCAGATCGACAAGGCCAAGCAGGTCTACGAAGCCTTTTTCAGCCAGTATGGCGGCACGCCGCCCCAGGATCCTGACCTGCTGAAGACGTACCAGGAATCCGCCTACACCTTTGCCTTCATGCTCAAGGAAGCCGGCGACTACAAGGGCGCGGCGGACAATTATCGCCGGACCTTGCAGGCCAATCTTCCCGTTGAGCAAGCCGGCACGGTACGCTCCGCCATGGCCGATTGCCTGGTCAAGGCAGCCGAAAAGGCGTCGGGCGGCGATCGGGATGCGTTGCTGAAGGAGGCGGACGATCTGTGCAAACAAACCCAATGGCGCGGCATTGAAGACCCGCAATTCACGGAATCGTTGTGTACTTCGGCGCGTATTTATTTGCTGCGCGGGGACAAAAAAGGCGCCCAGAACATATTGATTTCCAACTTGGACCTGCTCAAGGGTCTGGACGAACAGTACAAGGAAATGAAGCAGCTCAAGCTCAGCCCCATGGCCAAGGTGCGGTTCACCTTGGGCGAACTCTACCAGCAGGAAGCCGACGAGAAAAAAGCCGCCAACGATGCCGAGGGCGCCATTGCCCTCTACGGCAAGGCGGTCACCGAGTTTGCCAACGTGTTCTCCAAGTACGGCGACAGCGAGTACGGCCCCATGGCCGGCAAGCATGTCGAGGAAATCAGGGTGAGCCTCAAGGCCCTGGGCAAAGAGTTGAAGCTGGACCTTGGCCAGTACCGGGGCAAGGCGGCCCTGGCAGAGTTCACCCTCCCGGACCAAAACTTCCAGCAAGGCAACTACCAGGACGCCATCAAGGAATATATCAAGGTGCTGGGCCAGTACCCGGAAACAGAAAAATCCATTCTCGCCCTCGCCAACCTGGCTGTGTGTTACGCCAACACGGGTGACCCGCTCATGGTCAAGGTGGTCTGCAGTTACCTTGCCGAACGCTTCCCGGCCAACGAAAAGTCATCGCGCACGCCACTGAACCTGGGCAAGTTCTATCTCGACGCGCAAAATGAAGCCATGTACCGCTGGCTTGGCGACCATTTTGTGAGCTCGTTCCCGCAGGATGATTTTGCGCCAGTCATGCTCTTCAACCTTGGGGTGTTCTACAAGAAGAAGCCGGACGATGCCACTGCCAACCAGTATTTCGATCGCCTGACCAGCGAGTATCCACAGTCCAAGCAGGCGGTGCAGGCCATGAGCATGCTATCCTGGACCTGGTACGACCAGAAGGATTATGCCCGTGCCATCAAGGGGTTTGAATACTACATCCAGAACTCCCAGCCGGGATTCGAGAAAGCCCAGGCCCAGTTCCTGCTCGCCAACTCGCACCAGCAGGTCACGAACTATATCGGCGCGCTGAAAGGATACGGCGAGTTGATCACCTGGCTGAGCCCGGCCGACAGCATCTACAACACCACCCCCGACGTAAAAACAAAAAATGCCGGCCTGCTGGAAAAAGCCATGTTCAACAAGGGGATTTGCCTGAGCCGCATCAAGCAGCCGGCGGACAAGGTGCCGCTGCTGCGCGCTATGGGCGTCAAGGTGCTCACGGAGTTCTTGGCCGCGTACCCCAACTCCGAGATGGCGCCCAAGGCCATGGCCACGCTCGGGTCGCTGCAACTGGCGGATGGCAAGTTCGATGCCGCCACCGCCATGTTCAAGGAACTGGCCGAGAAGTATCCCAACACGGACGAAGGCAAGGACTCGCTCTTCGCCCTGGTGCGAGCCGCCATGGAAGTGGACCAGTTCGACGTGGCGCGCAACGCCCTCGCCGACATGGTCAAGAACCCGGACAAGTACACCCCGGAGAAGTTCAATCGCATCGGCCAGTTGATGTTCGATGCCGGCTTGTATGCTGAAGCCATCGACGCCTTCAAGTTCGTGCCCGGCAAAACCGAGGATCGCGCCCTGCTCGAGCGCGCTTACTACGGCCTGGGGTACTCGTACTACCAGACCAAGAACCATGCCGA
This sequence comes from uncultured Verrucomicrobiota bacterium, assembly GCA_964489425.1. Lineage (GTDB taxonomy): Bacteria > Verrucomicrobiota > Kiritimatiellia > RZYC01 > CAZAYP01 > CAZAYP01. The sequence continues at coordinate 185,546 of CAZAYP010000002.1, read as the reverse complement.
AGCCATCACCAACATGGAAGAACTGCTGAAGCGGTATCCCCAATCTGCGCTTTTCTACGAAGTGAAATTTACTCTCGGCAACTGCTACCGGGACGCCGGGCGCCTGGATGATGCGATTGCAACCATGCAGGACATTTTCAACAAGGTAGAGGACGCCGTCCTGATCAACCGGGCCAACCAGATCCTGGCCCAAATCCTCATCCAAAAAGGCGACAAACCCGGAGCGCTGGCTGCTTACAAGCGCGTGGAATACCTGGCCGATTCAGACAACCAGGCCCTGCGGCCGGTGATCGAAAAATGCGTCCTCGAATGCATCCCGCTGGCCATGGAAATGGGCAAGTACAAGGAAGCTGAAGAAAGCTGTGACAAGTACCTGGCCATATTCCCCGGCGGGACGCAGGTGGCGGAGGTGCGCAAGTGGAAAGTGGAGGCCAAGCAGAAGGCCTCGAGTGCTGCGCCTGCTCCGGCCGTGCCGGCCGCGCCGTGAGGCGTCAACCGATCAACAAACCTCTAATATAAGTGTAGCGTCAAACGTCAAGCGTACGGAAACCAAGGAACCTCGATAGTTTATCGGAAACAGGAGAAGCAGGATGAACAAGGGCAACATACTGAAAGTGGTCATCAGCGCCAGCGTGATGGCGGCGTTGCTGGCGATGTCCGCGCCGGCTGCCGTGGTGGTCTTGAAGGACGGCAAGCAGGTCCAGGGCAGCCAGGTGCGCGTTAAATCCGATGGCAGCGTGAGCATCATCACGGCGCAGGGCAACCTGACGTATGCCAAGGGCCAATACATCAAGGTCGTGGCAGACAAGCCGGCCAACTTCGATGAGTTGATGAAGCAGGTCGCCGCCGGCCAGGGCGCCGCGGCCATCGCGCCGCTGAAGCAGTTGATTCTGGACAACCGCGGCATGGGCTGGGACGACCAGGGCCGCATCCTGCTGGGCAAGGTGTATTACACCCAGGGCAAGTATGCGGACGCCATTACCGTTTATGAAGAGCTGTTCAAGTCCAATCCGGAAGCGCAAAACAAGCCGGACATCCAATCTGCCTACCGCGAAGCGCTGATGAAGGCCGGCGACACCGGGAAACTGACCGGGTCGCTGGATTCGGCCATCAAGAGCGGCAACCGCGAAGAAGCGGCCCGCGCCCAGATGCAGCGCGGCGACATGAAGATGTCGCGCGGCCAGACCGAAGAAGCAGTCATGGATTACCTGCGCACCGCCCTGCTGTTCCGCGATGTGCCGGCTACGCAGCCCGAAGCGCTCTACAAAGCGGCCGAAGGGCTTACGCAACTCCGGGACCCGCGCGCCAAGAACCTGTACCAGGACATCGTGGATTCGTTTCCGGATTCCGAGTACGCGGCGCAGGCGCGCACCAAAATATAAACTTGAACAGCCGGGATTGAACGGATACAAAATCAATAGTGGGAAGCAACATACAAGGAAGGAGCACCGTAATGCGCAGTAAGTTAGTCCTCGTGATATCTGTTATCGCCATCATCGCTTTGGGCGTTGTCCATGTCATGGCCCAGGATGCCGCCGCGCCGGCCCCGGCCGCCGCTGGCGGCGACGCCGGCACCGTGCAGTTGGCCGAAGGCCAAAGCGATGCCGCGCCGGCATCAGGCACCGGGTTCATCACGGTTGTGTTAAGCAGCGGCTGGCTGGGCGTCCTCTTGTGGCTGGCTTTGCTTGCCGTTTCGCTATGGGCCGGCGCCTTGGTCGTGGATGACTACATCAACGTACGCCCCAAAAAGATCATGCCCGAAAAGCTAGTGACCGACGTTCGTGGGGCCATGGAACAGGGCGACGTCATGAAAGCGCTCAAAATATGCGAAGACAACCCCTGCCCCCTGGCCAACATCCTGAGCGCCGGCTTCTCCAATGTCCAGGAGGGGTTTGAAACCATCCAGGACATCGTGGGCGTGGTCGCTGACGAGGAAAGCGAGAAACTGATCCAGCGCATTGCCTACCTGAACCTTTGCGGCAACCTGGCGCCCATGCTGGGCCTGCTGGGCACGGTCCAAGGCATGATTTTCGCCTTTGCTTCGTTGGCCACCATGTCGGCGGGCGCGGCCCAGCAATCTGCCCTGGCCATGAATATCGCCCAAGCTCTTTATACGACGGCAGCCGGCTTGATTGTTGCCATCCCGGCCGTCGGCTTCTTCCAGTATTTCAAGAACCGCGCCACCAACATGGTGTTGAGCATGGAACTGCTGACCATGGACTTGATCAAGGTGTTGCGGAACGTGGAAGTTGTACAGGAATAGCGCGTCCTGATAACCGGTGGGGCACACGCCGCCGTGTGCCCGGCAACGGGAGTGGACTATGGCGAGAAAACCGACTGAGGAAGCTGGGATCAACATGACGCCGATGATCGACGTTGTGTTCCAATTGATTATTTTCTTCGTGACCACGGCCGATCTGGATCGTAAGGCCTTTGATATGAAGATCAAACTGGCCATGGCGCCCCACGGACCGGCCGTGGAGAAGAAAGATCCGCGCACCGTAGTCATCGAAATCACGGATACCGGGACCATAAAACTCGGCGAGGTGCCCATGTCAGCGGGAGCCGTGAAAGCCGTCATGAACAAGGTGCGCAACCAGTTCGGCCAGGACACGCCGGTAGTGATCCGCGCTGACGCCAAAACCCAGCACAAAGACGTGCGTGCTTGCATGGATGCTGTTACCGGGGCTGGCTTATACGTGATCAAGTTTTCCGCCACGAAGGAACTGGCGAAGAAGGCGGGCGAGTCCTAAGACTCCAAGGAGATCTGCCATGGCACGAAAAAAGAAACCGAGACCACCCGACAGCATGGATTTGCCCATGACGCCGATGATCGACGTCGTGTTCCAATTGCTGATTTATTTCCTGGTGACCATGAAACCCATGGACGTCACCACGAACCTGGATGTTTTTCGGCCTGCGGCCGAGAAAACTGCGTCGCAGCAGGATATGCCCAAATTGCTGCGAATTAGCGTGTTCCCGAATGGCTACACGCTCAATGACAAGGAAGTTGATCTCACCACGATGGACGATTTTCTTGCAAAGTTGGCGGCGCTGGATAAAAACCAGACGGTATTAATCATGGTGACCGCGTTATCCACGCACGACCGACTTATCAAAGTCCTGGATTTGTGCGCCAAGTGGGGATTGAAAAGCCTCTCGGTCATCAGTACCAATTAGCAATTATATCCAAGCGTGGTAAATATGCGTACAGACATACCAGCTGAGGTCAGAGAACGGCTTCGCAAACTCCGTATCAAGGCATTTAAGGATCACGTCTGGGGTCCGGTCGCCAGCACAATTTTGAATGTCGGCATTATCCTGCTGCTGATGTTCATGGTCACATCCAAGGGGCGTCAAAAGGACGATGAAATCCAGGTCCAGGTCATCGAGCCCGAAGAGCAGAAACTCGACGAGCTTGAGAAGGAACTGGAAAAGTTGGAAGATGTGGAAGAAGTCACGGATGTCCCCATTGAAAACATGGATATCCAGATGGAACAAACTCCCACGGATAGCATGGCTTCTCCCCAACCCAATACCGAGTTCACGGCCATCGATATCATGAGCGCGCCCAGCCCGCTGATCATGAAGGGATTGTATGCCGGCCGATCCTCGGGTGGCCGCGCGGCCATGCTGGGCAAGTACGGCGGCGGGTACGGCGGCGCCACAGAAGCTTCCGTGGTAAAAGCGCTGGACTGGCTGAAGGACCGGCAAAACAAACAAGAGGGTTCGTGGGACCCGATTGTGAGCGCCTCGGACAAGCAAGCCATGACGGGCCTGGCCCTGCTGACCTTCCTCGCCCACGGCGAAACGCCCAACTCCGCGAAGTATGGCGAAACCGTTGAGAAAGCGATCAAGTTCCTGGTTCAGTCGCAGGACGAAGGCGGCTACTTCACCAAGAAGCGCAACAACGAACTGCCCTACACCCATGCCATCTGCACCTATGCCGTCAGCGAGGCTTATGCCCTCACCCGCATCCCCGCGCTCAAAGATGTCATGGAAAAAGGCGTGCGGATTATTGTGACCAGCCAACAGGGCGGCGGCGCGTGGAATTACAACTATGACAAGGGCCCGCGGTGCGACGCATCGGTCAGCGGGTGGCAGGTTCAAGCGCTGAAAGCCGCCACGGGCGCCGGCGCGCACATTGAGGGCATGAAGGAGTGCAAGGAACGCGCGGTCCAGTGGTACAAAAACGACTTCAATGCCGAGCGCAACATGTTTGGCTACAAGGACAAAACCGAAGCCAACAAAGGCATGACCGGCGTCGGTATCCTGGCGCTGCAGTTTCTTGGACAAGGCAAGTGCATGGAAGTGCAAAAAGCTTTGGAATACCTGGACCAGACGCCTGAGTTGTTCCCCAACTGGGAAAAACATGTGCTGAATAGCCCGCTGTATGGCTGGTATTATCTCGCACAAGCAGCCTTCCAGGGCGGCGGCGCGCTGTGGACCAAGTGGAACCGCGACATGGCGGTAACCTTGGTCAAGGCCCAACTTCCGGACGGCCACTGGGAATACCCGCCCCCCAACGGCCAGGACACGGAAATCGGGGCCGGTCAGGGGCCAGTGTATAGCACCACGATGGCGGCCATGATGCTCATGGTGTATTACCGCCATCTGCCCACCTTCCAAGTTCAGGAAGTCGAGGAAGTTCCCGAGGACACCAAGTCCGTCGATGATGTGACCGTTGAGATCATCTAGCGGGAACGACAGCGCAGCGTCACGCAACCACGGGTGCTATCGGACAAACCTGTCTGCTGGCATTTCCGCATGAGAACAAGCATACAAGCTCCCCGCCTTTGCAAGGAGGGGTGGCCGCAGGCCGGGGTGGTTGTGGATGGTCCGCGCCCCGAGTCTGCGGTGGTCGGTATCCGTATCAACCGCCCCACCCTGCGGCCCCCCCCCGCCTTAGAAAGGCGGGGAGCCCAGATAAGTACCGCTATTTATGTAGAAGTGGTATGAGCTGTAATGCCGGCAGCCCTGTCGCACGATTTACATGGGCAATGTGTTTCTGCAGGTGATCCCGCCGTGAACTCAGTAATCACCAGCATCAAGCGTGGCTTGAACGTCATGGGTGCCGATCCGCGCGCATTGGCCGCTTGGTCCGGGGCCCTGCTGGCAACTGCCTTCCCGCCCCTGGAATGGGACGCCCTGGCCTGGGTGGGATTCATTCCCCTGCTCGTGGCCGTTCACCGGCACCCCCTGCGCGACGCGCTCAAACTCGGGTTCCTCAGCGGCGCCGTATTCTGGCTGTTCACCCTGCACTGGCTCACGCATGTCACGTACGTCGGCTGGTTCATCCTGTCCCTGTATTGCGCGCTCTACTTTATCCCCCTGGCCGGGTTGTTGTCCTGGTGGATCACGCGCTGGGGCGTCCAGGATCCGTTCAAGAACGTGGCGCTGATGCTGTGTGCCATGGCCACATGGACAGGTTTCGAATACCTGCGCGCCATCTTGTTCACCGGTTTTGGCTGGAATGTGCTCGGCGTTTGCCAATATCGCCAGGTCCCGCTGATCCAGATCGCGCGCTGGGGCGGCGTTTACCTCGTGGGGTCGCTCATGATCTGGATGAACATGGGCTTGGGGTTGACCCTGCTGCGCTACCTGGAAAACCGCGGACACTGGGGCCGGCGCTGGCACGCGGAGTTCATGCTGGCGCTGCTGGCCTTTGCCACGGCCCACACGGTAGGCTTCTACACCCTGCGGGCGCCAGCGCCCACGACGGACACCCTGCGGCTGGCGCTCATTCAGCCCAACATTCCCCAGGTGGAAAAATGGTCCGAGGCGCATATCATCACCATCTACGAACGGCTCTTCTTCCAGACGCGCGCCGCCCTCTCCAACCGGCCGTTGGACCTGATCGTCTGGCCGGAGACCGCGGTCCCGGATGACATCATCAGCAGCGCCACGAGCTACGACTTGCTCTACGCGCTGGTCACCAACGGCGTGCCCATCCTGCTGGGATCCATGGATACCGAGTGGCGGGATAACGGACGCCCCCGCTACTACAACAGCGCCTTCCTGTTTAATCCCGCGGGTCACATCGAGGGCAGCTACGACAAGCAACACCTGGTGTTGTTCGGCGAATATGTGCCGCCCGGCGCCATGTGGCTGATCTCCGCCATGACGCCCATCCAGGAAAGCTTCTCGGCCGGCAAGCGCAGCACCGTGTTCCGCCTGCCGCCGCGCCACACGCCGTTCTCCGTGCTGATCTGTTTCGAGGACACCATTCCCGCCCTGGCCCGCACGGCCGTGCGGCGCGGGGCGCGCCTGCTCATCAACCTCACCAACAACGCGTGGTTCGATGTATCCTCCAACTCGCGCCAGCACATGATCCACTGCGTGTTCCGCTGCGTGGAAAATAACGTGCCGGCCGTGCGGGCGACCAACACCGGCTACACCTGCGCCATTGACCGCCACGGGCGCATCCGGGACGTGCTCCAGGCCGGGCGGCAATCGACCGGGGTGCCCGGGTTCCTGGTGGCCGGCGTGCCGGTCGCCGCCGCGCCCCAACCGCTCACCTTCTACGCCCGCCACGGCGACTGGTGGGCTGGCGCCTGCGCCGCCGCGAGCCTGGCGCTCCTCGCGCTGGTGGCCTGGGAACAGAAACCCGCGCGCCCGCCCGATCCTGAGCGTGACGCGAAGTCGGCCCCATGATATAAACCGGGTACTAATAAAGGACGATCCCATGATGACGTTGGTCGATTTGAAGCAGCAGATGGAACAACTGGACGGCCAGGTGGTCGAGATGCGGGGGTATCTTTGACATCGCCGGACGCACCACCGAACTGACCCGTCTCGAAGCGGCCGCCACCCGGCCGGACTTCTGGGACAACTCCAGCCGCGCCCGCGAAACCATCAGCCAGACCAACGCCGTCAAGGCGGTTGTTGATCCGTACCGCGCCCTGGTCAAGCTCCAGGAAGATCTGCACATCCTGATCGAGCTGGCCGCAGCCGAACCGGATCCTGCCCAGCAGGCCCAGGCCTTGGCCGAAGCCGAGCCCATGCTAGCCCAATTAAAGCGCCGGGCGCATGACCTCGAGCTGCAAGCTTTGTTCAGCGGGCCCATGGACGCGCACAACGCCTACCTTGCCCTGCACGCCGGCGCGGGCGGCACCGAGGCGTGTGATTGGGCCGACATGCTCTACCGCATGTTCCGCCGCTTTTGCGAAAACCACGGCTACACCATGGAAGTGCTCGACGCCCTGTCGGGCGACGAGGCGGGGCTCAAAAGCGTGTCGTTCCTGGTAAGCGGACCCTTTGCGTTCGGCCGCCTCAAGTCCGAGCGCGGCGTGCACCGCCTGGTGCGCATCAGCCCGTTTGATGCCAACAAGCGGCGCCACACCTCGTTTGCGTCGCTGGACGTCGTGGCGGAAATCGCCGATGACATTGAGATCGAGATCGCGGAAAAAGACCTGCGGGTGGACACGTACCGCGCCAGCGGCGCGGGCGGCCAGCACGTCAACAAGACCGACTCCGCGATCCGCATCACCCATATCCCCAGCGGGATCGTGGTCCAGTGCCAGGCGGAACGCTCCCAGCACAGCAACCGCGACAAGGCCATGAAGATGCTGCGCGCGCGCCTGTACGAGCTGCAGCAGGACAAGAAGCGCCAGGAGATGGAGCGGTTTTATTCCCCCAAGGGCGAGATCGCCTGGGGCCACCAGATCCGCTCCTACGTGCTGCAGCCTTACACCATGGTCAAGGATCACCGCACGGACTTCGAGATGGGCAACGTGGCCGCGGTGCTGGACGGCGACCTGGACGGTTTTGTCGAGAGCTACCTGAAGACCTTCTGCGGCCGCGGGCATGAGCAAGCTCGCTGAGATCGTGGCGCACAAGCGCCGCGAGGTGGCCGCCCGGATCGCGGAACTGCCCACGGACGACCTGGCCGCGCAAGCCCGCGCGGTTTCCCCGCCGCCGGATTTCCGCGGCGCCCTGGCCGCGGCGCCCATGGGGCTGATCGCCGAGGTCAAACGCCGATCCCCATCGCGCGGCGACATCCGCCCGGGCCTTGACCCGGCGCAGATCGCACGGGCTTACGAAGCCGCGGGCGCGCAAGCCATCTCGGTGCTCATGGATGCGCACTATTTCGGCGGCGGCGCACCGGATTTTTGCGCGGCGCGCGCTGCCACGCGGCTGCCGCTGCTCTACAAGGAATTTATTGTGGACCCGTGGCAGGTCTGGCATGCCCGCCGCCTGGGCGCCGCGGCGGCCCTGCTGATCGTGGCCGCGCTGCCGCCTGCTGATTTAACCGCGCTGTACGCCCTGTGCGCGGAGGCGGGCCTGGCCGTGCTGATGGAGACGCACACCCGCGACGACATGGCCCGCGCGGCCGCCCTCGGCGCCACGATCATCGGCATCAACAACCGCGACCTCGGCACGTTCAAGGTGGACCTGGCCACCACCGAAGCGCTGGCGCCCCTGGCGCCGCCGGGCGCGCTGCTGGTGAGCGAAAGCGGCATCCACTCGGCCGCAGACGTGGCCCGGGTGCGCGCCGCCGGGGCGCGAGCGGTCCTGGTGGGCGAGAGCCTGCTGAGCCGGCCGGACGTCGGGCAAGCCATCCGCGACCTGATGGCTGGCGCCGGATCGCCACCGCCCCTGCCCCGCGGAGCCCCATGCGCGTGATGGTCAAGATCTGCGGCCTGCGCCGGCCGGAGGATGTGGCCGCGGTGGCTGACCTGGCACCGGACGCCATGGGCTTTGTATTCTGGGACAAGTCCCGGCGGTACGCGCCGCCGGAGACCATGGCGGCGGCCGTGGCCGGCATCCCGGCCGGCATCCTCCGGGTGGGCGTGTTCGTGGATGCGCCCCGCGCGCACATCCGTGACGTCATCCGGCAACTGGGGTTGAACGTGGTTCAACTGCACGGCTCCGAATCGCCGGAAGATTGCCGCGGCTTTTCTGTGCCGGTCTGGAAAGCCATCCCGGCGGACCGGTGCGCGCCGGCTGAGGCGGCACGCTATCCGGTTGACGCCCTGGTGCTGGACAGCTACAGTGCCGAATCCCCCGGAGGCACCGGCTGCGTGGGCGATTGGGACCTGGTGGCGCGGTGGACGCGTGCCAGCCCACGGCCCGTGGTCCTGGCCGGCGGCCTGGCGCCGGGCAACGTGAGCGCGGCGCTGCAGACGGTCGCGCCCTGGGGCGTGGACGTGTGTTCGGGCGTCGAAGCCGCACCGGGCGTAAAGGATTTGAACAAGGTAAAGGAGTTTATCCGCCAATGTCGCGCTTGAAACCTGTCCCGGACGCGCAGGGCCATTTTGGCCCCTACGGCGGCATGTTCGTGCCCGAGACGCTGATGGCGCCACTCGGCGAGCTGACCGCTGCCTATGCGGCCGCCCGGCGCGACCCGGCGTTCAGAAAAGAACTGGCGTACTACCTCAAGCAATACGTGGGCCGGCCCACCCCCCTGTATTTCGCGCAACGGATGAGCGAGGCGCTTGGCGGAGTGCGGGTGTACCTGAAGCGCGAAGATCTGTGCCACACGGGCGCGCACAAAATCAATAACTGCATCGGGCAGGCACTGCTGGCGCGGCGCATGGGCAAGCGGCGCCTGATTGCCGAAACCGGCGCCGGCCAGCATGGCGTGGCCACGGCCACGGTGGCGGCCCTGTTCGGCATGGAATGCGTGGTGTACATGGGCCAGGTGGACATGCGCCGCCAGGAACTCAACGTGATCCGGATGCGGCGCCTGGGCGCGACCGTGGTGCCGGTTACCGCCGGCCAGCAGACGCTGAAGGAGGCCATCAGCGAGGCCATGCGCGACTGGGTCACCAACGTGCGCCACACGCACTATGTTTTGGGTTCCGTGCTCGGAGCGCACCCCTACCCCATGATGGTCCGCGACTTCCAGGCGGTCATCGGCCGGGAAGCGCGGCGCCAGTGCCTGCGCCAGGAAGGCCGGCTGCCCACGTGGCTGGTGGCCTGCGTCGGCGGCGGCAGCAATGCCATGGGGCTTTTCTATGCGTTCCTGCGCGACCCCGGCGTGCGGCTCCTGGGCGTGGAAGCCGGCGGCCTTGGCGTACGGACGGGCCAGCACGCGGCCCGCTTTGCCGGCGGCCGCGTGGGCGTGCTGCAGGGCGCGCGCACCTTTGTGCTGCAGGATGCGGACGGCCAGGTCCGCCTCACCCATTCGGTCAGCGCGGGACTGGATTATGCCGCCGTGGGACCGGAGCATAGCTGGCTGCGGGATCACCAGCGCGCGGCCTACACCCACGTCAACGATCGCGAGGCCCTCGCGGCCGTGAATGCCCTCTGCGCCTGGGAAGGCATCCTGCCGGCGCTGGAATCGGCGCATGCCGTGGCGGAAGTCATAAAACGCGCTTCCCATTGGACCCCGGATGATCTTATTATCATTAATTTGTCAGGCCGCGGCGACAAGGACGTGCAGCAGATGGCGGAATGGGACACCGCCCACGGATCGAAACGGCGTACGAAGCGATGAGCATAACCAGCATGACGGGCTACGGACACGGCGCGGCGCGCGATGCGAGCTGCCGGGTCCACGTTGAATTAAGCAGCGTCAACCGCAAGCAGCTGGATATCCAGGTTCACCTTGCGGACGAGCTGGCCCCATTCGAAGCCCGGATCGTGGAGGAAATCAGCGCCGTGGTCCAGCGCGGGCGGGTTTCCGGGCGGATCGTCCTGGACCTGCTGGGCGCCCGGCGGGCCAAGCTGGTCGTGGACGAGGCCCTGGCCCAAGCCTGCGTGCACCGGCTGCGCCATGCCGCGGCCAACCTGGGGCTGCGGACCGACTGGGGTGTGGAGTTGCTGTTCCAGCTTCCCGGCGTGGTGCGGTTCATCCCGCAGGCGGCGGATCCCGAGCCCCTGTGGCTCCTGGTACAAGCCGCGCTGCGCCAGGCCCTGCGCCGGCTGCTGGGCATGCGCCGCGCGGAGGGACGGGCGCTCAAGACGGATCTCGCGGGACGGATCAAGGGGATGGGCGCCATGCTGGCGATCATCGCCCGGCGCCGCCCGCAGATCACCGCCAACTACCGGCGGCTGCTGCACGAGCGGCTCAGCCGCCTGGGCGTGGAGACCGGCCAGGCCGATGAGCGCCTGCTGCGCGAGGTGGCGCTGTTCGCCGAGAAATCAGACATCAGCGAAGAAATCACCCGCTTGCAAAGCCATTTGAAGCAGGGCCGGCGCATGCTGGGCGGCGACGAACCCGCCGGGCGCGCCCTGGACTTCCTGGCCCAGGAAATGTTGCGCGAAATCAACACGATCGGCTCCAAGGCCAACGACGGCCCGGTCGCGCAGCAGGCGGTTAACTTCAAGGCGGAACTGGAGCGGTTCCGCGAACAAATCCAGAACATCGAGTAATGAATACCGAACGCGACCCCTTGCTGTTCATCGTGTCCGCGCCGTCCGGCGCGGGCAAAACCACGCTCTGCAACCGGCTGCTGGCGGAATTTCCCAACCTGACGTATTCCGTATCGTGCACGACGCGGGCACCGCGCGCCAACGAGGTGGACGGCGAAAGCTACACCTTCATCACCGAGGCCCAGTTTGAGGAGCGCCTCCAGGCGGGCGCGTTCCTGGAACACGCCCGGGTCCATGACCACTGGTACGGCACGCTGCGGGAAACCGTGCTCTCCACGCTGCGGGCCGGCCGCAACCTGCTGATGGATATTGATGTTCAGGGCACGGCCAACATACGCAAAAGCATTGACCAGGGCGCGTCGGACGAGGCCGGCCTGCTGCGGCGGGCTTACGTGGACGTGTTCATTGCGCCGCCTTCGCTGGCCACGCTGAGCGCGCGCCTGCGCGAACGCGGCTCGGACAAACCGGACGTCATCGCGCGCCGCCTGGCCTTCGCCCGCCGGGAGATCGAGCTTTCCACCGACTACCAGTACATGATCATCAATGACGATCTGGAGCGCGCCTACAGCGACTTGCGCGCGATCTACCGGGCGGAAAAATGCCGCCGCTGGCGCATGCAACCCGTGGCCGACCAACTGCTGCAGTGACCGCCGCCGCGCTGGCCGCCGTCATCCGCGCGCTGAAAAAGTCACTGCATTCCACCAAAATGTGATTTGACGCCTACAGGTTCCATGCTTAAAATACGTCGCGTTGGCCGGGGTATGTGAACTGCCACCGAGGTGGCGCCCGGCCTGAAGGGTAACGGTTCATGCGGGTATGTGTGAACCATCCCGGGAAAACAGAGAAAAACGGGAAGGAAGGAGGGATAACGAGATGGCAGTGAAGAAGGCAGTGAAGAAGGTGGCGAAGAAGGCTCCGGCGAAAAAAGCGCCGGCGAAAAAAGTAGCTAAGAAAAAAAGCTAAATAACCCCAACCAACCAGGCAAGCCGGCGTACGTTTCGCAGGCTTGTCTCCAAATGAAGACGGCGATTGGCCGGATGCGCGAGCATCAGCAATCGCCGTTTCATTTTTCAAATCGGCCGCCGCGCGGCAGCCAACCCCGGCCTACTCCCACTCGATGCGCACGTTGTCGTAGCTGAACGTGTTCGGCGGATGCACGTCGTCATAATCCACGCCGAAAAACCCGCATTGCCCGGCGGACAGCGACGTGTCGGTTCCGCTCTTCACCAGTTGATCGTTGATATACAGCTCATACTCCGCGCCGCGGCAAACAATTTTCAGCTTGTTCCAGACGTTCATGCCCGGGGTGATCTGGGACGCGGTGGACCAGGCCTGCAGGGAGGTGTAGATCCCCTTGACGTATTTTCCGAAGGTGTACTGGCCGCGTGAACAGATCAGGAACTGGAACATGTTGCTGCGCACGCCATCGGCATGCATATACAGGCCGTACCCATCGAGGTTGGTGCCCACGTTCTGGACAACGCTGGCCGAGAAAGCGCAGTTGGTGAACCGGCGGTCGTAGAGCGAGAAGGCGTGGCGGGTGGGCACGCCGTTATTGCCACCCATGCGGTACGTCTCGTCCACAACGCTCCAGCGCCCGGATCCATCGTCGATCCAGTGGTCGGCCCGGCCGTTGCTGAAATCGCACTGGATGACGTGTTCATCCGGAGCCAGCAGCAAGTCGGCCCACGGCAGGCCGACGATATTCACGACCTGGGTGTACATCCCAAGGACCATGTTGGTGCCGCCGTCATGGATATCCAGGGCGCGTTCCGGCGGGGCGATCCACCCCATGGGCGCGTTGAAATACAGGTGGTAGTTGCCGGGCTGCACGATGACGACCACGCCGGACGTTTCCCAGAAGCGTCCATCACCCGACCAGCGCGCACCCGCGGCCGCGGATTCGGGCGGGTCCAGGCTGACGCGCAACGCACCGCCACGGAAATAGTTGGTGACCAGGCGCGTATCCGGCGCCACCGATCCGGTAAAATGGCCCTGGGCCCCCGGGTCCACCATCAGGTTGGAAACCACGCCCGGCCCCACCCCCAGGCGATAGGCGGCCGGGCGATTCGTCTGGCATGCATACAGCAAGTAGCTGTGTTGATCATTCTTGAACACGCACACGCTGACTTGCTGCGTGGCGCTGAAATCCAGCGTGTAAAGCTGGTCGGCATACAGGTTGAACAGGGTTACGAACTCCCCCGCGGATACAGTGTGGCTGTAGGGCGTGAGGTTGGTCGGGTTGAATGGCGGCACCAAGGCGCCCCAGGCATCGCGGGCCGTGGCGCCCTGCCCGTTCACGATCGAGACCATCCGGGAGTTGGTGTACTGTCCACCGCTGCTGAAATTGGCCAGGAAGGTCATGGTGTATCCAAGGTACTCGGCGCTGTCCGGCGGCGGGGTATCCCCCACGGCTTGCGGCCCGGACACGGCCCGGCGCGCCGAGTTGCTGGCCACCCAGGGGAGCTTGGACATTTTCCAGATATGGTCGGCATACTCCAGGCCGACCTCGGCTTTCAGCGCATAGTAGAGCTTGTTGGCCTCGTCCGGCGTGAGTTGGCCCGCGTTCACTTTACCCGTGAGGCTCTCGAGGTAGGCGCTGCCAGACTTGCCGGCCACAAAGGCAATGATGTTCAGGTAGTTCCCGCTGAACAAATCGCAGATTACCCCCTGGACCACGAAGATCGGTTCCAGGAACGTGACCTTCTTCATGAGCTCAATCAAAATGTACTGGGCCACCGACTGCGGGTTCAACGCGCAGGCCAGGTCCACATACCACGAGGACGGTGCGCTCTGCGTGTCGAACGGGGCGTTGACCCCGCCATACACGTCGCTCACAGGCGGCGCATTGTTGGGCGCCAGTTGGCCGGAAACGGCAAACCAGTAATGCCCGGGCGCGCGCAGGATCAGGGCCGGCAACACGTTCTGGCCGCTGGCAGCCTGGGGCGTGTCGCGCGCGCGCAGGATGTTGTCGTCGCCCTTGCGGTCAAAGGTGCACCAGCCGCTGTAGTTGGAGACCGTGTTGTCGGCGGGATATGGGTAGCCCAGCAGGGTGGCCACGGCCGAGCGCGGCTTGTTGATCCACGCGGCATGCAAATAGGATCCCAGTTCCGAAATCCTGCCGAAGGGGTGCACCGTTGTCCAGATGTTGGTAGCCTCGCGCGCGTAGCGCTGCAGGTTCAGTTCCGGCGCATTGGTGCAGACGATGCTGGGGACCAGCGCATACAGGTCCGGATCGCTCGACATCAGCGGGGTGTACAGTTGCCGGATCTCCAAGGTCATGCCGATCCTGATCATGACCTGGTCCTGCTCGCCGGTGTCCATGTCCTCCACGTCCACCAGGTACGTGTCCGGATTTTGCGCGCGCACCGGGTCCACCCAGGCATCGGCCTGGCCCTGCTCATCCGCGGCGATGTTGTGCTCTTCCAGGACCGCGCCCTCCAGGGTTCGGACCGTGTAATGCACCAGGTGGCCGGCGCCGTTGACCACGGCGCGCACGCGGGCCGGGTAGTAGTCATAGGGCCAGGAGTACGGAATCAACGCCACTTTTTCGTCGTTTTCATTCGCTCGCGGATACGCGCTGACGGTCATCCGCTTGCCGATGGCCACCACCCGCTGGGTGGTGATGCGCGCCGTCAAATCCCTGACAGTAACCGTCACAGCGCCGAACACGGTGTGATACCAGTTGCTGACGTAGGCCTCGGTGAACAGGTTGAACCGCATACTCCCCTCGCCGCTGTCCATGATGAAGAAGCCCTGGTCATCGTTGGTATACGTCATGATCCCGGGCTGGACCGACAGCTGGACCTGGTGGCGCTCGGTGATCAGGCTGCCGTCGTGGGCGCGGGTACGCACCGTGAAGTTGGAAGACACCGTGCCGTACTCGAGGTAGGGTGGCGTCACCAATTCAAGGTACGGCTCGTTGACGCGCGGAATCCCGTTGAACGAATAGGAGCGGTAATAAATGTACGATCCGTCGGCCCACCCGCCGCCGGCGTAGTTGGTCCGCGGCAGGCTGCCGCTCTCGGTGCGGCTCAGCCGCAGCGTCGCGCATGATGCGCTGCCATCGTCATACGCGTACCAGGACGGGCCCAGCGTGAAGCCCGTGCCGTCCACATAGGCGCTCTCGAACCAGAAGGGCGTCGCAAGCGACCCGGTGACGGCCAGGGCCGCCGCGGGGCTGTCACAGGCAATATCCGCCGCCAGGGGGATGAGCGAAGCGGTGTACGCCGGGTTGTTATTTGGCGTCACGGTAGCGGCATAGGTTCCACCGGACGCTGACACGTCATGACCAATGATCGGGTCCTCGGTCACGGCGAGCGCGATGCCGGGCGTGTCGTAGCAGACATCGGACGCGATATTGGTAACGTAATGCCAATCCGGCGGCTGGAAGCTGATGCGCGTGACCCGGACGCTGTAGACAGCCATCCCGGTCCCCGCATACTCCAGGCTGGCCGCAACCGCGGCCCCGGCGGCGCCCAGACATGCCAGCCACATGCCGCCCCACGACAGGCACCGGACAAGGCTTGGTTTATGGTTCATTACGCATCTCCCTGCAGCAATATTCCTCGAACGCTGGTTATTGAACCTACTTATACCTGGACTGGATTGCTCGCCAAGATTATCTTGTGTTTTGCGCCAACATTATATTGTTGTGCTCGTTCAATATTAAATGACGAGGGGCAACTATGCATAGATATTTATTCCTTCGCGCTGTCATTGTAGCCACTCTCAGCCTACTGGCCGCACATGCCCAGGAAAACAAGCAATCGCAAGCATTCCTTGGCACGACAACTTTCATAACCTCGCGCCGCTTCTGCAACTTGGGAGAGGATGCCAAGTTGGTCACTATCAAGGCCGTCGGCGAGCGGGTTGATCCGAAAACCAGGCAGCGCGCCGATGGCCCGACGCTGGACTCGGCAGACAGCGCCGACACGCCGGCCGACAACCTGCGCCTGGTGCAGGTACCGGGCGGGCTCGACGCGGCCACGGCGCGCGCGCTGAGCACCTCCGGGATGCGCATTATCGGCTACCTCCCACACAACACCTACATCGTCGTTGCACCGGCCGCGAAAATGCGGGCGGTCAAGGCCTTGCCAGCCGTGCGCTGGGCAGGCGACTAGGCGCCGGCAACTCGCGCCTGCTCTGCACGCAGGATTATTCCGGAGACGGGGTCAACGACAACGGGTCAGGCCACGGCACTCACGTGGCCGGCACGGTGCTGGGCAACGGCGCCATGTCCGGGTCTGACCCCACCAACGACTATTTCCCCGACACCTGCTACGCCGGCATGGCGCCCAAGGCCGGGCTAGTGTTCCAGGCCCTGGGCCGCAGCAACGACATCGTCGGAACGACGGTCACGCTGGCGACCAATTTAATGTTCGTACTGGACGCGGCCTACACCAACGGCGCGCGCATCCACCAGAACCGTTGGGGGTCGGCCGTGTCCGGCCGGTACGACGCCAGATGCCGCGAGATTAACGAGTGGAACTACCTGAATCCCGGCATGCTGGTCGTGTTCTCGGCCCAGAACAGCGGCCAGGACAGCAGCCCGCGCAACGGCGTGGTCAAGACCAACACCATGCAGCGGCCGGGCTCGTGCAAGAACGTGCTCACCGTGGGGGCGTCGGAGAACCTGCGGCTGGACATCACCAACACCTATGGTTGGTACAATTCCACGGCGTTCCCCTCCAACCCGATCCGGGCGGACCTGATGGCCAACGCGCCGACCGGCATGGCGGCCATGTCCAGCCGCGGCCGCTGTGCGGACGGGCGCTACAAGCCCGACCTGGAGGCGCCGGGCACGTGGGTCATATCCACCCATTCCCACGACACGACCAACAGGCTCGCCGGCCTGGTGCCCGGCAACACCAACTACTGTTACAGCAGCGGCGCCAGCATGGCCGCGCCCATGGTCTCGGGTTCGGCCGCCCTGCTGCGCGAATACCTGCGCACCCAGTACGCCCTGACCAACCCCTCGGCCCCGATGCTCAAGACCCTGTTGATTAACGGCGCCGAACACATGGGCGCCGGCCAGTACGGGACCGACGTCTACCGCGAGATGGGCCCAAACGTGCCCAACAGCCAGGAAGGCTGGGACCGTCTGCGCATGGACGGCGGCTTGGTTGGCGGGCCGGCGGGCTACGAGCTGTACTTCCACGACGGCGCCACCAACCCGGGCATGGGGCTGGGCACCACCAGCTACACCTTTGCGGTCGTGAACTCCAACCTGCCGCTCAAGGTGCACCTGACCTGGCTCGACATCGAGGCCTCGCGCCACTCTATGAACTGGACCTACACCTCGATCGTCGGCGGCGGGCTGGTCAACAACCTGGACCTGCGCCTGCACGGGCCGGGCGGCGCGCTGTACGTGCCGAACCAGGCGAGCACGCTGGCCAATCTCTACTACTACCGCAGCAATGACGTGCCCGCCTTTATTCGGATTCAGCCGGCCTTAACCGCTACCTGGCCCAGCAATGCACAGCGCCCGAGCTACCGTACCTGCTTGGAAATTTGCTGATCATCGTTTGGGCTACGGCCGCCCCCGCGGCCCCGATCACCTACTACGTCTGGGAGGGCGGCCCGTCGTCCAACGATCCGCCGGGCGCCGGGTTGTGGTCAACCAATATGAACCTGGCCGGCAGCGCTGGCCTCTACTACTATAACACAACCGCGCCATCGCCCATCATGATGACCAACCGCTATTTCTATATCGGTTGCAAGCAGACTGCCACCAACCGCTGCATGCCGTTCGATCCGTCCCGCGTGTCAACCCGCGCCTGGTCCACGTTCGACACCAACAACTGGGGCCGCGCGACCAACGGCGATTTCTGGGTCCACGCATACGGGACGACGCCCACGAACGACAACGCGAACACGGTCGAAGGCATCATCGTCACCGACCCGCCGGTGGGGCTCTACACGGTGGAAGTCAGCGCCCGCGCCGTGCCCTATCCGCCGGTGCGGTACGGGCTGGTCATGTCCGGCGCGCTGGGCCCGCCGGCGGCGGTGGTGCTGTACGATTTTTATCTGCGCGCCGAGAACGGCCTGGTCCTGGCCTGCTGGCAGACGGCCTCTGAAACCGCAACCATCGGGTTTGATGTGTTCAGGGAAGATGCCGGCGCCTGGGTGAAAGTCAACAGCGCCATGATCCCGGCCACCGGCTGGCCGCAGGGCGGCATCGGCGTCAGCTACTGCGTGGACGACCCCGCGGCCAGGGCGGATGGCACTTTCCGCTACAAGCTGGTGGAATACGAAACCACGGGCAGGGTGCTGGAATACGGACCGTTCGAGCGGTCGGTATGGACGCCGCGCGTTAGTAGTGTGTTGACCACGCCGGCGGGCGTGGTGGTCCAGTGGCCCAGCCGCACGCCGGAAGTGTATGACGCGCTGAAAGCGGCGGATCTGCGCGCGGAATGCCAGCCCATGGCCCAAGGCCTGCCAGCCACGCCGCCGGTCAACGCCTGGACCGATCGCACCGATGCGGCCGGCGCCGCGTTCTACCGCATCGAAGCCCGATAGGCCGCCAATCTCCGAGTGGCAGGCGCCTTCGGGAAACGCCCGAACGACGCGGGACGGGAGCCCCGCGCCACGTTGCCCGGACCTCCCGGGCCGTGGTTCTGTGAGATCCGGAACTGGATTTCTCGCCAAGCACGCCATGATCGCCAAGTTATCGCGGAGCTGATGGCTGGTCTTGGCGGCCCTGGCGCGATTGGCGAGAGGATCAGGACCCCCAGGCAAGGGCTTCCGCACTGGAAATCGGCGCTCCCGCCGGTGATAAAACTTGATCGACCTGCCGGGCTATGAATAATGGCGGGCAGGAGATGGATACCCGTGATGAATATCGTCAAAACCATGACTCGGGTCGGCGGGGCGTGCGCAGCGTGGCTGGTGCTGGCCGGAATCGCCGGAGCCCAGGACGCCACGTGGATGGCGTCCATGCCCGTGGACCAACTGGTGACCATGGGCTATGACAACCTGGACGCGGGCCGCTTTGACAATGCCCTGCAGTATTTCATGTTTGCGGCCAAGCAGGACCATGGCAACGAGACCGCCCTCATGGGCCTGGCCACCACCTTGTACTGGCGCGACGACCTGGAGCGGGCCGCCCGCACCGCGGACATCCTGGTGGCCAAGAACGGCACGAACGTCACGGCCCTGATCCTGCGCGGGGCGGTATACTGGCGCGCCAAGGAAACCGCCCAGGCCGTGGCGTTCTTCAAGCAGGCCTGCGCACTGGACCCGGCCAATGCCGTGGCCCACAACAACCTTGCCGTGGCCTTGCAGGCCGAAAATCAGCCCGACCAGGCCATCGCCGCCGCCAAAACCGCCGTGGCCAAAGCGCCGGGATACGCGGACGCGCAGTACAACCTGGCGGTCCTGCTGGCCACTGCGCCGGATCCCGAACTGCGCCAGGCGCGGCGCGCGTACGATCGGGCCCGCGACCTGGGACATGCCCCCAGCCCCGGCCTGGAAAACCTGCTGAACCGTTAACGCCGGTAGGCCGGCGTGCCCAGGATGGCCAGGATCTGGCCGTAGTAGATGGCGTGATAATCCGACCCGCCGTAGTTCGGCTCAATCTCCGGCACCAGGAACTTGGCGGGATTGAACCGGTCCGCGTAGATCTTGCGGCATTCAAGGATCAGGTCGGCCTGCTGAAACCCGGGCGCCGCCACCTGCGTGGACGGGACAGGCGTCAAGCCGGCGGCTTTGGCTTTGTCGCTGTCGCGGCCCGTAGTGGTGCCGCACAATAGCAGGGCATCGTGGTACTTGGGGCCAAAGGCGCTGACCGTGAACGTGTCCTGCTTCTCGAGAAGTTCAAACGTGTACCGGCTGGGCCGCACCACGACCTGGACAAACGGCTTGTCCCACATGACGCCCAGGCTGCCCCAGGCAATGGTCATGACGTTGAACCGGCCCGGCGGCATGACGCCGGCGGCCAACAGAAACCAATCCTGCTTGAATGCCTGGAAGACGTTGAGATTGAAATGCTGCGCATCAATCAGTTCCCGCTCCGCCATGACCGTTCTCCTTGTGGTTGGTGGCATGATAACCATTCCGCCGGAAGAATCAAACGAAATTTACCTATTGAAATTAACGCGTCGTGCCCGCCGATTTGTGAACAAATGGCATTGCCATTCGCGCCCATTTTTGCATAATTTGACAGCTATACGCGATGAATCCTGATTTTTCATCAACGATGCGGATCGACATCACTCCCGGGGTCGAGGAGTCGCTCAAAGATCAGCGCCAGGCCAAGGGTAAAAACCGCCGGAGCAAGCCGCAAACTCCATCCGCGGGTAAGCCCGGGGGTGACGACGCGGGGTTTGCCCTCACCCAGGCCGGCGATGTTTACCAGCAGCTGTTACAGGCGCTGTATGACGCCGCGCTGATCGTCACGCCCACCGGCGCCATCGTGGACAGCAACTGCCGGGCGCGCGAGTTCCTGCTGGCCTCCCACGAGGAGCTGTGCGCGGCGCCCCTGGCCCAGGTGCTTTGCGGCGCCAGCCAGGACCTGCTCGAGGACGTGGTGGATCACCTGCGCCACTCCCGTTTTGTCCTGATCCAGGCCTATTGCCGGCGCCGGGACCAAACCGTGTTTCCCGCGGAAGTCGCGGTCAGCTACCTTCCCTGGCGCGAGCCGCGCCTGTGCCTCTTCATCCGCGACACCACCATCCGCAAGCAGGAGGAAGAAGAGCTGCGCGCGGCCAAGGAACTGGCCGAGGCCGCCAACCGCGCCAAGAGCGAGTTCCTGGCCAACGTGTCCCACGACATCCGCAACCCGATGAACGGCGTCCTGTGCATGGCCGAAATGCTGCTGGAGTCCGAACTGACGGTCCAGCAGCGGGAATACCTGGAGACGATCCTGGACTCCGGCCACATGCTCCTGGACCTGCTGAACGACATCCTCGACCTGTCCAAAATCGAGGCCGGCCAGCTCGACATCGAGGACGAGCCTTTTGAGATCCGCGAGATCGTGGAAAAAGTTCGCCGCCTGCATACGGCCCAGGCGTCTGAAAAAGGCCTGCACCTCGAGGCCCGCTATGAGCCCAATGTACCGTGCCTGCTGTGCGGCGATGCCGCCCGCCTGCGCCAGGTGCTGATGAACCTCGTGGGCAATGCGGTCAAGTTCACCGAGCGCGGCACGGTCACCGTCGCATTGACTGCCCAGCCGATCGCCGATGACCCCGGCCGCATCCTGCTCGTGGTCCAGGTCTGCGACACCGGGCCGGGCATCCCGACCAAAGATCTGGACCGGGTGTTTGAGAAGTTTCGCCAGGCCGACTCCGCCGCCACCAAGCGCGCCGGCGGCACGGGCCTTGGCCTGGCCATCAGCCGGCAACTGGTAACCCTCATGGGCGGCCGGATCACCGTGGCCAGCCAGGAAGGCGTTGGAACCACCTTTACGTTCGAGGTGCCCCTGGCCACCGCGATCCGCGGCGCGCAACCCGCGCCAGGCGCACCCGCGGCCGCGGACACCCCACCGCCCCTGCCCTCCCCGGCCCCCCGGGCCGCCTACCGGGTGCTCCTCGCGGAAGACAGCCAAGCCAACCAGCGCGTGGCCAAGGCGATCCTGGAGTCTCTGGCCATCCAGGTGGAGACCGTAACCACGGGCCAGGACGCCATCCAGCGCCTGGTGTCCGATCCGTACGACATGGTGCTGATGGACAACCGCATGCCGGTCATGGACGGGTTCGAGGCCACGCGCCGCATCCGCCAGGGCAAGTTTGACCTGCCGGACCCCAAGGACGCCGCCGCAGCGCAGGCCAGGGAACGCCTGCGGCGCATCCCGATCGTCGCCGTCACCGCGGACGCCATGAAAGGCGACCGCGAAAAATGCGTGGCCGCCGGCATGGACGATTACCTGGCCAAACCCATCTCCCGCGTGGCCCTGCTGCGTGTGCTGCACAAGTTTTTCCCGGACCTGAACGTGGCCTTCGAGCGCAACACCATGAAAGTCCTGATCCTGGATCCCAGCCCCGAGCGCCAGCGCCAAGCCCGCGTCGTGCTGGGCCACTATTTCCAGCCGGACAAAATCAAGTGCGCGGCCGGCGGGATCGAGGGCTGCGCCCTGCTGGGCAGCTACCTGCCCCACGTGATGCTCGTGGCCGCCGACATCGTCGACCTGGACGTGGAGGACCTGGTCCGTTTCGTGAAAAGCCACGAACGGTACCGATCTCTTTGCATGGTCATCCTGGTTCCGCCCGAAGCCGGGGCCCGGCGCGCAGCGCTGGGGCAGGCGGGTGCAGACGTGATCCTCGACGCGCCCCTGATCCGCGAAGCCTTTGAGCGCGCCCTGCTTTCCATGGACAGCGCACCAGCCGAGCCGCCGCCCGCCCCCAAGGGCGCCGCCAACGACTTTGCCCAATACCCCTGCTGGGCCGTGGAAGAAGGCTTGCATCGGGTGGGCGACGACGCCGCGATGCTGCAGGTGGTGGCCGAGGGTTTCCTGGAAGATATCCAGCGGATTTTGCCCGCCCTGCGCGACCGCCTGGCCCACGGCGACGGCCCCGAAATCAGAACCCTGGCGCACGGGCTCAAGGGCGCGGCCGCCAGCGTGGCCGGCAACCGCGTCCGCGCCATGGCCATCCGTCTGGAAGAACTGGCCGCCGCCAACCAGGTGGACCAGGCCCGCCAACTGTGGATCGCGCTCCAGGACGAAGCCGACAAGCTGGCGTCTGTCCTGCGGGCGGCCGACTGGATCCGCCTGCCGCCCAAGGTCGAATGACCCCCTGCCCCGGAAGCCCCGATCATGGACAACCCAGCCAATTCCAATACCCCCTTTACCCCGGAACAAGTCACCGCGCTGCTCGCGGGCAAGCGCATTCTATCCATCGATGACAGCATTACGATTCACCGGCTTCTCCAAGTCGTGCTGAAAAAAGAGCAGGTCATCATGGATGATGCCGAGGATGTCCGCACCGCCGAGGCCAAGCTGAAACATGCCGTCGACAACGGATTGCCCTACGACCTGGTGTTCCTCGACATCAACATGCCCGGGCACGTGCTGGGCACCGATCTCCTCGCCCGGATGCGCGCCGACCCTGCGCTGCAGTCGATCCCGGTCATCATGATGACCTCGGAATCCTCGCGCGAAATTGTCGAGAACTGCGCCCGCCTCGGAATCCAAGGTTTCCTCATCAAACCACCGGAACGGCAGCGCATTCTGCAGGAAGCCTGCCGCGTGTTGTCGCACCTGCCGGCCGCGTCGCTGGCCGAGATGGGCCTGTAGGCGTGCAGCGGGCCACGCCGCCACGTTCCGCCAGTCGCCGGGCGCCGGGCTGAAGCATGCCGCGACCGCGACCTTTGCTCCGCGTTATGGCCTGGGGGTTGCTGCTGGTAGCGCCGCTGGCAATTCTCATGCAAAGCTATGCGCCGGGCCACGGGTTTCTGCGGCTCATCCTGTTCGGCCGGGAATTTGCAGCCACGCGGATGCCGGAAGTCCGGCGCCTTGCCCCGCCCACCGAAACCCGCTGGGGATACGACGGTCAGTTTTACGCCCAGTTGGCCCTGGATCCCGCGTTGCGCCGGCCGGAACTCGCGCCGGCCATGGACGCGCCCATTTACCGCGCCCGCCGGATCGGCCTACCATTGCTGGCCCATGGCCTCGGGATCGGCCGGCCGGAATGGGTGCTGCAATCGTATGCCCTGCTGAACTTCGGTTTCTGGATCCTGCTGCTGGGCGGATTGATCCGCGTCACCGGCATGCGCCGCGCGCGCGACGGGTTGCTGGCGCTGGCGCTGCTGTGGTCCACCGGCACCTTGACCTCGCTCAGCCGCGCGCTCACGGATTTTCCGGCCGCCGCCCTGGGCGTGCTGGCGGTGTGGGCGCTCCCGCGGACGACCGCGGCGGCCGGGCTGCTGGCCGTGGCCGCGCTGGTGCGCGAAACCTCGGTGCTCAGCCTGGCGGCCCTGCCCTGGCTGCGGTGGTGGCGTGCGCGGAACGTACGCCAGGCGGCGGCCTGCGCAGCCATCGTCCTGCTGCCCTTGGCGCTATGGCTCGTTTACGTCAAGCTGCGCCTGGCCACGGGCGACGGAGTGGGCCACGCCAGCCTGACCTGGCCCGGCGCCGGGCTGGTCCGGAAAATCGCCGGCGCGGCCCGCGCCCTGCGGGATGCGCCCGCCAGCCTGGCATGGGCCCCGCGGGTCGAGTTGGTTTTTGAATGCCTTGCGCCCCTGTCCCTGCTGGCCCAGGCCATCTACCTGCTGGCGCATCCGCGGCCGGCCACCGCCGCCTGGGGGCTGGGGATCGCTTTTGCGGGCCTGTTGTTCTGCCTGGGCGATACCGTCTGGATCAGCCAGCACGCCTATGCGCGGGCGCTGCTGCCGCTGACCATGGCGTTCAACCTGCTCGTTCACCAGCAGGCAAGCAGCCGCACCCATGCCGCCTGGTACGTGGCCGGCAACCTCGGGCTGGCCTGGATGAGCGGCGTCTGCCTGCTGTGACCCTCCGGCCCGGTGCCGTGGCCGTGGCCAGCACCGCCCAGCGCCGCCACGACCGGCGAAAAAGCGGCGCCCAAGCTTGACGCGGCCGCGGAAAAGCCCTACATAACGCCCTGACATTCGAAGGGCGCAAGGAGAGATGCCGGAGTGGACTAACGGGCACGCCTGGAGAGCGTGAGTCCTCCAAAAGGGGACCGGGGGTTCGAATCCCTCTCTCTCCGCCAAATTGAAATTTCGCGCTTTTCGGCAACGACCGACCACGAACGCAGAAAATGAACGGTGATGTCTGCCGCCGCAAAGCCGATTGCGGCCCGGCAATGCGATAGCAACTCAGGCATAGATGGTAGCCGCCAGACTCTTCCCGCTGGTCAGCAACATATCCACGGCATTTTGACGATATTCAGCATCATACTTCTTCTGCATCTTCACGGTGATTCCTCCATCCTTCCATACTACTTCGTTCACCGTGTCCGTCAATTCTGGGCAACCTCACTTGGTCTGTGTTTTTTTGCCATGTCATGCTCCTTTTTGTTAAGGCGGCGGACGCAAAATCGGTCATACCTCTTCGTGGCGGCCGCAGCATTTCTTATATTTTTTCCCGCTGCCGCAGGGGCAAGTCTGGTTGCGCCCGGGCATGGGCGCGGCGCGGGGCGGTTCGCTATCCTCATCCGCAACAGGTTCTTCAGGCAAAGCCTGTAGCGCCTCCCGTACGGCCCGAGCTGCTTGCCATTGGTTGCTGAGTTCCGTGAGCCAGTTCGGCTTGCGGGGATGTTCCCGATGTGTCTTGAGCCCCAGCTCAATGGCCACATCTTCCCAATCGCCCGCAATGGATTCATCTACCGCGCCGGCGGCAAACGCCTGCTGCATGATGGGCGCTGCCTCCACTGCGGCCAAGTCCATCAGATTCGAGACAATATAACCGTTGAAGACATCCGACTGGTTGGCGAACCGCTCCAACTGAGCGCTCAGGCGCGCAACGCACGCGGGGCGCTGGTCGGGATGGTACGTAGCGATGGTTGCGATCCCCTGGGCCGCGGCCAGCCGCGCCCATTCTCCGTGCGCGGTGTTGGCCAGGTATTCCGCCAGCGGGTCCAAGGCTACGGGACCGATTTCCGCCAGCACCTCGGGAATCTCTTCTCTCACCCAGTCGTCTTGCTCATCATCGATCCGGCACAGCAGGTCCAGCAGCGGGCCGACAGCCTCCTCGGCGCGCAGCTCGCCCAACGCCCGCCAGGCCCGCACCGGGCCCCAATAAATATGGCTGCCAACCGGGCCGGTGTGCAGGGCTTCGTCCGTGGCCATGCGGATCAGCTCCGGCACATGCTCGCGTCCGATCCCGAGATCCGCGTAGGAAGCGGGCTCACCCGCCAAGTCAATCTCTCCGGCCTTCACCAACTGATCCACGGGCGAGGCATAAGTGGTCTCCGCCAGCACGACGGCGGGATCCACTTCCGCGGCTAGATCGCAATCGTGGATCAAGTCGAGAATCCCGAGTGGATGCTGGGATCCGAAGGCCAGCAGGCGCATGCCGGGTGTCACAAGATGGGCCGCGAGCGGAGGATTCAAAGTATAGCGAACCTGTTCATCATCCAAGCCGCGGACCAAAAGCTCTGTGATGGCGTGGTCTGCGCACACATAAAGGCCGACTTGCGGATCCATTTTCAGGATCAATGGCGCCATGCCGGGCAACAACTCGGAGTTCCCCTCGACATGGTCTTTCATTATATCCAAGCCTTCATGGGTTGCGAAAGTGAATCCTTATACCGCTGACCGCACCAGGGAACAAGATCGAAGCGCGGCCCACTTGGCGCCGCAATCAGCAGCCACAAGCCGCCGAACAGCGCCGCGGAAAATGTGTAAAGCCCCAGTGAAACGGGGTGATAAGGCGCCGGGCTTGAGATGTGTGCCCATCAGCGGTCATCGTTTCCGAACCCGCTTCGAGGGACAAATCCGGTTCCGTACCTTGTTCATTTTTCTCACGGAGGCACAGAGTCACGGAGAACAGCTTTGATCGGACCATGGATGGTGCGTGTCATGCTTCATTTGCGCTCGTCCCGGTGTCTCCGTGCCTCCGTGAGCGTCTCCCCGCGTTACTGAGGTCTTACCAAAATGTGCGAGATATGCTGCGAGATATGCTTGCGAAAAAATCGTTGCCGGACCAATATGGATTCGAAATATCAAGCCGTGGTTGGCTTGATAAAAACAAAGAGAAGGAGTCTCTATGAAGTTCATGGCGGTATGCTTAGCTGGCTTGATGGTGTTGGCCGCGACTGCGGCAATGGCCCAAACAGCGGCCCCGGTCGGCAAATTCAACCTGGCCTTGGTAGCCCCGGTGCAAACGTGCAGCGCGGATGCCCAGGTCAACGGCCTGCGCCTCAACCTCATCTACGGCGCCAATGAAGGCCTCACGGGCATGGATCTCGGCTTGGTTAACCGCGTATACAGCGATGCCAAAGGCATGCAACTGGGCCTGGTCAACATCGTCGGCGGCAACCTCAGCGGCGGCCAGATCAGCTTTGCGGCCAATGCCGCGGGCGGCGACTTCAAGGGCGTGCAGTGCTCGCCCTGGGTGCTGAATTACGTGGGCGGTAACAGCATGGGCTGGCAGGAAACCGCCGCGGGCCTCAACCTGACCATGGGCAAGTCCGACGGCGGCCAGTTTGCAGCCGCGGGCGTCAACTACACCGGCGACAGCGCGGATGACCAGATTTCCATCTTCGGCGTCAACTGGGCCGGCGGCTCGTCCATGGGCGGCCAGTTCGTGGGCGCCGGCTTGAACTACGCGGGCGCGGATGGGGACCTGGACCTCTGCGGCGCGGGCATTAACCTGGCCATGGGCAATGTCAGCGGCGGCCAACTGGTCCTCGCGGGCGCGAATGTCGCCGGCGGCCAGGCTGACAAACAGATGAGTATTTTCGGCCTCAACTATGCCGGCGACACGGTGAATGGCGCGCAGTTTGCGGCCGCCGGCATCAACTGGGCCGGCACTCGGGCGGACGCCCAGGTGGTACTGGCCGGCTTGAACGCGGCGATGGAAAGCGTGGATGGCGCCCAGTATACGATCGCCGGCATCAACCTGGTGGCGGGCGATGTCAATGGCGTGCAGATCGCGCCTTTTGCCGGCGTCAACTACGCCAGCGGCAACGTGTCCGGCGGCCAGGGCGTGGTGATGCTCATGGGTGTCAACTACGCCGGCGACGTCAACGGCGTGCAGTGGTCGGCGGTCAACATTGCCCAGAACATGACCGGGTTCCAGTTCGGCGTGGTCAACTTCGCCCAGAACCTTGACGGCCTGCAGGTCGGGTTGATCAACGTGGCCCTGGCCAACAGCATCCCCGTGCTGCCGATCGTGAACGCGTCCTGGTAAACACAGGAAAACTTGCGTAACCGGAGAGCCGCCTGACAACAGGCGGCTCTTCTGTTTTTAAAACCAATTGACGAACAGCGGCACGCGGATCTCGGCGGCGGACATGCCGCCGTGATGGCCCACATGCCGGTGCGGAGTACGGCCGGGCACGGTGATGGCCATGGCGTAGCCGTCGCGGGCCAGCAGCACATAGTCGCCCACGCGCTGGCTCAACCGGACGTGCGGCCGGCCCGGGCCCAGCACCCCGGCGGCCACCAGATCCGGGCCCGGCAGGCACAGGGCCGCCGCGGCGAGGGGCGGGCTTTGGACCAGCTCGAGGAACCGGCCCACGCGGGCGGGTCGCACAAAACAGGACACCTGGCGCGCGTCCCCGGACGGTACCATGGCCAGGCAGTCCTGGAACCCGGGGATGGCCGCCAGGCTGATGACCCGGTCCGCCGGCACATCCACCAACCCATGGTCCGCCGTAACCAGCAAGGCAACGCCGCTGCCGGCCAACTGGCCGGCCATGCGGCCCAAAAACGCATCCAACTGGTCCAAGTGCGCCAGTGTATCCGGATGGCGGGTTCCCTTTTTGTGGCACAGGGAGTCGTAGCGGGACCAGTAGGCGTATACCAGCGACCGGGCCCCGTGCCGCACACAGCGCACCAGGCGCCGGCGAAACTGGGCCAGGGTTTGGTAGGAGCGGCGGCCTTGCCAGGTGGTGCCGGCCATGGAAAAGCGGCTGAAGGGAAGGCGGTCCGGCGACAGCATCCGCCGCCGCCACCCGACCGTGGTATCCAGGTAGGATGGCAGTTGCAGGTAGGCCGCGAAATCATAGCCCGGCGGCAGCATGGGCATGCCCAGCATGTTGATCGCCGGCAGCACGGCGCTGACCAGCCCCAAATCCGCCAGGTTCAAGAACCAGCCCAGGATGCCGTGTTCGGCCGGCGCCGCACCCGTGGTGAAGGTGGTGATCGCCGCGGCGGTAGTCGCCGGGAACACGGTGGTGATGACCCGGTGCGGCGTGACGCCGAAGAACTGCCGGCCGCCGCCCCGCCCCAGGTACTCGCGCAACTGCTGCTCGCCCAGCCCGTCAAGTACCAGGCAGATGATGTGCTGGGCCGCGGCCAGCCCGCCCGGTGGCAATCCATTCAAGCACGGGTGCGGCGAATAGCCCCCGGCCGCGCGCACCAGGCTGGACATCAGGTTCAGGATGCTGCCGCCGTGATAATCCGGGGGGCAGAACCCGGCCAGGGCCGGCGCAGACGGCATGGCAGCGGGTTGGGGCATGGTCATGGACCGGGAACAGACTTGGCCGCACCAGGTAGCCATTGCTGCTGGATGGCATCCAGGTCGCCGCCGGCTTTCAAGTCAGCGAACGCCTGCTGCCAGGCGCTGACGGTCGCGGCGGGTGTGCCGCGCGACAGCGCGATGTAATAGTCGTACTGCTTCAACGTGAACACAGGCTCAAGGTCCTCCATCTTGAACCCGGCCGCGGCGACGATGGCCGGCGCCGTCAGGTCGGTTATCGTGCACAGGTCGAGGGATCCGTCCATGAGGCGGCGGACATTGTCGCCGTCCACGGTCACGGGCACGAGATTGGTGAAGCCGGCATCCTGGAGCATCTGCTGGGAGAACGAGGACGAAACTACGCCAAGGGCGCGGACCTTGCGCGCGTCATCCAGGGAATCCAGGTGCATGGCCGCGGCGCGGCGGGCGTACACCACATCCCGGAAGGAGCCGACCGGCCCGATCCAGTGGAACAGATCCTCGCGGTCCGGGGTGCGCGCGGTCGTAAAGAGCGCCACGCCGGGGTTGATCAGCGCCAGGTTATACGCATCCGACCAATCCAACAGGAGCATGTTGTCCGGCAAACCAAGCCGCGCGATCATCGCCCGCACCACGTCCGTGGCCTGGCCGGTGATGTGCCCGTCGCGCCTGAAAGTCACGGGCGGGTACTCCTCGGTAACCAGTTGGATGACGCCGGGCGCCGTGTCCAGAGGCAGCCACATGGCATAGATGCGATCAAAATCGTGGTTCTGCTTGAGCGTGTCAAGGGCCTGTTGCCATTGGGCCACGGTGGTGTCTGGCACGGATTGGGAAAAGGCCACGTAGAGCAACACGGTGTTGCAGGCCAGCAACTGTTCCACATCCCGCGGGGAGCCCCCGGCCCGGCCGACCACCGCGGCCAAGGTGATGTTATCGAGAAAGGCCGCGGCCACCGTGCCCGCCAGCAGGGCGCGGGCGGCGTCCTCGGCGGTGGCAAAGTAAACCAGGTTGGTAAACTGCCGGCGTTCCAACTCCTGGGCGCTGAGATCGTCGCGGACCACGGCGATCGTGGCCAACCCATGGGCGCTGTCGATGGTGGTCAAGGTCGAGCCGCCGCCCTTTTTCGCATAGAACGCAGTCTGGATCCGCGCGATCGGGCCGGCCCACTTGAACTGTGCCTTGCGCTCGGCGGTCATGCCGGTGGCGAACAAGGCGACCGGCGCATCACCGCAGAGTGCGGCATAACCCTGGGCCCAGGGCAACATCTCGATCGGGCCCTCCTGGTCCATCCAGCTCAGGACGGTTTGGACCACGTCCACGGACAAGCCGGCGGGCTGGCCATCCAATAGAAAGCTCAACGGCGGCAGGTGCTCGGTGACCAGGCGCAGCGGCGCAGGCGTTTCCGCCAGCGCCAGGCGGCCGGCGCACAAGCCCAGGGCCATCCACCGCAGGACCCGCTGTTGTGCCTTGATCATTGGAACCGTCTCCCGCCTTTTATCTTGTTGCCTGCGACTATAAGTATTATTGAGAAGCTGGCAATGAAGAACATGGCGCCAGTTTTACTTTTCACGGGTCCGCGGGCCAACGGTCCCATGGCAACGCGTTAAGGGCAACCCACGCCGGTTCTCATGCACCCGACCGCAACCCATGGGCTTGGCATGCTCTGGCCGTTTTACCGGAACTACCTGCGCGATCTCCGGTTCATGGTGTTCTTCTTCCTGTTCCAGCACGCCTACGAGTGGTTCTCGCCGATCCTGGGAGCGGTGCTGATTGACCTGGCCACGCAGCCGGGTCCGAACCGGCTGCATACGTTTGCCGGCTATGGCGGGCTGATGCTGTTCCTGATCGCCTGCAACCTGCCGGCCTCCCTGCTGCGCACCCGGTACCAGAGCCGCGCCACCCGGGGCGTGAGCCAGGATCTGCGGCTGGCCATCTGCCGTCACCTGCAGCAGCTGACCCTGCATTACCACGACCAGCACAGCCTGGGCCGGCTGCAATCCAAGGCCATCCGCGACATCGAAACCCTTGAGCGGTTGCCGGGCCAGTTCGTATGGCTGCTGGTGGTGACGTTCATCAACATGGCCGTGGCCGTGGTGACGATCGCCATCCGCGTGCCCCGGGCGCTGTTGTTTTTCAGCGTCCTGATCCCCATCTCCGTGGCGTTGCGCTGGTATTTCCGCAGCAAAATGGAAACCACGGCCCGGCGGTACCGCAAGGCGTTCGAGAATCTCAGCGCGCGGATCACCGACATGGTCACGATGATCCCCGTGACCCGCGCGCACGGCTTGGAACGCTATGAGCTCGACCAGGTGACCCGGCGCATCCAAGCCGTGTTCCGCCGCGGCCGGCGGTTTGACAACCTGTGGGAGCTGTTCTCCGCCGCCAACTACGTGACGTTCGTGTTTTCGCAAGGGTTGTTTTTCCTGGGCGCCATCTACTTCTGTTTCCAGGGCGTGCTGACCATTGGCGACGTCGTGATGTTCAATGCCTTTTTCGCCTCGATTTCCGGGTCCTTGCTCGCGCTGGTCAACGTGATGCCGGTGCTCATCAGCGCCCGCGAGTCAGCCGCCTCGATTGCCGAACTGCTGCAGGCGCCGGACTCCGAGGCGAACGAAGGCAAGCAACCCGTGCGCCAGGTCATGGGCGCGCTGCGGTTCGAGGCTGCCGGGTACCAGTACCCCGGCACCGGCTACG
The DNA here is from genome assembly GCA_964489425.1 of uncultured Verrucomicrobiota bacterium. Taxonomy (GTDB): domain Bacteria; phylum Verrucomicrobiota; class Kiritimatiellia; order RZYC01; family CAZAYP01; genus CAZAYP01. The sequence continues at coordinate 153,472 of CAZAYP010000002.1, read as the reverse complement.
CGGCGGTGGCCGGGCTTGACCTGGCCATTCCCGCCGGCCAGTCCGTGGCCCTGGTCGGCCCCAGCGGCGCGGGCAAAAGCACGGTACTGGCGCTGGTGCTGGGCTTTATCCGGCCCACCACCGGCCGCATCCTGCTGGATGGGCACGACATGCAGATGCTGGACCTGCGGACCTACCGCGCGCACGTGGGGGTGGTGACCCAGAGCATCGTGTTTTTCTCCGGAACAATCCGCGACAACGTGGCGTACGGCGCCCCCGACCTTTCCGATCAGGCCGTGGAACAGGTCCTGCACCTGGCCAACGCCTGGGAATTCGTGGCCCGGCTCCCCAAGGGCATGCACACCCGCCTCGGCGAAAGTGGCATCAAGCTGTCCGGCGGCCAGCACCAGCGCCTGGCCATTGCGCGCGCCCTGGTCCGCGACCCGCGTGTGCTGATCCTCGACGAGGCCACCAGCGCCCTGGACGTCGAGACCGAGCTGCTGGTGCAGGAAGCCTTGCAGCGCGTGATGCGCAACCGCACCTGCCTGGTGGTCGCCCACCGGCTCTCCACCGTGCGCATCTGCGACCGGATCGTGGTGCTGGAGCAGGGCCGCATCGCCACCGAGGGATCGCACGGCCTGCTGCTGCGCGCGGAAAACTTCTACTCGCGGGTGGTCCGGGCCACGGCCTAGGACCGAACCGCAGCCGTGTATTGACAACGCCACGCCCGGTGACTATATGCGATGCGTATGAACGAAGCCTGCATGGACGCCATTTCACCGCTGGATGGACGGTACGGCGAGCGCCTGGCGCCACTGGCCGCTTATTTCTCCGAGCCGGCGCTCATGGGCGCGCGGGTCAGGGTGGAGCTGCAATACCTGGAGGCGCTGGACACCACGGCGCTATTCCCGGCGCTGACCCCGACCGAGCGGGACGCCATGGGCCGGGCGGGCGCCGCGTTCACGGCCGAGGATTACCAACGCATCAAGGCCATTGAGCGCTCCGTCCACCACGACGTCAAAGCGTGCGAGTTATACCTGCGCGAGCGCCTGCCGCTGGCCAACCCCAACATGATCCATTTTGGCCTGACCTCGGAGGATGTGAACAACCTGGCGTACAGCCTGCTGCTCAAGTCCTTTGTTGGCGAACAACTGGCGCCGCTGCTCCGGCGCCTGGTGGCCCGGCTGGCGGCCATGGCGGCCGCGGGCAAGGCGGTGCCCTTCCCCGCCCGGACCCACGGCCAACTGGCCTCCCCGAGCACGGCCGGCAAGGAGATGGCCGTGTTCCTGGCGCGGCTGCTGCGCCAGAACGAGCGCCTCGTGGGGTTCCGGTTCCGCGGCAAGCTCAACGGCGCCACCGGCAACTACCAAGCGCTGGCCGCCGCGTTTCCCGGCCACGACTGGCCGGCGTTCGCGCTGGGGTTTGTCAGCCGGCTGGGCCTGGAATTCAACCCGGCCACCACCCAGATTGAGGACCACGATGCGTGGGGCGAGTTGTTCTACCTGGTGCGGCAGATCAACACCATCGTGCTGGACCTGGATACTGACCTCTGGCTGTACCTGGCGCTCGGCTACTTCGAGCAGGCGGCGGATCGCAAGGCCGTGGGGTCGTCCACCATGCCCCACAAGGTCAACCCGATCCATTTTGAGAACAGCGAGGGCAACATCGCCATGGCCAATGCCCTGCTGGCAGCGCTGGCCGAGAAGCTGGGCCACTCGCGCCTGCAGCGCGACTTGTCGGACAGCACCGTGGCGCGCAACATCGGCGTGGCCCTGGCGCATTCGATCCTGGCGTGGCAGGAAACCCTGCGCGGCCTGGACGAGGTGGCGGTGAACCCGGCCCGTTGCCGCGCCGAGCTGGAAAACAACCCCCAGCTGCTGGCCGAACCGATCCAGACCATCCTGCGGGCCCATGGCCATCCAGACCCCTACACGCTGCTCAAAGAGTTGACCCGCGGCCGCACGGTCACCGCCGCTGATTTGCGCGCCTTCATCGACCGGCTGGATGTGCCGGAGGAGCTGCGCGAGCGCCTGCGGCGGCTGGAAGTCACCGCCTACACCGGGTTTGCCGAACGGATCACGGACGACGTGCTACGCGCTGCCGCCACGGTGCTCGGCGAAACTCCGGGCTGATATTCGCCCGCGCCATCAGCCCCACAGCCGATTGGGGATGAAACGGACCGGTTCTCTTCTCTGTGTCTCATTCTCCATCGGACTCCAATAACGACGGGTAAACCTAGAAAGAGCAGATGAACTACGAAACACGCGAATCACGCGAATGCATCCCTTTGACTCTCTGCTAAATATGTACGGCAATGGATCGAATTCTTCCTTCACCCAACAGGTGAACGATGTTATTCTCAACTTGTGTCCGCTCTTCTTTCTGCGGCAACGAGTTTCGCGTTATTCGCGTGTTTCGTAGTTAATTCAAATGCTGCATTTAGGGTAAATCGTGCCGTTCCGCCAGCGTGGCACAGCCTGCTTACACCTGGCAGGACAACCGCAGTTGACCAGGCCGCAGCGCCGCCGTATGCGGTCGGGCCGGACACGGAGACTTTGCCCAGAGGCACAACACTTTGGAGGACATGGAATTGCGCGCATGGAGGCGCGCGGTGACGGAAGGCTCACGGAGGAGTCGGGATTGCAAATATACAACAATAGCGCGGCATTTTCTGTGTGGAAACACTACACCGAAAATGTGCGTGGCCTGCAACGGCAGCTGGCCCGGCTGTCGTCCGGCCTGCGCATCAGCAACGCCGGCGACGATCCGGCGGGGCTCTCCATCAGCGAACGGTTGCGCACCCAGGCGCGCAATGCCGCGGCGGCGTCGCTGAACGTGGAGAACAAGATTAATTACCTCCAGACCGCGGACGCCTGGCTGCAAAAAATCCACGACCTCATGGGCCGCATGTCCGAGCTGGCGATCATGGCGCACGACGGGACCAAGAGCCAGGTGGACCGGAGCAACCTGCAGGTCGAGTTTGCCCAGATGCAGAAAGAAGTCCAGCGCATCACCAGCGGCGCCACGGCCGCGGGCAAGTTCAACAGCCTGTACCTGTTCCGGGGCGGCACGGGGCTGGCCATCCCGTACAACGACGGCGTGGCCGGCCACACCGAGGGCGGGTTCGAAGTCGTGCGCACGGCCGGCGCCGGTCCCCTCACCCACGCCTACCGCGCGGTGTACGAGATGGAACAGAACCGCTGGGCCGTCACCGACACCAGCACGGCCACGCTGGCCGGTTACATCAGCGCCCACCCGCGGCAGGGCGGATCGCTCACGGTCACCGAAGGCGCCTCGACCTTTGACCTGATCATCACCACGCCCACCGAGGGATCGTACCAGGACGGCAACGTGCTGACGCTCTCCGCGGCCACGATCCAGAACCGCCCGGGCACGCCGGAGTATGCCAGCGCCGGCACGCAGGGATCGGGCGCGCTTTCAGTGTCGGGCACCGGCGGCGCCATCAGCGCCAGCAACTGGAGCGCGACCTATGACGGATCGGCCTGGACCCTGCGCAACGAAACCACCCACGTGGTCGAGCGGGTCGTGCCCGCCGGCAGCGGCGCCGTGGTGGGCATGCCGTTCGTGGAAGGCGCCAACGGGTTTGACGTGCTGATCAATGCGCCGGGCGGCGGGACCCGCTATACGGCCGGCGACCGGTTCACCTGGACCAACCAGCCCGGCGGGGTGGGCGCGATGGAATTTCACGATGCCCACGCGGACATTGGCGCGGCCAGCGTGGCCGTGGCCGGGGACGGGCTGGACATGAGCAGCGCCACGTTCAGTGCCACCTACAGCTCCGCCACGCACCGCTGGACCGTGATGAACGAGACCACCAGCACGGTGCTGGGCAGCATCCTCGCCGGGCCGGAAGCTGGAGGCAGCCTCAACGGCATTGAGGGGGCCAACGGGTTTGACTTCACGATTGCCGCGCCCACCGGTGGCGGGTACAGCACGGGCGACCGGTTCACTTGGACCAACCAGGCGGCGGGCGCGCGGTATTCGTACTCGCAAAGCCTGCACCTGCAAGTCGGTCCGGACAGCCACCAGGTCTTCCATGAGCAACCCATCAACCTGGAAGCCACGCATTTCGGGGTGATCGGCTCGTATTCCGCCTACAGCTACGGATCGGTCAACCTGACCCTGCTGGGGTCAGCGCATACCAACGTGTGCTGGGCCAGCCTGATCTGCGGCCAGCACCTGAGCATCCGGGACCAGGGCGGCGCCGAATCAGCCGTGGACAAGCTGAACCTGGGCATTGATCATCTGAGTTCGGTCCGCGCGGTGGTGGGCGCGGAAATGCGGCGCATGGAGCAAACCCTGATGGGCTTGAGGAACTACGAGGAAAACATCCGTGCCACGGAAAGCCGTATCCGCGACGCGGACATCGCCTACGAGGCATCCCAGTATGCCCGTTACCAAATCCTGACCCAGGTCGGCAGCGCCATGCTGGCCCAGGCCAACAGCCTGCCACAAAGCGTGCTGCAGTTAGTGGGATGACTTTCCGTTTAATTTTGTCACCGGGACGGGGTATATTTATCTATTGGGTCTTGTACGATCGGCCCCAACTCATGACCATGCAAAGCGTAGCACCAGCAGGCGGCGCCAGATGACCGCCAAGCCGCGGCCCACCATCCTGGCGGCGTTATGGGCGGTCAGCCTCCTGCTGAGTCGTGGCGCCGAAGGCATCCCGCTGCAGACCCAGGTGGCGGTCAGCCCGGCGGGCGAATACAACCAGATCAAGAATCCAAACACCAGCCGCAACATCGGCGTCTCGCCGGAAGGTTACATTTACGTGGCCTATTACGGCACCAATGGGATTTACGTCGCCTGCAGCACCAACCGCGGGGCCGCGTTCTGCGGCCGGGCCCTGGTGGCGCCAACCAACACGGAATGCGAGATCGCGGTGGATGAAGACGGATTGGTTTACGTGGCCTGGGTATCCGGCGCCGACATCATGTTAAGCCGCAGCACGGACGGCGGCCACACCTACAGCCCGCCCGTGGTGATCGGATCCCCCGCGGCCTCCGTGCACATGGCGGTCAGCAAGCCGTACGTGTATATCCTGCCCCGGTCCGGGTCGCCCCTCTACTGGAACGCGGTGCAGGGCAGCGGCGCGTTCCAAACCACCCCCACCGACCCGGGCCGCGTGTTTGCCGACGTGAGCGTGGACCCGGTGACCAAGCACGTCTTTGTGCAGACCGACGATCCGGATATCCGCTACCTCGCCAGTACGAACCGGGGCCTGTCCTTCGGCAGCCTGCAACAGCCCGGCGGCCAATCCCAGTTCACCACGGCCATGATGGCATTCGGCGAGTGGCAGCGCCACCTCTACATAGCCGGCAGCGGCACCATGGGCTACCGGATCGACCTCGACACCGGCATCCCGGCGGTCCTGACCCTCGGCGAAGCCCGGAACATGGGCCGCACCCTGACCGTGGACGAACTGGGCAACCTCGTGGACGGCTTCCTGATGAATGACGGCACGCCCAAGTATGCCGTGAGCACCAACCAGGGCGTCACGTTCGATGCCGCGGTGCGCGTGGCCGGCAGCGCGGACTCCATCAGCTACAACATCAACCGTATTTACGGCGACATTGTGGCCGTCTACCAGACCAACGGGCTGATCCGCTGCAACGTGTATGAGAACGAGATCCCGCGCGAGCGGCAAAAGGCCGACCTGGGTTTGCAACTGCTCCAAAGCCCGACCCAGGCCGTGGCCGGCGCAGACCTGGTTTACCAGGTTACCCTCTCCAATTTCAGCCATTCAGCGGCGGTGCAGATCGTGGTAACCAACACGTTACCCGGCCAGGTCCAGTATCTCGGCGCCAGCGCGGGCTGCCAGCACAGCGGGGGCCGGGTCACGTGGTCGCTCGGAGTGCTGGCCGGCGGCGACGAGCGCACCATCTCCATCACCGGCCGGGTGCTGACTACGGCCACGGAAGCCCTCACCAACCTGGCCACGCTCATAGCCTACACGCTGGACACCAACCCGGCCAACAACGAGGTGTCGGCCGAGACCCCGCTGCATCGCACGCTGCTGGTCGTGGCGGATCGCGGCCAGGCCCTGCCCGCGGCGGGGCTGCACGTATTCCTGCACGGCGCCGGCATCACCAACGGCATTCAGTCCCCGCTGGCCAGCGGCCGGACGCAATGGGTCTGCCAGGGATGGACCCTGGCCCAGCACTCGCCGGCCACGGGCGCCCAGACCAACGTGGCCGTGGTCCTGACCAACAACACCACGCTCACCTGGATGTGGAACCGGACCAATTTCTGGTTCACCCAAGACGCCGCCGGCCGCGGCAGCGTGCTGGGCGCCACCCATGGCTGGTACGCGTTCGGTGGCAGCCTCACGCTGACGGCGGCCCCCCTGGCCCACGCCCATTTCCTGCAGTGGACCGGCGACGTCCCACCGGGCGCCGAGACCACCACCCCGCTGCCGCTGACCATGGACCAGCCGCGCAGCGTGGCCGCCCTGTTCTGGAGCGACAGCTACACGCATCTTGTGCACAGCGCCCACGGCACACCGTTCCCCACCGCGGGCGAACACACCAACACGTATGCCATGGTCATCACCAACCACGTCACCACGCCGGTGGCCGCCGGCGGCGCCACGCAGTACGTGTGCCAAGGCTGGACGCTGGCGGGCTACGACCCGGGGAGCGACACCAGCACCCTGTTCACGCTGACGGTCACCAACCACTCGCGCCTGGACTGGCTCTGGACCACGAACGTGCTGTTCGCCTGCGCCAGCCCGGGGGCCGGCCGCGTGGACGGGTCAACCGGCGGCTGGAAAGCCTGGGGCTCCAGCGTGACGGTTACGGCGACCCCCAATGCCTACGCGGTGTTCAAGGGCTGGGCCGGCGACCTGCCCGACCTGTTGACCAACAATCCGGCCATCACCCTGGCCATGGACTGCGCGCGGTCGGTCACGGCCCGCTTTCACATTGACCAGTACGCCCTGACGGTGGACTCGGCGTATGGCCCGGCCACTCCGGCGCCAGGCATGTATTCCTACGACGATCATTGCACCCTCATCAACCAGGTGGTGTCGCCGGCCGCCGCCGGCCAGGGGACGCAAAGGGTCTGCTCCGGCTGGATCCTGGCGGGGCACAGCCCGGCCTCCGGGACCACCAACATCATGGCCATGACCATCACCAACAACGCCACGCTGACCTGGCTGTGGGAAGGCGGAACCCTGGTGCGCTTCGATGCCGCGGCACAGGCCGGCGGCCTCAACCACGGCCACGCCAGCGGCTGGTATCCCCTGGGGGGCTCCGTGACGGTCACCGCCGTGCCATCCGCCGGCGCCCATTTTGCCGGCTGGGCCGGCGACCTCCCCGCCGTGCTGACCAACAACAACCCGCTCACGCTGACCCTCGACAGCCGGCACTGCGTCACCTCGCGGTTCTGGAGCGAAACGCGGCAATTCACGGTGCTGAGCGAGCACGGCACGGCCTGCCCACCGGCCGGCGTGCACACCGTGGGCCATGGGGCCCTGCTCACCAACTGGATTTGGACGCCGGCCGTGGATGCGGCCGGCACGCAGTACGTGGCGGCCGGATGGTCGCTGGCCGGCGTGGACGCCATTTCGGGCACGGCCACCAACCTGCGGCTGGCGCTGACCAACGACGCCACCCTCACCTGGCTCTGGGGCGCCACCAACGTGCTGTTCCAGGCGCAGGCCGTGGGCACGGGGCAGGTCACCGGCGCAGTCACCGGCTGGTACGCCATGGGCAGCAGCGTGACCGTCACCGCCGAACCCGCGGCCCTGGTTTCCTTCCATGGCTGGCGCGGCGACGTGCCCGCGGCCAACACGAACGATCTGGCCATCACCCTGGTCATGAACCGCGCCCGGTCCATTGCCGCCCATTTTAGGCGCGACCACCACACCCTGTGGATCCTGAGCGAACATGGGGGCTGCAGCCCGGAGGCCGGTTGGTGGACCAACCGCTACGGAACCAGCATCACGAACCGCCTGACCGGCGCGGTGCTGACCGGCGACGGCACCCAGTACGTGGGCCACGGCTGGAGCCTGAGCGACCACGCGCCCGCCAGCGGCACCGGCTCGAACTGCGTCATGCTGGTCACCAACGATGCAGTCCTCTCCTGGTTGTGGAAGACCAACGTCTATTTTTCGCGCGCCGCAGCCGGACCCGGCGTGGTCCGTGGTTCCAATGCCGGCTGGTACGCGCTGGGCGGCAGCATCACGATCACCGCGGCGCCGTCCGCCGGCTACATGTTCGGCGGCTGGCTCGGGGTTCCGAACGCGCAGACCAACCAGAACCCGCTGACCATGGCCCTGGATCAAACCCGCGCCGTCACGGGCCGGTTCGAAGTATACCGGCACGTGGACGTGGCCATCCTGGCCATGAGCATTTATTACGACGATTACGACCGCACGCTGGATGCCCACGTGCTGGTACAAAACAAAAGCACGGAACCGGTCAACGCCGGCGTGCTGTCCGTGTGGGTGAACAAGACCACCACGGCGGCCGCCGGAGAACTGGGCGATTTATCGTCCGTGGTCGGCCTGCTGGCGACCAACCAGACCAAGATCATCAGCTTCAACCGGCTGGAGACCGGATCGGTCAACGGCCAGAAAACCTTCCGCGCGTTCGTGGACAGCCAGAACACGCTGGCGGAAAACAACGAGCTGAACAACCAGGCCACCAGCCTCTACACCATCACCACCGGCTACCCGGCGTTCTGGTTCCAGGCTTTTGCGTTCGAGAGCAACGTGGTCCTGCGATGGACCAACCCGCTCATCTGCGGGCTTTCCAACCAACTGGTGCGGGTCATGTACCATCCCGAGCATTACCCCTCCAATGCCGCTGACGGCGCGATTATCTACGAGGATACCAACCAGGTGTACCGGCACGGCCCGGTTCCCTCGGGCCAGGCGTGCTATTACACGATCTGGGTGAACAACGGCTTCTATTTTGTCCCGCCGCCCAATTGAGGGGCGGCCTGCCCGTTGGGATCATTCGTGGTAGATGGGCTTTTCCGGCACCAGGTAAATGGTCCAGAACACCACGGCGGTGATCATGACCTTGATCGCGATGTTGGTCCACACCATCTGGAGAATCACGCCGGCGCCGAGCACCCCGCCGAACGCAATGATCGGGAACAGCAGGCTGTCGATCGGAATGGACATGGTGTTGGACACCACCACGCGCAGCCACTGGGGCCGGTTGCGGCCGATGCCTGCCGTCCAGACGTGGTAGGTCCAAGTGTCGGCCAGTTCGGCCACGACCTGCGCCAGCAGCGAGGCCAGCACCACGCGCCCCTGGATGCCGAAGAGGAAAGCCCAGGCCGCCTGGCCGCCGGCTGCCGCCCAGTCGGTCTCCGCGGGCAGCACCACCACGAGCTGGTAATACAGCGCGGCCAGCAGGTTGACCACGCCGGCCAGCAGGATGCTGGTGACCGCCGCTTTCTTGCCCAGCTGCTTGTGGATCAGGTCGCGCCACGTAAAGGTCAGCGCATAGATAAACCCGGCATCGGCCACCAGCGGGCCCAGGTAGGTGACCTTGGTGGCGGCCATGTTGCCGACCAGGGAAAAGAACAGGTACCCGCCGCCCAGGATGATGGCGGCCTGGGTTTTATCCAGGGCCATCCACCGCGCCACGACGTTCTGCGGTGGTGAAACCACCGGCGCCGGGTTTTTCACAGGTCCATCCTCATGCACTGGTATGGTAGCCATACCCAACCAAAAGGGAAGCAGATCCAGCCACAATATTGTCCCATGGCCAAACGTTCCGGGGCCGGCCCACGGGACGTTGCCGGGTCGCGCGGCCAGCACAAACTGCATATTTGCTATTTACAAAAATGCGCATTGACCTTACGTTATTAGGCAGATGGGTAGTTATGGTGTCCGTGGTGCTTGGATGCCAGCCGGGTCGTAAGACCAGGTGCTTGAAGTGCAACCATGAAAACAAACTAAACTGGTGCGTGGCTTGACGGGGCGCCCGCCGGGCATGGTTTTCCAATACTCAAGGCTTTTTCCCAATTCATTGTGACCCACTCCTCCACCATCGGCAACCAGCAGGAAAGGAAGATATATGCCGGAGCCTCAGCCCCAGCCCCAGGAAACAGAGCCGCCCAAGCTCCACATCCAGCCCTTGCCGGACGTGATCGATGAAAAGTTTGCCGAGTGGATCCAGGAGGAGGATCGTCTTGACGGATGGGCCAAACCCGGCAAGGGCCGGCGCAATTGGAAAGGCAGCGCGCGCGACGATGCCGATGGCCTGAACGGACGCAAGCGTGGCCACCATGGCCGCGACCTGCCCCATCGAGAATAAGCGTTAGATAGGCGCCCGCCCAGCGCGTTACGGTATCTGTTCGAAGGGCACGAATACGCGGACCGCCTTGTCCGTGGATTCCAACGGCCAGGCGGAATATCGCTCAACCACCGGCCCCGCAGCTTCATATTGATGGCGCGGCAGCCACCACCCGAAAATGAAGTGATAGGTTTCCTCCATGTCCGACCAGTCACCTGGGTGTTGAAACTCAAGGTAACGGCCAGCCGGGACATCCACGGTGACCAGCGCCGACGACCCGGAATCGGGAGCAACTCCGCTGCCAGCCACATAGTTCGTGATATCGCCATCAAACACCCAGGCCAGGCCGACCCATTCCAAGGGTTGGTCCGGCGCCGCAACCGATGCTCCCCTGAGGCACTCCCAACTCTGGCTGGCTTCTGCACGGCCCCGGTGCCCCAAGGATGCCTGGCATCCGGTGATCTTCATGTCCGGCAGGTCGGTGACCGGCACGTCCTCCTTGTCCCGCTCAGCGAACAAAGGGGCCGCCGGCAGCGGCAGCGCCGCCACCCAATCCTGCGGACCGGTTCCGAAGAACCAGCGCAGCGGCATCCACACGCGCTGCGCCCAGGCCGCCTCGTTGTGCTCCGCTGCAGCATCCTGCACCCACACCAGGTTCTGCCCCAGAACAAATCCCTTTTTCTGCAAGGCTTCCAGCATCCAGTCGTTGCCGGACTGGAGGATCCGCTCCAGGCCCACGCCCCCGTTATCCATGTAAAGCTGGACGTCTTTGGCCGGCCCGTCATAGGCGGCCACCTCGCGCAGGAGCGGCGGCCAGAACGCTGAAGACAGGCACCCGGCCATGCTGAACACGTCCGGGTGACGCCAGGCCAGCAGGAAGGAAGCCAGGCCGCCCATGGACGCGCCCATGACTGCGGTGTGCTCGCGCTCCGGCCGGGTACGATAGTTCTGGTCAATAAATGGCTTTAGCTTTTGAACCATGAATCGCTGGTACGCTTTCCCCTTTTCGCCGTCGGCGTAATCCGCAAAGCGTTCCGACGTGCAGGTCGTGGCGACCACGATGATCTCCTGCATCAGGCCGTCGGCCGCCAGGCGGGTCACGGCTTCGTCCACGCCCCAATCCACACCGTGCGTGGATGTAGCCGGATCAAAAACCTGCTGGGCATCGTGCATATACAGCACCGGGTACCGACGCTCAGGGTCCTGGTCATAGCTCGGCGGCAGCCAGACCAGCACGTCGCGGGGCAACAGGCCATCGCCTTCCATATTGCGGTGGTACTTGAGCGTACCCGTGACCTGGCCGGAGGCCGACGACGGCAGTTCGTCTTTCCACTTGGGCACCGCGATCTGCAGGGTCTGGTCACCCGTAACTTCCAGGACCGTGTTGCCGGGCACCTTCAATTCCTTGTCCAGCGCCTCCGTAGCCCATGAGCCGCGCGTGACCTTGAACTCCAACGTGGCGGGAGCAGGCACAGGCAAGGTGACGACCCAGCTTTGATCCGGTTGCTGTTCGAGGGGCACGCCATCGGCCTTCCAATCCCCAAGCAGAGCCCCCTGCCCGCTCAGGAACACCTGTTGCGGATCCGGCAAAGAATCGGCCACGACGCGGACGGTCACCTTGGCCTCCCCGGCGCCGGCCACCATGCCCCAAGCCATCGCAAAACCCAACGCCACGAGGCAAGCCACTTTTTTCCTGATCATAATTCAGCTCCCATCTTCATCGGTTATAGTCGCCGGATTCCATCCACCGGACACGAGAAGTTATAGCCAAGTGATCGTGGAAAAGAAAGCGCTGAACCACGCGCGACCGGGAACCAACACGCCGGCATTGCGGCCCCGGGCGTCATGTTTTATAGTGGCCGCATGAACACCATTGCGTCCGTTCTGGTTGCTTCCCAGCTAAGGGTTCAGGCGCTGGCCCCCACCTTGATACGAATCGAAGAAGCCGGCCCCAAGGGTTTCGAGGATCGGCCCACCTTCTGCGTGGTCAACCGCGATTGGCCGGGCGCCGCCTTGGAACCATGCCCTTCATCGGGAGGCACCTGCCTGCGCCTGGGCGAGTTTACCATCACGGTGGAAAGGCTCCAGCCCCGGATCGCGGATGTCCGCATTCGGAACCAAGCCGGAACGCTGGTGTTCGATGGGGCCATCCCCGTGCCGGCCAAGCGGCTCCTGCCCGTGCCCTCTGCGGCCGCGGATGGCTGGGCGTTCGCGGACCTGCCGCGCATGGTCCCGCCGCCGTGGGGCGCGCTGCCGCCGCCGGACGGACCATCCGCCGGCTGGGACCTAACCAATCCGGCGCGCGACATTTACGTGTTCCTGCCCGGGGCCGGCGGGTACCGGCAACTGGCCGCCGATTTTTTGCGGCTGACCGGCCCCATCCCGATCCCGCCGCTGTGCGCCTTCGGGCTGATCGACAGCCGGTACTACCCCTACCGCCAGGACGAAGCGCTGGCCACGATCGACGAGTACCAGCGCCGCGGCATCCCCCTGGACATCTTCGTGCTCGATACGGACTGGCGCGTGGGCGCGTCGCACGGCTACGAAATTAATACCGAGTTGTTCCCGGACCTGCCGGGGTTTATCAAGGCCGTTCACGAACGCGGCGTGCGCGTCATGCTGAACGACCACCCGGAACCGGTTGCGCCGGCCGCCCTTGATCCCGCGGAGCTCCGCTACCGCGCCGAGGGGCTCTCCAAGCTGCTCGCCATGGGCGTGGATTATTGGTGGTTTGACCGCAACTGGCACACCGCGCTGCTGTCTCCAGCCCCTGAGCTGGGCAAGGAAACCTGGGGCATGCGCGTCTATCACGATGTAACCCAGCATCACCGGCCAGGCCTGCGGCCCCTGATCATGTCCAACGTGGACGGCATTGACAGCGGCTATTTCAACGCCCCGAGCCACCCGGCCGCCCACCGCTATCCCATCTGGTGGACAGGCGACACCCGCGCCGCGTGGGATCACCTGCAGCGGGCGGTGAGCAATGCCGTCAATAGCGGCGTGCTTTCCCTGCTGCCGTATGTCAGCGACGATCTGGGTGGTCATCACGACACGCCCCCGGCCGAACTGTACATCCGTTTCATGCAATATGGCGCGTTGTCCCCGGTCTGCCGGCCGCATTGCTCCTACAAGCTGCACCGCTTCCCGTGGAAGTTTGGAGAGGAAGCCGAGCGGATCGTGGTAGAATACGTCCGCCTGCGGTACCGCCTGTTGCCCACCATCTATGCGGCGGCGCGCGCGGCGTTCACCACGGGCACGCCCATGCTGCGGCGGTGTGACCTGGAATGGCCACAACATCCCGAAGCCGCCGATGCCTCGCAGTATTTGCTTGGGCCGGACCTGCTGGTAGCGCCCGTGGTGCAGGCGGCCGTGCCCTTGACCCCCGTGCCCACCGCCATGCTGCGCGCCGCCAGCGGGGCACCGGGACTGGACGCCGCGTATTACGGCAACGACCGCTTGCAAGGCGATCCCGCCTTCCGCAGCGTAGAGCCCGAGGTAAACCACGGATGGTTCGGCCGCCCGCCGGCGGAAGGATTGCCCCAGCACGGGTTTTCGGCGCGCTGGACCGGCACGCTGGGCCCCATCCCCGCCAGCGGCAGCTACCGCCTGGGCGTGCGCACCGATGATGGAGCCCGCCTGCGCCTTGATGACCGAGTCTTGATCGATGACTTTGAAAATCCTGGCCCAGTCTACAAATGGGCTGACCTGGACCTGGTGGCCGGGCGCTCGTATGCCGTGGAACTGGAATATCGAAGCTATGGCACCTGGCACACCATGTTTGAATTCCTCTGGGGCCGGCCGGAGCAACCCGCCACCACCCGCTCCCTGTGGATCCCGCCTGGCACCTGGTTTGATGCCTGGACCGGACAAGCGTTTTCCGGGCCCCGACACCACGAACAGGCGGCCCCGCTCACCCAGGTTCCCATGCTGGCGCGCGGTGGCGGCATGGTCTTCTCCATCCCGCTGCGTCAAAACGCCGGGCAGGCCCAATGGCCGGAGGTGGCGGTGGACTTGTTTTGCACCGATCAGGATCATGTCACAACCCGCGAACTGTATGAGGATGACGGCAACTCAAACGCCTACCTGGACGGCGGATTCCGCAGCACGCGCCTCGAGTTCATCAGCAGCGGTCCGCAGCGCTCGCTTTCCGTTGCAGCCACTGAAGGCCGGCTGGAAGCGGCGGCGGAACGCCACTGGACGTTCCGGTTCCATGGGCTCCCGGCCGGCGCCGTCCGCGTGCTGCTCAATGGCCAGGAAATGACCGCTGCGCGCTGGACCCAGTCCCATGGGTTGCTGCCGTTTGGCCCGTTATCGGCGGATATCAAGCCGGGGCGCACGTTGGAATTCGCCTTCTGCCAGCCGGACGTTTCCGCCCCCCTGCACCTCACGCTGATCCCGGCCCGATAGGATCGGCTCGCGCCGGCTCCATCGCGATCCGCCGCACCGCACGCAGCGATCAGGGTTGCTGGTTCAGCTTCTGCTCCTGCTGGAGGATGCCTTCCAGGGCATCCTCCAATCCATTTACGTAGTGAAGTTGCGCCTGGGCGGCCTCGTCATTGCGCTCGATCCACTTCCCGGTACTGATGGAAGCAGCCAACTTCCGGGCGGCCTCGAAGTCGCCGCGCGCTGTGGCGGCCTGGGCTTCGTCCCAAACATAAGGCAAGCGATTCCGCAGGTCGCGGAGGCGCGCCTGTTCCTCCCGCTTGAATTTATCGAGGCGTAGTTGCACTACAGGTTTCAGGGCGCGGACATTGACGAGCGCCTTCTGGATGGCGCGGCGGTTGCCGGCGATCCACTTGAGCAACCGCAGTCTACGCAGCTTGACCTCTTGTTCAAGCTGCACCCACCGGAACAGCGTCTTCCACGTGGCGGCGCGGCGCTTGGGATCGTCCAGCGCGTTCAGTCGAGTTTGAGGATCGCTGGCTTGCCAGGCGCCCAGCATAAAGCTCATGTCCCGGGTGTATTCACCGTAAGTGGCGGCAGCCTCTCTCAACGCCTCATTCCGGTCCTGGTATCCCTGCAGCAGGGCATCGGTAACGTTCAGGCCGTTGCGGTCCACGCGCAGGATGGGCGCCAACTGCGCGTAGGGATAGGGATTGGCCTGGCGCGGATCTCGCCACTGGGGCCAGAGCGGTTCGCGACTCAGGAACCGGCCGGTATTGGCGTCGTACCAGCGCGCGCCGATCCGATAGTAATCGTGGTCGCCTTCGCGGCGGGCGCCAGCTTTCCCGTTAAACGTGCAGGGTTGCATGGAGGCTCCGATATGGCCCAGCAACTTGCCGAACGGGTCGTACGCATAGGTGTCGGTGATTTGGCCCGCCGCATCGCTTAAGGCCACCAGGTTGCCGGAAAGATCAAAATGGGCATAGCGCGTGGCATTCGTGGCCCCAGCTTCGATCATGAACAGCAGGTCGCCGTCCGGGGTCCAAACGTAATAGCGTTGCACGGCCCCGGCGCCATTACGCTCGGTCATAACCGCGGTGTTCGGCAGAGCGTAATTATAGCAAAACACGTTGGTCTGCCCTTGCTGGATGCGCATGGCCAACGCCCCGACGCCATCGTACGCGAACGTGGACGGGCCCAAACCCGTGACCCGGTCGGCCGCGTCCCAGGCCACGGCGCCGTGAGGCGTATGGGTGACGCGGCCCAAGGCATCGCAAGCATAGCCACCGGCGATACCGGAGGCGGCATCGTAGCGATTGGAGCGCAACCCCGGGGCCACCAAGGCCACGGGGTCCAGCGGCAAGGTGGCCACCTGCTGCGTAGCCTGGCCGGCCGCGTCGCAGGCTGTCCGGATATCCAGAAAACTGCCATCGCGCAACCGCACCATCTGCCCGGCTGCGTCATAAGCAAACGAGGCTTGGACGCCGTTGCCACGCACCAGGTTGGTGACCAAACCATCGGCATCGTGCTGGAACGAGACCGAGGCCGCGGTCAGGCTGTTGGACACCCGACGCAACAGGCCGTTGTTGGCGTCGTACTCATACCACACGGTGAGGCCGCCGTTGTAATAGGTAAGCGCCGATAGCCGGCCGGCCGCGTTGTACGATGCGCCGAACGCCGCGCCGCCGCTGACCGTGTTGGTCACGCGGCCCTCGGCATCGCGTGCAAGCGCGATGCCGGCGGCAGAGACCAGGTCGCCGCGCGCATCATAGGCAAAGGGGACCGCCGTGCCATCGCTGTAAACGATGTTCACGAGATTGCCGGCTGCATCGAACTGGTACCGGTTTGTAACGCTGCTGCCGCCGGGGCCTGGAGAGCATCGGGCGGTCATCCGGCCGGCCGCATCATAGGTCAGGCTGATCGCGTTGGCCAATGGGTCGGTTTGCGAAGTCAGCCGGCCCGCGGCACTGTATCCGAAAGCCCAAACCTGCCCGTTCAGGTCATGCAAGCCACTCAACAAGCCCAAGGCATTGAAACTATTGGAGGTGGCGCCCAGCCCGGCGACAGCGGCGCGGGTCAGCATGCCGCGCGGGTCGTATTGGAACGTAACCGACTGACCGCGGGCGTCGGTTGCGGCCAGCGGACGACGCAGGGAGTCGTAGGTCATGGTCACCCGTTGCCCTGCGGCGCCCACGATGTTGGTTGCATCGCCCAACGCGTTCACATCTTGAAACCAGGTGCGGCCGGCCGGGGTGTATGCCTGACGAAGGAGCCCCTCGGCATCATAGGTGTTGCTCCACGTGGCCGGGCCGATCGCGGCGCGGACCTGCCAGCCGCGCGCGTCATACCCATATTGCCGGGTTACACCGTCTGGTGCGCAAAACGATTGCAAGCGGCCCATGACGTCATAGGAATATACAGAGGCATGGCCGCTGCGATCCGTGATGTTGGTCAACCGGTCCATCCGATCGTAAAAGTACAAGGTCGAGTATCCCAGCGGATCCGTCACGCGGATCCCGTTGCCGTTGGCGTCGAAAGAGAAACTGTACGCATGCCCCAGTTCATCGACGGCGTTGGTCACGCGGTCCAGGGCATCATATTGCATCCGGCGCACACCGCCCAGACCGTTGGTGACGGCGACTAACCGGAACGCGCCATCGTAGCCGTAGCTTTCCCGAACACCGTCCGCATCAGCCTGCGCCGCGAGCGTGCCGTTGGTTGTCCATGTGCTCACGATCATGCCGCCGGCCGGGTTGCGGATCGCCGTGGGCAGGCCCAGGCTGTTGTAGGCAATGGCCCACGCCTGGCCGGCCTGATCCACGGTTGAGGTCACATTGCCGCGGCTATCGTAATAGTAAGTTTCTTGTGTACCGTCCGGCAGGAGCATCCGGTCCAGCTGGTCCATGCCAAAATACACGGTTTGCAGCGTGTAAGGATTGAAGAAGCCTTGGGTCACCGAGCCATACTGGAATGACAGCGCCTGGCCGGACGCATTGGTCATGCCTGCCAGGCACCGGCGCGCCGGGTCATAAACAAGCGCGGTGACGCCGCCCAGGCGATCGGTCACCGCCGTTATCTGCTCGTGGTCGTTTTTGGCAAACCGCATGGTTGCGCCCGCGCCATCGGTCAGCGCCTTGGGCGGAGCGTGGTGGTAAAAATGCTCATAGATTTCCGACGTGCCGTCAGGATATGCTACGCGCGCCACGTACGAGCTGCCCGCCCCATTTTCATAGGCGAACGTGGTGCCATGGCCCAAGGCATCCTCCTGGCGGACCACGCGCGTTTCCGGCATGTACCCGGCCAGGGCCACCGCGCCATACTCGTTGGACACAAGGCTTGTGCCCAGCGGCGTCACGATCCGGCTGAGCAATTCGCACTTGCGCCCCACCACCGGGTTGGGCTGGTACAGAAACGTGGTGACCTGGCCGGCTGCATTGCTGAAAGCCCGCAGGGTGTACAGATTGCGGTTGTCCGGCGCCAACCCGGTATAACAAAAGTCCACGTGCCGGCCCGTGTGGTCCGTCACGCGCATCAACCCGTTGCTCTCGCCGCCGCTGCCCGAATAATACATGAAGTCAAGGGAACGCCCCAGGCCATCCGAAATCCGCGTCGGGTTCGTGTTCGTCCAAGTGGCATAGGTGTAATCCAGCCGGTTGCCGTTACGGTCCACAACGTAGCGCACGCGCGTCTGGGTGTTGGAAAAGTACTGGAACATCAGGCAGCGCCCGGTTTCGGGATCCAGGAAATAGAACCAGTCGCCGCTCTGCTGGAGTTGGTAGGCCACCGGCACGCCATTGTCCCGGGTGAGCGGATCGCCCAAGGTGGATGTATCCACAAGGCCCCAGGCCGAGGCCAAGGACCCGGTGAAATTGATGACATCGCCCTCGGGCAACACCACCTCGGCCAGCCCTCCCCACACATCCACGGCCATGATGGGCGCCGGCGCCCACGAAAACGGCACCCGCTGATAGTCGCCAAAATCATTCCGGGGAAAATCCTGCGGGTTCCGCTTCCACGTGTAGTTCGGATCGGACCGGTACATCAGCTTGAAATACAAGTCCATGGGCCCACCCAGGTCGAACAGCAGCCACTCGTCGGAAAACGCGCCATTCGCCGCGGAAATCGGGTCGCCGGCCTTGAGGCTCGTGCCCTTGGATCGGTTTTGGTAGGACTGCCCGTTTTCCACAAACTGGGCCTGGCAGGTTACCGCGGCCAAGCCGATCATCGCCACGCCATGGAACCACCAAGCAGGAATCGCGCGCATTGTCATTTTGCTGGCACTCCCTCTTGCGGGCCGGGCCCGCGTCATTGTTCGCGTTTTACTGCCACGGGCGGCCATCGTTGTCAAGCACACCCGCGGCGTTGGCGCATCAGCACCACGTCCCTGACCGGGATCTCGCAATCCCAGCCGAAACGCGCGGCCAAGAGTTGAAATGTTTCGCCGCGATAGAACACCACATGCGTCAGGTCCCGCCGGTAATGCCAGTTCTCGAAGCGCTCATCATCGGTTTGGAAACGGGTCATGATGGCAAGCCAGGCGCCGGGCCGCAGCAGGGCGTCCAACCGGGCGAACTCGCAGGCCGGGTGATGAAAGTGTTCCACGACTTCGGTGCAGGTGATGAAATCGTAGGTCTGCTCCAAGGCCGCCGCGTCGGGCTGAAAGAACGGGTCGTACAAGCGCACGCGGTGCCCAGCCTCGCGCAGCATCTCGGCCAACGCCGGGGCCAGCCCACAGCCGTAATCCAAACCTTCGCGGCCCGGCGCGAGCCGGGCCAGGAGCGGCTGGGCCAGCCTGGCGAGGAAGCGGCGATAGGCCGGGTCGCCCGGATCATTTTGGTGAAGACGATAGCGGGCTTCTTCCGCCCCGGGATCCGGATGCTGCGCAGGGTGGAGGAAGATCGCCAGGCACGTCGTGCAGCGCCAGTACTCGCGGTCAGCGATGCTTTGGAATCGCGCGGTCCGGCCCGAAGAACAAACCGGGCAAGCCTCTGGCGGTGGCAATGGGGCCATGGCTCAAGGGGTCGCGGCAACCGGCGCCGTGGCCAGCGGCAGGTCGCTCAACCGCACACGGGGATTGTGCTCCTGGACGTAGCGCAACTGCCATTCGTCGCCCAGCAACAACACGCGGTGACCCTCTCGATCAAGCGCCAGGCGGGCTTCCAGTGGCAGGACCAGTTCGGCGTCCGGCACCTCGGAATGCAGCCAGCGCGCCACCTTCCAGGGGGCGCTTTCGATGCGGGACACGGCGCCGTATTCGTTCTCAAGCCGGTACTGAACCACCTCGAACTGCAGGAGTCCCACCGCGCCCAGCAGGGGTACCTTCCGCGTGGAGTCGGCCAGCTCAAAACACTGGACCACGCCCTCCTGCAGCAGTTGGGTCATGCCGCTGCGGAACCGCTTGAAGTTCGCGGGCACCGGGTTTTCGATGAACGCAAAACACTCGGGCGCGAAATGCGGGATCTCGTCATACACGATGCCCGGGTCTTCGGTGAGCGTGTCGCCGATGCCGAACGCGGCGGTCCCGACAATCCCGACGACATCGCCGGGATACGCGTTCTCGATGGTTTCCCGCTCCTGCCCCAGCAGCTTCGTGGCCCGGGTCAGCCGGATCGCCTTGCCGGTGCGGCTATGGATGACGGACATGTTCCGCTGGAACTTGCCCGACACCACGCGCACAAAAGCGATCCGGTCGCGATGGCGCGGGTCCATGTTGGCCTGGATCTTAAACACGAAACCGGAGAAGGCCGCGTGGCCGGGCGTGATCACCCCCGCGCGGCTGCGGCGGCCCGTGGGCGCGGAGGAACAGTCAAGAAACCCGTCAAGCAGAAGCTGAACGCCAAAATTGTTCAAGGCGCTACCAAAGTAGACGGGCGTGGTTTCCCCGGCCAATACTTCGGCGGGCTGGAATTCAGCGCCCGCGCCGTCCAGCATCTCCACCTCGCTACACACTTGCCGATAGGTTTGTTCGTCCAACCGTTCCCGCACCACGGGATCGGACAATCCGGCCGTGGACACGGGCGCCCGGTACACGCCGCCGGGCGTGCGCTCGTAGAGATACGCCATGCGCGTGCGGCGGTCCCACACGCCCCGGAAGTCCAGGCCGGTTCCCAGCGGCCAATTCATCGGATAGGCGTTGATGCCGAGGACGCTCTCCAGGTCGTCGAGGAGCGCCAGGGGTTCCATGGTCGGCCGGTCCAGCTTGTTCATGAACGTGAAGATCGGGACGCCGCGGTGCCGGCACACCTCGAACAGCTTGCGGGTCTGGCTCTCGATGCCCTTGCCGGCGTCGATGACCATGATCGCCGCATCCACGGCCGTCAGCACGCGGTACGTATCTTCTGAGAAGTCCTTGTGGCCGGGGGTGTCCAGCAGGTTGATGCGGAAGTTCCGGTACTCGAACTGCAACACCGTCGAGCTGATCGAAATGCCGCGCTGTTTCTCCAGTTCCATCCAGTCGGACGTGGTGGCCCGCTGGTTTTTGCGGGCCGTCACGGATCCGGCAAGCTGGACCGCGCCCCCGTAAAGCAGCAGCTTTTCGGTCAACGTGGTCTTGCCCGCGTCCGGGTGCGAAACAATTGCAAACGTCCGGCGGCGATTAATTTCTTTTTGTAACGTGCGATCCATGGTTTTTGCAGTCTAGTCCGTGCCAGCTGATCGCACAAGGCATCAATCCGGCCGCGCCGGATGGATCACTTCATGATCTGCAGCCGGAACAGCTTGACCGTGTTGGTGGGATACGCGTAGAAGAACGCGCGCTCCGAGGCGGGGGCCGTGAAGGTATAGGCGTTCCCGCCCCCGGGGCTGGTGCGAAACGCAGTCCGCTGCCAGGCCAACTCCCGGTTGGCCAACGTGGAGGGTACGGAAAACAGCTCATAGGTCATGCCCTGGACGGTGTAAAAACAAAGCGCCAGTCCGTTGCTTTCCACTGCCATCCAATCGTACACGGCGAAGACGTCGCCCGCCCACTCCGGCGCGGTGCCGGCACGAAACTCATCCCCATTGGTCGCGCCGTCGCCGTCAAAGTCATCGCCGGCCAGCACCTGGGTGATGTTGGTGAAGAGGCCACCGGAATTATTGATGATCAGGTCGGTCTCCCATTCGTCGGACAGGCCGTCGTGGTCCGTATCCGTGCCCAGGTTGAGATTCACGCGCACGGCCTGGCCGGGCTGGCCAATGGCCGGCAGGGCGGATGTGGACATCAGGGGCTGCTGCACGTCGCCCACCCACACGGCCAGGCTCGCGGGATCGCCCGGCCGCGCCGCATAGGGAGCATAGGCGCTGGCGTTGGGATAATCCATGGGCGCCTCGATGACGTAGTTGATGCCGTAGCCCAACTGCTCGTCGGTCTCCGCCTGGCTGCACTCGTTGGTGCGCACGGAAAGCACCAGCGCGGTGTCGCTGTCCGCCCGGCACGGCCAGCCGTATTCATCCACCAGCATGCCGAAGTAGCGGAAGGATGGCATGGGGGGGGAAGAGAACGATGAATACTGAACGATGAATGATGAAACCACAACACATGCGATCACCCCAGCCACCAGGTTATTCTTCATATTGGGCCTCGCTGGAAAATCTGCCAATGCTTATGAAACCTATCGTCCGATGGTCATCGTTCATCATTCCTCATTCCTCGTTTTCTTCAGTTTCCCGCGTATGAATACGTCTCGAAGAACAGGAGGACGTCCTTGATCCCGTTGCCATCGCCATCGACGCCGTAAATGAAGTATTCCAGCGCCAGGGTGCGGTCGCTGTTCAGCGTGCCCGCGGGAATGATCAAGTACCACTCCGTGTTCCAGACCGACCGGCCGACCAGCCGGCTGTTGTAGGTCAACTGCGAGCTGTCCCATGCGCCGCCGTCATGGTAGGCGCGCATGGAGGGATAGCGGCGCATGGCGGCCAGCGAATCCGGCAGGGAGTCATACAGCGGGATCCAGTCGGGTTCATCCAGGTCGGAGGCCCCGATGATGTACGGCAGCGGGATGGCCTGGTCCTGAACCTGCCACGAGCGCAGGGTCTGGCCGGTCAGGTCCGTGGGCGACCGCATGAAGTCCAAACCGGCCGGCACGATGTAGATTCGCGGCGCGGTGGCCAGGCCGGCTCCCGAACTGGACGCGTTGTTGTTGTAGTTGCTGAACCAGACCCCCACGCTGCGGATCTTGGTGGCGAAGTGCGACGGATCGTAGGAATTGTCGCCGCTGGCCAGTTCCTTGCCGAAGAAGTTGTAGCCGAAGTCCACGGTAGTGCTGAACGGGATGACCAAGCCGGGTTCCTTGCTCTGCAGGCCATCCTGAGCGGCAAACGGAATACAATAGCGGCGGAACACCGGCAGCACGAACAAGTCATCCACCCGGCAGCCCTCCAGCGCCGTACGCCAGTTTTTATCGCCCGTGGGCCCGGGCAGGATGCGGAAGAGCTCGGTGCGCAGCGAGAACCGGCTGGTCTCGCGCTCGGGGTTGTTGAACCCGAACCGGCCTTCGAGCACGGCCCAGTTGGCTTTCATCCGCGCCAGAATATCGGCCAACCCCGGATCGCCCACGGGGCCACCCACCTGCGGCTCGCCATTGACCACCAGCCCCAAGGTCCGGGCGCGCACGACATCGCCGAGGAACCGGCTGCCGGGATCCGTGACGGACTCGGCCGGCAGCAGGGCGGTTTCATAGTCATAGGCCTTGGCAGCCAGGTACGTGTACATGGCGGCGAGATTGAAGGTCGACGAGTAGCGGCCCAGGGCATCGTTGCGGAAGATGCGGAAGGCCATGTCATTATAGCGCATGCTGGCCACGCGGTTGGCGCCTTCTTCGCGATCGCGCTCGCGGCTGCCCAGCAGGCGTTCGGCTTCCTGTTCAACGGCCAGCGCTTCTTCGTAAGCCTGGATCATGCCCTGGTACGCCACCTTCACGGTGGCCAGCAACTCCGCCTGAAGGTTGACCAGTTCATCGATCTTGGTTTCCTCGTTAATTTTTTCCAGATCGTAATCATGGTTCAGCTTGGCCAGGTCTTTGCCGGCGGCCACGGTTTCCAGAAACCATTTGCTGGCGAAATGGACGGTATCCATCTTGATGGTTTTTATCGCGTAGAGGGCTTCACGGACCTGGATACAGGCGCGTAACGCCTGACGGACGATCCACGTCAAGTCGCCGCCGCTATCCATGCCGAAAATCGTGCTGTTGGGCGCCGCGTTCTGAACATTGGCGGCGTTGGCCTGGGCGTGCTTCTCCTTATTTTCAATGAACGCTTTGCGAATCTTGTAGAACAGGTCCAGCGTTGACTGGGCTTCCTTAAGATACAGGTAACCGGCCTCGTTCTGGTAGTCGCGCAACTTCCAGGGGGCAAACTGGGAAGTGTACCACTTCACCGTATCGACGAGAAACTCGGTCTTGTTGTCGTATTCCACCAGGGCGTGGCGATAGACGAGTAATGCCTTGAGAAACTCGTTGTAGGCTTTCTGGAGCCGCCCCTCGGCGCGGCGGCTGCCGGCGAAGGTGGCCGGCTTGCACGGCAACCCAAGCGCCGAATAGTGGAACTCGATGATGTTGGTCCAGCCCTTGGTGAGTTCGCCCGCCGGCAGGTTGGTGGCATAGCCATAGGGATTGAGGGTGGAATCCTTGCCGTCGCCCGAAAACTTGTAGGTTCGCGCCTCGATAGGCTCAATGTCGGTCCCGCTCCAGCCCAGCGCGCTCATATCCACGTACATGTAGTGGTAGAAGTCAGGGCCATCATACCCGGAGGGATACGTCTTGCCCGCGCCGATATCGTCGGAGTAGGGATAGCCATACAGTTCGACCAACCGGCGCGTGTAATCCGCCTCCTGGCTGATGACCGCGGCCTGAAAATTATTGGCGTTCTGCTGCTGGTGCCGCAACATGCGGCCGGCGTCTTCGGCGGCATCAAACGCCTGCCGGGCGTTGTTCAGCGCGACTTCGGCGCGGCTGAGAATCTGCTCGAAGTGCGTCCGGCCGCTGTCGATCTCCGCCGGGTTGATATCGAACGGCACGGCGGAATGGGCCAATCCGAGCGGGTTGAGGCCGTGATCGGCATTGTCCACCGCCTGTTGCACCGCGGCCAGGTGCGTCGCAATCTCCGGCAGGGCCTGGACGGTGGTCCGGTCGATTTTCAGGATGTTGGGATCGTCGTAAGCATAGTTGTTGGCCAAGTCGGGCATGCTGTTGGTCCAGTCAACCATACCCATGGCCACGGCACTGCATCCATTGTACGTGCGGTCCAGGAGCAAGGTCCCGCCGCCTTCGTTGGCGGGCCAGTACGACACCAGGCCGGCCTCGTCGCCGTTAAGGCGCTGGTTCATGGTTTCCGACAATTCGGACGCGGTGCGCGCGGTGTTCCAGATGCGCATCTCCGCCAGGCGACCCGCAAACGCGGCCATGTTCTGCGCCACGGCCGCGCCCACATAGTTGCTGGTCCAGCGGACATGGCCGGGACTCCGCATGCCGGTGTCCTGGCCGACCAGGCCGCCATTCACATACAGGCTGGCCTGGGCGCCGCTCAGCACCGCGGCCACATGCACCCACTCCCCGGTAGCGAGGCCGTCGCCCGCCGTCACGGTCGTGGCCGGGCCGCCGGTGGACACGGCCAGCACCGGCGCGCGATTGGTGGGCGCCAGGTACAACGCCACGCGGCTGGCCGCATCCGCCCCGTTAAAGTCCAGCAGGGCCATGGACCGATCCAAGTTCTGGCCGCGCAGCCAGAGCCACATTTCAACGGTGAAATCCCCGGCAAAATAGTTGCCCGCGGCGCACTGGGCGTACCCGGCGCCCGCCATGCCCAGCGAGGTGCTATTGGTGAGCCACGACGACGGCAGCGGCAGCAGCGAGTTGCCGACCATCCAGTTGCACAAGGCGCCCACCCCGACCCGGGTGCCCCACTCGCCCACGCCCCAGGCGCGGTTGGTGTCGGCGTCCTCGTACGCGGGGAACAGGCTTTGCTGGGACTCGGTGTAGC
The DNA here is from genome assembly GCA_964489425.1 of uncultured Verrucomicrobiota bacterium. Taxonomy (GTDB): domain Bacteria; phylum Verrucomicrobiota; class Kiritimatiellia; order RZYC01; family CAZAYP01; genus CAZAYP01. The sequence continues at coordinate 127,877 of CAZAYP010000002.1, read as the reverse complement.
CCTGCCGATAGGTGCGGTCGATCAGTTCAGCGCCGGTACGCGCCAACGCCGCGCCAGCCTCGGCAAACTTCTTCTCGTCGAAGTAATCCGCGTCGATGGTGACATTGTTCATCAGCATCGGGGAAATGGAGGGCAGCCCCCAATCAAACCACGGCAGCTTCAGCAGGTTATAGTACACCGTGAGGGCGTCGAGGTAGTAACCCCAGGCGTCCCCATGGCCCTGGGGGAACCGCACGGCCGCGGTCTCGGCATCGATGATCACGTTGGTGTGGCCGTTGATGTCATAGTTAACGGAATACGCCACCTCGCCGGCGGTGATGCCCTTGGTGTAGTTCCAGAACAGGCGGTTGTAGACCGGCGTCAGCCCCATGCCCGGAGCCAGGATGGCGTTGCCACGCCCCCGCAGCAGGGCCAATTCTTCCTCGAGCAGCGACGCCACCTGGTTGTCGAAGCAGAACAGGCTGGACGCCAAGGCGCCGTAATCCAGCGGCATGGGCGCCGAGTTGTTCAGCGTCAGGGTCGACCCGAACCCGATGGTGGGATCCATGGCATCGGCATAGGCCTCGTTGCCCAGCAGCATGTACAGATCGTTGAGGCGCGAGGCGGCCAGCAGCAGTTGCTGGTTGGCGTTGGCATCGTGCAGTTCGGCCTCATCCATGACCGCGCGCGCCCGGTTTAGTACCGTCTGGTACATCTGGATCAGCCCGACATTGTTGACATTGTCCTGGTTCAAGGCAATCGGCCCCTCGTACGGCGCGCCGGCGGCGATGATCATGCTGACCTGCGTTTCCACGGCGTTGTTGTATAGATCGCGCATGCGCTGTTCGAACGGCGTCAACGCGTTCAGAATCCGCTGCACCCAACCTTCCGCCAGGGCAAAACTGGTGAAGTCGCTCCAGTTGGTGCCGGTCACGCTGGCCACCACCCCGGTCACGGCCCGGTACCGCACGGCAAAGAACCGGTTGAGCAGGTCCTCGGGCGACTGGCCGTTGAGCACCAGGTTGTTGATGCCCAGGCCATTGGTGAACACATCGCAGGTCAGGGGATCCGTGGGCGTGGTGCCGTTGGCGTTAGGCTCGCTCCAGCGCCACTCAAACTCGAAGTTGCCGGGCTCGCCGGCGAAATCGAGGTTGAACAGCATGTTCATCTGCTCCGACAGCAGGTTGTATTCATCTTCCAGCGGAATCACCGCGCCCGTGGCCAGGTTGGTGACTACCAGCAGGGTCGTCATGTTGACCGGGCTGCCCGGGCCCACGCCCAGCAACGGGTTGGTGGCGGCGTTGAAGGCCAGCGTCACGTAACCTGCGCCCATGCCCGGCGCGTTCAGGGCAATACCGGTGAACGGCTGGTTGGGCAGCACTTCCACCGCATCATTGGCCAGCAACCCGACGGCCTGGGTCCATTCGGCGATGTATTCGTTGTTGGAGGGCGCCAGGCCGATCAGGATGGCCCGCTGGTCATCGGTGAGTTCGTTGACCAGCAAGTAACCCTGGCCGGCCACGGGCTGGTTGTATTCGCCCACCAGCACCAGGTTGCTCTGGTTGAGCATGGGATCAAAGAAAAACCGGCCGCTCAAATCCGGCGGCAGGTTGTTGAAATAGTACCGGCCCTGGCGCATGTAGATCGTGGGGTTGGGGCCGCCGACCACGAACCCGTACTCGGCCAGTTCCCGCGGCAAGGTGGCGCCGCGCGGGCACAACGGATCGAACAGGAACACGCTGATGCGATCCTGCATGGCGGGATTGGTTGTCGACTGCTGGTACGCGATGTCGACGCTCAACTGGTCCCAGATGTCAGGCAGCCCGTCGCGCGCCACGGTCAGGGTATCACCCACGGCCAGGGTCGGAATGTTATCCGGCCAGGAGATGGTCCAACTCACCTGCTGCGGCAGGCCGCTGGTCGGGTAGTCGGACTTGGTGTAATCGGAGGCCGACAGGGTGGGCAGCCACGGGATGGGGGTGTTAAGTGCCGGCTGCAGGCCGGCGGACAGCCCCGGGAACCAGTACCCGGGTTGTTGCGGGTAGTAGTTGCGCATGACGACCTTGGCGGTGGCCGTGGCCGAGGAGCCGCCAGCCACGGCGTACCACGCCTTCGTCCGCTTGGACTGCCAGGCCGGGCCGGTCTCGTGGATGTCGGCGCCGGTCCAGTGCGACGGCACCAGGTCCAGCGGATGCGGGCCGGCGAGCTGCTGCGCGGCGAGGGTGGCATCCACGAACGTCGGGTACATCTCGTTGGTCCGCGCGACGTGCAGCACGTCCATGGCCGGCAACCCGGTGAGCTGGTCGATGTAGTTTACAAGCACAAACGGCTCTGACTCGCCGAACACGGGGTTGAGGTCGTTGCGGAATGCATAGGCCACGTCGTAACCGCCCTCGCGATTCAGCAGGGCGTGTTCCTCGTTGGGGTTGAAGCCCGGAAGCGTGTTATCGTTCTGATAATAGATCCCGGCATGCTCCTGCGGCGTGTACTTGCGCGAGCCCAGGGCCGGCGCGCCGGGTTCGGCAAACGTGGCATACAACATGAGGCCTTTGTACCCGGTTACCAGATCCTGGACCAGATGACCCTTGATCGGGGTGAACGGGATATAGGTCGTCAGTTCCAGCGTGTTCATCCCGTTCGCCACGTTGTACATGGCGGCCTGCCGCTCCTGATCGTCCAAGGTTGTGGACCAGATGCGCAGTTCATCGATGCCGCCCCAGAACTTCGCCACGCCCAATGTTTCCGACCAGGCGATCAGGCAGTTGGTGCGCGTCACGTTCTCCGGCATCAGCAGGCTGGCACTGGTTGCCTGGAGTTGGTTGTCCAGGAACAACTGGGCATTGCCCGGATCCACCATGGCCATGACGTAGACCCAGCGGCCCGTCGCGAAGATACCGCCGGCCAGCGTCGTGACGGCACCCCCGGTATCCGTAGCCAGTTCCAACTGGGCGTCGGAACGGATGCTCAAGGCCACCCGGTCAACTTCCGACGTGGCCGTGAGCGGGTTGCCGAACGAGCAGATCACTTCCTTCTTCCCGGCCGGCGGCAGGTAACGCGCGTAAACCCAGACGCCCACCGAGAACGGGCCGGTGAAATATTCGCCCTTGTGCAGAATGGCCACGCCGGCCGAGTCATTGGTATCCATGGCCATGTAGAACCCCTGGTCATAGATGCCGCCCGCCGCGCTACCGGCGCCGCTGGCGAGAATGATCTGGGGGCTGGCCGTGGCCCCGGGCCAATGGTTCGCGAACCGCTGCACCCAGTTGGGGAGGTACACCGGGGACGGCATGGCCGGCTCCTGGAACGCCTGGTACCACCAAATTTCCAGGCCATTATTGGTGTTGACGGCAAAAATCGCGTTGACCGCATTGGGATCGGCTTCCGATGGTTCGGTGTAGAAGTTGGTGTTGTAGTCTACGCCGTAGGGCGGGTACACGTAGCCATGCATGGCCGAATAGTTCCGCTCGAACGTCTTGCCCACGGCGCCGACATACGGCATCATGCAATTCTGGACCGTGGCCGTATGCCGGCCGGTCAGGTCATACAGCCGCAACAACGTGTCGTCATCGTCCACCGGCAGATAGGCGATCAAGCCCATGTTGGTCAGGGTGCTGACCGGGATCCCCAGGTAATTACCCAGCATCGAGTTATTGATGTCCTCCGCGGTCAACGCGGCATTCCACACCCGGATATTGTCCACCATGCCGACAAACGGCGCCGTGTTGGTGGTGGCCGGGGCCCCGATGTAGATGGGCTCCCGCGCGGTCTGCCGCACCCCGTTGGTCCCCAGCAGCACCTGGCCGCCGCTGGCGCCATTAAGGTAAATGGTCAGCTTCTGCCCCTGCAGCGTCAGGGCCAGGTGGGTCCACTCCATCGAGCTCAGGCGGTTGGTGCTGGTCAGCGTGGCCAGGGTGGCCGGGTTGGCCTTGCCGGAACCCATGGTGGCCACCACGGTGCCCGGCGCCGCACTGGCGCCGGTCTGGATGGCCAGGGTAACCTCGTTGCTCCACGCAACGGCGCCCTGCCGGTTTTTGTCAAACACGCACAACTGGGCGTTGCTCTGGATGTCCAGGTTGGCGGCATAGACCCAGCATTCAAGCGTGAAATTGCTGCCCAGGGTCATGGCCTCCAGCGTGGTGCGGGCCGTGCTGTCCCCCTCGAACAGGATCGAACGCGCCGTAGGCACCGGCTGAATCTCGCGGCCTATGGACCAATCCAGCGGCAGGAGGTCGCTGCCTTTGGACGCCCGCCCCACGAGTTGCAACGGCAGGTACCAGATGTTGTCGTCCGCCGAGGTGAGTTGGACCAGGCAGCGACCCGCGTTGGTGATGGTCACGAGGGTCTGGGCGTCCTGCATTTGGGCGCAGCCGCTGGCCGGGTCCTGGTAAGCCTCCAGGGAGGGCGTCAGGTTTGTGGGGAAATACAACGGCACGCCGGGATTATCGGGTTCGCCGCGCACAAAGGGGAAACAATAGCGCGGCCAGTCGGCCGCATACCAATCCACCTCGTAAAACCAGGGGGTGCCCATCAGGTCCGGCACTTCCCAATAGATTTCGATGTTCCAGGGATCGGCCCGGGACCCATGGACGGGGAACAGCCAGTCCAGCTTGGGAATCGCCGACCCGTCCGCGGACGAATGCTGGTACAGGTAAGGCGCTTCGGGATCCAGGCCGGCGGTGACCAGGGGCGTCAGCTCATCGACCTCAGCCCAGCCGCCCTGCGGGAGGATGCGCGTGCCCAGGTGGGCGTCCAGCGTCTGGATGTCCGGGGGCATGACCTCGATGACAATCACCGCCTCCGGGCTGACCTGCTCATCGTACATCCCGGTCTTGAAGTATTGCGCGACAATCATGCCCTGCATGCCGCCCACGGCATTGACGCTGTTGGCCGAGTCGATGTAGAGGCCTTTCACCACGTTGCTGTTCACCACGCCGTTATTCGTGGTCTGCACGTAGACCGGTGCGGAGACCTGGGTGTTGTAATGGAACTTGATGAACACGGTATCGCTGAAGGTCACCTTGGGGGCATTGTAGGGCGGATCGGTCCAGTACACGCGATAGGGCCGGCCGGCCGGCGCCGATTCCACCACGTAGGTCGTGGCCTGGGTGGACCCGTCAAGGAATCGCCACTGGATTTCCACCTCGCCGCCGACCGCCGCATACATCACGCCCATGGAGGGCTCGAAGAACGCGTTGCCGGTCGGATTGATAAATGCACTGTTGGTCATGAGCGCCCAGTTCACGCCCACGCCATTGGAGGACACGGGCGGCTGCAGGATCTGGCCAAGGTATGCGTCCGGCTCGAGGTGCTCCAGGTTCTGGCCAAACGCGGATTGCGGCAACTGCAGGCTGACTGCGCCCAGGTTATTGGTCGCTTTCACCCCGCCGGTGTTGCCGCCGCTGAGAATGGGCACGGAAGTCATGTTCGGGTTGCCGTTGGTAAACGGCAGCACCGTGGGCAGGCGGACCGAGTAACTGCCAGCCACGGTCTGGGCCTGCAACGCAGAGGTGGCCAGCACCCCGGTCACGGCCAGGGCCAAGGCCCGGCTCCACCGCATCCTCCTGGCATAGAGGCTGTTCATATACGCTCCCTTCAATACCCGTACGGGATCCAATAGACGTCGAACAACGAATGGCTGGACCCGCCGTCCTGCAACTGCACGGACCAGGTGTCGCCCTTGGCGATCGGGTAAAGGCCAGTCGTATAGAATTGCAGCGTGTGCGTGGTGCAGGCGCCGCAATCCACTTTGTGTTTCAAGGAAAATCCGATGCTGCGATTGGAAACGGACAACTCGCAGCTATCCCAACCATCCGTTTTATAATAGATCAACGCAAACCCATCGCCCGGCGCCACGCGCGAGGGCAGGCGGTTCGTGCTGCTGGCGATCTTCTGGTACTTGCCCAGGGCGCGCACCCCTTGCACCCGCATGCCCTTTTGGAAAACCGGGTCCGCCGCGGACACCGCCTGGTAAAACAGCGCCGTGCCGCCCACGGTCATGGTCTGGCTCACGGCCAGGTTGCCATGCACCCGCAACGCATCCACATCCGCCGAGTGCACCGCCGTGGTGCTGCTGAAACTCGCGTTAACGGCCGTGCCGGTCTTCTGCGACCCATCCATCACCATGTCGCCGAACGTCGTGATGGAGCTACCCGCGTTGGTCATGATCAGCCGGCTCACGTCCGTGCCGGCATTGCGCGAGTAGAGCGCCCCGCGCACCTGGAAACTGCCCAGCGCCTCCTGGGCATCGTTGGCCTGGAACACGTACGGCGCGGTCAGGAACCGTTGCCGGGGCGCGATGGGCGACTGCAAGGTGCCTTCCGGGGTGTACGGCTGCAACTCCAGATACCGCTGCTCGACCAGCGTTCCGGAGGCGAAGGCGGCGCGCAGGTTGGTAGCCTCGGTCGGTTCGCCCAAGCCGGCGCCCGTGCCCAGGACCACGCTGAACAGGCCGCGCACCGTCGTCGTGACCGCCAGGGTCTCGCCCCATATCAGGTTGCCGCCCTGGGCCTCATCGTACAACCGGAACTTGACCTGGCAAATGACGCTCGTCACCGCCTGGCCCCGGTAGTCCGTCAGGATCGCCTGGTAATTCATCTGGTCTGGAACGTACTGGCCATGCGCGGCAAGCCCCAGGCATCCCAAGGCCGCGGCCCAAAGTATTCGGTTCATCTTCGCACCTCGTTTCCGGGTTTTCATCCGCCACCCCGCAGCGGCATCCAGTAACATGTTATGTTGATTCCCGAATCTCCCTGGGAGACCAGCGCCACGCTCCAGGTAGACCCAGCCGCAACCGGGTAGGTGTACCCGTTGTATATCGAAAGATCCTGGGTGCCGGCATTGGAGTTGAGGTAGTGCCGGATCTTGAACTGGAGCCCATCGATGGTCACGTAAACTCCGTCCGCGCCGTGGGTGGTAACTTTCAGCCAGACCATGAGGAACCCATCCTCGGTGGCCGTGCCGCTGTTGCCCACGCCCTGCACCGCCTGCGTGATGACCCCGAACGTCGTGTGGATCGTGGTATTGCTGAGGCAGATATCGTTGGTGGCCGCATAAAAATGGGAGGTGGCCGCACTGGTGAACTGCGCATTGTATAAAGATTGTACCGGGCCCTGGGCCACCATGCCGCCGGACACATTCATGTTGTTGTTGAAGGTGACCTGGGCCATGTTGGTGAACAGGGCGGACCCGCGAACCATCAGCGGCCCGCTGACCGTTCCCCCGTTCTCCGCGGTCAGCGCGTTCAGTTCGGCGTTGCTGCTCACCGTGAGGTTGCCCCATACCGTGAAGTTGCCGGACGCCTTGGGCAGGTTGGCGGCCGCGAAGGCATACGGCGTGGTGACATACGGCTGGCGCGTCCCCCCGGTCAGCTGGAACGCCGTGTTGGTGCTGCCCTGGAATATCGCCGGCAGCGCGCCATCCGCAATGCTGAACCCGGCCACACCGTCCACGCCCGCGGTCACGGTGAAGGTCTTGGCCAGCGCCGACGCGCCGTTCTTGTAGATCGTTGCCGTGAGCGCATGCGCGCCCGTATCCGGGGTGGTTCCGTTGGTCTTGAGGAACTGCCCCTGCATGTACATCTCGGCCGGCACCTGCGCCGCGCCCCACCCCGCCGCCCACGGCAGGGCCACCACCGCCAACCACGTCGCCATTTGCTGTCTTGTCATGTTGCGCTCCTCGGATCTTGATCGTTAGGGCAGCGAGCGGACATACACGGAATACCCGATGTTGCCGTCGCCGGTGGAAATGGCCCAGGATGAGTTGGCGGGCACGGTGAACATGGTCTGGTCACGGTACCGCAAGTCATCCGTGTATCCCGTGTTCCAGTCGGCCTTGAAATAGAAGTTGGTCTTGCCGTCCACGGTGAACGTGATCGTCATGTCGCCGTCGTGGGCGGCCTCCGTATGGTATTGCAGCACGAGCAGGCTGTTGGTCGTGATCGTGCCGTGGTCCGAATGCGATCCGCTGCCGGTGCCCCAGGTGGACAGCAGGCGCCACGGGCCGAACACCTGGGTGTTGCCGCGCAGCGACACGCCGTTGTGAAACGCCGCCGGCCCGTTGAACGTGACGCCGTTCATCAGCGCCACGGGATTGGTGAACACCGCGTTGCCGGCCACGCCCAGGTTGCCGTTCACGTCCATCTGGCTGGCCGCCACGTCCATCTTCTGGCTCACGCTCAGGCTGCTGCTGCTGGCCAGGCTGCCATGGAACACGAGCGATTCCCGGGTGCTGTTGGTGATCAGCAGCGTGCGCTGGAACGTGGCGTTGGATTTCACCATCAACACGTCGCCCACGTTGAAATCACCTTGCGACCCGGTCGCGTTGCCGGCCTGGTACGCGTACGGCGACGCCAGGAACCGCTGGCGCGGCGCCATGGCCGCGGTCCGGCTGTACTCCACTTCCACCTCGAACCACCGGCTGTCCGAACCATCGCCCGCAAACACGCCCTGCAGCGACTGCACCTGGTTGCTGGCCCCGGGCACGTTGGCTCCGCCGCCACCCAACGTGACGTTGAAGATCCCGTTGGTATCCGTGGTCACCAACTGGCGCGTCCCCCAGAGCATGACGCCCCCCTTGGCCGCATCGTAGATCCTGAAATTTGCGGTCAGGTTCTGGTTGGCGAGGGCTTTGCCCGCGGCATCGGCCAGCGTGCCCTGGTAGTTCATCAGCAGGGGTACGCCGCCGGCCTGCGCCAGCCCCGCCAACCCCAGTCCCAAGACCAGGCCCGCCGCCCAGCCGCTGCCCTGCCGCCACGTTTTTTTCATGTTCGCTCCCGCTCCGTTCTGGCGCGCCAACCGGGCGCGCCGCGCTATTCGATCGTACCGGTCTGGTTCACCCGCCGCAACGTGCAGCGCCCTTCCGCCTGCACCGGGTCGGGTCGCAACCCCGTGATGATATGGGTGTATTGCCCGCTGATTTCTTCTTCCGGATTCCACAAGGACGCATGGTTGGTGGATGCCGCCGCGCTGTTCAGGACCAGGGTGATGGTGTTGGTGATGGAATAGCATTCCATGCCCTCGGCCAGCGGCTCCCCATCGGGGTCGACATTGTCATGGTTGGGATTATAAACGTGCTTGAAGGGATTGGCCGCATCGTCGTAACCGATGACATACGATCCGGTCAGCGTGCCCGGGAAGCTGCCGCTCAGCATGGTGTTCAGGCCATAGGGAAACGCCACGCTGCTGACCCGCGTGGCCTTGGATCCCACCGGCAGGGTCGACGCGCCGGAAAAGACCCGGTAATACGCGCTGGTGACCCCGTCGTCCACGGTGTAGGTCCAGACCATCACGGCCTGCTGCAGCAGACGCACCTGGCCCATGCGGGTGACGTGCAGGATCAGCCGCATCGTCAAGGGGCCCAGCGTGGGCTGGGGGCTGATGACGCCGTCGGCCGCAATCTCGTTGACGCGGGAAAGATCCACCTCCCCCACCCACAGCCCGCTGGGCCACAGCGCATCCGGCGAATCCTCCGCGCCGGCTTCCGCGGTCACCGGCAACCAGATCAAGGTGCCGCCTTCATCCGCTATTTCCATGACGCTTTGCCAGGTCGCGTTGGTGTCGGGCGGCAGCGGCATGGCCGAGCGATCCACGGCCCAGTCGATTTGCCACTGGCCGCCGCTGGCCACGTTCTGGACCAGGCTGGCCGATGTCGTGAACGGCCGCCACGCGCTGTCCCCGTTGGTGACCGCGGCGTCGAAATACATCAGCGGCACATCCCCGACCCGGGGCGGCGCGCCGGCCGGCGGGGCGCCGCCGGACAGCAGGCGCACGGTGACCGCCTGGTTGGATCCCCAATGGTTCTTGAGCACCAGCGTGTTGATGTTGACGCGCGGCGGGAACCACAGCTTGCCTCGCGGGCATTCAGCCATCACCGTTCCCATGTAGGCCGACAGCCCCCCGGACTTGATCCAGTAGGCTTCCTGTGGATGGATGCCCATCCGGTGGGTCTGCGAGGAAATGTCCTGTTGCCGCCCGTCTGGCAGCGTGCGGCTGACCTTGCCGCCGGCCATGCTGGGCGTTAGATCAAGGTTCGGCGCGTGGCGGAAAAACTCCGTGAACAGGACCTGCCGCGTGCGGTTCACCGGCAGCCCGGCCAGGTTCCAGTCGTTGGCCAGCCACAGCTTCAATGGCCGCACCGGAATGCCGGTGACCTGCCAGGTGCAACTGTTGGTGCACTCCACGATGTAGGCGACGTTGCCGTTCAGCGACCACAGCGACGTCAACTGCCTGAACGGCGACGACTCCGGGAACCACGTCGACCACTCGGCCCCGCGCTCCACGCCACCGCCGGAGTCAGCGGAGAACTGGCGGGTGTCCTGCAAGCGCGAGAAGCAGTGCACGGCGCGAACGGGCAATGCGCCCAGTTGCGTGTCCAGGTCGTCCGGCCAGGGGGTCAAGCGCAGGTAAATCGCGTTCCATCCGTTGGACAACTGATAGGTCTCGGTCATCCACTGGCCGGGCGACTGGCAGGCCACCCCCCACGCCAGGCACGCCAAGGCACCACACCATCCCAATCCAGACCGTCTGCTTTTCATAATCACCTCGTTGGGCGCCTGGCGGCCATCGCCACGCCATCCGGGCAGCACCTGCCACGGTCAAATTTCACAGGACTTTGAACGTCGGGGGCAAGTAAGTCAAGGGACAACTGGCCCATGTCCGGAAAGCTGGAAAGCGCGTTTCGGAGTCGGGTGCGGGCCGCGCGGCGGGCGCCGCCAAATAGCCATAAATTCCGCTTGCCACACGCGCGCGGTTGAGTAATGTTGACAGAAAGTATTAATGACCTTGGGACTGGTGGAATGGGCAGCTTGAAACACGCCGCCGGATGGGCGGTTACGGCGATGATCGCGCTTCTCTTGGGATGCAGCTCGCCATCCTTTGTCGCACGCCAACCCATCCGGCAAACCGGCAATGGCAAGGGCCACATGCTGCGCGAAAGCCGGCTCTCGTCCGGGATGATCTCATCGCCCGAAGCCCAGCCCACGGTGATCTCCAACGTCATCGTGCTGCTCAAGCGCGAAGGCTGCGTGACCCGGATCGACAGCGTGGCATCCAACGCCACCGAGGTCGCTTTCGACAGCCCGCTGGTCCGGGGCCGCTTCGCAATCGAGAGCAGCCCCCGCGCCGGGGCGGATCAGCCGGTGCTCAACGTGCTTTATGCCCACCGCTACGTGTACCGCGTGGATGTCAAAAAATATCCGGCCAATTCCACCTCCGCGGGCACCATGGAGCATCTGATGGACACGCTCAATGGGCTGATTGCCGGCGTGCCGCAGGAGCCCTGAGCGTGGCCCCCCTGGCGAACTCTTTTTCATGGTCCCACTCGGCTGCCGAAGATTTCGACGCCTGCCGGCGCAAGCGCTACTGGTCCAAGTATGGCGCGTGGGGCGGGTGGGACAAGCAGGCCACGCCCACCCAGCGCAAGGCGTACCAGCTGGGAAAAATGAACAACATCTTTTCCCTGCAGGGGTTGGGCGCTGAACGCGCCGTGCTCTGGGCCTTGCGCCAGTTGCAGTCTGGAAAAATCGTGACCGCGGACGATGCCTACGAGCAGGCCGCGCGGCCCTACCTCAACCAGGCGTGGAGCGAATCCAAGCGCCGCGACTGGCAGGCGAATCCCAAGCAGTACTGCTGCCTGCGCGAGCACTATTACGGGGAGTGGGACAAGGCCGCGGAAACGGAAAAAACCGCCGCCTTGACCGCCGCGGTGAAAAAATGCCTCGGCCACTTTGTCGAGCGCGTGTGGCCGCGCCTGCGCGAGGTGCGGCCGGAGCACGAGGTGCCCATTGCCATCCCCGGCGGCGGCGACCCGGAATCCTTTACCCTGGACAACATCAAGATCTATGCCATCCCGGATTACGTCTACCGCCGCGACGCCCAGATCCATATCCACGACTGGAAAGCCGGGCAGGTCAAACCGGAGCACGAAAACCAGCTCGCGCTGTACGGCCTGTGGGCCCACGAAAAGCAGCACGTCGCGCCGGACGATATTTTTATCTATATCGAGTATCTCCAGCCGGGCCAGGTGGCCGTGGGCCAGATGAACGCGGCGCGCCTCGAGCAGATGCGCGACCATGTCCGCGCCTCGGTGCTGGACATGGCCGAGTACCTGGTGGATGGCGATACACGGCGCAATGCGCCCCGGCCCCGGGAAGAGTGGGAGCTGGCCTGCGACCGCACCCTCTGCCAACATTGCAATTTCCTGGAGCTTTGCCGCCCGGAGCTGGAGGCGGGCGACTGATACCATTTCCGCATGAGAACAAGCATACAAGCTCCCCTCCTTTGCAAGGAGGGGTGGCCGCAGGCCGGGGTGGTTATGGATGGTCCGCGCCCCGATATCACGGTGGGTGGAACCCGGAACAACCGCCCCACCCTTCGGGTCCCCCCCCGCCTTGAAAAGGCGGGGAGCCCAGATAAGTACCGATCCTCATGCGGAAATGGTATGATGCCCGGCCGGCGCCCAAGCCCCCATTCCACCTGGGACGCGCAACCTGCCCGGGACCCATCCATGGAGGTCCGCCATGCCGGTGTATGAATTCTTCTGCCCGCACTGCAACACGGTGTTCAGCTTCTTCTCCAAGCGCGTCAACACCCGCAAGACGCCCGCCTGCCCCCGCTGCCAAGGCGCCCGCATGGAGCGCCAGGTGTCGCGGTTCGCCGCCACCGGCCGGGCGGCGGATGGCGTAAATGGTGAGGACGGCGGGGACGACCTACCTATCGATGAGCGGCGCATGGAAGGCGCCATGGAGACCCTGGCACGCGAAGCCGAGTCCATGAACGAGGAAGACCCGCGCCAGGCCGCCCGGCTCATGCGCCGCCTTTCCGACATGACCGGCATGCGCTTTGGCGCCAGCATGGAGCAGGCGGTGCAGCGCATGGAAGCCGGCGAAGACCCCGATAAAATCGAGCAGGAAATGGGCGACTTGATGGAAACCGAAGAAGAGCCCTTTATCCTCCCCGGCGCCGCCACCGGGGGCAACGCGGCCGGGCCCCGGCGCGCCCCGGCACGGGACGACAAGCTCTACGACCTTTAAAATGGTTCAGGGCCGGCATGGCCGGCCCCGTCCCCGAATTCCGCGCCCCTCGGGCGCGATCAAACCGACTTGGTCTTCGGCAGTCCCACGGGCTTGTCGCCCTCTTTCCACTTGCCCGTGGCGCGCAGGATGTCAATGCGCTCAAACCGCTTCAGAACATTGCGCCGGGTCCGGATCTTGCCGGACGATTTCAGACTCGGATGTCGGGACATTACCTTGCTCCTGTTACATGATTGCTATGATTCGATTGATGCGCGATTGTGCCCAACGCACGCGCCGTTGTCAAAGAAATTTCCACGGCAGAAGTAAGGCCTCAGCCAGGCGGGGAGACTCTCACGGAGGCACGGAGACACGGGGATGAACGCAAAAAGAATCGGAGCGATCGTGGTTCTGCGTCATGCGAGGAAAGGAACCCCACTTGCCTTTTGATTTGCTGCTGGAATCCATGAACCTAAATTCAGCATTTGAATTAACTACGAAACACGCGAATAACGCGAAACTCGTTGCCGCAGAAAGAGGAACGGGCGAACAAGCTGAGAATAACATCGTTCACCTGTTGGGTGCAGGAAGAATTCGGGCCATTACCGTACATATTTAGCAGAGAGTCAACGGGATGCATTCGCGTAATTCGCGTGTTTCGTAGTTCATCTGCTCTTTCTTGGATGAAGCATGACTCGCGCCATCCATGACCTGAGCGGCGCTGTTCTCCGTGACCTCCGTGGCTCCGTGAGGAAAAATGAACAAGGTGCTGCATCGTAGGCTTCCCCTGTAGCCGGTTCGGAAACGACGACTGATGATGGGCGCCCATCCCAAGCCCGGCGCCTGATCACCCCGTTTCACTGAGGCCTTGCGTACGGACCCCTTTTCATTTTCTTTCTTTCACCGCCACTCGTACAACATGCGGATTTCGTCCGGCGCCAGCGCGCGGTTGTACAGGCGCAGGTCTTTCATGGCGCCCTGGAAGCCGACTGGGTCAAACAGGCCAAAGAGGTTGTTGTATTTCCGACCCAGGACCAGCGCGTTGGTGGCCGGGACGTAGCCCTGCCAGTTGTCGGCGCGGGCCTGCTGTTCGCCATTTAAGTACAGGATGTGGACCGGGTCGGCGTAGGTGGCGGACACGTGGTACCAGACGCCCGTGAGGATGGCGTTGGGCGCCGTGACCCGGGTGGAATTGTTGAGCAACATGTTCAAGGCGCCATTGTCGATCCTCAAGTTGTAACCCTTTGAATCACCGTCAAAACGGCCCAGCAGGTTCTGGAGATTGGTGGAAAGGGTCCGGAACCAGAAACTGATGGTCATGGCGGGAACGAGGTCCAGGCGCGCATCCGCGCTGCACTGGACGCAGGAATTGGTCTGCAGGAAATACAGGGCGGCTTCCTGGGACGTCCGGCCGACCCCGGTGGTCATGGCGTACAGGCTGCCGTTCAGCCCATTGGTGGAAATGTCCGCGGCGTCCAGGGTCAGCGGGTAGTGCGCGACCAAGCCTGTGGTCGGCAACTGACCAACGCGGTAGAACATGGGAACATCGACCGACCGGCTGGCGCTGGTGGCCGCAAGGTCGTCCAGAGTCTGCCAGGACCCGTGCCAGGTCCCGGTCAGGGCGGCCGCCCATTGCACCACGTACTGCGCGCCAATCTGCTGGTTGGACCAGGCGAGGCGTCCGTTGGAGTCGAAACTGTCAAGGACCGGTTGTGCTGCGCCCGCCAGCGCCAGGCTCAGGCTGGCCAGCAACCCGGTCCGCAATGGTCTGAATTGCATGCGTGCACCTCCTTTAAGTGCCCAGCATGTCAGGAGATATGGCCAAAACAAGCAGAATTGTCCAAGGGAACCTCAAAGCCCATAATATTTACCTGATCGATGGGGTTCGTTGTCGTTGTCAGTGAGGCGATAGCCAGACGGTTGTCGTAATCGTAATCGAGACCGGAAAATCCGGATGGCGAAGACGATCGATCACGACGACGATCACGACAACGACAACGACAACGAGGAAGAAGACGGAAGCCAACAAGTTGGTTCATCCGACCTCGCACCTCGGCAGCTGACCTGGCCGCAGGCCGAGGGGTGGTTTTTCTCGTGCGCGAACTCGACAACAACAACCGGCGGTGCCATCATGCCGCCGGTCGTCCAGGAACGCGCTACGGATGGGTGATGCGTGTATCAATATGGGATGGAACGTGGTCCCAAGGAAAATGCGATGTGTGATAATCATCAGGAAATATCGCTGGGCTTTACGGAGAGAAAATTCGCGGCTGGAGCCCACCTGTGCATGATCTTTCAAGATGACGCCGAACGGCGGCGCATCATCGGAAAGTTCCTCGGTGCCGGCTTGCTCAGCGGCGAGCAGGTGGCCTATTTTGCGGATGTGATGACCAAAGACGAGGTGGTCGCATGGCTGAATGACATGCAGATTGACGTCGCCGCCGAAACGTCCGCCAGGAATCTTGCCGTACAAGATACCCTGAGCGCGTATTGTCCGGGCGGCGCTTTCGTGGTGGAGGACATGCTGGAACGGCTCAAGGCGTTCTACACGGGCGCGGTGGCGCAGGGTTATCGCCAGGCCCGCGTCAGTGGCGAGATGAGCTGGGCCTTGAAGGGCATTCCCGGCTCCGAACGACTCATGGAATATGAGGCCTGGGTCAATATCGTGTTGCAAACGCATCCGCTCAGCGCCATTTGCCAGTATGATGCCAATCGCTTCAGCGGCGCCTTGATCATGGATGCCCTGCGGGTGCATCCGATGATGATCGTGCGCGGCCAGATCGTTCATAATCCCTACTACCTCCCCCCGCAGGAGTTCCTCCAGGAGTTTGCGCGCCGCATCCCCAGCGCCGTTCGGAGCCCCATGCCATGAGCCAGGAGCCGCAACCCGCCGAAAAAATCGCCACCCAACTCCTGGCCGCTGCCAGCTTTCTGAGCGCGTTGCCATCCATTCAGCAGAAGGCCGATTTTGCGGAACATGCGATTAAAACCGTTATGGGATTGCATGACGCGATCTTGTGTCTGAAAGAATGCGGGGGCCCGGCGGGCAGACACAGCGCATGTGAATCGTGCACAATTCGGAAAGAAGCCGTTCCTCCGCAAGAGGCGTGCCTCTTAACCCGTGACGACCACTTTCGCGTGATCCCCCTGGCCGCCGGGAACGCCACCCTGGGCGTACTCATCCTGCCCCACACATCCCCTCCGCTTTCCCCCGCCCACAACGAACTGCTCAGCAACTTACTGCTGATGCTTTCGATCTCGATAGAAAACCTCCTCCAAGCGGAACACATCCGCAAAAACAACGAGGCGCTGCGGGAGAGCGAGTCAAGGCTTGAGGAAGCGCAGCGCATCGCGCATGTCGGGGGCTGGGAATTGGATGTACGGACCCATGCTCTTATTTGGTCGGATGAGACATTCCGTATATTTGGCGTTCAGAAAGACACTTTCGATCCGACGATGGAAGCCTTCTTCGAATGTGTTCATCCCGATGACCGATCCATGATGAATACAGTGACGCAGGCTGCATGGTGTGAACGAAAACCCTTTAATGTGGAACATCGCATCGTTTGGCCAGATGGATCAGAACGGATGGTTCATGAAGTCGCGGAGACCTTCTTCGACGATGCCGGACAACCGATCCGGATGGCCGGAACGGTGCGCGACATCACGGAGCAAAAACGCTCCGATGAGGCGTTGCGGGAAAGCGAGTGGCGGCACCGAAACATCCTTCACGCAGCCATGGATGGCTTCTGGCTGATGGACGTTCAGGGGCGGTTTCTGGATGTCAACGAGGCTGCTTGCCGGATGAGCGGCTACAGCAGGGAGGAACTGCTCGCCATGTGCATTTCCGATCTGGACGCCGCAGAAACCCCGGATGAGACGGCCAAGCATATTGAAGCGAATCGCAAGGATGGCATAGACCGCTTTGAGACCAAGCACCGCCGCAAGGATGGCAAGATCATCGAGGTTGAAGTCAGCACGACGTTCAAGTTGGGCTTGTTCTTCTGTTTCCTGCGCGACATCACAGAGCGAAAACGTGCCGAGGAGGAGAACAGGCGATTCAAGACGATTTCAGACCATGCGGTTTATGGCAAGGCGATTGCCGATCTTCAAGGCCATTTGCTGTATGTAAACCGGTTCTTTGCCAGTATCCACGGATACACTCCCGAGGAACTGATGGGCCGTCCTCTTTCCGTGTTTCACAGCCCGGAACGAATGGATCTGGTGGAACATCTTATTGCCACCATGCTGCGGGAGGGTCATTTCAAGCCCACGGAGGTCTGGCATCTCCATCGGGACGGGACGGAATTTCCCATGCTGATGAACGGGGTACTCCTCAAGGATGAACGGGGCGCGCCCCAGTATGTGGCAGCTTCGGCGGTTGACATGACGGCCTACCACCGGGCCGAGCAGCAATACCAGACGCTGTTCCGCGAGATGCTGGATGGCTTCGCCCTGCATGAGATCGTTTGTGATGCGGCGGGAAAACCGGTGGACTATCGTTTTCTGGCCGTCAACCCGGCCTTCGAGCGCATGACTGGCTTGAAGGCGCAGGATGTTGTCGGCAAGACCGTCTTGGAAGTCCTGCCGGGCACCGAGCGCCACTGGATCGAAACCTACGGGAAGGTGGCCCTGACCGGTGAACCAGCCTCCTTCGAGAACCACTCCGGCGCACTGGGAAAAATCTTCATGGTGTCGGCCTTCCGGCCCACGCCCAACCAGTTCGCCTGTGTCTTCGCTGACATCACCGAGCGCAAGCGGGTCGAGGAAGATCTGCAACGCAAGCAGGCCATATTCGAGCAAACAGAAGCCCTCGCCCACGTCGGCAGTTGGGAATGGGAGGTGGCCAGCGACACCGTCATCTGGTCGGACGAACTCTTCCGCATCTTCCGGCGCGCCCCGGACCTGGGCGCCCCCTCCTTCGCGGAGCATTCCTCCCTCTATACGCCGGAGGATTTCCGCCAGCTGAACGAAGCCGTGGCAGCCGCCCTCCGCGAAGGCACCCCCTACGAGCTCGAGCTGCACGCCCTCTGCATGGACGGCGCCACCCGGACGTGCCTGGCCCACGGACAAGCCGAGAAGAAAGACGGACGCGTCGTCCGCCTGTCGGGGTCCCTCCAGGACATCACCGAGCGCAAACGGGCAGAGGATGCGCTGCGCGAGGCCAAGGAGGCGGCGGAGGCGGCGACGGTGGCGAAGAGCCGTTTTCTGGCCAACATGAGCCATGAGATCCGCACGCCCATGAACGGGGTGCTTGGGTTTGCCCACCTGCTGGGCGCTACGCAGCTTGACGACGAACAGCGGCTATTTGTGCAGACCATCGAAAAAAGCGGCCAGGCGCTGCTCCATGTGATCAATGAGATTCTGGACCTTTCCCGGATCGAAGCCGGAAGAATGGAGATTCGCGAATCCGATTTCAACGTGCGAACCTTGCTGGGGGATATCGCCGCCGTCATGGAACTTCAGGCCCGCGACAAGCGCCTGGAATTCGGGTGCGACGTAGCGGAGGATGCGCCCCAAGCCGTGCGTGGCGACGGTGAACACCTGCGCCAGATTCTGTTCAATCTGATTGGCAACGCGATCAAGTTCACGGAACAAGGGCGCGTCACGGTGGCGGTGCGCGTTGAAAGGATGAAGGATAACGGATTAAGGATAAACGTAGAACAAAGAACGAAGAACGAAAAACCAACAATCTGGCTGCGCTTTTCGGTGGTTGATACGGGCATCGGCATCCCGGCGGAGAAGCTCGACGCACTGTTTTCCCCCTTCATGCAGGTGGACGATTCCAATATCCGGCGTTTTGGCGGCACGGGGTTGGGGCTGGCCATTGCGCGGGATCTGGCCCGGCTCATGGGCGGCGACATCACGGCGCAAAGCGCGTTGGGCCAGGGCTCGACGTTCGTGCTGACCCTCCCGCTGACCGTTTGCGCGCCAACAGACATCGAGCGCCAGCCGCAGGGCGCGAGAACCAGCGCTGACCTGCAATTCAACGCCCGGATTTTACTGGTCGAGGACGACGCGACCAATCAGCTTGCGGCCCGGTTTCTGCTCCGCAAGCTGGGCGCGCGTGTGGAGGTGGCGGAACATGGCGCGCAGGCGCTCGCCGCGCTGGAAAAGAACGACTACGATCTCGTCTTCATGGACATCCAAATGCCGGTCATGGATGGCCTGGAAGCGACGCGGCGCATTCGCGCCAAAGAAAAGGATGAAGGCGGAAGGATGACGGATGAAGTCAGAGATCGGAAGGCGGAGGATTCATCCTTCATCCCTCATCCTTCATCCGTTCTCCGCCTGCCGATAGTGGCCATGACCGCACATGTCATGCCGGGCGACCGCGAGCGGTTTCTGGCGGCGGGCATGGACGACTACATCGCGAAACCGATTAAACCGGATCAACTGATCGCCGTGCTGCAACGCGTTCTGCCGGAAGCAGGCGCTGCCAAGGCCGCCGCCACCCCACCTGGCTTCAGATCTTCAGCGGTAGTCCAGCCCACCATGCAGGAATCGGGACCAGAATAATATCTCGCCAAGACACGGCGACGCAAAGCCGGATCTGGCTTCTTGGCGGCTTGGCGTCTTTGCGCGAGAATATTTATCCTAAATTCAGCATTTGAATTAACTACGAAACACGCGAATAACGCGAAACTCGTTGCCGCAGAAATTCGTGTAATTCGCGTGTTTCGTAGTTTATCTGCTCTTTCTAGGTTTGGTTTTTCAGAATGATTGTCCGTTATCGGCGCCGACGAAGCGGCGCCCTCCATCGGCGCGATCATGATTCTCAGGTGGAGGACGGCGCTCCGTCGCCGCCGTCAGGGTCTGGCGCGACCTATTCCTATGTTCTAGTCCGGCAGAGCCACTTCGATCCGGTAATAGCGGCTGGTGGCCACGCCGGGCGGGGGCGCGGTATGCGCGCCATCATCCGTCCACTGGTAACCGGCGCCAGTGCCGCTGAGGCCGGCCGGCGTGGCCAAGCTCCATGTGGCATCGCGCAACAGGTTGTTTTTATACCAGACGAAGTACCGCCGGTTCAGTTCCGTAGGGAACAGCAGGCGGATATTGCTGCCCTGGAGCGTCGGATCGTTCACGTAGAGATAATCGGTGCCGTCCAGCGGGCTGGTGCCGGCCACGTACTCGTCCTTGTTGGAAATGCGATCCCCGTCGGCGTCCTGGTCAGCGCCGCCCTGCGGATGAGCCTCCAGGTCGTAGCGGTCGGAGTACGTGTTCGGCATGCCGTCGCTGTCCCAGTCGGACGCGCCGGCGCTGAACCCCAGCGCAAAGGTAAACGTGTTGGTGCCCACCAGCTCGACCTGGTGGGTCTGGGCCTGGTTGCGCATGTTGAGCGTGTAAAAGCTGACGCCCGAGCCGGGGTTGTCGTCCACCGCGGAATCGATGTAGCCCGCGGCGTGGCCCGCATCGCCATACCCGAGCCACGCGGTCACCGTGGTCGCGTAGTTGGTCTCGGCCACGCTCACCACGCCGCCGCTGGCGCGCGCCGGGGCCAGGGTGCGCTGGCCGCGCAGCAGCAGATTGTACAGGTTCGGCGACAGCCCGTTGCGGACATACAGGCTGGTGGCGCCGACGCCGGACAGCACGTAGGCCACTTCGAGCTTGGGCGTGTTGGTGGCCAGCGTGATGGTTTTCTGAATCTTGCCGTCGCTGGAGGTGAACCGCCAGCCGCCGGCCACGCCGGCCGCGGCGTACAGATCGTTGACGTACTGGGCGGTGCCAGCGGGCGCCAGCCACCAGTCCTTGAGGCAGGAGGTGCGGTAGGCCACCACGTCGCGGTTGGTCTCGACGTTGTAGGTCCCCTCCTCTTCCGTGGCCGCGCCGCTGTAGCCGGCGGCGTTGCCCACCACTTGGTACACCTGGCTGTCCACCACGTCGCGGTACCAGGCCGCGACCAAGCGGCCGCCGATACGCTCGAACACGGCGCACACGCGGTTGTTGTAGAGCAGGTACTCGCTCTCGCCGTCCAGGTCCACGTCCTCCGCGGAAGCCTGCGGCGTGGTCACGCCCGCAGCCGACGCGGCCCAGGTGTCCACGCGGGCGTACATGGCGGCCAGGCGGGTCTGGGATTGCGCGTTGGCAGCGAACGCGGCAAGGCTGTTGGAGGAGGAGTCGGGGTAGATGTAGTCGCCGGTGCTGAAGCGGCTCAGGTTGTTGTTGTCCTCGTCGTGGAACGCGGTCTCGAACAGCGAGGCGTGCAGCACGGCGCGCGCCAGTTGCGCGACGTTGGAGTTGGCGATGGCGTTGACGCGCTCCCAGGCCTGGCTGATGATGCCGGTGAAGTACAACATGCCGTACGCCGTGGGCACTTGCGTACCCGGCCGGATATCGAACTGCTTGTTCTGCAGGCTTTCCTCCTGCCCGGACCCGCAATACCAGCTGTCGTAATCGCCCTGGGTGGAATGGTTGACCCAGTTGTGGCCCTGCTTGGAGAGCGTGGGTGAGCCACGATCGATGTTGCCGAAGTAGTTGCCGTTGCCGTCGCCGTCGGTGTCCACTTCGCCGGCCGCGACTTCCTCGAGGCTGACCAGCTGGGTCCAGGGGTGGTTGGCCAGCCAGCGCAGGTTGCGGTCATAAGCGTCGGCCTGGGAGCTGCTGCCGAAATCCTCCCAATTGCTCAGGATGGTGACCAACTGGTCCTGGGTGCTGCTGCGGGCGCGCCGGTTGAGCAGCTCGCGCAGGGCCGTGCCCAGCCCGCTGTCGGTGTTGGCGAACCGGTATTCACACGCGGCGTTGTTGATCACAAAACAGTACACGCCATGCACGCGGTTGACGCGGTACCCGTCGTCGCCGAGCGCGGCGTAGCGGCCGAACCATTCCCACATGTGGGTGTCGGCATCCATGATGGTAAAGCCGAATCCCATGGCCTGGATCTTGGCGAACACATCGTCATCGAGCACGCGCTCCGCGGGCCAGAACGGGGTGCTGCCGGTGAACTGGGCGCCGTAAATCGTGTGCAGAAACTCGCCGGCCAGGCTGGCGTTGTCCGCGTTGAATGCGGACGTGAAGTACGGCAGGATGTGATCCGAAAACGTGCTGCCGAGCAGCCACACCACGTTGGTGGCCACCAGCGTGCGGAGCCGGTCGTTGAACGTGGGACCGTCGCGCCAGGTGGCGCTGGCATTCGTGTCCACCCGGGCCCACTCCAGGGCCGCGGCCAGGGTGGGCGTGATGTGCAGGTTCATCGGCTGGCTAAACACCTCGTGCACGTCCAGCGCGCGGTGATAGCCGGCGCCCACGCCGTTGTTTACCAAGTCCTGGATCTCGCTGCCGGGTTGGATGGCCTGGTTGCCGTGCATCACCATGGCGATCTTGGCGCTCTTGCCGAAATCGTTGTCCGCGGACCGGCCGAGGTGGCCGTAGAGGCGGCCGTTGGCGATGATGTTGTTCTGGTCGCGCCAGTAATCGGAGCAGACCCAGTCGTCGGTGATCGAGTCGCGCAGGTCGTTGCGGCCGCCGATGTCGCCCGGGCCCAAGGGGCTGTTCTGGGTGCCGTCCTTGGTGGTGTAGACCTGGTAGTTGAGCTGGTTCGGGTTGAGCCCGTTCCAGCCGGCGTCACGCAGCGCCTGGCGGCTGATGGAGAACTCCACGGCGTCGAGATCGGAGTTGAAATAGGCCTGGCCAAAGCCGCTGGCTGTGGCCTGGTTGCGTGCCACCACCCCGAAGGGCGCCAGGTCATCGACGGCCGACAGCGAGTTGTTGCCGCGCTCGGTATCCACGTACACGCGGCCGTTGTTGCCGCCGTAAACGGCCACGGCGGCCTCCCACTTCATTTCCGTGACCAGGTCGGCGGAATCGGGCAGGCTGTACTCGCCGATGGTCGGGCTGTTCATGTCCACGATCACGTAAATATCCACGTAGGCGTCTTCGGCCAGGGCCTGGAGATCCTGCAAATCGACGCGGAAATAGAACATGCCATCGCCGCCCAGGGCCAGATCGCCGCCGTCGTGGGCATAAAACGCGACCAGGTCGCGCGAACTGTCAAACCCGTCCCAGGCGCGGTAAATGTCCACGGCCTGGCTGCCGCCGTTGTTGTAATCGTCCAGCGCGATCAGATCCGCGGCGGTCCAGTCGGTGAATTCCTGGTAGTTGGTGACGCCGCCGGTGATGCCGAGCGCCGGCCCGCGGCCGATGGTGATGGTACCTTCGGGCGGCGGCACGCCGGTATCGGCATAGCGCGGGTTGGTGCCGTTGGCGAGCTCGGTGGCGTTGTCGAACGTGTCGGCGTCCGGGTCGCCGGCCGCACCGTTCGTCACGTTGCCGTCCGCGGCCACGGCGGTGCGCAGGCTGTTGCTGCCGTCGTCCAATGGATCGAAGTTATACTGGACCTCCCAGCCATCCGTCAGGCCGTCGTCGTCCGTGTCGGCATTGAGCGGATCGGTCTCGCTCCACTCTTCGCCTGCGTTGTACACGCGGTTGGTGTTGGCGTCGCCGGCGATCCGGCCGTCAAAATCCTTGTCTTCGCCGTTGCCGTCGCTCAAGTTGTCGTTGTCCGTATCTGAATCGTTGGGATCTGTTTCCGTCCAGGTCTCGCCGACATCCAGGCGGTCGTTGGGCCACGAGCGCGCAAGCCACGGGTCCCACGTGGGATCGATCACGGCGCCGTCGCCCTCCACCCAGCCGTTGCGGTTGGCGTCCTCGATGCCGTCGGGCAGGCCGTCGTAATCCGTGTCCGGGTTGGAGGGATCCGTGGTCGAGCCGTAGAGCTGCAGCGCGCGGTCGCCGCCCTGGCTGCGGCTGTTGACGCCCGGCACCTTGCCCTCGTTGTCCAGCGTGTTGTAAAAGGGCGGATCATAGTCCGCGCGGAAATTCGGCCAGCCGTCGCCGTTGGTGTCGGCGTTGGTGTCGGTGGCCGAGGCCGGGTTGCGCCAGCCGACCTCGAGGCCGTCGGACAGGCCGTCGGCGTCGCTGTCCGGGCTTTGCGGCAGGGACTTGCCATAGGCGTAATGGATATGGACTTCGCCGTTGTCCCAGTTCTCCGGGTTGGGTTCCGGATTGATTTCACGCAAGCTTGGCAGGGGCTCGGCGGTGGTCTCGTTATCGTCCAGCAACCCGTCATCATCGTCGTCCAAATCATTGGTATTGGCGCTGACCCACTCGCGCTGCACGACCGTGGCGTTGCGCGAGGCTGAGTTGGAAGCGCCCGACGGCGTGAACACCCAGGCGGTGAACCGGTACGTGCCGGCTACGAGGTTGGACCAATCGTAGTCCCAATACTTGGTGCTGCCGACAATGCTGTTGCTGACGAAGCTCATGCCGCCGCCGGGGAAATAGTCCGCCGGCCACGACCCGAACGAGATGTTCAACGTGGCCACGTTGGTGGCGGTTTCGACGCGGACCGTGGTCCGCAACTCTTCCGGGCTGGGCGCAGCTTCGTCCGGGATGATGATCTCGTGTGGGCTGCCGTCCGAGCCGTACTCGGGCGGCTCGATAATGGCGACATACGGGGCTTCTTCGGCCTGGGCCGCCTTGACCAGGCGCGTGGCCACCAAGTCAGCCATGCTGGGCCGTTCATGCGTGACTTCGAGGCCATGCAGCCAGTTGGGATCGCCGTTGTACAGGTTCGGCAGGGTGAAGAGCAGCGCATAGTAATCGCCCTCGTCCCAGTCGATGGAGTACGCGCTGCGGCTCTGGGCCACGCCGCCGGTGGTGCGGCCGGACTCGGAACTCTGGATCTTGATGAGGAACCGGTTGATGAGGTCCTGCTCGCTCAGGCCGTCGGCCAGCGACTTGGTGAAGTAGGTTTTCATCACGTAGCCTTCGCCCACGGTGTCGCCGTCCTGCTGGGGCCAGGCGATGAACATGCGCACGTCCGGGCCCCAGGTCTTGACCGTGCGCGTGAGCGTGGTGAAGTGGCCGGTGGTGTCGGTGTAGTTGGTGAACACGGCGCGTTCGGCGCTGGACCACTCGCGCAGGCGCACGGCGATGGTCGCGTTGCTGCCGCCGGCGGGAATGTTGTTATAAGTGAACCGCCACTCCTTGGGATAGTCGGTGGCCATGTCGCCGGGCGTGGTCTGGTACGCGTGCACCCAGGACTGGCCGATGTTGCTGTCCCACGAGCCGTTCTGGTTCAGGTCCTCAAAGGCTTCGCCGAGGTCGTAGCCGCCGTCGTTGTTGCCGTCCGTGTATGGCTCGAACCCGTTGCCGTTGCCGTTGGCCACGCCGGTGGCCGTGTCGTCGTTGCTCGGATCAGCATCATCGATGTGGAACCACGCTTCGCGCACGGAATGGTCCGACCGCACCACGGCGCCGTACTGCTGGCCGCCCACCGCGTCGCCGTCCGCGGCCGGGTACTGGATGTAGCCGCCGGGCCGAGCCGCGTCGTAGTAGAACGTCTGCTTGAACGTGTTGTAGAGTGCGGCGCGGGCATCGCGCTCGAGGAACGCGCGCGCGGTCAGCAGGTGGAACCCTTCCCGGAGCCCGGTGTACTTGTTGCCGTAATCGTTGTGCGGGTACACGGTCAAGGCGGCGGCGTTGATGTTGGTGACTTCCCACACGCCCATGCGGTTCAGCTTGGTGGCCACGGCGCCGGCATCGGCCGGCCAGGTGACGGACCAGGTCCCCTCGCCCTGCTGCTTGTAGCAGCCGATCTTGTAGCGCAGCACGGTGCCGGCGGGCAAGGCGGGGATGGTGGCCTTCCACCAGTCGTTGGTGGTGGACTCGTACTGGTTGTGGTCCCAGGCGAACGGCACCACGCGCGTCTGCTCGTACCCCTCGCCGCCGGCGCCCTCGGGCCAGGTGGTGCCGTTGGTGGTGTAGTACAGGGCCACGTTGTTCATGTTGAACTGGTTTCCGGACTTGACCCACACGGTGATCGAGGTGCCGGCGGCGCTATCCGGCGCGGGGGTAAAATGATTGGGGCCAAGATCAGTGGTGGATTGCGGGTTGTGCCAGATCCACATGGCGGTTTCGCTGTTGTCCCAGTCGTTGGCACCGTTGCTGTAGTTGGTGCGGTAGCCGGTCGAGCCAATGGTCATGTGGTAGGTCTCGGCGCCGGCGGACCCGATCCGGTTGCGGGCCGAGTCGGCGGCGGCGAACTTTTCCTTGTAAATGCGCTTCACGAAGCTCGGTTGTTCGAAGCCGAGGTACACGTCCGAGGACAAGGCCGGCGGGTTGTCGCGGCCGTCGCCGTCCAGGTCCACGCCGCCGTCCAGGCGCAGCAGCACGTTGGCCGCCGACCCGTCCGCGCGCGCCACGATCCGCAGGTTGGTGGACGAGGTCACGCGCGGGATGGTGTAGGTGTAAGAGTAATCCGCCGCGTTGGTGTCGGCCACGCCGTAAGGATTGTAGTTGGCGTCGCCGTCCGGGCCATCCGTGCGGGTGTAGGACATCGTGCCCGCCTGCCGGCCGTTCTCATAAAATGTGACCGGGTCGCCGCCGAAGCCCGACCACAGCGCCGATTCCTCGGGCGTGCGCCACGAAAACACGAAGTAGCCGCCGGCCGGCACGATCACGGTGTTGAGCGCCGAGGCATAGGTGTAAAAGCCGCCGCCGTAGGTGGAGTAGTTGTAGAGATAGGCATCGTCCACGAACGGGGTATGGCCGAAGCTGATGCTGCCGCGGATGTCGCGCGCCTGGCCGCCGGAATAGTCGTCGTTGATCATGATCAGCATGACAACCTTGTCGCCGTCGGTGCTGCCGCCCTGGCGCCAGTCCATGCGCTGGTAGGCCACGTAGTCGCCGTCCGACCACACGCCTTTCTGGTAGCCGCGGCCGAATTGCTCGTGGATGTAGAGCAGGTTGGGGATGCGCAGGTCGCCCCACTGGCCGAGGAACGCGGTGTTGGCATGGCGCGGGAACGCGCCGCCGCTCTCGCCCAGGGTTTCGGCATGGTGGTTGCCGTCGGTGTAGAGCAGGCCGAGTCCATCGCGGGTGAAATAGAACGCATGCTGCAGCTCGCGGCGCGAGGCGTAGTCGTTGTCGTGGCTCTGGGCGTGCATCACGCCGCAGGCGGCGGAAAAGCCGCCGTAGCCGGACTGGTCATAACCGCTCAGGCCGTTCCACGGGCTGCCCAGGCGGCTGTTGAACTCGTTGCGCAGGGGGTTGTCGACCAGCCGCATGCCGCGGCCGAGATAGTCGCCATAGCCCGGCGGCTCGCCCAGATGCTCGCCGAACATCATGGCATCGTCGCGGTTGCCCTCGGTGTTGAAGACCGTGTCGCGATGGTTGTCCCAGTCGGAAAAACCGCGGCTGACGTTGAACTGGACCTGGGCGCCGCCGCAGTAGCCATTGCCGCTGGTATCGCTGCCGTAATCGCCGAAGAAGTAGGCCGGCACATGCTTGACCGCGTCGAGCCGCAGGCCGTCCGCCCGGGTGTAATCCATGAGCCAGCGCCCGGCGCGGATCAGGTAGGCGCCCACATCCTCGTAGCCGGGGTTGCCCATGTTGTACTTGCCGTCGCCGTAGCCGCGATCCGCACTGGTCCAGCGGGAGGGATCCAGGCCGGTATCGTCGAACGACTCGCCCGTCTCGCCCACATCGTGCTGGCCGTTGGCGTTAAGGTCTTCCCAGTCGAACTTGCCGTTGCCCACGGCCGCCGACACAAACACGGCGGAGGCGTTGGTATAGCCCACGTCGTCATAGGGTTCCTTGTTGGCAAAGGTGTACTCGGACCAACTGTAGATTCCATATCCGACGCTGATGGGCAAATCCGTGTCCAGGTAATACTCGGGATTGTTGGGATGGCGAATGAAGCTGATTTTCGGGTGGTCATCGCCCTCGTTGGCGCCAAAGTTGTCGTTGGGGGTTTCGTGGGCGATGTCGATCAGGTCGGCCAGGCCCAGGTTCTGCACCTGCCAGGTGCTGTTCCAGTCGCGGCAGTTGTCCCACTTGCGATAGTAGCCTTCCTCGGTCACGCGCAGGTGGAAATCCTCCGGCACCATGCCCGGATAGATGTAAATGTCCGTGCCCTCGTTGTACCCCGGGATGTCGAACGCACGGTGATTCATGATGTTGTCGAAGTAAATGCGAATGCCGAACCGGTGCGCGGTTTCGAGCAGGATCATCAACTCGGCCTCGGTGCCGTAGCGGGTGCGGATGCTGCCGCGCTGGTCCTTGCCGCCGATGTCGAGCGGATCCCACAGGTCATACCCCACGGACAACCCGCCGCTGCCCTTGGTGGGTGGCGGCAGCCAGATCGAGGAGTATCCGGCCTCGGCCAGTTCCGGCATCTTGTCCGTAATTTCGGCGTAGCTGGTGTTGAAATACTGCAGCATAGCCTCGGCGCGGGCTTCCTGGGGAAACCATCCCGCGGCACTGATGACCGCCGCCACCACCGCCAAAAAAACAATCGTGCGTCTCGTCATGGCCATGTTCTCCACCGTCAGGATGCCAGTCTGCCTGTTGTGCCCATTTTGCATATCAGTACACCCTCAGGGACTCTTCGTTAAATATATCATACATAAGCGGCCCGAGCTTGTTAAGCGTTTTACTAAACTATTGCCGAAGGAGCGGGGAAGTTTATCACTAAAATGTACAGATATATAGCAACGGGGTACATTGATGACTGGATGCTGTGATGAAAATACGGTGGGTCATCGTTCTCCGGACCATGGCGTCGTGCTTGCGCTCTCTGTCATGCTCATACCGGTGTTTTGGTACCCGGGTCTCGCTGTCGTTGATGATTTCCATGGCCCTGGCCGCCAGCCTGTTCGTGCCGGGCATTGCCGAGGCGTGGAACTACCGCATGAAAATCGCGTTGCCCGGCTACCAACGCACGGAGAACCTGACCAATTTTCCGGTCCTCGTGGTTTTCTCCAACGGTATGGGTGGCGGGTTCCATTACAGCCAGATGCTCTCGGGCACGAATGCGGACCTCCTGTTCATGAACAGCAACGGCGTGCTGCAACTGAACCACGAGATCGAATCCTGGAACACCAATGGCGCCTCCTGCGCCTGGGTGCAGGTCCCGTCCGTGCCCAACACCAACGCGCACATCTGGGCTTACTGGGGCCAAAGCGGACAAACCGCGCCCCCCTGCCGCACCAGCGGCGCCACATGGTCTCAAGCGTACCTTGGCGTGTGGCACTTATCCGCCCCCGCAGTCATGGACTCAACCTCCAACCGCTATCACGGGGCCGCCTCCAACAACACCAATGCGCCCGGAATGATCGCGGGCGGCCAGGGATTCAACGGCACCTCGGCCTACGTGGGATTGGGCGCCGGCATCAACCCGCTGCAGGGCCGCACGGCGTTTTCCATATCGTGGTGGATGTCGGAAACCGGGCACATGGAAGGCGCCCAGATTTCGAGCGATCTGGGCAGCGGGGTCAATCGCTTCATCATCCAGGACAACGCCTCGGCCGGCAATTACATTTATGCCAACGGCAAGGTGTTCCCCACCGACCCCTTCCTGAACAACGGCAACTGGCATCGCTATGATCTGACCGTGGCCAACCCGGCCGGCGGCATGTGGCGGCTCTACCGCAACGGTCTCCAGATCAATTCCAACCTGTACACCTTCACCATGAGCACCCAGGAGCTGCAGTTTGGCAAGCATACCACCTATTTTTTCCGGGGCGGCCTCGACGAACTCCGGATTTCCAGCTTGGCCCGCTCGTCCAACTGGGTATGGGCCGGCTATCAGAACGTGGCGTCCAATCACCTGTTCAATGCGGCCCGCCCGCTGGAAATCGCCGCGGATCATGCCCTGGCCGTGCTGGGCGTCAACCATGCCGTGCTTGAAAACGACGCGGCGGCCGGCAGCGCCGTGGGCACCGATTTCGGCGCTTTCGTGGCCGGCCGGGCGCTGACCAACACGCTCTTCATCACCAACACCTGCGCGGTGAGTTTCAACCTGTCGTCCTGGACCACGAACGGCGCAAGCGCAGCACGGTTCGTGGTGCACGGCCTGCCGGATACGGTGTCGCCCGGCACCTGCAGCAACTTTTCGATCGTGTTCAGCCCGGCGGTTCCCGGCGTGCATACCGCCATCCTGGTCATCGCCAACAATACGACCAACTCGCCCTACCGGATCAATCTTTGTGGCACGGGCATCACGGCGGGCGCTATCGGTGCGGCCCCGACCAGCCTGGCGTTTACCGCCACGTACCTGGCCGCCGATCCCGCCGCGCAGTTGGTAACGATGACCAACGCCGGCCAGGCGGCATTCGGGTATTCCAACCGCATCGCGTACGGGGCCAACGCCAGCGGCTGGCTGTCCATCCTGGATCCCACCGGGGTCGTCGCAGGCGCGACCTCGCGCATCCATACCGCCGGCGTTGCTACGGCCGGTTTGAACGCCGGAACCTACCTGGCCACCAACCAGGTCACGGCCCCGGACGCCACCAACAGCCCGCAGAAAATCACCGTTGCCCTCACGGTCAACAAGGCCGGCCAAACCATCAGTTTCCCGGCCATCCCCGGCCAGGAGGCCACCAACCGGCTGGGGCTGGCGGCCACGTCGTCCGCCGGCCTGGCGGTCAGTTTCGCGGTGCTGGGGGGCCCGGGCAGTTTGGCCGACGCAACGAATCTTTCCTTTTACGGCGCCGGGACCGTGATCCTGCGCGCCAGCCAGGCCGGCAACAGCAACTGGTTGGCCGCGGCCGATGTCACCAACCTGGTCACGGTGACCCGGGCCCCGGCGGGCGTGTATTTGCAGGGCCTGGCGCAGACGTACGACGGCACCGCCCGCACGGTCACGGCCACCACCATGCCGGCCGGACTGACCGTCAGCATCACTTACAACGGCGGCGGATCCGCGCCCGTGAGCGCCGGCAATTACGCGGTCACCGGCACCGTGGTGGACGCCCTGTACGCCGGAGCAATGACCGGGACCCTGGCCGTGGCGCAGGCGGCGCAGACCATCACGTTCCCCGCCCCCGGCGCCCAGGTGGCCACCAACCGCCTGGGCCTGGCCGCCAGCGCGTCCAGCGGCCTGTCCGTGAGTTTCGCGGTCCTTTCCGGCCCCGCCAGCCTCAGCGCTGGCACCAACCTCCTCTTCACCGGCGCGGGCGCGGTGAGCCTCAAAGCCAGCCAGCCCGGCAACGCCAACTGGGGACCCGCGCCGGACGTCACCAACACCTTCAGCGTAACCCAGGCGGGCGCTTCCGTATTCTTCAGCGGACTGAGCCAGTCGTATGACGGCACCGCCCGCGCGGTCACCGCCACCACCATGCCCGCCGGGTTGACCGTGAGCCTCTCCTACGACAGCCTGGCCTGGCCGCCGACCAATGCCGGGACCTACACCGTGACCGGGACCGTGGCCGAGGCGCTCTACGCCGGCGAAGGCGTCACCAACCTGGTGGTGGCCCCGGGGACGCAGACCATTACGTTCCCGGCCGTGGCGGACCAATACTTGACCAACCAGGTGGCGCTGGGCGCCGGCGCCGGGTCGGGGCTCGCGGTAAGCTTTGCGGTGACCGAAGGGCCAGGCGCCATCGCCGACCTGACCAACCTGACCTTCAGCAGCACCGGGTTTGTGAGCGTGGCGGCGAGCCAGGCCGGGGATGCCAACTGGGACGCGGCGCCGGCCATGACCAACCGGTTTTTCGTGCACAACGTGGTGATCTGGATCCGGGGCACCAACGGGGCCTTGCTGGTCAACGAGGCGCCGGCGGCCCTGGCCGCGGGCACGGATTTCGGCGCCGTGGGCGTCGGCCGCACGCAAACCAACTGGTTCCGGTTGGGCAACAATGGCACAACGAATTTGGTGGTGAGCGGCAGCACCACCAATGGAACTGGAGCGGAATCATTCGAGATGGTCGGCCTGACCAACAACGTGTTGGCTGGCACCTACGCCAACTTCGCCATGGCGTTCCGTCCGTCAGGGCTTGGGCCCTGCACGGCGCTGGTGGAAATCGCGCATAATGGAACAACCAACGTGCCGTATCTCATCAACGTGCAGGGCACAGGCGTGGAACCCGCGGCGTTGGGGACAAGCACCGCCCGCCTGGACTACGCGACCGCCTACGGGGTGGCTCCGCCAGCGGCGGCCTTGGTGCTGACCAACCTGGGCGCAGCGGCGCTGCAGTTCACCAACATCGTGCGCCAGGGCGCGGGCACGTGGCTGAGCGTGGCGCCGGCGGCGGGATGGCTGGCGGGGAACACGGCCACGACCGTGACCGGCCAGGTTTCCGCGGCAGGCCTGGACGCCGGCAGCTACGCAGGCACGGTAACCGTGTGGTCGGCCGAGGCCACCAACAGCCCGCTGGACATAACCGTGGGATTGCAGGTGACGCAGGCCGTGGCCGCGGTGACGCTGGGCGCGCTGGACCAGGCCTACGACGGCACCGCCCGCGCCATCACCGTGGGCACCACGCCTACCGGCCTGACCGTGGTGGTGACTTACAACGGCCTCGGATGGGCGCCCACCAATGCCGGACCCTATGCCGTCACCGCGATGGTGACCGAGGTGAACTACGCCGGCCAGGCCGTGGATACGCTCCTGGTACGCCAGCAGACGGCGGAGGTTAACCTGGGAGATCTGCTGCAGACCTACGACGGCTCAGCCAAGAGCGCCAGCGCCGTCACCGACCCCGCCGGGCTGACCGTGGCGCTGACCTACAACGGGCACGCGGCCACGCCAACCAATGCCGGGTCGTACGTTGTGACCGGGACGGTGGTGGAGGTCAACTACAGCGGGGTGGCCGTGGACACGCTGGTCATCAGCCCGGCCGATGCGGCGGTGTACCTGGAGTCGTTGCAGCAGGTGTACGACGGCACCGCCCGCGCCGCGACCGCCACCACCATGCCCGCCGGCTTGACCGTGAGTTTCACTTACAATGGCAGCGCCAGCGCACCGGTCAACGCCGGCGCCTACGCGGTCACCGGCACGGTTGCCGATGCCAATTATTCGGGCAAAGCCTTAGGCATCCTGGACCTTGCCCGGGCGGATCAAGCCATCACCAACTTTTCCATCCCTGGCCCGCAATCCGCGACCAACCTCTTGCGCTTGGCGGCGCAGGCATCGTCCGGCCTGGCAGTGAGCTTCGTGGTGGATGACGGGCCGGCTTCCATCACGGATGGAACCAACCTCTCGTTTTCCGGCGCGGGCCAGGTCGAAGTGGCGGCCAGCCAGGCCGGCACCTCCAACTGGAACCCAGCCGCGGATGTCTGCCACACGTTCACGGTTTCCCGCGCCCGCGCCGCGGTCTACCTGGCGAACCTGGCCCAGATGTACAACGGCGCCGCTCGCGCCGCGACCGCCACCACCATGCCCGCCGGGTTGACCGTCAGCCTTACCTACGATGACCTGGAATGGCCGCCAACCAATGCCGGGGTGTATGCCGTCACCGGCCTGGTGGTCGAAGCCTTGTACGAAGGATGGACCAACGGCACGTTGGCCGTGGCCAAAGCGCCGCAGGCGATCGATTTCCCCTCCCCCGGCGCGCAACTTGCCACCAACCAACTGGGATTGGCCGCCAGCGCAACCAGCGGCCTCGAAGTGGCGTTTTCCGTGACTGCGGGCCCGGGGTTCCTGGCCGATGCCACCAACCTGACGTTTACCGGCACAGGCATGGTGACCTTGGTCGCAGGCCAGGCTGGCGACGGCAACTGGGAAACCGCGCCTGAGGTCACCAACACGTTCAACGTGACCAAGGCGGACGCAGCGGTTTATTTCGAGGATTTGAACCAAGTGTACGACGGCACCGCCCGCGCCGTCACCGCCACCACCATGCCCGCCGGGTTGACCGTCAGCCTGACCTACGATGACCTGGAATGGCCGCCAACCAACCCGGGTTCCTACGCGGTGGCCGCGACCATCATCGAAGACCTGTACGCGGGCGGCAGCACCGGCATCCTGGTGGTGGCCAAGGCCGCGGCCGAGGTTTTCTTGCAGGGCCTGGCGCAGACATACGATGGGACGGCCCGCAACGTCACCGCCACCACCATGCCCGCCGGCCTGACCGTGAGCATCACCTACAACGGCGGCGGTTCAGCGCCCGTGGGCGCCGGCAATTACGCGGTCACGGGCACCGTGGTGGACGCCGTGTACGCCGGAGCAATGACCGGGACCCTGGCCGTGGCGCAAGCCGCACAGACCATCACGTTCCCCTCTCCCGGCGCCCAGGTGGCCACCAACCGCCTGGGCCTGGCCGCCAGCGCCGGATCGGGCCTGGCCGTGAGTTTCGCGGTCCACGCCGGCCCCGCCAGCCTCAGCGCCGGCACCAACCTTCTCTTCACCGGCGCGGGCACGGTGAGCCTGAAAGCCAGCCAGCCCGGCAACGCCAACTGGGACGCCGCGCCGGATATTACCAACACCATTAGCGTGACCAAGGCGGACGCGACCGTATATTTCAGCGGCGGATTAAACCAAGTCTACGACGGCACGGCGCGCAGTGCGATCGCCACCACCATGCCCGCGGGGTTGTCTGTCAGCTTCACCTACGACAGCCTGGCCTGGGCCCCGACCAACGCCGGCACCTACGCCGTGACCGGCACAGTGGTCGATGCGCTGTACGCCGGCGAAAGCGTCACCAACATGGTGGTCACCCCGGCGGCGCAGGCCATCGCGTTCCCAGCCATCCCGGACCAGTACCTGACCAACCTGGTGGCGCTGGGCGCCAGCGCCGCGTCGGGCCTGCCGGTGGATTTTGCGGTGGTGGAGGGGCCGGGCGCCATCGCCGACCTGACCAACCTGACCTTCAGCAGCACGGGGTTTGTGAGCGTGGTGGCGAGCCAAGCCGGGGACGCCAACCGGGAGGCGGCGCCGGCCAAGACCAACCGGTTTTTCGTGCACAACGTGGTGATCTGGATCCGCGGGACCAACGGCGTGCTGCTGGCCAATGCCGCGCCGGCCGCCGCAGCTTCCGGCACGGACTTCGGCGGGGTGGGCGTAGCCCGGGCGCGAACCAACTGGTTCACGTTCGGCAACAACGGCACCACCAACCTGGTGGTGAGCGGCGCCTTGACCAACGGAACCGGCGCCGGCGCATTCGAGTTCCTTTGCTTCCAGGACGAGCTGCCGCCGGGCGCAGCCACGAACTTCGCGCTCGTGTTCCGGCCGCCGGGTCTGGGAACGTACACGGCGCTGGTGGACATCGTACACAACGGGACCACCAACGCACCCTACCTCATCAACGTGCAAGGCGAAGGTGTGGAACCAGCGGCGTTGGGAACAAGCACCGGCCGCCTGGACTACGTGACAGCCTATGGCAGCGACCCGCCGGCGGCCGCCTTCGTGCTGACCAATGCGGGAGGGGCGGCGCTGCAGTTCACCAACATCGCGCGCCAGGGCGCGGGCGCGTGGCTGGGCGTGGCGCCGGCGGCGGGATGGCTGGCGGGGAACGCCGGCATGACCATATCCGGAACAGTAAGCGTGGCCGGGTTGGACGCCGGCAGTTACGCGGGCACGGTCACCGTATGGTCGGCCGAGGCCACCAACAGCCCATGGGACGTGACCATCGGGTTGCAGATTACGCAAGCCGTGGCCGCAGTGACCTTGAGCGGGTTGGACCAGGCGTATGACGGCACCGCCCGCGCCGTCACCGTGGGCACCACACCGACCGGCCTGACCGTGGTGGTGACTTACAACGGGCTCGGATGGCCGCCGACCAATGCTGGGACCTATGCCGTCACGGCCATGGTGACCGAGGTGAACTACGCCGGCCAGGCTGTGGCGGCACTGCAGGTAAGCCGGCAAGCCGCGACAGTGAGCCTGGGCGACCTGCTGCAGACCTACGACGGCACAGCCAGGAACGCCAGCGCCGTCACCGACCCGGTCGGGCTGACCGTGGCGCTGACCTATAACGGCCAGGCCTCCGCGCCGACCAACGCCGGGTCGTACACGGTGACCGGGCTGGTGGTGGAAGCCAACTACAGCGGCCAGACCGTGGACCAGCTGGTGATCAGCCCGGCCGCGGCGGCGGTGTACCTGGGCTCGTTGCAGCAGGTGTACGATGGCACCGCTCGCGCCGCCAGCGCCACGACCATGCCCGCGGGGCTGAGCGTGAGCTTTACCTACGACGGAGGCGCTGGAGCGCCGGTCAACGCCGGGTCGTACGCGGTAACCGGCACGGTCGCCAATGCCAACCACTCCGGCCATGCCGCCGGCCTCCTCGACGTGGCCCGGGCCCAGCAGGCGATCTCGGGGTTTACCCAGCCCGATCCGCCCTTGTCCAGCACCGAGCTCGGTCTGGCGGCCACGACGGATGCCGGGTTGCCGGTCAGCTTCGAGGTGACGGCCGGTCCGGGCATGATCAGCGACTATACCAACCTCTCGTTCACCGGCGCCGGCGACGTGCGCGTGGCCGCGCAGCAGTCCGGCGACACCAACTGGAACGCCGCGCCCGGCGTGACCAACCTCGTCAAGGTGTACGAGATCAGCGACCAGAACGGCCCGTACGCAGGCGGCAACCAGGTCACGGTCAACAACGGCGCGCTGGGCAACGGCAACGACATCACCAACCTCTGGATTGGGGCGCAGGCCGTGGTGGCGGTCACGCAGGCCGCGGCGTGGGTGCAGTGGATCATGCCCGCGGCCACGGTCACCGGCGCGGTGGACATCCGCATCCAGTCCGCCAGTCTCGGCGAGTGCCGGCTGAACGCGGCGTACACGTACAATCCCACGGGCTCCATTGCCACCGTCGAGCCGGACCTGGTCAGCATCACGGGCGGCATCACGGTGGTGATCGGCGGCCAGGACTTGGGCAACGGCGGGGACATCACGGACGTGATCTTGTGCAACGTGGCCGCAACGGAGATCGTCAGCCAGGACTCCACGCAGGTGGTGGTCCGGACCGGCATGGCGCCGGGCGCGACCACGGGCGATGTGCGGGTCTGTTCGACCAGCTTTGGCATCACGATAAAAACGAACGCGTTCGCCTATTACTCACAGCCCACGGCCATGGCCATCCACGGGTTCGCGCTGCACGAGGAAAACGGCCGCATCCAAGTGTGCTGGCAAACCGGCGCGGAACAGGACCTGGCGGGGTTCTACCTCTATCGTTGGGATCCGGATCGCGGGGTATGGATCGCGGTCTCCGCCGGCCCGATCCCCGCCGATGGCTTGTCCCAGGGGGGCGTTGGCGCAAGCTACTGCGTGGAGGACATGGATGCCGGCGTGAACACCGTGTATCAATACCGGGTGGTTGCCCTGCTCACGGATGGAACCTCGGAACCGTACGGCCCCTACCCCGCCCAGGCGCAGGCGCTGTACGTTGCCCAATGCGTCTGGGCGGATGGAACATTGGTCATCCGCTGGCTCAGCCGCAGCAACGAATGGTACCGGATCCTGCACACGCCCGACCTGCGACAAGCCTTCGCGCCCCTGGCCGGCGACCTGCCCGCCACTCCGCCGCTGAACATCTTCCACGTCATGGATCCGGCCGCCCCGCGCGGATTTTACCGGATTCAAACGGAATAGCGCAGTTGAACCTAATGCAGTCGAAGCATCCTGAACATCCTGGCTATCCATGTTGAATGGATCTGTCCGCATCGAGGAAGACCAGCAGGAACCACCATGGGTTCAGTTGTCAGAACGGCTTATTGGGAGTTGCAGAATGATGGTCCGTTATCGGCGCCGACGGAGCGGCGCCCTCCATCGGCGCGATCATTATTCTCAGGTGGAGAGCGGCGCTCCGTCGACGCCGCCTGCCGGCTATAAAGGCCGCTCTTTACCGTGCTCATAGCTGTTCCAGGCTGACCTTGATCCCGGCACAAAACGACTTCAATTCCTGGACCCGGGCCTCCGGCACGGCTTCCTGCGCCAGATTCCGCCAAAACACTTGTTCGCCCGCGGCGAGTTGCTCAAGGCGTTTCTTCAATGCTTCCCAGCCGACGATGGTGTTTTCCGGCGTCTTGATTTCTTCTTCCGACTTTTCCCTGTTCGTGCCCACGAGAAGGCTGAAGTACCAATCTTCACCGACGGGTTTCCATGAATAGAGTTCCATGCCCTTGAAGGCCGGTTCAGCGTTGGGTTCAGCCGCCGCCACGACATACCCAGCCAACACGGCCGCCACCAGTCCAACGATCACGGTCAATTTGGTTTCCATATTCTCCTCCTTATCCACAGGCGCTTCTCCTTGGCATGTATAGCCACAAGCTACCGCCACCGCAATAAATAAAGCACGGGAAAATGGGCATCGCGCGTCCGATGCCACCGTGCGTGCAAGCTGGATACGGCTTTTCGCAGGGTCATTTCATCTCCCCTGTCAACACCCGCAATGGC
This sequence comes from uncultured Verrucomicrobiota bacterium, assembly GCA_964489425.1. GTDB lineage: Bacteria > Verrucomicrobiota > Kiritimatiellia > RZYC01 > CAZAYP01 > CAZAYP01. The sequence goes on along the minus strand of CAZAYP010000002.1, from coordinate 89,778 downwards.
AAGGGGTAACAGTCGTTCTTGATGAAAGGCAGCGTTGACGAATCTGGAACGCAAGAATCTTGGAAAAGACGGCCGATCCCTGCTGGTTTTCAAAGACATGCAGGCTCCGTTCCGGCTTTCCTGAGTTCCCGATTGAAATCTGCCTGTTGTAGGGTTTTTCATAATAATTGTCCGGAAAGACCGGACGGCTCACGGGGACCGTTCGCCCCATCTGGCTTCAGACCTTCAGCCTAGAAAGAGCAGATGAACTACGAAACACGCGAATCACGCGAATGCATCCCTTTGACTCTCTGCTAAATATGTACGGCAATGGATCGAATTCTTCCTTCACCCAACAGGTGAACGATGTTATTCTCAACTTGTGTCCGCTCTTCTTTCTGCGGCAACGAGTTTCGCGTTATTCGCGTGTTTCGTAGTTAATTCAAATGCTGCATTTAGGTTCAGCGGTAGTCCAGCCCACCATGCAGGAATCGGGACCGGAATATCTTCCCGCGGAGACGCAGGGCAGGATCTGGATCTCTGCGGCTCAGCGACCCTGCGAGAGAATCTGGTTCTGGAAATTCGGACATTTATTCTGCAAATCAATATATACGGCCCCAACCCACCACGCACCATGTCGGGGGACCAAGGGCATGGGTCCTCATGCGCCACCCGGTGCCGCATTGGCGCTTCATGACGAAGTTCCAGGTCCGGCTAATTCGCAATCCGCACGCCGATCCGGTAGAAGATGCCCGTGGCCGTGGCGCCGCGGACCGCATCGGTGTAGACATTCAAGGCCGGGTAGGCGTTGGTAATGTTGTCCTGCGCCAGGTTGGTCACGCCGCGGAACAGGTCACCGCCCCAGTACACGCGGTACATGCGGCCCGCCTGGTCCGAGCCGGTCCAGCGCACCACGTTGGGCACGCCGGGCGCAGCGTTGTAGTTCACGGTGGCCTCGAGCATGGAGAGGCGGTTGGTCGGCACGGTGCCGGCAATCCGCTCCTGCCAGGCCGCGAGCAAGTCGTTGTCCGTATCGCTCAGCGCCAACTGATCGTAGTTCGTGGCGCCGGGATAATAGCCGGCCAGCCAGGCTACGGGCGTATTGCTGGAGGCCAGTTGGTCCGTGAAGGTGGCGGCGATGACACCGGTGGCGTTCACGCTGGTCCACGTAAACGTGTAGTTGGTGGACGTATTGTTGAACACCGCGCTGATCGCGTTGCCGTTGGTCGCCACGGCGGCGATGCGGTAGAACGTGGCCGCCCGGACCACGAAACTGGTGCTGCCGCCGGCGGGCACCAGCACGTCGCCCGACGGCGTGATGGTGCCGTTAGCGCCGGCCGTGGCCACAATCTTGTATTCCGAGGGCGGATCAAACTCCTCCACCTTGAGGTACTGGACCAGGGATCCGTCGTCGGTGATGGTGTGCCCGTTCTTGTCCGAGGTGAGGTTGACCCAGATGCCGTTGTTATAGATCTCCGCGCCGAGCCTGTTGGAAGGCCACAGGTACGCGGATGCGTCGCTGGCGGCCAGGTTGCGCGCGTTGTAATACTTGGACGTGCTCATGCCCAGCGAAGCCCAGGCGCCCTGGAGGTCGTAGGTGTCGCTGGCGTCGTCATGCGTGTCGTTCAGAATCAGGGCAAACGCCAGCACCACGTCGCTGTTTGTGGGTGACGCGCCGTAGCTCTCATACTTGGCCACGGCCAGGATGCGCGCGTTATCGCCGCCGGCCGTGCGACTCAAGAAGTAGCGGTTGGGGCTCTGCAACGCGGCGCTGTTGAGCCGCGCCCAGTTGACCCGGCCGTACCACTGCGCCATCCCAACGCTATTGGGCGGCGTTTGCTGCCAGACGGTGAGCTGGTTCCACTGTTTGAAGTCCGGGATGTACTTGCCGAAGTTCAGCTCGAACTTCTTGAACCCGGTGTTGGCGATGGAGCCCTCGTTGCCCGCGTAGGCCTGGATGCCCTGTTCCTGGCCGTAGAAAATCATGGGGATGCCATCCACCATGGACACGGCGCCGTAGCGCGACGCGGTCATCCAGCAGTCGTTGTACGGCATGACCTCGTCGTGGCCGGTCAGGTTGAGCAGGATGGCGCCGCCGCTGTACGAGGTGCGCCGGTCTTCCAGCGCCTGCCGGAACTCCCACGAGTTGCTGATGTGCTCCTGGGTGAACTTGAACACGAGGTTCTCGTTGAGCACGTCAAAGTGGCGGTTGGATCGATAGCCCGGCACGCCGCCATCAAGCGTCTCGGCCATGAACACAAAGTTCCACTTGATGCTCCGCGTGCGATTGATGATGTACTCCCAGGCCTGGGGCGGCAGGCCCTGGCCGAAGTCGCAACGCAACCCGTCCAGGCCGCGGTTGTCGCGGGCTAGGCGCGCGGCATATGCGCCGTCCACCGGGCTGCTGTTGGTGCCGCAGTGGCCGGTCTGCCGGAGCCAGTATTCGGGGTAGTAGCCGATATATTTCCACAGGTCCATGGTGTTGGTGCCCATGCCGGTGAAGTCATACACGTCGCCCTCGTTCAGGTAGTCGCCGTTGTTGTCCGGGTTGTGGCGCACGAGGGCGCTATACTTGCCGTAGTACAACTCGGTCACGTCGTCCCACTTGCCGAAGTCGCCGCGGTCCGGCGCGGTGGCAAAGTCGTTGCTGTACACGGTGTGGAAGTACGTGCCCGGCTCGCCGTAATCGGTCCAGAGCGAATACCAGGAGGGCTTGAACCAGCCGATCTTGTCGTCCTTGTTGGTGGCGAACCCGAAGGTCACGCCGGCGTTGCCGAACTCGGCGTCCCACGCGGTGTGGTTGAACACGCCGTCGAGCATGATGTTGATGGTGCCGACGGTGCCGGTATAGGCGTCGCAGGCGGCCACGAAGTTGGTGAACTCCGCGAGCGCGTCGTCCTCGGTGGTGGCGTCGCCGTACCATTTCGAGACCGCGAAGTAATCGCGCGTGGCATACGGGCTGCCGGGCACGCAGGCGCCGGGGTTGCCGCGCGTGGTCTCGGCATTGGGATGGATGGGCTGGAACCACAGGCAGTTGGCCTGGATCTTGTTCAGGTAACCCAGGTTGAAGTTGGTAAAGCTGTCCTGGTCGCCGGCCAGCAGGTCCTTGAACGTGCTGCGGCCGCCTTCGGAATCCCCCGCCGCCTTGATGGTGAGCGTGTTCAGCTCGTACATGGTCAGCTCATGGATTTTGCGGGGCGACACCACCACGGCGTGGTCACGGATGCTGCCCGTGGAGTACCAGGTCCAGTTGGTGGCCGCCGGCGCGTCCTTCTGGTAGCGGGCGGTGATGCGGTAGGCACCGCAGCGGGTGACGCGCCCGGTCCAGTAGTACGTGCCGCCCCCGCCCGCTGTCATGGCAAAAGCCGTGTAGTATGCCCCGGTATCCGCAGGCGTGATCAGGTTGCCATCGGGCGGCTTGATGCCGTCGGCATAGCCGTCGGCACGGATGTATTGGTTGGTGTAGTCCACATTGACCTGGTCGCGCCGGTTGAGGTTGCAGTACACCTGCACGTTGGAGGCGCCACCGACCCCGGGCGTGTACACGACCACAACCGCCTGGGTCTCGCCGGCGATTTCATCGATGAACAGCTTGGTGGCGGTGTAGTCCGCGTTCTTGCCGTTGACCATCAGGTTGGCGGCGCCGGCCACGAACAGCGAGAAGTTGAAGATGGCGCTGGGCGTGCCGCCCACGCTGTTGTATTCCGCAAACCGCTCCGTGCCCGATCCGTTCCATGACCCGATCTTGTAGCGGATTTCCGAGCCGTCGCTCTGCGGCAGGTTGGTGGCCGTGCCCACCCACCACATGGCGTCACCGTCCTCGAACGAGTCTTCTTCCATGTGGTCAAACGTCATGGCCTGGACGAAGGTGCTGGCATTGCCAGGCACGCCCTTGCCGGTGATGGCCGGGTCCGTGCCGTTGGTGGTGTAATAGATCACGGCGTTGTCCACCCAGCGGTTGGAGCCACTGCCCTGGGCGTAGCCAATTTTGACCCAGACCTGAACGTTGCCGCTGCCGAGGCTGACGCGGTTGCTGGCGTGCCACATGAACCCCGCCTCGGTGCCCGGGTCGCCGCCATAGGCGAACATGAACGGGTGGGCCTGGGCGTCCGCGGCCAGGGAATACGTCTGGCAGGATGTCCCGCTATTCGTGGTGCCAAGATAGGTATCGTCATGATCGTTGTAAGTGATTTTCAGGTAGTAATCGACCTCGTTGGTGGCCCGGAACGTCCCCTTGGGGATCATGCTTTTCCAGTACTTGTTGTTGCCGGTTTCAAGGTCAAACGCCAGGTTCGTGGACTGCCAGCCGCCGGCGGGCCGCAAGCGGTAATACAGGGTGCCGCCCGTCTGGTCGCCGGGGTTTCCGCCGCCCTGGAACTGGTTGCCGTTATACACGTAGACATCGTCGTTGGTGTAGGGGGTGCGCGGGTTGCGCATGTAGGCGCCGGCAGGCTCGTAGTTGTCGGGCATGTGCCAGGCGTTGCCCAGGTCGGCCACCGGGGCCGTGTAGGTGAACGAAAACGGGCGGAGCTGCGCGTTGGTGGCGTAACCGTACTTGACCAGCCCCACGCCCGCATTGGTCGTGCCCAGGTAGGTTGGGCAGCGGTCGGAATAGGTGACGGCCAGGTAGTACTGGACCGTGTCGCCGGCGCTGTACGTCGCCGCCGGGATATCGGCTTTCCAATACTTGTTGTCGCCGCTGAGTGAATCGTAGCTCAAGTTGGTCGCGGTCCAGGCCGCCACATCGGATTTGCGGTAATAGAGCGTGCCGCCAGTCTGGTTGCCGTCCGGAACATAGTTGCCGGTGTAGATGAACACGGCCTCGTCGGCCGCCGGGTTGGTGGGATTGCGCATGTACGCGCCCGAGGGCTCGGCGTTGCCGGGAAAGTGCCAGCAGTTGCCGAACGCGGTGCTGTAGGAATAGTTGGTGCCGAGGCCCAGCGTCTTGCCGCGCAGGGTGCAAAGGTCAAAGGAGTTGGGCAGGATGTTGGAAGGCATGGTGGAGGTGAACACGTAGTAGGACACGTTCGTCCCGGCCGGCGTGCCGGAGATGGTCGCCGCGTAGTTTGTGCCCGACCCGGCCGCCAGCGGCGCCAGTTGGCTGGACGCCCAACTGTCCTTGCTGAACCGCACCCAGATGGTTTCCTGGGCGCTTTTGCTAGCGCTGAGCTGGATGTTGACCGTGACGCTGTTGGTCCAGCGGTTGGCGCTGTCATCAAACACGTTGAGGATGTTGATGGGGTCCGCATCCGTCTCCATGATCACGTAGCGCCGGTCCCACCAATCCGGGGCCCCTTCCATGACAAAAGTGTAGCGTTTTCCGGCGCTCACGCTGTTGGTGTGGTTGCCCGGATCCCCGCCGAGATCCAGGCTGGCCCGCGTGCGGCCGATGGAACTGTTGGCCACGGCATTGGTCGTGTAGCCCGTGCGCATGCCCCACTGCGGGTTCCAGTCGCCATCCTGATCGAATTTATAGGTGGAGGTGGCCGTCGTGGCGGCCGCGGTCACGGTCACCTTCCACAGGCTCCCAAACGCCGTGTCCTGGGCCATCCAACTGGTGCCCCAGGCGTTCAGATCGCCGCGGTAGGATTCCGCCTGCACCGCCCCTGCCAGCGCCAGCCACAGCAGCAACCCGCTTGCAGAAATCGATGAAATATATTTTTTCATGGTACAACCTCCTCCATTGGGTAAAGCCAGGCAGCAGTATGTCCGCGCACTATGGATAGCGCAACTTTTTTCAGCCCCGGATATCTTGGCGCTCACCCAAGGGATGCCGCGGCCCAGCATCCGCGCGCGTATTGCAACCGGCAAATATAGGATTGCAAGGCCCAGGCGCACCTGCCATAGTGAATCCACTTTTTAAGGAGGGCAGGCCATGGCGGTGATGTTTTCAAAACAAGGCGAAGTGGGTATACTGGCGGTGGCGGAACCGATGACCGCGGCCACGGCCGATGATTTTCGCGAGCAGTTTCTCAACATTGTCCGGGCCGAACCCGGCATCAAGAACTACGTTTTGGATCTGGCCGGCGTGACAGTGATGGATAGCGCGGGCCTGGGGGTTTTAATGGCCGCGCTCAAGCGCATCAGCGAACAGGGCGGCGACCTGAAGATCGCGCGCCTGCAGAAAAAGCCACGCATGGTTTTTGAGATCACCCGCGCCTTCAAGGTGTTCGATATTTACGAAGATGTGCCGGCCGCCGTCGAGGCCTGCAGCTGACCCTGCCCGGGGAAAGGAACCACCCATGCCACTTGCCATCAACATCCAGGAACGGCCGGGGTTTATTTACATTGTCAAGCTCAAGGGCCGTCTGGACACGGACACCCACCGCTTGTGCGACGAGCAGATGGCGGCGCTCTTCGGCCGCGCCAAAGGCCTGATCCTGGACCTGGCGGAACTCCAGTACATCAGCAGCATGGGGCTGCGCGTCCTGCTCAAAGCCCGCAAAACCATGCAGCAGCGCGACGGGTCGTTCCTCATGACCAACGTGCAGCCCCAGATCGCCAAGGTCCTTGAGATCGCCGAGATCCTGCCCAAGGAAGCCATCTTCACCAGCGTCGAGGAAGCGGACCGATACCTGGACCATATCCAGAGGAAAGTGATCGAGGAACAGCCTCCGGCCGCGCGCCCGTTCCGCGGCTGAGGGTACGTCAGGGCCGGGTCAGAAGCGCCAGCCGGCGGCCGGCCTCAAGCGCGGCGCCGGCTTTTCCACCACAGGACCCCCACGGCCAGCGGGGCGCTCAACGCCAGTTCAATCACTATCACGCGCAGGTTCTGCCAGCTGAAGAGGCCCGCCAGGCTGTTCTTCGCCATGGGCGGGAACAACGTCCATGACGAACAATAACAATTCTCATAAAAAGGCCAGAACAGCGGGATCCCCATCAGCGGGGGCCGGACCCCGGACGGATACTTCGGCACGGTGAACCCGAAGTAGTCAAACACCAGGTGCCCGAACAATATGACAAACACCAGCAACAGGGTCAGGAGCGCACCGCGGCTGACCCGGCGCAGTCCCAGCCACATGGCCAAGTCGGCTTCCGCCAGCACCCGCCGCAACGCCAACCACACGGCAAAGCTGACCACCAGCACCCAGAGCAGCGTGTGCGTGGCCTGCCGGTGATAGAGCCTGAGGCCGCCCTGCCAGAGGCCGAAAACAAAGTCGATATCCGGCGCATTGGCCAGGACGATGCAGAGCGCAAACATCCAGCGCCGTTCCCAGATTTGCCGCAGGGTTTGTTTGAACCCGTTGGCGGGCTGTAAAAAATACGCGGCCGCGACGGCAAAGCCAAACACGCTGTGGGCGATGGGTGACGCCATGTTCCAGGTCCGGGAAGCGCCCCGCCAGGGGGCGCACGGACGCGGCCGCTACAAGCCCCCTTCCACCATCTTTGAGATCAACTGCCCGGCCATGATCGCAAAGCCGCGGTCGTTGGGATGCAACCCGTCCTTGAAATACGTGCTGTCCACCGGGATCAGCGGCGCGCCCTCGATCAGGAAGAAACGCGGGTCGTCCTGGGTCCGCACCACGTCGCGAATGATCGCCGCATAGCGCTCCACGTCGACCCCCGCCCAGCGCGTCGGATCCGCCAGCGGCAGCGGGGTGATCACCGCGATTCCCGCTTTGGGACACAGCTTGCGCAGGCCGTACAGCATGCGCGCATATTTCTTGCGGAACTCTTCCGGGTCGGCTTGCTGCAGGCAATCGTTGATGCCGATCAGCACGCTGATGACATCCGGCCGGGGGCCCGCGCACAGCAGGCTGTCTTCCGGCGTCACCATGCGGCCGCACAGCCCAAGGTTGATGGAACTCCACCCCATGGCCGCCGCCACCTGGGACACGTAGTCATCCATGGGGCCGGAAGCCCACAGGCCCTGGGTGATGGAGTCGCCGTAAGCCACGTAGCAGGGCTTGGTGTCGCCTGGCGGGTCTTCCAGGAGTCCGCCAGGATCCAACTCCAACCCGAGGAACTCCACCTGGTCGGCCAGCGGCAGGACAATGTCGTACCGCCGCGCCTGGTCCGGGGTTTCATTCTGCAGGGCCATCTTGAGTTCGTAGCGATGGTTGTGCTTGCGGGTGAAATCCAGCGCCACCTTGCCATCCTGCAGGCACACCCCGCGGCTGGACAAAAGGCGCTCGCCAGCCACCTCGGCATAGGCCAGACGCACCACGAAGTTGGTGGCCGCAGTCACAAAACTGATGCGGCCGGCGCGAGTATCCCGCGCATACGGGGAATCGCTGTTGACCTGGTTGAACACCGCCCGTTCGGCGTTTTTTTCCACTTTTACGAAACCGGAGTACGTCAGATGATCCGAGTCCGGCGCAATCACGCCGGAGACTCCGGCGGTTTCCACGCCGGTCGGATCGTCCGGTTCAGCCGCCAGGCCGCTCGTCACGGCCAAGGGCATGCCAGACCACAGGCACAACAACACCGAGCAACGCACAAGTTTTTTCATGACATCCTCATCCCATGGAGTAATTGCATGGCAACCATACTATGCCGGAACATCTGGATGCAAATTTCCACAATTTCCTGTGCTTAACAAGCAAAACCGACCAGCGGATCGCCCGGGCCGGATTTATCGATTTTGAGAATATGCGTCAAAAATGCGACGATCATCTTTTTTCTGGACGACTCGCAGCATCTGCAGGGTACGTATTCCCCAGATTGACGCACCTTTTCCGTCAAGTTGGTACGAAATGTGCTAAAATTATTAGTTGCCGCAGGAACTTTCGATTTTTGCTGATGATGCCGATATATTTATTAGCCGCTGCGGTGTATATATAAGGACACGGGCACCATGAACCGCAAGGTTGTAAACATCATAGATATAGGCCGGCCCAGCCCCACACGGGGCCAGAAGGGCTGTTTTTGCTGCTTTTTGCTGCTCCTGTTTCTCGCAAGCAGCCTGCATGCCGCGGCTGACGAATGGCTGAAGATGCCGGTAGCGCGCACCGTAAAAAGTTATGCCAACACCGGCCCTGCGATTAGTATCCAATCCGTGGCTGACCAGTCTTGGTCGAAAGTATCCATTTCCATCCCGGGGCTCTGGAAACGGAGCGTCACGGCCAATATGCTGGCCGGAAAAAAATCCGCCACAGCCGCCATGGACAGCGCAACGTACTCCAGCCTGGTCATCCCGGACTGCACGGCAATGCAGACCCAAGGCGCGCCCGCGGTCCCGCTGAAGATCCTGATGATTCCCCTGCCCTTCGGCGCCACGCCAACGGCCGTCGAAGTGGTCAGTAAAAGCGTGACGACCCTTGCTGACATCACGGTGATTCCGGCGCAGCCGCCGGTGCCGGACGTGATCCCCGAACCGGCGCTGCCGTTCACCAAGGATGCCGGCATCTACCAGTCCGACGAGTTTTACCCGGCCAACAACATCGTGGCGTGGTCCGTGGAAGCCATGCGCGACCAGCGTTGGCTGCTGATCGAGATTGCCCCCGCGCGCGCTCAACCCGCGGACCAAACCGTGGAAGTGGCGTACGAGCTGGAACTGCGCGTGCGCTACGCGCCGGCGGATGCGAGCGACATCTCCGTCGCGGTCTGGCCGGCCGTGGAACCTACGCCGCCGGTGTACGGCATCCTGATGGACGACCAGTTTGCCAGCAACGCCAAGCTGGCCCAGTTCATCGACTGGAAAAAGCGCAAAGGCTACGACGTGCGCGTGATCAAGACCTCGGACATTGATCCGGGCGGCGCGCCCACCAACGGGCTGATCGTGGCGTACATGCGCGCCCTGGTCGCGAGCAACTACCCGCTCTACATGCTGATCATCGGCGACCACGACGCCACCAATGGCGTGCAAGGCACCTTTTTTTCCACCAGCGATGGCGGCTGGACTGATTTCGAGATCACCCGCCGCGACACGCTCGACAATATCCAGGACATGTTCTGCGGCCGCCTGCCGGCGTCCAATAACACGTACCTCTCCAACATGCTGGCGCACGCCATGACCATGGACCGCACCCTGCCGGCCACCGCCATGTACCAGAAAGCCTGCTTTGCCGGCCAAATCCAGGATTCCGACGATCTCAACAACGAGGCGGACCGGCTGTTCTGCGAGACGCTGGACTCGCTGGCCTGCTACTTCGAGCAGGACGCCGGCGGCGTGGATTACACCTGCTCGCGCGCCATCATCAATCCCCAGGGCATGACCGCCTCGGGAACCTGGAACACCGGGTCCATCCTGTGGAATGCCGGCGACCAGATCGGCACCCGGGTCTACAACACGTTCATGGCCACGGAAACCGCGGCCCGCACGCGGCTGATCGATAACATCAATGGCGGGCTGGCCGTGGTGCTGCACCGCGATCATGGCTACAGTGGCGGGTATGGCTGGGCGGATCCCGATTTCCAGACGGCGCATGTCAACGCCCTGACCAACGCCAACAACCTGCCGACGATCTTCTCGATCAACTGCGCCAGTGGCGCGTACCACCAAAACCGGTTTCTGCGCGCGTGGTTCCAGAACACCAAGGGCGGCGCGGCTTCGGTGTTCGCACCGGTGGACATCAGCTACTCGTGGCATAACGACTGGCTGACCCACGGCTTTTTTGCGGCCTTCCTGACCAACTACATTACCTGGCACAACGCGTCCGTTGACCCCAACTGGCCCAAAAACCTGCCGGCGCCCAATGGAACGTACGGCGCCGCCGGATGCGCGGAGCGCTTGGGCGAGGTGCTGATGTTCGCCAAGCTGTACTATCGCCAGACCTATTCCACCAGCCTCACCACGCCCAAGCTGTTTCACCTGTTCGGCGATCCCGAGGCGTACCTGCAGCTCGCGACGCCGGCCACCCTGAGCGTCACGCACAGCGCGATCATCTATCCCGGGGCCCAAACCCTGAGCTTCAACGTGGGCCAGGCCGGGCGCCGCGTGGCGCTGTATTCCCAGGCCCTGGGCATCCACCAGGTCAAGACCAGCACGAACAGCGTGGTCGCGTTCAGCATCAACCCCGCAGGGGCGGGAACGATTTGCGTGACGGTGAACCAGCGGGGGTATCGGCCCTACGAGGGCACGGTCAGCGTGGCCCTGGGCACCGACCCCTTCTGGATCCAAGCGTTCGCGCTCACCAACCGGGTGGTGCTGCGGTGGCCGGACCCGCGGTACAGCGGCATGGGCGACCAGACCGTGCGCATCCGCGCGCGCACCGACACCTACCCGACCAATGCCGCATCCGACGGCGCGCTGGTTTACGAAGGCACGGACCGCAACTGCACCCACACGGACGTGACGCCCAACCAGCCGCAATATTACACGATTTGGGTTAGCGACAACGGCACGGATTTCATTGAACCACCGCGATAAAAGGGATGATGCCATGAAAAAATACAACCTCGACGCCCTCCTACGCAAAAGCTCCTGGGGCGCGGTCGCTTTCCTGGCCACGGCCGCCGGGCTCTGGATCGGCGGGCCGGACCGCCCGGCGTGGGCCGCGGATGGTGTGCAAATCGACGTGGCGTCCATGGCCAGCGATGAGTCCGGCGCACCGGTCCTGCGCCTCGACCACGGCCTGGCCCAGCCGGTCACGGTGTGGATGAAGACCGGCGGCAAGGATTGGGCCCAGTACATGTCGCTGCCCATGGGCGAATTCGATATTCCCCTGCCCGCCAGCGAACCCATGGCGTGGTTCACGTTCTCGACCGGCTCAGACCAGATTGCGTTTCCCGAGCTGCTGGCCTTGCAGTGGGCCGCCGCGGCCGGCGGGGACACCGGCAGCGGCTCCGGATCAGGCAGCGGCAGTGACGGCACCGGCGACGGGTGGACCGCATGGGAATCCGGCGCGCCTCCCACCCTCGCGGACGCCAGCATGTGGGTTGCCGCCACGGATGCGGCGGGCAACAATCACGCCACCGCCACCCCGGACCCCGGCCGGCTGAAAATGTATTGGCATAACCAGTCCTCAGGCCAGGTCGCCGGCTGGATCCTCAAGGCCACGGGCGTGCTCAAGTCGTCGGGCGATGTCTACCCTTCCGGTAGCATCAGTTCCGCCTGGCGCCTCGCGGGCATCGGCGACATCAACCGCGACGGCGTGTATGACTTGGTCTGGCACAACCAGACCAGCGGCCTGGTGGCCTACTGGATGCTGGCGGCCGACTGCTTCATGGAATCCAGCGGCCTGGTCCATGGCACCCCCATTTCCACGGCCTGGCGCCTGGCCGGCTGCGGCGACATCGACGGCGACCATACCGCGGACCTGATCTGGCACAACCAGACCACCGCCCTGGTGGCCTATTGGATGTTGAACTCCAACGGCTCCTTGCGGACCAGCGGCATGGTGCACTCCAACTCCATTTCCACCGCCTGGAATCTGTCGGGCGTCGGCGACGTGGACCGGGACGGAACCACGGACCTGGTCTGGCACAACCAGTCCAGCGGCTTGGTGGCCTACTGGATGCTGAAAACCAATGGCACCCTCAAAACCAGCGGGTTGGTGCACAGCTCGCCCATTTCCACGGCCTGGCGCCTGGGCGCCATGGGTGACATAGACCGCGACAGCACGCCGGACCTGATGTGGCACAACCAGTCCAGCGGCCTGGCCGCGTACTGGACGCTCAACGCCAATGGGACACTCAAAACCAATGGCCTGGTGCGGCCCACCGCGATTGCCACCACGTGGACGCTGTCCGCCTCCGGCGACATAGACAACGATGGCTCGGCTGACATGATCTGGGTCAACACCAACGCCGGGTCATCTGCCTTCTGGACCCTCAACGCCAATGGCACGCTGAAAACCAACGGCACGATCTCTACCAGTGTGGCTACCATCTGGAGCATGAAGGGCGCGGGATATTAATCCACGCGCGACCGCCCGGCCGGCGCCTGTTCAATGGTGCCCGGCCGGAGCCGCGTGATTTTCGGATTGCGTTAGCTCCTTGGACGTGGCTTCTTTATCGTCAAAAAGAACGCGATGAAGAAGCCCCGTTACTATCGCAAGTTTGACTATGATCGCCAGCGCCTGCCCAACGCCCACCTGGCACACCTTGAGCAGGGTGTGACAACCATCGATGAAGCCGTTGCGCGCACCGGCTACACCATCGGCCAACCGGGCTGGGGCCTGCTGTATTACGCGCTGGTCTGCCATCTTGATCCCGCGGGATACAACGCGCTCATCGAGACCGGGACCAACCAGGGCTGCTCCACGATCATCATGGCCCAGGCGCTCAAAGATGCCGGGGGCAAGGGTCGCGTGTACACCGTGGAGTCCGAGGCGGACCACTTCGCCAAGGCCCGGAACAACTTTGAGGCGGCCGGCCTGACAGATTGGATCGAGCCCCACCTGGGCCGAAGCCACGACGTCCTGCGCCAGGTGCTCCCCACACTGACCGTACCGGTGCGTGCGGCGTTCTTGGACGCCTCCCACCTGTTTGCGGATGTCATGGGCGAATTCGAGCTGCTGCTCCCCTACCTGGCCCCCGGGGCGATCGTCATTTTCGACAACACCGCCAACATGGCCGATCCGGGCGAAGACCCCCGCGTCCACGGCGCGCTCAAGGAAATCCAGCGCCGCCACGGCGGCCAACTGGTCAACTGGGATTTTGTTTCCTGGTACACGCCGGGCATGGCTATCTGGCAGGCCGGCGCCCGGCCCGCCGCCGCCCAACCACCGCCCCCCTGACCCCATGGCCAGCGCCCAGGATTTGCCCGTCGATCGCTTGGAGTCATGGTTGCTGGGCAACGCCCCGCTGGACCGCCGCTGGCTGGAACAGGGATCCCTGTGGCTCACCACGCCTGAGGCTTGGGCGCAGGCGGAACGGACCGTGGAGTCCGGCTACCGGAGCAACCCGGATCACAAGGATGGCTTCGCCCGCCTGGGTTTCTACTGTCTCCGGCAGGGCGACCTGCCGGCCGCACAACGCTATTTTGAATCCGATCTGGCCGCGCGCCGCATCTCGTGGTGGCAGACCGTGCGCTACATCGAGTGCCTCGCCCGTTCGGGCAACCAGCCGGCGGCGGAAGCCGCGGCGGAACAGTTGTACGCCGCCATCCCCGCGGCCCGCAACGCCTGGTCGGCCATCGCCGACGTGGTCGCGGAACGCGGCGAACTGCCGGCGGCCCTGGATTACTACGAGCGTGACTGGCGCGCCGGCCGCATGACCCCGGGCTGCATGCTGAACCGTGCCGTGACCCTGGCGCGCGCCGGACAGGATGGTCCGGCGCGGGAATCCGTGGCGCGCGCGTATGCCGGTGACGCCACCCTGAAGGACGGTTTCGCCCGCCTCGCGGATTTGATCCAGGCGCCCGAGCGCCAGGACGCGGCCGCGGATCTCGTCGGCCTCGACGTGCAGCAGTTACGCCTCTCGCCACATCATTATGAGCGGGCCCTGAACTTCGCCCGGCTCCGCAACCAATGGGAAGCCCTCGCGTGCTGGATCGCGGACATCTATGCCCATGACCTGCCCGCCGCCGCCTTGTGCTCCCATGTGGGCCGGCTGCTGTACCGGGAACGGAATTTCGCCCTGGCCCAGGAATGGTTCGCGCGGGATGCGGCCGCCCGGCGCCTGCCGCCCGCCGACCTACACGCCTGGGCCGTCTGTCTGATGGAGACTGGCGCCCTGGAACAAGCCGCCACGGTCATGGAACAAGCTTACCGCTACAGCCCCGATTACCGCGACGGCTTGTCCCGGATCGCCTGGCGGCTTTACAGCCAGCGCCAGGTACAACCAGCCCGCGCGCTCATGGCGCGGGACTTCGAGGCCGGCCGCCAGTCGCCGACTCACATGCTGTTTCACGCGGCGGTGCTGGCCGACGGTGGCGACTGGGACGCCGCTCAACGCATGGCGGATGACGCCTACGCCCGCGATCCGCAGATCAGGGACGGCCGGTCGCGCGTGGGCTGGCTGCTGACCCTGCATGGCCGGGTGGCTGACGGCCTGGCGCTGCTGGAGCAGGATTTTCGTGAAGGCCGGCAAACCCCCGGCTGGATGCTGAACCATGCCGCGCTGGCCGCCGACCACGGCGCGATCGAGCCGGCCCTGGCGCTGGTGCAGGCGGCCTACGCCGCCGATGGCCATCTGCAAGACGGCCGGTTGTGCGTGGCTTGGACCTTGCGCCGCCAAGGCGACCTGCCTGCGGCGATCCGGCTGCTGGAACAGGACGCGCAGCAGCAACGCCAGTCGGACTACGGCCGGTGGATCTACCTTGTGACCCTCGGCGCTGCCGGCCGCGTGGCGGACGGCCTGGCGCTGGCCCGCCGGACCCAGCAACTGCGCGGCGCAGGCACGGCTTTGGCGCAGGGCGTGCTGGACCGGACCCTCCGCCAGTGGGCCGCTGCCGGGACCCTCGCGGACCCGGAACACGATCTGCAACCGGTACTGGATTTGCTCGCCATCGACCAACCGCCCCATGACCTGGCGGTCACTGAAACCAGCCGGCACATGGTCCGGGACGCGCTGGCTTGGCTGGCCAACCCCACCGCCGGCACCGCGCTCATGCGACCCGCGGAACTGCTGGCGCACCTGATCCCGTACGTGGATCACGAATTCCAGCATCCCCGCAACGCGCGCGATGCGGCCGCGCACGGCGACCGGGCCCAGGCCATCCTCGCCGCCTGGCTCCAGGCCGGCCGCGACCTGGAACGGATCCGTGCGGCCTGGCCGGAGATCACTGGCACAACCGCGGCCGAAGCTTTGCAGACGGATCGCGATATCCGCGCCCGCATCGCTGGCCGGGGCGTAGGCGACCCGGGCGACAAGCTCGCCCAATACTGCGCCGTGACCCTTGTTCTGCACACCCTCCGCCCCGCGCGCCTGGAAGCCTTGGAAATCGGCACTCTCTATGGCGGCAGCTGCCTGCTGATCCTGCTGGCCTGCCGCGCCGCCGGCATCCCCGCGCACATGGTGTGCATTGACCCCATGTCCGGCTATTATGGCCATGCCATGGACGTGTCACGCGTGCCCATCACCCCGGAAACCTTTTATGGCAATCTTGAGCGCTTCGCTGTCCCGCGCGCGACGGTTGATCTGCGCCGGAGCTTCAGCACGGATCCCGCGGCGTACCAAGACCTGGCCCCGGGCCGGTTCCACTTCATCCTCATCGACGGCGACCACTCCCGCGCGGGCGTGCTGCGCGACTGGGAGCTGTACCACCCCCTGGCCGCGCCCGGCGGCCGCGTGCTGTTCGACGACTACGGCGAGCCTGCCTGGCCCGAGGTGACCCAGGCCGTGGACGAAATCAAGACCCGCCTGCCCGCGGGTTGGCGCGTCGAAGCCCACATTGGCACAACGCTTGTCCTGGCGCGTGAACCCGCCCCGGGCGCCACCTGATGGACACCCCGGCGCACGCGCCACCGCCGGCGGTGGACACGGTGGCGGGCATGACCTACCACCAAGTGGCCCTGGACCTGCAGCGCGAACTCCTGCAACTGCTCGGGACGGCGCCGGAGGCACGGCCGGCGACCGCCATGGACCCGGCCGCGGGCTCGCTACAAGCGGTGATCGCCGCAGCTTGCGCGATCGTGGCGCCGAGCCCGGATGCCCGGGCGCTGGTCAGCCTGCAGGACCGCATGGACCTGCTGGCCGCATGGGAACCGCTCATCCGGCCCAACCATCCGCTGGCATTGAGCGTGGCCGAACATGCCCTCAACGCCAACGCGCTCCAAGTAGCCAGCCAGATCCTTGCATGGCTCGAACCGGCTGAATATACCCAGCCCTGGCTGCGCTACTGCGCGGCCGCGGCGCGCGCCCGGCTCCATGTCAAGCTCGCCGGCGGGAACGCCGGCGCGCTGCGCGCTGAGCTGCTGGCCGCATGGCACGCCCTGGAGGCGCCGCCCGACCCGACGCGTCTGCGCACCGCCCTGTACCTGGCCGACCTGGGCGCCGCAGCAGACGCCGCCGGGCTGCTGGGCCCGCTGCTCGGGGCCGAGAGCCTGACCGCCGCCGAGCATCTGTTGCTGGCGCAGTTGGCCGGCCGCCTCGGCCGGCCCGAAGCCACCCACCGCCATTGCGCCGTGGCCTGCCGCAAAGGCTACCCGCCGCGCCTGGCGCTGCTGCACGTGGCCAGGGACCTGGTCCGCCATCGCGGGTTCCCGCTGGCGCAAGAGTTGCTGGACGACGTTGTGCGCGCCGAATCCATGGTGCTGGAACGCTGCCGCTCCTCTGGGGCCAGGGAGGTTGCCGCCGCCGCCGCGCCCGGGGATCTCGACCTGCTGTTTCAAATCGCCCACGTGGCCACCCTGCTGGGCCGCTATGACCTGGCCGGACCGGTTCTGGCGGTCACCTACGAAGCGCCGGCCCATCGCGCATCCAGCATCGCGTTCCAGGCGCTCATCGCGCGGGAAACCTGGCAGTTGGACGCTGCCCTTCAATTATTCGGCATGCTGGCCCAGAGCACCACCCCGGATGCGGCCACGGCTTTTGTGCGCCTGCTGTTGCTGACCTTGCAAGGCCAGTCAGCCACCCGCGATCAAATCCAGCAGGCCATTGGCGCGGCGCCGCGAACCCCGGCGACGCTGCTGGAGCCTGCGGCCTTGCTCTCTTGGACGCTGCGCGAACATGGCTTTATCGAGGATGCCCGGCGCCATGCCAGCGCGCCGGGAAACTCCGTGTTTTCGCAAATCAACGCCGCGATCACCTGCGCGGCGGCCGGCCGCGAATCCGAAGCCGCCGCCTGGTTGCGGCCGGTTATCGGCACGCCGCCCGCTGTGGCGCCGGATGGCGCGTGGCTGCCCGCCGCGACCGCCGCCGCCCTGGTCGATCGGTTTGCCGCCACCTGCCCGCTGGTGATGCCGCCCTTCTCCCTGCTGCTTAACGTCATGGCGCTGCGCTTGCAATGGCCGCGGCGGCCGTGGTCGGACATCCTGCCGGCGTGGTATGCCCGGCACGTGGGCGGATGGCGCCACGCCCCCGGCGGCGCCCTGCTGCCCGCGGAGGTCTGATACCATTTTCGCATGAGAACAAGCATACAAGCTCCGGGGTGGTTGTGGATGGTCCGCGCCCCGATATCACGGTGGGTGGAACCCGGAACAACCGCCCCACCCTTCGGGTCCCCCCCGCCTTGAAAAGGCGGGGAGCCCAGATACGTACCGATCCTCAGGCGGAAATGGTATGAGGGCCTGGGCGCGAGCTTGGCCCGACTCGTCTCGCGGACAGATACCCGTCGCAGGCGCCACGCTATCGCTTACAATCCCGAAACCTTGAGGCGGTAATAGATTGGGATTTGCGTGGTGTCCACGGGCCATGGGTGCACACCGTACACGCCCGTGATGACTCCGGACTCGTGCCAGAAGGAACCCAGCAGGTTGGTGGACTGCTGCATCTGGTAGCTGTAACCCGCATAGCCTTGCCAAACCATTTGCGTCCCGCTCGACAAAGTGTCCAGCACCACGTTGGTCAGGAAGGCATCCCACGTGGCGAAGGGGTCTTGAATCACGGCCACGAGCTGGGCTTGGCCGTTGAGCAGCATGTCGGCCTGGTCGTGTCCGTACCCGGCATAAATGCGCGACCCGGCCCAGCCGGATACGGGCAAGTCGCGGATGAGATTGGTGATCGTGACGTGGACCAGCGCGCCGCTATAACAGGGCGGGATCGAGCGGTATTCGGTGTCTGTGTTTTCCACCCAGGCGCTGCCGTTCCAGTACAGGAGCCGGCCATCGGGGGACCAGCCATAAATGAACATTTGCCCCTGCTCGGGCACGGCGCCGGTCTGGCAGACAAAGGTGTAGTCCATGCTGAACTGCGTGTTGGACGCCCCGGCGCCGCGACCGCGATAGCCGATTTGACTGCCGAGCCCCCCGGTAACGTCCTGGGCCTGTTCGCCAAAGTGGCAGGGTTCCGCCGGGTCGGGATCCAGGATAATCCACGGGCGGCATTCAAACTGGTTGGTAAAGTTGATCTGCGCCAGGTCGATCATCTTGAGGTTGCTGTTGTACAAGCCGCGATAATAGAGACGTCGATTGGTGTGGTCGCGCGCAATGGTGAAGATGGTGGCGAAGAAGTTTTCTTCTTCCTCCGAATAGTACTCGCCATAGACCTCCTCGACGCGGCCGATCAGGCGGCTGGCCATGTTGACGCGCCAGAGCGCCGGGTTTTCACGCGGCCAGATAGCCTGAAACGGCTCATAATAGTTCTGGAAGGCGTCGTTCAGCTTGCGCGCGCGCAGGTACCGTGACGCGCTGCTGCTGTCGCCGGGCAGGACGAGGTGGCCGGCG
Organism: uncultured Verrucomicrobiota bacterium; assembly: GCA_964489425.1. GTDB lineage: Bacteria > Verrucomicrobiota > Kiritimatiellia > RZYC01 > CAZAYP01 > CAZAYP01. The sequence continues at coordinate 70,648 of CAZAYP010000002.1, read as the reverse complement.
TCCAGGTGACGATCGTCCGGCGGCGCCTTGAATCCGTTGGTGGCGGTCAGCGCGGTCCAGTTGGTGGCGATGTTAACATGGCCGTCGATCGTGGGATCATTGGCCAGGACGCGCAGGGTATTCATCTCGTCGGGTCCGTGCACATGGGCCGTCTTGCCATACCACTCGATCAGGGCGGTGTCGCCCTGGGCGTCATGCACGATGAGATGCACGGCCAGCGGCACGGTGGCGATGATGAAATCCACATCCTGCTGCCAGACAACGACTTTGCGCATTTGATTGGTGACGTCAGCCACCGTATCGCACAGGCTCAGCACATAGGCCACGACATGCTGCAGGGACAGGTTCGTGGTGCCGCTCACCGTATCCGGATAGTGGTTGGCCGACAGTTGCAGCCACAGCAGGGAGGCCGAGAGCCCCTTCTCGTTCATGCCCTCAAAATAGCGGGTGCCGGAGCCGTCGTTTTTAAACAGCACCGGCCAGGCGCCGGAGACGGCAACAAACCCGTTCGATCCGGTCCAGCGGTAGCCGTACTGATCGTCAAACCAGCCCGGCGGATTGTCTGACTCGAAATGGTATCCGCGCGGAACGACATCAAAGTAATAAAACATGTTCATCTCGAAATCCATGGTCCGGACCGACACGACCGAGGTGTCTTCCCCGCCGGCGCCGGCAGGCAGCAAGATGTCCGAACAGGCAAAGGCCAACTCAGCCCCTGCAAGGATTAGACAAGCCGCCGCAGACAACCCATTACGGAAACCGGGCGTGAAGCCGATACTGCGTGGTAGTTTCATTGGGGAACCCTTTATTTCGACAATAGGGAATAGGGATTGCTGACCATGTGAACCAGGCGGTAGCGGCCGGCCATCAGCATCTCGAGCGGCGAGCGGCCATAGCCGGCGTACACCTTGGTCCCCAGGAGAATATTTGAGGTCACGTAGTCGTCATAGATTGTCTTGAACGTCTTGGTGCCCAGCGTGCCGGAAAAGCAGGTCACCATGTTGGTCAGGTGGGTGGGCCCGCTCCACGCGCTGCCGTTCCAGGCGTAGTAGTTCCCGTTGGTTTTCTGGCTGAAAATGTACATCTTGCCTTCGAGGATGTCGTCGGGCCCGCCAAACGTGTTGATGGTCACGCTGAGTTTCAGGCAGACGGCAACCCCCCAGAGATAATAGTAGGCGTCCGCCGCGGCCAGGGTGCCGGAAAGATCGAGGGGGGCCGTCAGCGCATATTCGGGCAACGGGTCGAGTTCCATCCAGGGGGACGCCAACGTCGGGCTGACAAAGTCCAGCCGTTCAACATGGATCTTTTTATAGTTGGCGTCGTAAAGGCCCCGGAAAATCAGATCGCGGTGGGAATGGTCGCGCAGCAGCGAAAGCACGGTGAGGTAGGCCGGCGCGGACGATGGCGAATCCGGATACCGCTTGCGCTCGCCCGGCATGATCTCCAGCCGGCGCAAAATGTGGTCGGCCGTTTGCAGCCGCCAGTAGGGCGGATACTGGGTGTTCGCCAGGGGCAGGTAGGAATCCGCGAAGTTGTGCACCAGGCGGTTGGCCCGCACGAATCGCGACGGGCTCCAGCTGTCGCCCGGCAAATATTGATCAGAAGGGCTGACCAACTCGTTGCTGGTCGGTATCTTCAGGTGGTTGGCCCAGTTCAGGTTGGTGTAGTTAACGGCGATGCCCATCTGGCTGGCGTAAGACGGGTCACCCGCCGTCACGCGCATCGCGTCCGTAAATATGGTGCCGTACACGGTCGGGCCCGATGGGGTCCACTCGACCACCGCCGTGTGACTGTTGGTGTCGTGGAGCACCAGGTGCAGGGCATTGGTGAAAGTCAGGAAATAGTCGGTGTTCTCCTGCCAGGTGACCAGGTACTGAATGGCGGACGACGCCTGCTCCACCGTGGCAAAGTTGCCGAGCGCCCACGCCACCACCAACTGGATCGAGAGATTGCTCGCACCCGCCGCGGGCGGTTGGAACTGTCCATTGGCCGAATCGAAATCCAACAGCGCGGCGCTCAACCCCGCCTCGTTCATGCCATCCACGTGATGGCCCTGGTTGTAGTTGACGGCCCAGCCATAGGAAATCCCCACAAAGCCGTACTGGTTCGTCCAGGTCAGGCCGAGCTTGCCGCCGGCGGCATCCGGATCCGTGGCGTGCCAGACCCGTCCGCGCGGCATGACCTCCGCGAAATAGCGCAGGTTATAATCCGTGTCGAAATTGCGCGCCGACACCGCGGTTTGGGCCGCGCTGGGGTCTGTCGGGAGCGGTAGGATAAAGTCTGTTCCGGCTCCAGCCGACAGACACCCCCAAACAGACATAACCGCCGCGGTGACGCACCATCTTCCAGTACGGGGAACAAGGCGCGCGTGTTTGAGAAACTTGAACAAGGACATAACGCTATCCGTCCAAGTGCCTGAGAGGCTGCCATTCATAATCCACTACCTCTTGTTGATGGGAAAACACCAGAAGAGCCTGCGACGAATAAAAAGCGCGGTGCGCTGTTCCTGTGGAAGTCGCTCTTAGATGCGTAAACCAGATCCGGATCCATCGACATATTACTTACAATTTGCATGTATCCTATAGCGCGCGGGTTGCATGACTACAAGACAAAGGATTCTTGGGATGGATATTTGATCGCGCACTGACGATGCCTGGCATTGTTCACGATTTGCGCAACACCCAGGGACCCGCGCAAATCAGCCCACGCGGCCCAGCAAGCGCAGCAATCCGTCGAGGATGGTGTAGGGATGCGGCGGGCACCCGGGAATGTACAGGTCCACCGGCAGCCGCGCCCCGGCCCCGCCGCAGGTTTCCGGGTGTTCCGCAAACATGCCGCCGGAAATCGCGCACGCGCCCACGGCAATAACAATCTTTGGGGCCGGCATGGCCTCGAACGTCTTCACCAGGGCCGTCTCCATGTTGCGTGTCACCGGGCCGGTAACCACCGCGCCATCCGCGTGCCGCGGCGACGCCACGAACTGGATGCCGAACCGCGACAGGTCGAACACCACGGTGCTGAGCACGTTCAGGTCCGCCTCGCAGGCGTTGCACCCGCCGGCGCTCACTTGCCGCAGCTTCAGGGACCGCCGGAACAAGGCCAGCTTGTCGGCCGGCAGCGGCGCGGCCAGCACGGGCGGCGCGCCGGCGCGTACCACGAGGTCCTCGCGGCGACAGGCGGCCAGGCGGTGATCGCTCGTAAAACGGATCGCCTGCCGGGGGCAGGCCGCCGCGCACTGGCCACAAAAAACGCACCGGCCCAGGTCCAGGGCCACGCCCTTGCCATCCGGCGCGATCGCCTTGACCGGGCACGCTTCGCAGCAGGCGCGGCAGGAGCCGTCGCAAGCGCCCACGGCGATTTCCGGCCGCCCGCGGAAACGGTCCGGCAGCACCGGATCCGCGGCGGGATACGGCACGGTGCGGTATTTCTGGCGGATCCGGGTCTTGATCAGGTCAAACATGGGGGCCCGCCGGGTTCACAGGTCAAATCCGCAATAGGACAGGTTGAAACTCTTGTTGCACAGCGGAAAATCCGATATTTGCTGGCCGCGCAACGCCAGGGCCAGGCCGAACCAGTTGTGGAATGAAGGATCCACGATCTTGTAGGCCAGGAACCTGCCGGCGGCGTCGGTGACCGCCACGTGGCAGAGTTCCCCGCGCCACCCCTCGACCAGCGCCACGGCCAGGGCGTTGGGCTTCAACGGGCCCGGCGCGGTGGGTCCCTGCGCAGCGCCGGCGGCGGCATGCTCGAGAATGAACTCCGCGGACTCCTGCACCTCGCGCCAGCGCACGTAAGCGCGGGCATGTACATCGCCGGTGTCGAAGGTCACCACCGGGAGGTGCGCCAGCCGGTAAAAGCCGTGGGCATAATCCTGCCGCACATCCCGCCAGCACCCGCAGGCCCGCGCGGCCGGCCCGACCAGCCCGATGTCCATGGCAGTCGGCTTGTCCAACGGCCCCGTGTTCTCAAACCGGGCCATGACCGTGGGCGTCTCCCACAGCAAGCCGGTGGCGGACAAAAAATCGCCTAGGATGGTCTGGATTCGCGCGCGCAACTCGCCCTGCCGGTTGGCGTCCAGGTCGTGACCTGTGCCGCCGGGCATCACCAAGCCGCGGCCGAACCGGTTGCCGCACACCAGGGCGGTGCAGTTCAAGAAGTCGCCGCGGATGCGGCCGCAGTAGGATTGGGTGGGCAGGTAGCCGACGTCCCCGGCCAGGGCGCCCAGGTCGCCGGTATGGTTGGCGCAACGCTCCAGTTCCAGCGCCACGGCGCGCAACGCCTGGGCGGGCACCGGAACCGTCACGCCGGCCAGCGCTTCCACCACCTGGCAGTAAGCCATGGTATGCCCCACGCTGGTGTCGCCGGCGGCCGCCTCCATCAGCAACCGGGTGGCCGGGTGCGGGCCGCCGCGCAGCGCGCGCTCGATGCCGCGGTGCTGGTAGCCCAGCGAAATCTCCAGGTGGGCCACGGCCTCGCCGTGGCATTGGAACCGGAAATGGCCCGGCTCAATGATCCCGGCGTGCACCGGGCCGACCGCCACCTCGTGCCCCGCATGGCCGGCCACGCGGAAAAAGTCCATGCGCCCGATGTCCGTGCTGGCCGCGGGCGCTGCGCCAGGCTGGGGCGGGAACCGGACCGGCTTGAGCCAGGGATGCCCGGCCGGGACCAGGCCGGTTTGCTCGTGGATCTCGCGCTCAAACAGATGCAGCTGCGGGAACCGCGGGGTCAGCGAGGGAAACTCAGGGCCGGACGCCCGGCCCAGCAACGGGTACAGGCGGCCGGTGGCATCGTCGCCGCATACGGCGCACAGGCGCCGATCCCCCGCGGGATCCCTGTACCCGAAGCAAGCGCAAACCCGGCGGCCAGCGGCCAGCCAGCCGGCCAGCGTCGTGCTCCACACCGCAGTGTCCAGCGCCGGGACCTCCGCCAGGGGCAGCGCCTGTTCGTTGTACAGGTGGGCTTCGCCGTGGGTCATGGCAGCCCCCCCTCGACCACGCTCGCGGCGGCCTTGAACAGCGCGGCCAGCGGTCCCGGGATCCACACGCCGAGCACCAGCAGCGCGGCCACCCCGGCGAACATCATGACGCGATCGAGCCAGCGCGCCGCCGGCGGCGGCCGGTCCGCGGGCCGCGCGCCACACACCACCTGCAGGGTGCTGCGCAGGGCCCCAATAAAGATCACCAGCACCGCCAACAGGAAAATCGCAACCACCCCGTAGCGTCCCGCCGCGAACGCCGCCCGCAGGATCTGCAACTCGCTCATGAACAGCGCGAACGGCGCCACCCCGAGCAGGGCGAGCATCGTGACGAGGAACCCCGCGCCCCAGGGCGGCACAGCGTTCAGCGCGCCGGCCATGCGCCGCATGTCGCGGGTGCCGTAGGCGTGATGCAGGGCGCCGGCCGCGAAGAAAGCCCACACCTTGGCGAGGCTGTGATTGAGCGTGTGCCACAGCGCGGCGAACACCCCCACCCCGCCCAGCCCCAGGCCGATCGCGATGATCCCCACGTGTTCCACGCTGCAATAGGCAAGCAGGCGCTTGATGTCGTACTGGCCGGGGATGAATACGGCCGCGAACAGCAGCGACACGACGCCAAAAAACAGCAGCAGGCCGTGGGCGCGGCCGTGCCCGCCAAGCGCCGCCTCGGCAATCGGTAAATAGCGCATGATGCAATACAGGGCGCAGTTGAGCATCACCCCGGAAAAAACCGCCGAGACCGGCGTGGGCGCCTGGCTGTGCGCGTCCGGCAGCCAGGTGTGCAACGGCGCCAGGCCGGCCTTGGTGCCGTAGCCCACCAGGACAAAGATAAACGCCGGCAGCATCAGGCTCGGTCCGATGGCCGCCGCGTTCCGCTGCAACTCGTCCAGCAGCACCACGCGGGTGCCCAGCCCCACCTGGCTGGCCGCGGCCACGGTCAGGATCGTGCCGATGAACGCAAACACAATGCCCACCGAGCAAATCAGCAGGTATTTCCACATCGCTTCGATGGATAGCGGATCGCGCCGCGACAGGATCAGGAACGCCGACACCAGCGTGGTGGCTTCCAGCGCCACCCACATCAGGCCGATGTTGTTGGCCAGCAGCACGGCCAGCAGCACGAGCTGGAACGCCTGCCAGAGCATGGCGTACCGCCGGCAGGCGTTCAGGTTCATCGCGCCGCTGCGCACCACGGCCTGGAAATATCCGGGCGCATACACGGCCGCGGCCAGGAACACCAGGTTGACCAGCAGCACGTGGAAAACAGTCAGGGCATCCACCCGCAACTGGCCGCCGGCCAGGTCAAACGCCCCGACCGCGGCATAATGGATGGCCAGGACAACGCCCAGCGTGGCCAGCCCCAGGCCCGTGAAGGCCGGGATCCACAGCAGGCGCGCCGGACGTGCCGCTACCAAACAGGCGCCCACCCCGGCGGCGGTCACCCCGGGCATGGCCCACATCGCGATGGTCGCCGCGTTCATTCCGTCAGCCGCTCCAGCGCCTCGGTATCGATGGTTTCATGCTCGGCATGGATGTGGTGGATGACCGCCACCATGATGAACACGGCCACCAGCATGTCCAGCAGGACCCCGATCTCGACCAGCACCGGCTGGTACGCGGCCAGGGACACGCCCAGGATGTAGGCCGAGTTCTCAAACACCAGGTAGCCGACCACCTGCGACACCGCCTTGCGTCGGGTCATGATCAGGAACAGCCCGGTGGCCGCCGCGCTGATGGCGATCGACACGTACAACGGCGACACCACCGCTGCCGAGGCGGGGATGTACCGGACCAGGTACAGCGACGCTCCAGCCACCACCACGCCGTAAAGTTGCGACAGCGAGTAGCCGATCGGCGGGTTCTCCTCCCGCGTGTCCTCGACGCCGCGCACGGCGCGAAACAGGAAGTGCGGGATCAGCAGGCCCTTGATGGCGATGCCAAGCGTCATCAGCACCAGCAGGTCCCGCCACGCCATGGGATGCGGCGCCAGCAGCGGCAGCAGCCCCAGCAGGAAACCCTGCAGGGCCACCGCGCGGATCATCGCCCGGACGCGGCTGGTGCCCAGCAGGTACAGGTTGCAGATGACCAGCAGCAGGGAAAGGGCCAGCAGCAGGGAGTGCGTCATCGCCTCAGCGTCCCCCCACCTGGGTCACGGTCACGAAAAAGCCCACCAGCGCCAGCGCCCCCGCGCCCACCAGCAGCGGCGGGATCTTTCGCAGGCGCAGGCGCGCCATGACCGACTCCACCAGCCCGATGACCACGCCCGCCAGCGCCATGTAGCCGGCCAGCGCCAGCGCCTGAACCCAGGGCGGCCAGGCGGCGAAAGGCAGCAGCAACTGGCCCGGCAGCAGCGCGAACAACCAGAGCTTGATCGCCGCCGCGTACTCGAGCAGCGCCAGGTCCGGTCCGCTGTGGTCGAGGATCATGACCTCGTGGATCATGGTCAGCTCCAGGTGCGTGGTGGGATCATCGAACGGGATGCGGGCGTTTTCCGCCAGCAGCACCGCCAGCAGCGGCACCGCGGCCACCAGCACACCGGCTTCGCCGGCCCCCACCGCGGGGTGGAGCGCCCCGGCCAGGGTGCCGGCCTGGTTGGCGCGCATTGCGGTCAGCAGGCAAATCAGCAGCACCGGCTCGGCCAGCGCCGAGAAAAACGCTTCCCGGCTTGCGCCCATGCCTTCGAACGCCGATCCGGTGTCCAACGCCGCGATGATCAGGAAAAACCGGGCCAGGGCCAGCAGGTACAGGAACAGGATCACATCGCCGGGAAACCCGGCCATGCCGGGCCCACGGATCAGCGGCACCAGCAACGTGGCCGCCAGCGTGGCGCAGAAGATCACCGCCGGCGCCAAACGGAACACCCAGCTCGTGGTGGGGCTGAAAACCGCGCCCTTGCGCGCCAGGCGCCACAAGTCGGCGTAGGCCTGCCAGATCGGCGGCCCCTGGCGTCCCGCCACCCGCGCCTTGGTGCGGTTCACCACGCCCGCCAGCGCCGGCGCAAGGGCCAGCGCGGCCAGGCTCGAACCGGCCGGGATGATGATCAGGTGAAAAATATCCATAGCATCAACCCGATCAAGGTGAGGGCGATATACAACACGTACTGGGCGGTCCGGCCGCCCTGGAACCGGCGCAGCACGGCGCACAGGCGGTCGCCCCAGCGCAGCGCGGGGGCGCAGACGCGGGCCAGCATCCAGTCGCTGACCGTGGCGCGCAGGGTCCAGGGACCGGCGGGGAACAAGCCCGCGTCCCGGCTCCACTCCACGCGGCCATCCAGCGCCCGGCGAAAATATTCAAGCAGCGGCGCGGCAAACGACGACGCCGTGTACTGCATCGTGGCCGACGGGAACAGGTAGCCGCAGCCCCAGGTCTCGTGGGCGGCCACCGGGCGGCGGCGCAGCAGCAGGTGGCGGATCGCCAGCACCAGCAGCAGGAGCACCAGCACGCCGGACAGGAACCCGCTCATCACCAGCAGGAGCCCGCGCACGGCACCCGGCATCAGGTCGGCGCGCGGCGCGCCCGCCAGCAGCGCCGCCGGCGCGGCCACCAGGGGAATGACAAAATAGCCCAGCATGCCCACGAGCAGGCAGGCGGTCGCCAGCACCGCCATGGCCGCCAGCATGCCGGCCGGCGCCTCGTGGACCGGCGGCAGGGCCGCGCGCGGCGTGCCCAGGAACACCACCCCGAACACCTTGGTAAAGCAGGCTACCGCCAGGCCGCCGATGAGCGCCAGGGTGGCGGCGGTGGCCAGGGCGGCCAGCGCCAGTTCGGTCCCGGGGTGCAAAATGCCCTGGATACAGCCGCAATAAATCAGCAGTTCGCTTACAAACCCGTTGAAAAACGGCATCCCGCAGATGGCCAGCGCGCCCGCCAAAAACAGCAGCGCCGCGGCGGGCATGCGCTTGATCAGCCCGCCCAGGCGGTCGATCTCCGCGGTGCCCGTGGCCTTGATGACGGCCCCGGCGCCGAGAAACAGCAACCCCTTGAACAGGGCATGGTTCAGCACGTGCAGCAGGCCGCCCGCAAACCCGAGAAAGGCCAGCGCCGGCGCGCCCACGGCCATGCCCAGCACCCCCAGGCCCAATCCAAGCAGGATAATGCCGATGTTTTCCACGCTGTGATACGCCAGCAGGCGCTTGAGGTCATGCTGGCCCAACGCATAGAGAACGCCCAGCACCCCGGACACCGCGCCCAGCGCCAACAAGGCTACACCCCACCAAACCTGGCAGGGGCCCAGCGCAAGCAGCACCCGCAGCAGGCCATAGATGCCCATCTTGATCATGATCCCCGACATGATCGCCGAGACGTGGCTCGGTGCCGCCGGATGCGCCAGCGGCAGCCAGACGTGCAGCGGGAAGAACCCCGCCTTCAACCCGAACCCCGCCAGGGCCAGGATAAACACCACGTTCGTGCGCGCCGGGCTCCACCCAGCCACGGACCAGGCCGCAAAGTTGAAGTCGCTGCCCGGCGCCAGCCAGAAAAACACCGGTAGCAGGCACGCCGTGCCCAGGTGGGTCGTGATGAAGTAGATCCAGCCCGCCCGGACCGTCTCGGGCCGCTCATGGTCGGTGATGACCAACATGAACGAGGATAGCGCCATGGCTTCCCAGGCCAGCAGGAACAGGACGGCGTTGCGCGCCAGCAGCACCAAGGCCATGGAGGCCACCAGCACGGCGTAGTAAAATCCCGCGCCGCGCCCGCCGTGCGTACCGAGGTAACTGGGCGCGTACAGGGCTCCGGCCCCGGCCAACACCAGCAGGGGGATCATGAAAAAGGCGGTCAGGGGATCCGTGCCGACCACCCACTGCGCGCCGGGCAAAGACCAGCCGCTCCAAGCCACTGGCGGCGCCACGCAGAGTTGGCCGTAATGGCTCAACACCCACGCCGCCCGGGCAAAGCAAACGAGCGCCATGATCACATACGCAATGGCCTGGCGCTTGCCAGAAACAAGGAGGATCAGCCCGCACAGCAGAATAACGCCCAGGCTGTCCAGGATCGGGTTCATGCCGCGCCCCCGCCGGCCGGGCTGGCCAGGCCCCTGTCAAAGGCTGATACGGCTTCCAGGATTTCCGCGGCCGGCGCCCGCCGATCCAGCAACGGCCGCACCTCCTGGGCATGCAAAGCGTAGCTCAAGCGGGAAAGCAGGTGCAGGTGCGCACGGATCGCAGGCGTAAGCAACAGGAAGATCGTGTGCACCGGCCGGCCGTCCAAGGCGGCGAAGTCCACCGGATGCTCCAGGAAACACAGGGCCAGCATGGGCTTGTCCACGTGCACCACGAGCGGGTTGCGCACATGCGGGATGGCCAGGCCATCGCCGATGGCCGTGGTCCCAAGGTTTTCGCGGGCCAGCAAGGCGTCCAGCAGAAACTTGCGATCAACCGAGTCCGGCAGGGGCAACTGCCGGACGATCGCCTGCAGCACCGCCGCCTTGTCCGGCCCGGGCACTTGATAGTGGATCCCGCCGGCCTGTAAGGCCGCATGCAGCGCCGGCAGATTTTCGGCCGGGGCCGTGGGTTCCACAAACAGGCTGGGATCCACTTTAATCTTGCGCTGGGTGGCCCATTCCATGAGGTCCACGCGGTTGAAGCGGTACACCTCGCCGACCTTGTAGGCCGGGATCTCGCCGCGCGCGATCCAGCGGTAGAGCGTTTTCTCCGAGACGGCCAGCAGGCGCGCCACCTCCCTGACGTTGAGCATCACGGTGGCGGCCTCCTGCGGCGGCGCGCCGCACACCGGGCCTCGGCCGTCCGCACCCGCGCCAGGATCGTGTCGCGGTCCGCCGGTGGCTGCAGCGCGCGGCGGACTTCCGGTTGCTGCAGGACAAACGTCAGCCGCGAGAGCAGGTGCAGGTGCAGGCGCACTGTGGGCGCCAGCAGGAGGAACAAGGCCGTCACCGGCCGGCCGTCCAGGGCGCGGAAGTCCACGGCGCGTTCCAGGAAGCAGAGACTGACCAGCGGCTTGTCGAGCTCCAGGACCAGGGGATTGCGCGCGTGGGGGATGGCCACGCCGCCGCCCACGCTGGTGGACTGCAGGTTCTCGCGGGCCATGACGGCTTGGTATAGCAACTCGCGGTCCACGGTCTCGGGCAAACGAGGGAACTCGAGCGCCGCGCGCACCGCGCTGCCGGGGTCGCGGCCGCTGACCCGGTAAAACACGCCGCCGGCGGCCAAGGCCTCGGCCAGCGTGGGCAAGCGGTCGCCGGCCACGTCCTCAGGCGCGGCGGCCGGCGTGAAATTCAGCTTGTGCGACTGGGCCCACTCCATGAGCAAGCCCCGGCGCAAACGGTAACGGCCGGCCACGCGGTAGGCGGGCAGGCCGCCGGCCTGGATCCACCGGTAGATGGTCTTCTCCGCCACGCCCATCAGGGCCGCGGCATCCTTGACAGTAATCTGCATAGACGACGGCTTATGATGAGCTGAGTTAAGCAGATTGCATGAACTCTGTCAAGTCATGTCCTGTTTTGTCAAACTACGCCGACGTCCCCATCGGCGCTGATGACCTTACCCGGGCCGCGGGGGACTTTGCGGGCCTGGCCTGGTTCGGCCTGTTTTCCGCCACGGCGCGCGGCGCCTGTGGCCGGGCCCATAGGATCATGGCATCCGAACTTGATCGTCCCGGCAAACCGGAGCATGATGCGCACATGAATCTTGAAGACATCCGGTCCGCAGCCATCCCGGCCTGCCGGGATTTCAATGTACGGCGACTGGATGCCTTTGGCTCCATGGTCCGGAACACGGCCACGGCACGCAGCGACGTTGATTTACTGGTGGAGTTCCGTGACCCTGACGATCGCCCGGCCCACAGATTCTTTGGATTACTCCACCGGCTTCAGGATGGTTTGGGCTGTAAAGTGGATTTGCTGACGGTCAATAGCCTGCGCAATCCGTATTTCCGCCAGTGTGTCATGAACGAGAAGGTCGTTCTGTATGAAGGTTGAACTGCGCGCGCACCTGCACGACATCTTCCAGGCTGCTCAATCCATCCGGGGATTTGTAGCCGGCCGCACTTTTAAAGAATACGCCGCGGACGAACTGCTCCGCAGCGCAGTGGAGCGCAAATTCGAGGTTATGGGCGAGGCCCTTAATCGCATCCGCCGTGATGAACCAGAGGTCCTCCAACAGATCCGCGATCATCGCGACATCATTTCGTTTCGCAACATTCTTATCCATGGTTACGACGCCATCGACGATCGCATCGTATGGGGCGTTATCACGGAAGACTTGGAACGTCTGATAGAAGATGTCGCCCGGCTGATCCGTTGACGTTGAACGATCTCCGGCCCGGGGCATCTACCGCAAATGACACCACCGCCGCGGCAACTCTGGGTTCCCCTCTTTTTCATGGCCGAAGGACTTTGGCCGCTGCCGCACGGCGGCGCCCGGCGATGAGCACATCCGCGATATTGGCGGCATAGGTTAGAATAAAAGCCAGGAACCAGGCGCCGATGGCACCCCAGGCCACGCCCGGCGGCTCGGTGGCCGACGCCAGCAGGGCGCGGGTGATGTCCACGAGTCCCGCCAGCAGGTAGTAAAACAACAGCCCGGCGCAGCCGGTGGCCAGAACCATGAACACCCCGGCGCTGATCCAGCGGCGTTGCGCGAGTTGCCCGGCGCCGGGGTAGACCAGCGCAGAGAGCACCAGCGGCGCGTATTTTTCCACGCGCCGGGCGGTGGGCGTGGCGGGGCTGGCGGGGTCGTTGTTCATACCATGCGCCCGGCCGCTCAATCCTCCAGTAACAGTTGTACCCACGGCAGGCCAGCGCTTACGCGGGTGCTGGTATCCGTGGCCATGCGCCGCGCCTCGCGGTAGCCGACCTGGTCGGTGGCGGCGCTGAAGAACGCGTAGGTGGAGCCCACCTGGCCCACGTATGAAGCGCTCGTATCCGTGGTGCCCACAAGCCAGGGCAGAAAATCACCGCCATCCTTGGACACATAGATATCATAGCCGGCAATGCCCGAGCCATTGAAGTCGTGCCCGCTCCAGTGCACCGTGAACCACGGCGGGCTGCAATCCGGCAGCGCCGTCACTTGGCTGACCGGCGGCCCAAAATCCAGCGTGTTGAAAATGGCCGGGGTGTCGATGGGATCGTTGACATCAAACACAATCCGCGCCTGGGCATCCAGCACGGCCCCCTCGGCCGCGTTGGTGCGCGGCCGCACAGAGTACAGGATGGCCCCCTCCCCGGCCGGCGCGTTGGTGTTGGGCGGCAGGAACCCGCCCAGCGGGTCTTCGGTGAGCTGGCCGGTGTTGGGGTCGATGCCCGTGAACGTCCAGTTCAAGGCGCCGTTGGACGGCGTGAGCGCAGCGGCCACGTCCACATAAAGGCCGCAGGTGCCGCGCAGGTCGAGGCGCGCCGTATAATTTTGGACCGCGTTGGAAATGGACCAAAGGTTGGTGCCGATCTGGAACCCGGTCCAGCGGAACGAGGTCCAGTCGAGATTGGTGCTGAGCTGGGCCGTAACGATCACGGTCTGGGCCGGCGCCGTGGCGTTGGTCAGGTTCTCAAAGTGGATCGTGTACGGCAGCGTGTAATCCACGCTGATCCAGCGCTGCGGCCCGCTGCCGGCGGGGCCCACGATCTCGTTGGGGTCGCCCGAGGCGTTGTTGGTCTTGGTGGTGGCATCGTGGTGATCATTGGTCTTGGGCGCCGGCGGGATGGTGGTGTTCAGCACCATCGAGTAGTCCGGCACGTAATCGCCGCCATAGGTCGTGGACCAATCCGCCATCAGCGCACCATGGCCCACGGCGCCGACCACGATTTCGTAGTCGTGCGCCGTGCTGAGGCTGTCGCAACGCAGCATCGTGGCGTTGCCGCCGTACCGGACATCCTGCTGGCGGTTGGTCGTTCCGGCCGTGAAATCCTGGCACTGCAAGAACAAGTCCAGGTCGCCGTATTTTTCCGTCCACTTGATCCGGGCGGCGAACGGAAAATCCTTCTTGTGCGCCTCGTCCGTGCTGGCGGGGATGGAGACCTTGAACCAGTCGCCCGTGCCCTTGCCGGGCTCGGCCATGACCAGGCGGTTGATCGTCTTGGTGCTGGACAGCTCCCCCAGGTCGACGGGATCGTCCGCCGTCTGCCCGCCCGATCCCTCCCAGTTGTCGTTCCGCACGGGATTGCCATGATCGATGAAGATGGCATCCACGCGGTCATTATGCACGTATTCGTTATAGAACTTCATCAGCGTGCTGTCGTTCGCCGCGGCCTTGAACGCGCGCCAGAAGCCCGCGCCGTTGGCCACCTCGTCGTTGTCCTTGTCCGGGCTGTCGGCCATGCCGTCCATGATGTCGCGGAACACGCTGCACACGCCGCCGAGTACGAGATCGCCCTGGTTGGCGTTGTTGTTGACGCCGTCGAATCCCCTGCCGGACGGGGTGTATGCGTTCAAATATTCGACGTTGATGACGCTTTCGTCAGCCTGGTTGTTGTTAGCAAAGCCATAGCCATCAAACCCCATCCAATAATTGTTAACCTCAAACAACTTGTAGTCGCGGTTTTTCCCAATCATATAATTGTTGGTGTTGCCCACCACGCCGGGCATGGGCCAGATCACGCCCAGATTGCCGAGCACGTCGATGTGCTCGACGGCCTTGGCCGCGAAGAAGGAAGCCCAACCCTCGCAGTAGGCTTGGGGAGGATCGTCGCTTTCATTGATGATTCCATAGTCGCCGCCACCCTGGGTCCACTTCTGGTATCCGTTGACCGCGCATTGGATCGAGTGCCCATACTCGTGCAGCACGGAGTTGGGAAACTCGCGCTCGTTGCTGCCCAGGGCGATATAGTCCCACGGCGGCCACGCCCAATACGCTGAATTGATGTGGCCCCAATCGCCATAGGGGTTGATCATGACCGCGATGCGCTGATCGCGCGGGTATTCACCCACCTGGATCTTGAACCGGTTGGCGCCGAAATGCAGCCACTCGGTGATGGCAAACAGGCGGTCGGTGATGACCATGGACGCATCGGCCATGATCGTCCCGCTGCCCGCCAAGGCGACATTGGTCGGGGCCATGCTGTGATATACGCGGCCCCAAACCTGGGACGCACCAGGCGTAACCGGCGCGGCGTGCGAAGACTTCCACCACCACCCCTCGAGCGGAAAAGGGTTGGGATCATAAAACCCGATCGCGCCATTCAGAACATAGCCAAACCGGTTCTCCGCCAGGGCGACGATGTAATACTGGTTTGTCAGCCCGGTCCCGGCTTCCCGTTGGGTCAGCGGCCGGTTGAAAATATCGTAAGCGAACCGGAAGTTCCCGCTCTCATCCACGTACTCGCCGCCGGTCCAGAGGTTATTGGTGGCCATCAGCACGTCGCGCGCATCCCCGATGAACGGCACGCCGGGCTCATAATCGCGCAAGCCGTTTTGCTTCCACAGCAGGGCCGAGGCATGCGCGCCGTTCTTGAAATACTTGGCCCACGCTCCCTGGTACGTCAGGCGGCCCGAAACCACGACGTACGGATTGTCGCCGCCCTGGCGCTGCTGGCGGCGCGCCGTTTCAGCTACGCCGGGCAGAATACTAAACCCGCCCGTGAAATACGCGGTGGTGCTCACGCCGTCGCGGGCCTGGTCCATGCGGTTGCTGTACAAGTCCAGGATGTCCGGCCCGATCCGGACCCGGTAGGTCAGGTCCGTGGACTGCGGCGCGAACAGGAACCGGTACTGGTCGCCGGCCAGCGGCACGATCGCGGTCAGCGGCACCGGGCCAAGCGGCCCGGTGATGGCCACCTGGCCGGTGGTGACGGTGGTGATGTCGATGGTCTTGTTGAACGTGATGTCCACATGGTCCACGGCCTGGGTCAGGAAATCCGTGGGCCACATGCTGACCACGTACGGCGCGTTGGTGTCGCGCACGCGGAACCCGGCGGTGAACTGGTCTCCCGGCACCTCGCCGTACACGCCGTTGAGGTTCTGGTCCATGGCATGGCCCTGCAAATCCAGGATCGCGGGCCCGATGGTGAAACTGTATCCGCCAATCCCGGCCTGGCGCGGGAACCGGACCTCGTAGGCCAGGCTGCTGCGCTGGCGGATATCCAGCACGCTGACGCTGCCGGACGGGCCGGTCATGGCCACGTCCGCAGGCGTGAACGTCTGAAAATGGGTCGGCTGGTTGAAGAACACCACCAGGTGGTCCACGCTCTGCCCAACGTCCAGCGGCGCGCTCGGCGTGGCGGCCACGATGAACAGCGACCCGGTGGCGCCCGCGCCGGCGCGCAGGGCGAACGCCGCGTCGTACACGTCGTTGCTGATCTCGCCCGGGACGCCATAGAAATCCTGGTCCAGCTTCGTGCCGGCCCAATCCTTGATGTCCGGCCCGAGGCGCAGCTGGTAGCGGCCAGCCTGGGTCTGTTCCGGGAACTGGAACCGGTACAGGCGGTCGCACACCTGCGTCACCACCAGGCTGGCCACGGCGCCGCCGGCGGGATTGCGCAGCACCGGGAGGCTGTTGGTCATGAACGCCGGGTCCGGGTCCTTGGCGAACAGTACATCCAACCCGAACACCCCGCCGCCCGCGCCCGGGCGCGGCGCGTGCGCGCAAATCCACGGTGCGTTTTGATCCAGCAACCCGCCGTCCTGGCTGACCATGCCCTCGAACGCGTCGCTCATGAGATTGTCCACGAGGATGTTCGGCTCGTGGTTGAGCACGGGGCCCTGTTGCATTTGCTCGCCGAGATGGACCGCGACTTCCGGCCACGTGGCGCCTATTTCCCGGCAGAAGGTTTCCCACGTCGCGCCCCAGAGCGCCGCGTCCACGTTCGGCGGCTGCACATTGGCTCGCAACGCCGCCCAGTCGATCAGCGGCGGCGTGGGTTCGCCGGGCTTGACGCTGAGCGAATCGAGGGCAAACGGCATCGCGGCCTGCACCGACCCGGCGCAATAGATGGTCACCTGGCCACGCTGGCCGGGCCGCAGGATGTGCATGGGGCCCTGGGCGGCGTACCCCATGAACTGGAGTTGCCCCACGGCGTCTGCGCTGCCGGCGGCCAGCCCCATGCCCATGCCGGCCGGGCCGGTCAGGACGAGCACCGGCGCGTACAGGTCGGCGTCGCCCACGTTGGCATAGGTCACGTCGAGGGTGAACGGCCGACCGAGCCGCGTGGCCGCCGGCAGGATGAAATCTGCCTGCAATTGCGGCCCCAGGCCCTTGACGACCTGCAGGCCGTCGCTCAGCACGGCCACGAGGCCGTTGGTCTGGCCGGCGCGCACGTCATAGGAGCCCTGCGCGGCGTCCGTGAGGTTGAACCGCGCGTAGACCCGGCTGGCATCGCCCGGCCACACGTCCACGGCCTCGTGGACCTGGCCGGCAGGCCCGACAAGTTGGAACGTGGTGGCAGCGTCCAGCAGGGCGCCGTTGATCTCCAAGGTGACCGGCCCGTAGTTGCCCACGGTCGCCGGCGCCACGGAGGCCAGGGAGAAGTCCGCCGTGCCCACGGTCAGCGTGAACGCGCCGCTGCCGGGCAGGTATTGCGGGTAGATCATGACGTAATACACCGCGTCCGCCGCGCCCGGGATGATGACGCTGGTGTCGGCGCTGTTCCACTGCGCCTGCTGCCAGTCAAACACCTGGCGGTCGGGCATGTAGCCGCGCGCCACGTAAATCTCGGAGCGCGCCGCCGCATCGGCCAGGTCCAGCGCGAGCAGGATGTTCTGGGCGTTGGTGGCGGTAATCTTGAACCACAGCGGCTCGCCGGCGCCGGCAAACGCGCCGTTGGTCACGCCGCCGGAAAAGTCCAGTTCCGGCACGTCCAGGGTCACCAGGCCTTCGGACACCTGGCCATTGTTGCCGCGGTTCTGGCCTTCGAACACCTCGTCGCGCGCGTTCACAAACGCCCACCAGCGGTACTGGCCCGGCACGGCGCCGGGGACGCGGAACGTGGCGGAGTTGGATACAATATGCCCCGGACCCAGGGCGCCGCCCGTACCGGCCACCACGTCGAGGCTGGCGAGCACGCTGGTGGACCCGTTGGCCACCAGCGCCATGCCGATCGTGTCGTGCCATGGCCCCTGCGCGGTTTCAGCGCCGACATTGGCCACGGTCCACGACAGGGTGACCTCGCCGCCGGCCATTGCGCTCACCGGGCCCTGCACGCCGTTCACCACCAGGTCCACGGCCGAGGTGGCGCCTTCGGCAAACTCGTAGGCGCCCATGTCCGGGTACATTCCGCCAGGGCCGGCCACGCCCTTCTTGACCACGGTGCGCGGATCGTTGCAGCGCGGCACGCCGGCATAATCCGCGGCCGCGGCCACGCTCCCATCCGCCGCGTCGATGCAGGGCGACAGGTAATCCAGCCGGAAATTGCCGCCGGCGGCATCTTTGAACGCCGGGTTGGTCGAGATGTTGCCGTCTGCGCCCGGCGTGAACGTGCCATTGTGGCCCCAAGGCGACCACACGTTGGAATAGCGGATGACAGAAGCGCCGTCCACGCCATTGGAAATGCTGTGGCTGATGATGGAATTCACCATGCTGATGGTGCCGCCGTGGGGCCAGAGGCCGATGCGGTTGAAGTACAACGTGCAGTTCACCAGGTCCACCAAGGCGCCGTCGGCGTTGACCGCCCGATCGCAGCCGGCGATCACCGTGTTGGTCAGGTGAATGCTGCCGCCGTGATCAGCGTGGAGGCCCTCGAACAGCGACTCGCGGATCACGCAGTTTTTCATGACCACCACAGCGCCATTGGTCGTGCGCACAGCGCCGGCGCCCCACTGGTACACGTGGCTGGGCGTGCCGCCGGCGTAGGCGATCTCCACGTGCTGCAGGTTGAGCCGGCCCGCCCCGGCTACCACCTGGCTCCAGTCGCCGGCCGCCGGCTGGGTCCGGGTGCCGTCGTTGTTGCTGTCGCCCCCCACGGTATCATCCTTGAGCGAGGTCAGGATGATGGGTTGCGCCAGGGTGCCGAGGGCGTTGAGGGTGCCCAGCGAATCCACCTTGAGCCACTTGTTGGTGTCGAACTTGACGATCGCGCCCGGGTTGATGGTCAGGGTCGCGTTGGGCCCGACTGTGAGGTTGTTGGTGATGACGTGCAGGACCGTGCCCTGCCATGCCTCGTCCACGCTGACGGTGCCGCTGTGCGTGGTGAGCGTGTAGCGCATCTGCACGTAGGCGCTCAGGTTGAGCGTGCCGCCCTGGCTGGCAATGCCGCCCCAGATGCCGGGCAACGGCAGCGTGTCGTCGCCGTCCAGGTTGCTGTCGCCGCCGACGCTGTCATCACGCAGCGACGTGAAGATGATCGGCGCGGTTTCCGTGGCCGCGGCATTCAGCACGCCACCGGCGGCCACCAGGAGGCTGCCGCCGCCCGCGCACTTGATGATGGCGCCGGGCTCCACCGTAACCGTGACACCGTTGGTGATGCGCAACTGCCCCTCGATGGCGTGGACCACGCCGCTGGCCCAGGTTTCGGTTTGCGCCACGCTGCCCGTGTGCCACTGCAGCGTATTGTTGACCGCGATCGGCAACGTGAGTTCGCCGGCCACGGCGCCATTGTCGTTGCGCGCAAACACGATTTTAACGTCGTAACGGCCGTCCGGCGAATTGGTGGTCCACCACCCGGCGCGGCCGATGACCGCCTGCCCCGGGGCCACCGCATAGTACGCGCCGGCCAGGTAGGCGGCCACGTCGGCGTGGTACAGCTCGGGATCCATGCCCAGCCCCGACCATTGGAGAGATTCTGTGTCGTGTGCCAGTTCGCCCAGGCCGGCATCCCAGAACGCGGCCGGCGCTGAAGTAAAAAACACTGACCCGGTCTGGCCGGGTCCGCCGCCGCCGGTGCCGCCCCGGGCCGTGACATTGGTGATCTCCAGCAGGTTGGTTTGCCAGGTGTAGACGGCAATCCGGCCGCCGCCGCCGCTGCCGCTGGCGATGCTCCAGCCGCAGGCCGCCGCGCCGTTGCCGCCATCGGCATTGACCAGCCCGGCGCCGGCCACCAGGCCGGCATTGACCAGGATGCCACCGCCGCTGCCGCCGCCGCCACTGCGATAGGCATAGTTGGAGTAGCCGTCCTCGCCGCGTGCGCGGATCGCACCATCGAGCTGCAGCTGCCGGCAGGTCAGGCGGATCAGCCCGCCGCCGTTACCGGCCGAGCCGCGCTCGCCCGCGCCGCCGGAGCCGATTTCGCGCGGGTTATGGTAGTCGCCATACACCTGGTTGGCATAGCCGGTGGTGCAGGGAATGTCCCAGCCAGGATAGAAGATTGATTTGCCCAGGCCGCCATAGCTGCCGCCAGACTCGCTGGTGGCACCGCCGTAGGTCGTGTTGCCGTGGGTGTAGAAGTCCCGATACCCCTGGCTGGACACATCGATCGACGAGCTGGCGTCGATCGTCACGTTGTGCGCCACGGTCATCTGCAGCGTGTACTCCTGGCTCGGGTTGACCCCCTGGTGCAGCAGGCGGCCGCCGGCGCTAACCGCGATGCTGTGGGCTTCGACCGGCATCTCATGCTCCGGCAGCACCAGCACGTTGGTGCCGCTCACGACCAGGTCTTCGACCCCAAGCACTGTGTCGGTGCTGCACCCCAGCGGCGTGTAAACGCCCGTGGCCTGGCCCTGGCTGCTGATGCGCAGGGTGCCGCCGCCGCCCACGTTCTTCACGTATACCGTGCCGGGCGCGGCGTTTTTGCCGCCGCCCGTGCCGCCCAAGGCCGCGATGCGGTTGGTGATGTCAAACCCATCCAGCACGGTGTAGTACACGGCGACCCGCCCGCCGCCGCCACCGGCCGTGCCGTTGCCCTTGTCGCCGCCGTTGGCCGTGATCCAGCCGCTGCCAGCCAGCGTGCCCGCGTCCAGCCGGATGCCGCCGCCCGCGCCGCCGCCGCCGGTGCGGTACGCCGTATCCAGGCCGTCGCCCCCGCGCGCGTTGATTGTGCCATCGATCTGCGCGGTGCCGGCGGCGATGCGTACCAGGCCGCCGCCGTTGCCGCCCGCGTCGCGGTCGCCCGCGCCGCCGGCCCCGGGCTCCACGGGGTTGCGGAAATCGCCGTACACCCAGCCCGGCCACCAGGTGCTTTCCCAGTATCCGAGGCCGCCGTAGCTGCCACCGGCGGACATCCGGGCGCCGCCGTTGGTGGTGTTGCCGGTGGTGTAGTGGTCCCGGAACCCGCGCTCATTCACCTTGACCGACGACGACGGATCCACCAGGAACAGGTTGGTAACCGTGATTTCAAGGCCGTATACAATCGCGGGGTCTGTGCCCTGGTGAGTCAGGATCGCGCCATCCATCACGGCCAGATTCTGGACTTGGAACGGCAGGTTGTGTTCCGGCGCAACCACCACGTTGGTGCCGGCCATCTCCAGGTCATTCACGACCAGCACCGTGTCGCCGGTAGCGCCCAGCGGCGTCCAGGAGCCACTAACCTGGCCGTGGCTGCTCACCCGCAACTGGTCCGCGCCGGTGGCGGTGTCCTTGAGATACACGGTGCCGGGCGCGCCATTCTTGCCACCGCCGGTGCCACCGCACGCCGTGATGCGGTGGGTGATATCGAAACCGTCCAAGGCGGCGTAATACACGGCCACCCGCCCGCCGCCGCCCGCGCAAGTGCCCAGGGACTTGTCGCCGCCGTTGGCCGTAATCAGGCCGGTTCCGCGGAGAAGGCCCGCGTCCAGGCGGATACCGCCGCCCGCGCCGCCCCCGCCGGTGCGCCAGGCCCAGTCGTGGCCTTCCTCGCCATTGGCGCAGACCCAGCCGTCGATCTGCAACGTGCCGGCGGCGATGCGGATCAGGCCGCCGCCCAATCCGCCCGAGTCGCGGTCGCCGGCGCCGCCCGCGCCGGGCTCCACCGGGTTGCGGAAGTCGCCATACACCCAGCCCGGCGACCAGTCGCTTTCGTAGTAACCCAACCCGCCATAACTGCCACCACCGCCGCCGGTCGCGCCCCGGTTCGTGCTATTGCCGCTGGTGTAGTAATCCACGAACCCGCGATTCCGCACGTCGATGCTGGCATTGGTCGCCACCACGAGGCTGCCGGCGATCGTCAAATCCAGCGAATGCACCTCGAGGGTCGAAGTATAGGGATGCGTCAGGACGGCCGCGTTGGTTAGCACGAGCGACTGGAAGCTGTGCGACCCATCCACGGTCAAGGTGCAGTTGTCTACTTCAAGGTCATAGCCCTCGTAGGTCAGATCCCCATTGGTGATGGCCGCGTTGGTCGCAAAAAGATAATACGCTGCCGGACTGGTTGCAGCAGATAGCAGGAACAAGCCAATCAGTATAACCGCACGCATCAATCCTCCTTCAGCCGGAGTGGTTTCTTTGGACCGCTGGGCAGTTTACCCTCTCATCAGTTTTTCACATTCAAAATACAGCTATCAGTGCGGATTGTTTAACAATTCCGCGTTATGCCGGCGTGCCGCCCGCCGGCACGCAACGGCCAATCAACGAAAACGGACCAGCCCACTCGATCAGGACCCGCGCCAGGCCGCCCAGCGTCTCGCCGCCGGCCCCGGCGGCAAACACGATTTTGTTTTCGCGGGTCCGGCCGTGCCAGCGCCCACGGTCCTGACGCTCCACCAGGATCTCAACGGCTTGCCCGAGCAGGCGGCTGTTTTGCCGGGTTTGAATTTCTTTTTGCAGCGCGTCCAGGGCGGCCCGCCGGCGCTCCTTCTCGTCGTCCGGCACATCATCGACATACTGCGCCGCCGCGTAGGTGCCAGGCCGCGTGGAATACTTGACGACGTGCACCGTGTCGAACTCCACCCGGGCCAGGAGCCGCATCGAGTCCTCGAACTCCGCCACGGTTTCGCCCGGGAACCCCGCGATGATATCGGTGTGAATCGCGGCGGCGGGCAGGCGGTTGCGGATGCGGTCCACAAGGCGCAGGAACTTATCGCAATCATACCCCCGCCGCATGCGCGCCAGGATGCGGTCGCTGCCGCTTTGGAGCGCGATTTCCCATTGCGGACAGATTTTTTCTGTCTCGGCAACGGCATCGATCAGGGCCGCGGATATCCAGTTGGGATGGCTGGTAAGGAAGCGGATGCGCAGCAAGTCTTCCGTCTCCGCCAGCCGCCGCAGCAGCAGGGCGAGATCCGCGCGCGGGTCCAGGTCGAGGCCATACCGGTCCACGATCTGGCCCAGGATGGTTATTTCGCGCGCCCCCTGGTCCACCAGGCGGCGCGCCTCGGCCAGGATGTCGGCCATGGGACGGCTGCGCTCCGGGCCGCGCCGGCTGGGAATAACGCAGAAGGCGCAGGCATGGGAGCAGCCCAGCACCGCCGGCACCAGGGCGCAGACCGATCCGGCCGTAGCGGCGGTGGGCGGCTCCCGCGGCTCCGCAGCCGCCGGCAGGGCCGCCAGCAGGCTGTCATAATCCGACGGCGCAACGAAGTAATCCACAAACGGGAACCGTTCACGCAAGGCCGTGGAGGCCTGCGGCCCAACGAGGCAGCCCATGAGCGCAACCTGCATGCCCGGCCGGCGTTTTTTGACCTTGCGCAACCAACCGAGCTGGCTGTACGCCTTGTCTTCAGAGCGCTGCCGCACCACGCAGGTATTGAGGATCGCCAGGTCGGCCGCCTCCGGGACAGCGGCCGGCACGTAGCCGGCCAGGGCCAGGCCTTCCGCCAGGCGACGCGCGTCCGCGGCGTTCATCTGGCAGCCGATGGTCCAGATATGGTAGGTCCGGTTCATGCGTATGGCCGCGCCGTTTTGCCTTGAGCCCCGGCAGCGGCAGGGTTACTCTAGCTCAAGTATGGCCGGCGACGCAACCGGCGAGTCAACCACAAGGCAAACAAGCGTTGGGACAGCGAATTGGAGTTTTCGGCGGCACGTTCAACCCGGTACATACCGGGCACCTGATCATGGCCCAGGACGTCCTGGAACGGTTCGAGCTCGACCGCTGCCTGCTCATCCCCAGCGCCCAGCCACCGCACAAGGACCTGGCCGGCGTCGCCGCGGCGGAACACCGCCAGGCCATGCTGGAAGCCGCGGTCGAGGGCGACGACCGGTTCGAGGTGGATGCCATGGAGCTGGCACGCCCCGGGAAATCCTACACCATCGACACCATCACCGCACTGCAAACCCAGCACCCGGAACACGACTATTTCTTCATCATCGGTGGCGACTCGTTGCCGGAGCTGCGCACGTGGAAGAATATTTACGACCTGCTGGGCCGCTGCCCATTCATCACCTGCGGCCGGCCGGGGTTTACCCGCGCCACGCTGACCGCGGATAAAATCGGCCTCGCGGCCCCGTGGCCGGAGCGGTTGCTGGAGCATTACATGGAAGCGCGCCTGGTCGAGATCTCGGCCACGGAAATCCGCCATCGGGTAGCCGAAGGTTTGAGCATCCGCTATCTTGTGCCGGACGCGGTGGCCATGTATATTGCCGAACATGGCTTGTACCTGGGCTGAACAAAGGAGCTTGAACCATCAAAGCGATTGAACTGGCAAAAAAGGCACGCGCGATCCTTGAACAGAAAAAGGCCGCCGACGCGGTCATCCTGGACGTGCGGGAACTGTCCGGGGTCACGGATTTTTTCGTGATCGTCACCGCGGCCAACTCCCCGCACATCAAGGCCCTGGCCGACGACCTTGAGCGGCACCTCAAGAAAGAGGGCGTCAAGGCCCACCGCCATGCCGGCACGCCGGAAAGCCAGTGGATGGTTGCGGATTACTTCGATGTGGTGGTCCACCTGTTCACCCAGGATCTGCGCGACCGGTATTCACTGGAACGCCTGTGGAACGACGCGCCGCGCGTCGAGGATTGAGACGGGGCCGGCCGCTCAACGGGCACGCGGCAGCAGCGGCGCCCGGCATCGTCCACGGGCTTACGCCCGCGGCTACGTGCGGGATGGCGCTGTAATCAAGCCCTTACCACGCCATGGATTCATCGCGCAGCATGTCGTCCAGCCGCTTGGCGATGATTTGATCGCGGCGTTCCTGGCGCTGGGCCAGGCGCGCTTTCAGTTCGCCGATCTTTTCGCCCATCTGCTTGATCATGGCCTGGCGCGCCTGGGTGCGCAGGTCGAACTGCTTCTCGATGTTGGCCTTGAGCCGCGCCCGGATTTCCTGGCGGACAGCGTCTTCAGACGCGGCCCGGTATTCCTTGATCATGGCGCGCGCGTCATTATCCAAACCGCAAAGCTCCGGGCTGTCCGGCGGCCGCGGGTCGCAGCCGCCCGGAGCCGGGAACGGCGGCGCGCGGCCGACCAGCTCCCGAACACAGCGCTCGCGGTCCTCGGGCGACAGCTGATCGAAAGCCGCGCGCAGGGTCGGATAATGGTCAAGGACGCTGGTGATTTCATGGGCCACCAGGCGCCGGCGCATCTGTTGGCGCAGGATCATCGGGTTCTGCTCGCGCCAGCGCTGAAACTGCTCATAGTTCTGCGGCTCGGTCTGGCGGATAAACTCCATCCACTCGTCCAACTTGCTGGCTGAAGGCGGCCGGTGGCCGTCAAACCCGGCATCCGGCGGCGGGTGATGGCCCGGATGCATGGGGCCCCCGGGCTCGCCCTCCATCACGGCCGGCGGCGGCATGAAGCCAGGTCCGCCATCCACGTCCGGGCGTCCATCCTGTGCGCCGGCCAGCGGCAGCCAGATCCCACCTGCAACCAGGCAGCAAACAAACCGCGATGCTTTCATGTTCGTTTCTCCAAAGCCAGCAGTTCGCGGGCCAGGTCGTTCTCGTCAAGGTACGACTTTTCATCCCCGGTGCCCCCGGGTTCGCCGTTTGCGGCGCTCACCGAGGTCCACTCCTGCCCGACCGTGGACGCCATGGTTTCCAAGGCGGTAAACTCAGCATCCAACCCGTCATCCCATGCAAGGCCCGGAGCCGCTTCCACGGGCACGGGTTGGCGGGCGTGCTCAACAGCGGCCAATTCCGGCGCGCGGCCGCCCCGCTGGACACTCCAGAGCAGAACGCCCGCGCCGATCGCCAGCACCGCCAAGGCTGGCGCGAGCCACGCCAAGGCCGGCCGCCAGGAAGGGCCTGAACCGGCCAGAACCAGGTCGGGCGCTGCATCGCGGCCGGCCTGCAGGATCTGTTCCATGACATGATCAGGAACCGCCACGGCTTGTTCCGACCGGGCAGCAGCCAGGTCCCGGAGGCGAATCCAGTCGGCCTGGTAAGCGCGGCAATCCGGACAAGCCACAAGGTGCCGCGCCAGGCGGCGCTGGCGCCAGGGACCCAACTCGCCCGAGGCCGCCAGCAACACAAAGTTCTGATAGGTGTAACATTTCATGGGTCATCCTCCCGCCAGCTCGCGGTATTCCGCGGCCAGTTCCACGCGCAACTTGGCCAGCGCGTACTGCATCCGCGCCAGCGCCGTATTGATCGAAACCTTCTGGATGCGGGCGATCTCCTTGAACGGCAGGTCCGCCTCTGTCCGCATCACAAACACTTCGCGCTGCTCCGGCGGCAACATCTGGATGGCCGCGTGGATCCTGCCGGCAAGGTCGCGGTGCACCGCTTCGCGGTCCGGCCCCGGGGCCGCAGACGCCACGCGGGCGAGCGGGTCCGGCACCGCGGCCGTAGCCAAGTCATCCAACAGGATCGGCTTTTTCTGGCGGATCCGGTCCACCACCAGGTTGTGGGCAATGCGGGCCAGCCAGTGTCGCAAGTGGCCGGACTTCCACGTGGGCAGGTGCTTGATGCAGCGCACCCACATATCCTGGAAAATCTCCTCGGCGTCAGCCGGCGCCTTGACCATGCTCATGATATAGCCATACAGCGCCGGCCGGAAATGCTCCACGAGCTTGCCCAGCGCCGCGATATTTCCGCGCTGGTATTCCGCCACCCATTCCTGTTCTGCCGCTTGCATAGGCTCTTTGGGTTCCCGGTTTTTCACGGTTGATAGTATATAACGCATATGGAGAAGGATTTAGTGTTTTTTTTTGGGTTATTCGCTGTTTTCAGTGGAATGAAAGGGCCATGCGAATGGCGATTGATTTTCAAAGTATGCCAGGGCTGATTAAGGCGGGGAGCGTATCGCGTCAGAGTTCCGCCTTCAGGCGGAAGCTCTACGCGGGCTTTAGCCCGCGGCTCGGACCACGTCCTGAAGGACGCAGGGAACTTCCGGCTGAAGCCGGGACTCCGACCGATTCCCCAGTCGGCCACAGCGACCAAATCAACGTTTTCGCGCAATGGTGGGTGCTTGGATCCCATGGAAATCGCAAGGAACCTATTTTTTGGGGCGCTGGCCTTCTCCGCCTGCAGATCTGCGATCCAGGCACAATAAGCCGGGGCGGTGGTGATGTTTTTTTGTCCCCGCCCTTGCCGCCCAGCGCGGATCGGGGTACATTAATTACAGGATTGGACATCATAACGAACAAAGGAATAGGGACGATGAATCAACGTATTCTGCGCCGGCTGAAAGCCTTTACACTGCTCGAAATGCTGGTGGTTATTGCCATTATCATGGTGCTGGCCGCATTGCTGTTCCCGGCCGTGGCGTCCATGATGGCGCGGGGCAAGTCCGCCAAGTGCGCGTCCAACCTGCGTCAATGGGGCACGGCGCTGACCTCGTATTTTCAGGATTCCAGGGGCATATTCCCCAACCAGGGCAGTAAATCAAGTTCCGGGATCGGCGGCGCCGAGGCAGACCCCATGTCCTCCATCGGCTGGTTCAACGTGTTGCCGCCCTACATCAACGTCACGTGCATGAGCAACCTGTGGATCGCCCGCAAGATGCCGCGGCCGATGGACAACTCGTTCTTTGTCTGCCCGGCCTCGGCAGAGGAGCCAGACCTGAAAAATCCGCGCGATTTCTACTGCAACTACCCGGTTAACCTGTGGGTGGAAGCCAGAAATCGCGGGCGCACCGAGGCCGATGTCAGCGCCAACTCCGGCATTCCGGAACTAATCCGTGTTTCCAACATACCCAACATGGCGGTTTTTCCGTTCATGGCTGAGGGTTACACCGCCAAAAGCTCCATCTACGGGCCCGGCTACACCTACCCGAACAACCACGTGAGCTTCATGGCCATGGACAGCGTCGAATCCGTGGCGGGCGATGCATTCCGCCACCGGGGCAAGGCACATATCCTCTTTGCCGACGGGCACGTGGGCACCTATACCAAGGCCCAGATCTATACGCCCGGCATGGACCGGACATGGAATTACGGCGGGATTCAATGGAACCCAAGCAATCCGAATTTGAATGGGCCGTAGGTAGTTGTGTGGTGCGTGACGTAGCGCAGGCGTCCCCGCCTGCATTAAACGCCAAGGGCAAACAGGCGGGACGCCTGCGCTACACAAGGCGAGGCCGCCGAATATCGCGCCACCGGGCGAAAGAGGAGCTTATGAACGCAACTGACCATCACAATGGGAGTGGCCGGCAAGTGGCCGGGAGCCGCATGGCGCTCGGTGTGCCGTGCCTGGCACTGCTGGTGCTGATGAGCACGCTGGCAACGCCCAATCCGGCCGCCGCCCAGACCTTGATCGCCGCGGCCAAAACCAACTTGCTGTTCCACGGCACCAACACGTTTTTCCCGGCCACGGGGACATACTGGACCGTCAAGGGGCGCGTAACCTCGCCGTTCCTGAGTTTCACCAACAACACGGTCATTTACCTGCAGGACAGTTCGGCGGGCGTGCGCCTTTACGGCTACGGTATCTACTGCGACTTGGAAACCAACAATGCGATTTTCGCGCCCGGCGTGGAAGTGACCCTGACCGGGTACCTCGACCAGGACCGCGGCATGCGCAGCATCCGCCCGGAGTTCTATAACGGCAACCCGTACGATCCGGCTGGCGACTTCTTCATCTCCAACCCGACGCCCGCGCCGGTCACCCCGGCCGAAGTGCTGCTGGCCAACTACCTCGCGCACGGGGAAGACTGGGAAGCCAACCTGATCAAGGTCACCAACGTGCTGGTGACGTCCAGCCAGACCACTTGGCCCCTTGGGGTGGATTATGCCTTGACGACCGTTGCGGACGCGGCCGGCACCCCGTGTTACCTGTACATCAACAAAGCGTCTTCGGCGCCGGGCCAACTCGTGCCCACCAACCGGTTCGACCTCACGGGCATCGCCTTCCAGATGACGACGGCATTGATCCCGTCCAATGGGTATTACATCATGCCGCGCGCGTACAGCGACCTGGACACGCATCTTGGTCCGCAACCGCCGCGGATTTACGTGCCGACCAACCGCGCGGCGCAGGTCGGCCGGCCCTACACGCTCGAGTTCATCGGCCAGGACCGCAACCCCACCAACGTGCTGACCCTAGGCGTGGACTGGCTACCGGCGGGCGCGACGTTCGCGCAACCGGGCGAACGCCTCGGCCGCGTCGAATGGACGCCGCCGGTGGAGTTCCAAGGCGTGACCACCAACATCCGGCTCTGGGTGTCGGACGGCACCTGGACCGCGACGCAAATCGTGGCCATCAGCGTGGGCGCAACCTACCTGCCGGGTTACGCGTGGATCAACGAGTTCCACTATGACGATGTGGGCGAAGACAACTATGAAGGCGTGGAATTGGCCGGCGCGGCCGGGATCGACTTGGACAACTACACGATTTATGCTTACAACGGCGGCGACGGGAAATACTACCTCACCAAGCCCTGCGCCGGGATGATCGAGGACGCCGGCGGCGGCTATGGCGCGGTCTGGTTCGCCATGACCAACCTGCAGAACGGGCCGGCCGATGGATTTGCCCTGGTAAGCTCCAACCGACTGCTGGATTTCTTCACTTATGAAGGCACCATGACCGCGAGCAACGGGCCGGCTATCGGCCGGATATCCTATGACTGCGGGGTGGTCGAAGACAGCTCCACACCGGATGATTACGACTGCCAGATGGCCGGAACCGGCACGACATTCGAGGCCTTCTTCTGGATCGGGCCCACGGAAAACACGCGCGGCGAGATCAACGCGCCGCACCAGGAACTGGGCACGGGCCTTTTTGCGCGGGTCACCTTCGAGAGCCTGCAGTCCAATC
Source organism: uncultured Verrucomicrobiota bacterium (assembly GCA_964489425.1). GTDB lineage: Bacteria > Verrucomicrobiota > Kiritimatiellia > RZYC01 > CAZAYP01 > CAZAYP01. The sequence goes on along the minus strand of CAZAYP010000002.1, from coordinate 40,809 downwards.
CCGAGGCGCCCACGACCAATGACCCCATTTATCTCGAGTGCATGGTGATCCCCTCGGCCAGCGCCGAGTTGGGGTCGATCCAAGCCTGGTACCGAATCAATGACGGGGGATTTGAGGCCGTCCCGATGGTGTATTGGGGCGAGAATTTCTATGCCACGGAGGGCCCCCTGCCCGCCCAGACCAACGGGGCGGTCGTGGAATATTACATTGAAGCCGAGTATTCCGGGCCCGGCGCGCAGAGCCCGGCCATGTCGTACACCAATGCCACGCCCGTGGTGTCCCTGCCCGACGGGTCCAAGAACGTCGGCGGCTACTGGGTGCGCCAGAGCGAAGCCGGCAAGGACGACCTCCTGCTGCGCCTGGCGGACGACACGCTGATCGCGCCCAGCAACTACATCATCGTGGCGCGCAACGCCACGCGCGGAGAATTCCAGACCTACTGGAAAACCAACCTTAACCCATACACCGTGTACATCAACACCGGCGACGGCATGCCGGTGATCAACGGCGGCGAGTACTACACGCTGCTCGATTACGCGCAGGTGCCCATCGATGGCCCCTCACCCTCCTCCTTCAATCCTTCGACCAAGTGCATCCGGCGCATCAGCGCCACCAATGACGCCACGCTGACGAATAGCTGGATCGTGAGCGCCATGGCCAATGCATCGCCCGGCTCCGGCTGTGGCGGCAACGGACGGGACAACTTCGTGATCAGCGAGATCAGCGACGCCGCCAATTCCAAGTACGAGTTTGTCGAGCTGTTCTACGATTCCCGCGGCATCGTGCCGAGCAACCGCCCGCCCTTTATCACCCTCGACCCGCTGGGCGGTTGGTACCAGATTCAGGAAAGCAATTACTTCAGCCTGGGCGTCACGGCCAACGCGGCGGCGGGCGACATCGGCCAACCGGTGGCCCTCGTGGCCAGCAACGTGCCGGCCGGGGCCAACTGGAGCAACGTCAGCGGCCCGGCGCCCATCAGCAGCGTGTTCAGCTGGCGGCCCAGCGCCATGGACGTGGGCACCAACGTGGTAAAATTCCATGCCGCGAACGCCTATGGCACCGCGCTGCACCTGGTGACCGTGGTAGTCTACTCCATCTCCGCGTTCCTGCCGGCGCCGGAAGTCCGGGCCGCCACCTCCGTGGAGTCGAATCGCTTTGTCGCCAACTGGCGGGAGGTGGACAGCGCCACCGGCTATATCCTGGACGTGGCGTCCAATGCCGCGTTCCGCTCCGGTACCGGCGGCGGCGATGTCTGGACCAACAAGCTCGCGGCGGGGGACTTGGTCGTGGTGACCGTCAACGCCGACGTGCCCAAGGGCTTTGATATGATCCCCATGGTCAACCTTCTTGCCGGAACGCAGATTGCGCTCACTGACAATGCCTGGTCCAACACGACGTTCGTGGGCAATGAAGGCATTGTGACCTATACCGCCCCGGAAGCCATCCCGGCGGGCCGCATGCTTTCCTATCGTATCGACGCCGGGAGCATCGGGTTTGTCAAAACAGGAAGTTTTGACCTGTCAGGCTCCGGGGATACGCTCTTGGCGTACCAGGGCGACAAGGCCACCCCCAGTTTTCTGTACGGCGTAGGCTGGGCGATCAATGGCCCATGGATCAGCAGCGGGTCGCCGGGCAACAACAAATCCTATATTCCCGCAGCGCTCAGCGTGGCCGGTCGGACGATCCTGGACCTGGGCAACAAGGACAATTACCAGTACCGGACCACGGCTGGTGTGACGGGGGCCAAAACCACATTGCTGGCACGGGTGGCCATGTCCTACAACTGGGAAACTAACGATGCCGCGGCGTTTCCGGCGTTCCCCACCAACTTCACGCTGCCGGCCACCGGGACCTTCACCACCAACGACTATGTGGCAGGATACAAAGGCCTGGTTGTTGACACCATCAGCCAGGTGGTGACCGGGCTGTTCAAGGGAACGCGCTACTTTTACCGGGTCAAGGCCACCAATTCCACGCACGTCAGCGTGTATTCCTCCACCACCAACATCGTGGCCGGCGAGGCGCCGCCCAGCCCTTACTACTACACCAACTGGGCCGTGGCGCACGGCCTGAATCCCGCCAGCAACCCCGACGACGCCCCCTCGGCCAACCGCGACGGCGACCCGGACAGCAACTACGAGGAATTCTGCGCGGATACCGATCCGCTGAATGCCGCCAAGTATTTCCGCAACGAGATCACCAACTATACGGGCCGGGGCACGCTGCTGCTGCACGCCGGCCCACCCACGACCAACTCGCGCCTCTACGACGTGTGGATGACCACCAACCTGGTGCGCGGGATCTGGCAGGGCTACGGCTTTGACAAGTGGGGCGCGGACAACGGTGCCGCGGTGCCGTTCTCGGTGACCAACGCCATCCCCCGCGCTTACTACCGCACCGGCGTCAAGGTGCCGGAACCATAACCCGGCGCCCGGCCGGCGGGTTGCTGCTCAGATCGCGCCGGCTGCCCCCCCAAAAAAACTGAGCCCCTCCTGCGAGGGGCTCAGCACCCGGATCCAAGCCGGATCACGCGATGTATTTGCCGCGGGGCGTATAGTGCGTATGCAGCAACTGGTGGCTCAGGTGGCCGCACGGGCCCTCGGTGAGGAACTCGGTGTAGATTCTGGCCACCGCCGGGTTCTCATGCGATTTGCGCACCTCGTAAGCGTGGTCCTCGGAATAGATCGCCTTGGCGCGGGCCGCGCGGATCTCCGGGCTGGTCGGGATGGGTTGGCCGCCGCCGCCCAGGCACCCGCCAGGACACGCCATGAACTCGATGAAGTGGCACTCGCTGAACTTGCCGCCGGCCTTGATGTCTTCGAGCACGCGATGGGCGTTGGCCGTACCGTGGCAGACCGCAGCCTTGAGAGTCGCGCCCTTGAGCCAATCCCACGAGTCGAACAGCCCTTTCAGCAAGGCCGGAACCGGCCCAACCGCCTTGATGGGAACTTCCACGTAACGGATGCCTTCAAACCCGCGCAGCGGCAGGATGTCGGCATGCGCAAAAAGGTCTTCCACCTTGACGCCGCAGACCAGCTCAATCACCGATCGCATGGCAGCCTCCATGACGCCGCCCGTGGCGCCAAAGATCACGCCCGACCCGGTGGCCGTGCCAAAGGGGTCGTCGAAATCGGACTTGGGCACGTCCGGCAGGTACATGCCGGCCTCGCTGATCATCTGGGCGAGTTCGCGGGTGGTGAGGCCGTAATCCACGTCCTTGAACCCGCTGGAGCACATCTCCGGCCGGTTGCACTCGAACTTCTTGGCCGAGCATGGCATCAGCGCCACGGTGACAATGTTGGCAGGGTCGATCTTGTTCAGCTTGGCATAATACGTCTTGATCACCGCGCCGAACATCTGCTGCGGACTCTTGGCCGACGACATGTGGTCCAACAACTCGGGGTAGAAATGCTCCAGGTACTTGACCCAGCCCGGCGAGCAGCTGGTGAACTGCGGCAGGGCCACGCTTTCCTTGCGCACCAGGGCCTTGTGCAGGCGCTGCAGCAGCTCGGTGCCTTCCTCGATGATCGTGAGGTCGGCGGTAAAGTTGGTATCGAACACCTTGTCGAACCCGCAGTGGCGCAGGGCGGTGTTCATCTGGAAGGTCAGCGCATGCCCCGGCTCAAGGCCGAAGCACTCGCCGATGCCCGCGCGCGGGCTGGGCGCGGTCTGGATCACGACGTGCTTGGCCGGGTCATCGATCGCGGCCCAGACCTCGTAGGTCGGATCCTTGGCGCGCAGCGCGCCCGTGGGGCAGCGGTTGATGCACTGGCCGCAGTTGATGCAGACCACGTCCGCCAGCGGCTTGTCGCCAAACGTGGTGACCTGGCTACGCGCGCCGCGGCCCTTGACCTCGAGCACGCCGACTTCCTGCAGGTCGATGCAGGTGCGGATGCAGCGCCGGCACAGGACGCACTTGTCCATGTCGCGCACCACGGAGTAGCTGGACGTGTCCTCCTCGTGGCGCGGCTGGTCCGGGTGGCCGAAGCGGAAGAAGTCCACGCCGTACTCCTTGGCCAGGGTCTGCAGCTCGCAGTTGTTGTTGCGCACGCAGGCGTAACACTCGCCGTAGTGGCGCGAGAGCAGCAGGTCGAGGACATGGCGCCGTGCCTTGCGCACCTTGCGGGTGTGGGTCTTGATCTTGAGCGGCGAGGTGATCGGGTAAGCGCAGGACGCCTGGAGCGTGCGCTGGCCCTCGACCTCCACGACGCAGATCCGGCACACGCCGGCGATGCACAGGTCCTCGTGATAACACAACGTGGGCACGCGGATGCCCAGCTGGCGGGCAGCCTCCAGGATGGTGGTGCCCAGCGGCACCTGGACCTTGACGCCGTCGATCTCCACCGACACCTTGGCGCCAATGGCCTCGAGATTTTCGGGCGCGGCGATCTTGTGCGGCTGGGTGCTCATCGGCGCGCGGGCGCCGGCGGGTTCCGTCTTCATGGGGGTGGTCATAACTGATCAATCTCCTTGGATGGTTACTCGGCCGCGCCGGCGGCGTGTTCGAGGCGGCCCATGAGCTCCTCGGGGAAATGCTTGACGATCGACAGGAACGCGTTGGGGCTGGCCTGGCCCAGGCCGCACTTGGAGGCGAGCTGCATGGTCTCGCCCAGTTCGCACAGTTCCTTGAGGTACCCGGTGGAGCAGCGGCCCCGCCGGAGCAGATCAATCCCTTCCTTGAGCTTCTCGTTGCCCTCGCGGCAGGGCGTGCACTGGCCGCAGGACTCGTCGCAGAAGAAGTCGATGAAGTTCTCCGCCATGCGCAGCATGTCGCGCTGCGGGCCAAACACGATCACCGACCCACCGGTGGGGATGTCCTCGAAGGCGATGGTACGGGCGAACTCCGCCGCAGGCACGCAGTGGCCCGAGGCCCCGCCGATCTGCGCGGCCTTGGCGTCCTGGCCGCCGACCTTCTCCAGCAACTGGGCCACGGTGATGCCCATGGGGAACTCGTACACCCCGGGACGCGCGCAGTCGCCGGACACGCTGAACAGCTTGAGCCCCGGCGAACGCGCGGTGCCCTGGCCCTTGAACCAGTCGGCGCCGTTAACCAGGATCGCCGCGGCCCAGGCGAACGTCTCGACGTTGTTGGGCACCGTGGGGCACCGCTGGAAGCCCGTGTCCACCGGGAATGGCGGCCGGTTGCGCGGCTCGCCGCGCTGGCCCTCGAGCGACTCGATCAGCGCGGTTTCCTCGCCGCACACATAGGCGCCGGATCCCATGCGGATGGCAATGTCGAAGCTGAACCCGGCCACGCCGAGGATGTCGGCGCCGAGCAGCTTGCCGGCGCGGCGCTGGGCCAGCTTCTGCTCCAGGCCGGCGCGCAGGTAAGCGTACTCGCCGCGCAAATAGATGAAGCCCTGCTTCGCGCCAATGGCAAACCCGCAGATCGTCATGCCGTCGAGCACCAGATCCGCGAACTCGCCCAGGATGAGCCGGTCCTTGAAGGTCCCGGGCTCGCCCTCGTCGGCGTTGCAGACCACGAACTTGCGGTCGCCCTTGGCCGCCGCCGCCAGGTTCCACTTGACGCCGGTGGGGAACCCCGCGCCGCCGCGGCCTTTCAGCCCGGACGCGGAGATGACGCGGATGATCTCGGGCCGGCCCATGGCCAGGGCCGCCCGCAGGCCGGCCTGGGGTTCGATGCCGGCAAATGTGTATGTTTTCACATCTTGGCTCATGACAACACCACCTCCTGCTGCTGGAGCGTGTGCGCGCCGAATGCGTGGCGGCAGCTCTCCAGAACTTGATGCACCTTGTCAGGCGTCACGTGCGGGACCACCTGGTCGTTGACCAGCAGCGCCGGGCCCTGGTCACACATGCCCAGGCAGTTGGCCCATTCCAGGGTGAACCGGCCGTCCGGGGTCGTCTCGCCAAAGCGGATGCCGAGGTCGTTCTCGAGCTGGCGGGCAACGCGGTCCTTGCCCTGCATGTCGCAGGAGATCGTGCGGCACAGGCGGATGGTGAACTTGCCGGCCGCGCGCTGGTTGAGGAAGCTGTAGAACGTGACCACCCCGTAGATTTCCACGGGGTGGATCTTCAGCAGGTCGGCCACGACCTGCTGGGCGAACTCGGTGATCCGCGCGTATTTTTTCTGGATTTCCTGGAGCACGGGCAGCAGCGCGCTGCGGTCGCCGCCGTACTGCTGCACCCAGCCCTCGATATCCTGGCGCAATTGGACGCGTTGAGAGACGATCATTTCCGGCCCCCTCCCCGCCGCTTGAGCAGGTCGGCCACCTTGTCCACGAGCTCGACCGGCGAAAGCGGCTTCTCGACGTATTCGTCCACCGGGACCATGGACTCGTCCGACCCATAGCTCATGCCCGTGACTTTGCCCAGGCTGGTGAGCATGAGGATCGGCTTGCTGAACCCCTGGCTGCGCAGCTCGCGCGACATGGTGATGCCGTCGTCCGGCCGTACCATCATCACGTCCAGAATCAGCAGATCGGGCTTGATGTCATTGATCCGCTCCAGGCCTTCTTCGCGGCTGGCGGCCGCGGCCACCTCGTAGCCGGCCTTCTGGAGCACCAGCGTACACGATTCGACGATGTCGGGGTCGTCATCCACCACCATGATCCGGGTCATTGCCGCCTCCTCTTTTTTTTCGGGTTCACCGCATTTTTTGCTTGTATTGTGAAGCAATTCACATTATGCTTATGGAAAATAGCGGAACGGAGAACGCATGACAACTAAAAAAAGAAAAATAAATCGCAGCCGGGCCCGCGATTACCGCCAGCTGGTGCCGCGCACCGTCGAGCGCCTGCTCATGTACCGCCGCCTGCTGATCCAGATGACCGAGCACGACCAGGTCCGCATCTTCTCCCACGAGCTCGCCGCCAGCGCCAACAACACGCCCGCCCAGGTGCGGCGCGACCTGATGCTCGCCGCCTGCCAGGGCTCCCGCGGCCAGGGCTACCGCATCGCCGACCTGCTGCGCCGCATCAACACCCTGTTCTCCCGCGCGCAGCGCCCCAAGGCCGCGCTGATGGGCGTGGGCCACCTCGGCCAGGCGCTGCTGGGCTACTTCCACACCCAGGACACGTTGATTGACCTGATCGCCGCCTTCGACACCGATCTGCAGAAGGCCAACCGCATGGTGGCCGGCTTCTACTGCTATCCCTCGGAAAAGCTGGCGTTCATCGCCCGCGAGTACCGCATCAAGCTCGGGATCATTGCCGTGCCCGCGGCCGAGGCCCAGTCGGTAGCCCAGCTCATGATCAGGGCCGGCATCCGCGGCATCCTCAACCTGGCGCCCATTCCCCTGCGCGTGCCGCAGGGCGTGGTGGTTGAGCAGGTGGATATCACCACCAAGCTGGAAAAAATCGCCTTCCTCTGCCAGGCGATCCAGTAAGCCCGGTCCGGAACCCGCGGCGCGGCACCTGGCGTTTGCCCGCCCATCCATGAAAAAGGCCGGCACAGGCCGGCCTTTTTCTCACGTCTCCGAGCGTGTCCTACTCTGCCGCAGGTGCGTCTTCCACGGGACCGGCTTCCGGCATGGCTTCCGGCGCGCCCCGGGGTCCGGGTTGACCCTGCATCATGGGGCAATGCCCGCCACCCTTGCCACCCTTGTCGCCCTTGTCGCCGCGCTGCTTGCAGTTGCGGCCGTCACGGCCATCGCGGCCATCCCGCCCACCCTGGCGCTCGGCGCGCATTTTTTTGCCGAACTCTTTGAGCTGCGCGACTTTTTCAGCGCCCAGGCGCGCCTTCACGTCCAGCATGGTGCCAACCATGAGCTTCTTGATCGCGGTTTCGCCCGCGCCGACCTGGTCAATCAAGGCCATGATCGCGGCCTTGTCCGGTGTCGCAGCTTCCATTTTCTGCTGCATGTCCAGGCGGAGCAGTTCCTGCTGCGACCGCAGCGCGATCATCTGCTTTTCCGTGGCGTAGCGGATCTCGCTCAGGGCCGCGAGGTCTTCATCCGTCAGGCCTGCCTGCTTGGCCATTTCGGGGTTATGGGCCAAGCGCTGCAGGAGCATCATCTCGCCCATCATGTGCTGCTTGCCCTGCGGGCCTTGTCCGCCCGGGCCTTGGCCCGGCCCGCCGCACGGTTGCGCCAAGGCTGCGGTTGCCATCAACCCGCTGACGATCCCTGCCACGATCAACTTCTTCATACCTGCCTCCTTTTGAGTTTGGCTGCCGGATGGAACCTTTCCATCGTTGTTGCATAATAACGCGGGCAGGCCGGGATTTATTGCAGGCCGGCCGTTCTTTCCGCGCATACCGGAAAAATTAACTTGAACCAGCGCGCCGAAACCGGGTAAGTACTTGCGACATTGTTGGCTGGAGCGCCAACGTAGCTCAGTTGGTAGAGCAGGTCATTCGTAATGATCAGGTCGTCGGTTCGAATCCGACCGTTGGCTCCGTTCGGGTGCGGCCATGGTAGTGCAATGCGGCGTATGCCCCAAGATGTGCGTCATTGCGCCCGGGGAAAGCGGCGAGTGCCGGATCCGGGTCAACCTCGATGGCCGGCTGCTGGCGGTAACGTACGGGTTCCCCTGCTCCATCCATCTTGACCCGATCGAGAAGAAGCCGCTGTTCCATTTCCTGCCGGGCACGTCGATCCTTTCGCTCGCCACGGTGGGCTGCAACCTGCATTGCCTCAACTGCCAGAACTGGGAAATTTCGCAGCAGAACCCCGAGGACAGCGCCGCCTACCCCCTGGCGCCCGCGGACCTGGTCCGCGCCGCGCGGTCCGAGGGATGCCCGGCCATCGCCTACACCTACACGGACCCGGTGGCCTATTTTGAGTATGCCCGCGACTGCAGCATCCAAGCCCGCGCGCAGGGCTTGAAGAATGTGCTGGTCACCGCGGGCTACTGCAACCCCGGGCCATGGCAGGAACTCTGCCGCCACGCCGATGCGGCCAACATCGATCTGAAAGCCTTCTCGGACACGTTCTATCGGGACGTGTGCGACGGCACCCTGCAACCGGTCCTGGACGCCCTGGTGGCCGCCAAATCCGCGGGCGTGTGGGTCGAGGTGACCAACCTCGTGATCCCCACGCTCAACGACCAGGACCGTGATTTCGAGCGGCTGAGCCATTGGCACCACGCGAACCTGGGCGCGGATACGCCGCTGCATTTTTCCCGGTTTCATCCGCAGTTCAAGATGCGCCACCTGCCGCCCACGCCGCCGGAAACCTTGGACCGGGCGCGCGCCATTGCCCAGGCGGCGGGGCTGCATTACGTGTATATCGGCAACGTGCTGCGCCCGGACGGCGAAAACACCGTGTGCCCAACGTGCCGGTTGCTGCTGGTCGAGCGGCGCGGCTTCGCCATCCTGCAGAACGTGGTGCGGGACGGCCGCTGCCCGCGCTGCAACCACGCCATCGCCGGGGTCTGGGCATGAAGCGCCGCGCCTTCTTGAAAAGCTGCGCGGCCGCCATCGTGGCATGGCGCTGGCCCCGCGCCGCGCGCGCCGCCGGCGCGCGCGGGCCGATCCGCCCCAGACCTTATCCCGGCCGGGTCATGCTCCTGGACCCGCGCCGCTGGCGGCTGCCCGGCCGGTGGGCCGGTTGAACTGCCGCCGCATCAGCGCTGCATCCGGCCGGCGCGGTTGCTTCGGGCCACGACTTGCATTGGCCTGGGCCTTGAATTATCATGCGGCCGCTACATGAAAAAAGTCCGACATAGTGCCGGCGCGCGCGCATGGCGCCCGGCGGCAGGCCCGGCCGGGAGCCCGCGTTGACCACCGCCAGCCCCACCAAGCTGGCGGCGGTGCTGGGTCGCATGCAAGCGCTGACGCCCGACCAGGCGGCCACCGCCATGGCCAAGGCGCAGCAGGGCGGCCAGCCGCTGGTCGATACCGTGATCAGCCTCGGCTACGCCAGCGAAGAAGTTTTCCTCAAGTCCCTGGCCGACGCCATGGGCATCCCTTTCATCCGCGCCGGCGATGCGACCATTGAAAAAGAAGTTCTGGAAAAGCTGCCGACCAAGGCCATCTTCCAATACGGCGTGATGCCGGTGGCCGCGGAAAACGGCGTGCTGCGCGTGGCCGTGCGCGATCCCTTTGTGCCGGGCCTGGCGGAAGCCCTGCGCCTGGCTTGCGGCCTGCGTATCAAGCTGGCGCTGAGCACGGCCGCCGAGATCGACAAGGCCGTGAAAAAATTCTACGGCGTGGGCGCCGATACCCTGGACCGCATCATCCAGGACGACCGCATCGACCTGTCGCAGGAGGACGACCTGCTCAAGATAACCGACCTGAGCGACCTGGACGAGGAAGCCTCGGTCGTCAAGTTCGTCAACCAGATCATCCGCGAGGCCTACCAGGACCACGCCACGGACATCCACCTCGAGCCCATGGAGACGGACCTGCGCATCCGCTACCGGGTGGACGGGGTCCTGCACGAGGCTCCCGTGCCCGCGCAACTGAAACGATTCCAGGCGGCGATCATCTCGCGCATCAAGGTAATGTCCAACATGGACATCGCCGAGAAGCGCATGCCGCAGGACGGCCGCATGAGCATCAAGACCCGCGGCGAAGAGATCGACGTGCGCGTCTCCACCATCCCCACCGTGTACGGGGAAAGCGTCAGCCTGCGCCTGCTGATGCGCTCCAGCGGCATGCTGGGCATGGACCGCCTGGGCCTCACGCCGGCGGACGAGGTCCTGCTGCGCAAGCTGATCACCAGGCCGCACGGCATCCTGCTGGTGACCGGCCCGACCGGGTCCGGCAAATCCACGTCGCTCTACGCCTGGCTGCACACGATCAACTCCGTGGACAAGCGCATCATCACCATCGAGGAGCCGATCGAGTACGAGATGCCGGGCGTCAACCAGATCGCGGTGCGGTCGGAGATCGGGCTGACCTTTGCCGTGGGCTTGCGCCATATCCTGCGCCAGGACCCCAACGTGATCATGGTGGGGGAAATTCGCGACACCGAGACCGCCGAGATCGCCATCCGCGCGGCGCTCACCGGCCACCTGGTGTTCAGCACCCTGCACACGAACGACTCGGCCGGCGCCGTCACGCGCCTGCTGGACATGGGCATAGAGCCGTTCCTGGTGGCTTCGTCCGTGGAAGGGCTGGTGGCCCAGCGCCTCGTGCGGCGCCTGTGCCCCGCCTGCCGGCGCGTCAAGCCGCTGGACGATGCGCTGCTCGACCGGATCAGCTTCCCGCGGGAACGCTTGAGCGAAGGCACGATCTACGAGCCGGCCGGCTGCGAGGAGTGCCGCATGAGCGGGTTCCGCGGCCGGTCAGGCGTGTACGAAATCCTGGTCATCGACGATGCCATCCGCAACCTGATCGTGTCGCGGTCATCAGCCAACGCCATCAAGTCCGAGGGCCTGCGCCAGGGCATGCGCACGCTGCGCGACGACGGCTGGACCAAGGTGCTGGAAGGCCTGACCTCGATCGAAGAGGTGCTGCGCGTGTCCGAGGAAGACGAAGCCCTGACCGAAGCGTAGCCCGCCGCCGGCTTCCTGAACGGCGCCTGCATTCCAAAGCAAGCGGGAAAGCTCGGGCGCATTGATATTCTGCAAAACGCCATGACGGATCACGTCACGAGTCAGGCGCAACCCGCTTCAGATCATCGCATGCATTCGCTTGCTCGCACTTCTCATAGAGCGTTTCAGGTGCAATGTCCGCCCCGTTCGGCCAGGCAATCGTGCCCCCTTCAATTCTGGCCTGTCGGAAGAAATCAGGGTCTTTAAGCGGGGCGAAGACAGGTCCCCGTTGCAGATATTCAGAAAAATCAACGACCGCACGAGTGCAGTCATCGAAGACAATTAAAAAGGAATAGCCGGCCTTGTACTCAATCTTTTGAACGTCGTTGAGGTTCCACATAATGCATCAATCCAGCGGGGCGATTTTCTTGATTTCTTTGCCAGCCTGAGCGAGTTCCCAATCTTCGCGCAGTTCGTTGCTGTGTATGTCGATCCATTCTCGCACCAGTCTTACGGCTGTGCGCGATACGAGATTTCCTCTTGTAATGTTTCCATTTAAATCGAACACCGCCTTGTTTCCCTGATACTCCGCATGGAAATGTGGCGGGTTGTGCTCATCAAAAAACATCCGAATGATGATTCCAAAAAACCTGCTGATTTCAGGCATAGGATGTACCCTTTGCGTTTCTCATTCTGAAAAGTTACCATGCGATCTAAAATATGTCAGTCGCATTTCTGCAAACATTGCAACGCCTCCGTGTCGCAGGGGAAAGACTTACCGGCATCAAGGCTGGCACCCGATGCTTGGTCTAATGCCAATCAGGCGATTGGCGTTCCCGGGAACGCCGAGCGTCCGCTCGGTATGGTGTGGATTGGAGGGACAGCGGCGTTGACCTGCTCCTTTCATGAATCGCGCCTCTTGTTGCGGGACTCGCTCGTGGCACGGTCCTCCCGGGCCGTGGACAGTATGCCGCGGGACAGGAGCCCCGCGCTACACGCGGATGACTGATACCATTCCCGCGTGGAGTTGGGTATATAATCCGTAACGGACTTGGCGCCAGGCCTCTGGTTTTGGAGTGCGGCGACAACGAGTCCGCGAGGCGGCGCCGCATTTGCATCCGGGCAAGGCCCCGCGCCCGCGCATCACGTAGCCGCGGGCATATAGTGTTTTGTAAAAAATGTCCAAAACAGCCGGCAAACGGCGTCGACGGAGCGACGCCCTCCACCCGATGGACAATGGCCAGGCCGACGATCGCACGCCGAATCCATCGTACGCATGCTTCAAAAACGAGTCATTTTTCTCCGGTGCTGCTTCTTGACGAAACGCCAGTCAGGGGGGTAGGGTTATTTCCACATCAGGGATGATCGTCCGAAATTGCGCTGCGCATGGCCGCTGGCAAGCGGAACGTGTAGCAGGTGTTGGCGCATGCGGTCATCGACTTCAATGGACACGATGAAAACCAGATCTGGCAGGCCGGGAAGCAACCTGCCGCCGGCCATGCGCACACCGCCAGTTCAACGGGCACGGATCAGCAGGGAGTTGTCCCCATGGATAGCGCCACGAAATCCAGGCCGGTTAAATCCGGAAACTGGGGCATGCCTCTGGAATGACGATCTGGGCCGCAATATGGCCAATTATCCGGAGTTGCATGTGGTCAATCCAACAGAATTCGCAACGGAGCATGCAAAATGACCGCTGAAACAATATTAAAACTCGATGGCATGAAGGCCCTGACCGGAGCGTTGGGGGATGTTGACGCCGAACGATTTATAGCGCTTATTCAACGCGATCCATTTGACTATACCGCCTGGCAAAAAGACTTATGGCCCGGGAAAAGCATAGCAGAAATCAGCTCTGCGGCCGTGCAGTCCCGCAAAGATTCGCGCTGTCCCCAAAAAACGCCGAACCGCCGGCGGTTGCACGGTCAAGCCCGCGCACTCCAAAACCGGAGAAAATAACGCCTGATTTTGACAGGTGATCCTTGACATGCATCTTGCCCACATCTATCAGGTCCCGACGAAGGCGCTCAATCAGGCCGTGAAGCGCAACCCCGGAAAATTTCCGCCGGATTTCGCGTTCCGTCTTAGATCGCAAGAGGTTGCGGACATCCGGTCACAGTTTGTGACCGCATCCAAACGGAATATTCGTTTTCTTCCTTATGCCTTCACCGAGCACGGCGCCATTATGGCAGCCACGATCTTGAATAGTCCGCAAACCGTGCAAATGAGCGTCTGTTCATCAGAACATCAGCAAAACGCACCCGATAACCGGAGGATTGCTTAGCGCAACCAGCTTTTGACATCTGAATAAGTTTTGCGTCGTCGCAGGTTCTGTTCTCTTAGAAACCGCCAAATATCAGGAATCGAACGAACCATGCAGGACGCGCCCCCTGGGCGCGGCTTCCTGACATGTTCGATTCCGGGGCTTGGCGGCCCTCTAAGAGAGCGTGAACGGAAGTCCGCGCTCTTTTTGTGCGTTGCAGGCCTTGAAAATGGAGTGGATCATGAAAAAAGAAATCGTCAGGAATACTGCAGTCCGGAAATACGCTTTGGCCGTATTGGCCATACCACTTATGGCTGTTTTTGGGGCCGGCGTTGTGGGTGCCACGACATACTACGTTTCTCCAACCGGCAACGATGCCGCCAATGGCCTGAGTTGGGCGACGGCCAAAGCAACTATCCAGGCGGCCGTTGATGCCGCCAACGCCGCCGACACAGTCTTGGTCACAAACGGCACCTACAACACGGGGGGACGAGTTGCAACTGGCCAATTGTTGACAAATAGAGTATTGATCGAAAAAGCGATTGCTCTACGCAGCGTAAATGGCCCGGCTGTTACGCGCATTGTAGGCGCAATCGATCCGGCTACGGGATTCGGACCAGCAGCTATTCGTGGCGTATACATTGCCGCAAACGCCGAGTTTTCTGGGTTTACCATAACCAACGGATGTACAAGGCCGGATTGGAATATCGAGGGGAGTTACGCGGGGTTGTATGTAGCTGTCGTTAATGCCACCGTGTCTAACTGTTTCGTTACGGGGAATCGGGCATTTTGGTATGGGGGCGGTATCAGTGGCGTTGGCGAGAACATGTCGTCTTTGCGAAATGTTATCTATAACTGTGATATCATCGCAAACACTGCTAATCGTGCCGGCGGAGTTCTAAAAAGCATATTTGTAAATTGCAATATCATTGGGAATCGTGCGCTGGAATCCGGTGGTGGTGCCTGGGGATCGTTGCTGTATAACTGTGTATTATCGGGCAACGTGGCAACCAACGGCGGGGGCGCCTATGCGCTGGCCGGAGTTCATCCTTGCGCTCTATACAACTGCACGATTGTGGGAAATCAGGCGGCGATCACTGGCGGCGGAACTTATGACGCAGCATTGGTCAACAGCATCATTTGCAGCAACACAGCCGGAAGCAGCGGGGCAAACTACAACGGGGGCACTTTCAGTTTCAGTTGTACCGCCCCTCTACCTGCAGGCACGGGGAACATTAACAGCGATCCAAAGTTTGTGGACATTGCGGGAAGAGACTATCGCCTGGCCGCGACGTCTCCTTGTATTGACAAAGGAACCAACGATCCATGGATGGTCAGCGCCGTTGATATGGCTGGCAATCCCAGGATCGCAAACAGCATCGTGGATATGGGAGCGTACGAGTATCATAATGATGAACCAATTTCGGACATGGTACTCATCCCCGCCGGCGCGTTTGTCATGGGCAACGCGACCAATGTTTTGCCAGCAAGTGATAGCGACAGTGGCGAATTGCCACAGCATACGGTTTATGTCAGCGCTTATTACGTTGGTAAATATGAGGTGACCAAAGCGCTGTGGGACGAGGTGTTTTCTTGGGCAACAAATCATGGCTACATGTTCGACAATGTCGGTTCCGGCAAGGCATCCGACCATCCGGTGCAGATGATCAACTGGTATGATTGCGTTAAGTGGTGCAATGCAAAGAGTGAAAAAGAGGGGTTGACGCCATGCTATTATAACACCCCCAGCCTTACTATAGTTTATAAAACCGGACAACAAACGATAAGTAATAACTTTGTAAACTGGACTGCCGACGGTTACCGTTTGCCCACTGAAGCAGAACGGGAAAAAGCCGCCCGTGGCGGTATAGCTGACACCCGCTTCCCGTGGACCGATTTCACAAATAAGATTTCTCACACGAAGGCCAATTATAATGCCGGTGGCTTCAGCTATGATCTGAGCTCCGGTTATCAACCAACCTATAACGATGGGATTTCTCCCTACACCAGCCCCGTGGCTTCATTTTCACCGAATGGTTTTGGGCTGTACGATGTCTCCGGGAATGTATTCGAGTGGTGTTGGGACTGGGTTTATTATTCTTATTACGCCACCTCGCCGGGGGCAGATCCCCGTGGACCCGACTCGGGTACTCACAAATTTATCAGAGGCGGCAGTTGGGCCAACAGTGCGTGGTATTGTCGAGTTTCGCAGCGCAATGGCGACCATACCCCGGACTTAACTCGAAACTTCATTGGATTAAGACTTGTGCGGACCGCAACTGCTGCTCCGACTCCAACCCCCACGCCAACCCCAACACCTACGGCGACACCAACCATTACGCCCACGCCTACGCCAACGTTTACATCAACCCCAACACCCACGCCAACCTTCACATCAACGCCTACACCAACTCCGACGGCAACGCCCACTGCGACGCCAACCCCGACGGCAACACCCGTGCATCCAGTAGCAATTGTTGCCTCCAACCAAATATGGATGAGCCAGATCGGTGGGTTAATTACCCTGGACGGATCGCCCAGCTATAATCCCCAGGGCGGGGCTTTGTCGTATTACTGGCGCGAGATGGGCAACAATCCGGTCGTGGGGTTGTTAAGCGACCGGACCGCGCAGAAACCGCAGGTCCGACCCTGGTGGCCAGGCGAGTACCGGTTTGAGTTGATCGTGGCCAATACCGCGGGGTTGCAGAGCGATCCGGCCGGCGTGGTGATCCATGCGCCGGGGTTTGCGGGCCGGGTGTTCGTGGGCCAGACCGGGAAAATGCTGGAAATACCCAATGCCGCGGTCACGGTTGTGGGCCAGTCCGTCACGGCCACCTCGGACGACAACGGCGAGTTCGTGATCCCGGCGCTGGACACGTGGAGCACGCTGACGCTCAAGGTGGATGCCACGGGGTACAACAGTTGGCAGCAAAGCGGGTTGCCGGTGGTGTACAACCCGCGCCCCACGGAAGTGAACATGCAGGCCTCCACCAGCAACCGCTGGGTCGGCAAAGTGGTGAACAACCTGAACCAGGCAGGGGTGCCCAATGCCACGCTGGACATCGCCCCCGGCAGCGGCATGATTTCCCTGACGCAAGGCGGCACCGGCACGGATGCGGGCACTTTTTCCGTGGAAAGCCCGCCGTACGGACAGCAGAACGTGGTGATCAGCAAGGCTGGCTATTACCCGTACGTGTTCAGCATCCGGTTCCCGGACACCCTGCAACCGCGCGTCATCGATATCACCCCGTGCCCGAGCGGCGCGGCTTCGCGCACGGTGAGCGGGTACGTGACCGCCAGCGGGGCCGGCATCCCGCTGGTTGGGGTCCAGGTCAAACTGGAGGGCGTGACGGGGCAGCAGGGCCAGGCGCTGACGGCAGCCAGCGGCAGCGATGGGTATTATGCCATCCCGGGCGTGATCGACGGCGATTACCGGCTGGCCGCGTCCGTGGACTACAACACGGCGCCGGACATGACCTTCCTGCCCTATGTGCAGAACATTCGAGTCAACGGCAGCGACCTGCAGCAAAACATCGAAATGGGCGGCGGCGTGTTCGGGTATTACGGCGAGGTGGTCAATGAACAGGGCCTGCGTGTCCAAGGCGCCGCGCTGGCATACAGCGGCCCGGTACGTGCAACGGTCCGTGCCGCCGCGGACGAAGCCAAGAAGCAACCTGCGGTGGACACGCGCTACCGCACAGCGGCGCTGAGCGCCACCACGGACGAGACCGGCTACTTCCTGATGGAACTGCCGCAGGGCAGCCGGCCAGTGACGGTCAGTGCCGTGGGATACAAGTCACAGAGCATCACGGCGGACATGTCCGGCGGCCACACCAACCGGACGATCGTACTGGTGACCCCCAAGAATGGCAACCTGACGGTGGTGTTGCCGGCGGATGCCGTTACAGCCGGAGTTCAGTGGCGCGTGCTGGGCGAGAGCGCGTGGCGGGACAGTGGCGAGACTGTGGCGCTGCTGGAAGGCAACCATGTGCTTGAGTTCAGTGCGGCGGGCAGTTGGCCGGCGGGATATCGCACGGTGACGGTGGTTGGCGAGCAGACCGTGGTTTACACTTACCAACGCACGGGAATCATGGCCCAGTTGATGTTGCTGCTGGACGAGTAGGCGTCCCGCCGACCGGGCCGGAATCAGGACGGAATATTCTCTCGCCAAGACGCAGAGACGCGAAGCCGGAACAACCGCCCCACCCTTCGGGTCCCCCCCGCCTTGAAAAGGCGGGGAGCCCAGATCCGTACCGAGCCTCATGCGGAAATGGTATGGCTTCTTGGCGGCTTTGCGGCTTTGCGCGAGAATATATGCTTTTTCATTATGAATGTCCGGAAAGACCGGACGGCTCACGGGGACCGTTCGCCCTACCTGGCCGCAGATCTGCCGGTATGGCGCAGGCGTCGCGCCTGCCAGATCTTGGCGGCTTGGCGGCTTGGCGCGAAAACATCCGGATTCAGTGCAAGGTTCAGCGGCTGCACATGCGCGGCCGGGCCCAGGCCCACAGCGCGAGCGCGCCATACACGGCATAAATAACGAACACCGGGTCCATGGCGATCCGGAAGCGGTGATCCCCATAAAACACCAAGGTGTTGCCCACCATGGCCAACAGGCCGGCCAACAGGGGCGTAAACGCGATCCACGCGCCGCGCCTTGCGCTGTAGACCAACCCGGCCAGCGCCAAGACCAGCAAAGGCCAGGAAAACCAGCCCACGACCCGGTTGAACAGCAGGTTGGGCGTACGCGGGAACGCCGCGAACAGGCGGTACAGTTTCCAGGCTTCCAGGCGCGGGATGCTGCGCCAGTGGGTCGCCAGGAAAACTTGGCCGGCGCGGTACAACTGGGCGTCCACCGCCACCGGGTCGGTGGTGTTGGTGAGTGCCAAGGTGGCCAGCAACTCTCCGCTGTAAATCCAGTGCCCGATTTCGGACCGGTTGGTCAAAATTACCGCATTGTTCGCCCCGTAGAACGTCACCCCGCCGTGCGTTGACACCAGGACGGGCCGGTTCAGGGCGTGGTAGTTGCGCAGGGTCCAGCCGCCGATGCCCAGGACCATGCCGAGGCCCAACACCACGAGCGCCAGCCAGCGGGCGCGCCAGGCCCGGCCGCGCGGATCAACGGCAAACCCCAGCGCCCACAACCCGCCCAGCGCCGCAGGGTACAGCAGGCTCACCGGGCGGATCAGCGTGGCCCAGCCCATGGCCACGCCAGCCAGCGCCGCCCACCACCAGCGCCCGCCGGCCAGGCCGGCATCCAACAGGACCAGGCTGGCCATGAAGAAAAAACCCCACGGCGTTTCGGAAAAGAAGTGCATGGAATAATAGGCATGCCCCGGGTCCAACGCCAGCAGCGCGCTCGCGGCCAGGGCCGCGTTGCGCGGCATGCCGCGCCGCGCCACGCGGTACACGAGGGGACAGGTCAACGCTCCCAGCAGGCACATCAGCAGGTGCGCCGCGCGGTAATCAATGCCGAACATCGTGTAAACGCCGGCCAGCAGGAACGAGGTGCCGGGCGGCTTGTAGGCGGTGGGGCGGCCGGCTTCGGTGTAGCCTTCGCCGCGAACGAGGGCTTCCGCGTGCAGGTTATAGAGCAGGTGATCCGGGCCCAGGTTGGGATCCGGCGGCGAGTCCAGCCCCTGGAAATACAGGGTCATGCCCAAGCGGACCAGGAACGCCAGGACCGTGATCGCGGCCAGCCAGATCGCGGTGGTGCGCCGCCCGGCGTCCATGGTTAGCGGCTGCCCGGGTGGTCCAGCGGGACGCCTTGGCGGCACAAGGGGCAATCCGCCGGCTCCCAGGTCGGCGGCGCCATGCGGGTGAGGCTGAACATGGGCACGGACAACGTGGCGCGGCCGCCGGACCGATCCACCAGCACGAGGGCCGCGGCCACGCTGCCGCCGGCCGCGGTGACCAGGTCCATCACTTCCCGCACCCGGCCGCCGCGGGTGACCACATCCTCGGCCACGATGAAGCGCTCGCCGCGCTGCACGCTGAAGCGGCGCAGGGCCATGCGGCCGGCCTCCTTCTCGGCAAAGATGTGGCGCACGCCCAGGCCACGCGCCAGCTCATGCCCCACGGGGATGCCGCCCAGCGCCGGCGAGATCACGGCGTCCACCCGCCCGGCCGGGCCCGCGGCGTTGAACTGATCGAGCAGCGCCTGGCACAACTGCGCGGCCAGGCGCGGGTGTTGCAACACCAGGGCGCACTGGAAATACTGGTCGCTGTGGAGGCCGGAGCGCAGCTCAAAATGCCCGCCCAGTAGGGCGCCGGTTTCCCGGAACATATCAAGTACCTTGGCGGGTTCCATGGGCGATCAGCTCCGCTCCTCGCGGTACCGCTCGATCAACTGGTTGGTGGAGGCGTCGTGCTTCAGCTCGGGCATTTCGCGCGCGTGCAGTTCCTTGAGCACCCTCAGGGCCAGCACCTTGCCCAGTTCCACGCCCCACTGGTCAAAAGAGTTGATGTCCCAGATCACGCCCTGGACAAAGATCTTGTGTTCGTAGAGGGCGATAAGCTGGCCCAGCACATCCGGCGTCAGTTCCGGCGCGAGGATCGTGTTGGTGGGCCGGTTTCCGGAGAACACGCGATGCGGCACCAAGTCCGGGGCCACGCCCTCGGCGGCGACCTCGGCCGTGGTTTTGCCGAACGCCAGCGCCTCGGTCTGCGCGAAGAAGTTGGCCATGAGCTTGTCGTGATGATCCCCGATGCGGTTGTGGGAGCGCGAGAAGCCGATGAAGTCGCAGGGGATCAGCTTGGTGCCCTGGTGGATCAGTTGGTAGAACGCGTGCTGGCCGTTGGTGCCGGCCTGGCCCCAGACGATCGGGCCGGTCTGGCAGCCCACGGGCTGGCCCCCGCGGGTGACACTTTTGCCGTTGCTCTCCATGTCGCCCTGCTGGAAGTACTGCGAGAACTTGTGCATGTACTGGTCGTACGGGAGGATGGCATAGGTCTGGGCATTGAAAAAGTTGTTGTACCACAGGCCCAGCAACCCCAGGATGACCGGCATGTTGCGCTCCAGGGGCGCCTCGGCAAAATGCCGGTCCATGGTATGAAACCCCTCCAGCATGGAGCGGAAATGTTCCGGCCCGATGGCGATCATCAGCGCCAGGCCAATGGCCGAGCACAGCGAGTAGCGGCCGCCGACCCAGTCCCAGAACTCGAACATGTGATCCGGATTGATGCCGAACGATTTGACCAATTCGGTGTTCGTGGACACCGCGACAAAATGCCGTTCAATGGCGCCCAGGTCGTTGAGGTTGAGGTTGCTCAGGCACCATTCCTTGGCCGTGTGGGCGTTGGTCATGGTTTCCTGGGTGGTGAACGTCTTGGAAGCGATGATGAACAGGGTCTCGGCCGCATCCAGCCCGCGCAGCGCCTCGACCAGTTGGGTAGCGTCGATGTTGGACACAAACTTGCAGGTCAGATCGCGGTCGGAGAAGAACTGCAGCGCGTCGAACGCCATCTCCGGCCCCAAGTCGGACCCGCCGATGCCGATGTTGATGATGTTCTTGATCCGCTTGCCGGTGTAGCCGCGCCATTCGCCGGATCGGACCTTGTTGGCGAACGCCGCCATGCGGTCCAGGACCTTGCGCACCTTGGGCATGACATCCTCGCCATCCACGACGATCGGCGTGCTGGAGGTGTTGCGCAGGGCGATGTGCAGCACGGCGCGGCCCTCGGTGTTATTGATCTTCTGCCCGCTGAACATGCCGTCAATGGCTTCGCGCAGGCCGCGGGCGCGGGCCAAGTCCAGGAGCAGGCGCAGGGTTTCGTCGGTGATCCGGTTCTTGGAATAATCGAGGAACAGGTTGCGCACCTGCAGCGAGAAGCGGCCGGCGCGGGCCGGGTCCTGCTGGAACAGGTCGCGCAGGTGCGTGTCGCGCACTTGCTGGTAATGCGCGTCGAGCGCGCGCCATTCCGGCGTTTCAGTGAGGGGTGCCGATAGTTGGGTCATGGTGGTCTCCGGGTGTTGGGGGGGCCTTGATGCGGTGGGCGGTCCCTCATGGCGTGATGGCAAGCGTGGCGCCGCGGCCCAGCCCGAGGCGGGCGGCGGCGGATCCGTCGCGCACCGCCACCTCGAGGAACTCTTCGCTGCCGAACAACGCCAGCAGATCGCCGGGCGGGGCGGCGGCGTACGCCGGCACCACCTGGCGCACCACGGCGTTGCCGATCGCCAGGCTGAGGCTGGCCGTGTTCCAGCCCGCGAGATCTGCGCGGGTGATATTGGTGATGAGGTTGCCGAAACGATCCACGTGGATCACCTGCGCGTGGAGCACGCCGGACTCGGTCCGCGCCGCGCTCCATGCCGCGCGCACCAGGGGCGCGCCCGCGGCCGCGAGGCTTTCCGGCGGCGCATGGCCCGCGGCCAGCAAGCCGGCGGCGTAGGCGAACACGTCGCGGCCGTGGAACGTGGCCGCCACGCCCCCCGGGCGGTGCCAGTCCGGGTGAATAAAGCGCGCATGCAGCCCGCCCACCTGGCGGTCGACGAGGGTCAGCAGGCCGTTGTCCGGCGCCAGGAACCAGTGGCCCTGGCTGGTGGCCAGCACGGCGCGCCGGCCGGCGCCCACCCCGGGGTCGACCACGGCCACGTGGATCGTGCCCTCGGGATAGAAGCGCCAGTACTGGCGCAGCGCCCAGGCAGCGGCCGCGACGTCCTGCGGCGTAATGTGGTGCGCGGCATCGATCAGGGTGACCGGTTCCTGGGCCGCGGCCAGGATCACGCCTTTCATGGCCGCGACGTAGCCGTCCTGTTCCCCGAAGTCCGTCAACAGCGTGATGATTCGCGGGCGGGCCATGGGCAGCTCAAGGGTTGACGCTGGCGCGGCCGACCGAGTGATAGATGAACTTCTTCGCCGCCATGACCTCCGGGTCAAAGATGTTGCGGCCATCGATAATCACCGGGCTTTTCATGGCCGCGCGCACCTTGTCCAGGTCCAGCGCCTTGATCTGCGGCCACTCGGTCATGATCAAGACCAGGTCCGTGTCGGCCACGCAGTCCATCAGGTCGTCGCAGCAGACCAGGCCCGGGTACTGGGCCTTGACATGCGCCGCGGCGACCGGGTCCCACGCCTTGAGCTGCGCCCCCTGCTGCGTCAGCTCCTGCACAAAGTACAGGGCCGGCGCCTCGCGGGTGTCGTCCGTGCCGGGCTTGAAGGCCAGCCCCAGGATGGCGATTTTCTTGTTTTCCAGCACCCACAGCTCGTGCTTGATCTTGGAAAATACGAATCCGCGCTGCTCCTGGTTGATGCGCTGGACCTCCTTGAGCAGGCCGAAATCATAGCCCTGCGCCTCCGCGATGTGGATGAACGCGTCCACGTCCTTGGGGAAACAGGATCCGCCGTAGCCGACGCCCGCGCGGAGGAACTGGGGCCCGATGCGCGGGTCCATGCCCATGCCCCGCGCCACCATCTCCACGTTGGCCCCGGTCAACTCGCAGATCCGGGCCACGGCATTGATGAACGAGATTTTCAGGGCCAGGAACGAGTTGGAGGCGTGCTTGGTCAACTCCGCGCTGGCGATATCCATCTCGATCATCGCGCAGGCGGGGTTGCGATCCATGAGCGGCTGGTACACCGCGCGGAGCAGGCGGCGGGCGCGCTCGCTTTCCACGCCCACCACGATGCGCGCAGGCTGCAGCGCATCCGGGATGGCCACGCCCTCGCGCAGGAACTCGGGATTGGAGGCCACGTCGAAATCCACGTCGGCTTTGAGGTACTTGCGCATGGTGCGCTTGAGTTGCTCGCTGGTGTTTACCGGGACCGTGCTCTTCTCCACCAGCAGGCGGTAGCCGCGCATGGCGCCGGCCACCTGCCGCCCCACCTGCTCGACGTACGACAGGTTCGCCTCGCCGCTCTTGCTGGGCGGAGTGCCGACCGCCACGAAGATGACCTCCGCGAACTGGGTGCCTTCCTCGATGCTCGTGGTGAATTTCAGCCGGTCGGCCGCGACGTTCCGCTCCACCAGTTCCTGGAGCCCTTCCTCGAAAATCGGCAACTGGCCCTTGTGCAGCAGGGCGATTTTGCGGGCGTCGCTGTCAACGCACAGCACCTCGTGCCCCACCTCGGAAAAACAAGCGCCCGTCACCAGCCCGACATACCCGGTCCCAACCACGGTAACTTTCATCGCACCTCGCATCCTTGCCTGCTGAATTGCCGACTCGCCGATGTCATGCCCGCACCATAAGGGAAGGCGCGGCGGAAGTCAATTTGTTGGAACACGCCCACGCGCGCGGTCGCGCCGGCGCGCGCGAGCCCCGCGGCGTGGCGCGGCCCCGTGGCCCGATGTAAGGCCTCAATGAAACGGGGTGATAAGGCGCCGGGCTTGAGATGGGCGCCCATCATCAGTCGTCGTTTCCGAACCCGCTACAGGGGAAGCATACGGTGCAGTTCCTTGTTTATTTTTTCTCACGGAGCCACAGAGGTCACGGAGAACAGCTGGCGCGGGCCATGGATGGCGCGAGTCATGCTTCATGGATTCCAGCAACAAATCAAAAGGCAAGTGGGGTTCCTTTCCTCGCATGACGTAGAACCATGATCGCTCCGATTCTTTTTGCGTTCATCCCCGTGTCTCCGTGCCTCCGTGAGAGTCTCCCCGCGTGGCTGAGGCCTTACGGCCCGATCGGGAATCCGCTTGACTCGGGGCGCCAAAGCCGTTAGGGAAACAGCATGAAATCGATGCGCGAATATACGCGGGCCGGGCTGTTGCTTGCGGCGCTGGCCCTGGTGGCGGGCTGCGGCCGCAACACGGCCGGCCTGGACCGGCAGGAAGAGCAGGACCCACTCATCCAGCGCGCCCGCGAGCTAAGTAATGCCCAGGACATCAACGGCGCTCTCGATCTCTACAATAAGGCCATTGCCCGCCGCCCAACCCTGGCCCGGGCGCACCTGGAAGCCGCCTCGCTCTACGACAGCTACAAGGAAGACTACATCCGGGCGGTCTACCATTACCAGCGCTACATCGAGCTGCGCCCCGATGCGGAAAAAAAAGATCTGATCAATTCCCTGATCCAGCGCTGCCGCATCTCCTACGCGGCTTCGTTGCCGGACACGCCGTCCGGCGCCATCGAGGAGATCGCCGAGCTGAAACAGACGATCGCCCAGATGGAAAAGGAAAACCAGCAACTGCGGGCCAAGCTGGGCAAGTACGAGACCGTCCCCAAGCCGCAGCCCACCCCGGCCCTGGCGCGCATCGAGGCGCCCACGTCGGCGGCGCCCTCGGCGCTCGAGCCGGCCCCGGCCCAGGCCGCGGTGCAATCCTACGTGGTGCAGGAGGGCGACACGCTTTCGCGCATTGCCGGCAAGGTGTACAACGACCCCCGCCAGTGGGCGAAAATATTCGAGGCCAACCGGGCCACCCTGGTCAGGCCGGAAAACATCAAGGTCGGGCAAACCCTGGTCATTCCTTGATCGGGCCGCCGCCCAGGGGGGCGGCCGGATTGCCCTGCGAGTTCAACAACGGAGTGCGCTATGGCATCGACAGATTTTTTTGATGATGACCTGGTCCAGAAACGGGAGCCGCAGCGGCGGCTGAAGATGGGGATCGGCGACGAGCAGCCCCCGCCGACGCCGCCCACCGTGGCCGCGGACGTCCTGCCCGGCCGGCCGGTCTCGGACCTGAACCTGACCCGCCTCGCCCGGCACAAGGAAGAGGTGGAGGAGCACGTCGCCAAAACCACCGAGGAACTGGAGCGCCTGCGCCAGCGCCAGGATGACCTGGAGCGCGAAAAGCGCGACCTGCAGGAACTGCGCCAGCGCCAGGACGATTATGAGCGCGGCAAGCGCGACATCATCGAGCAGCTTGAAAAGAGCCTGCTGACCCTCGAAAAAGAGGAGATCAAAACCGGGCAACTGGCGGACCTGATCGCCGCGACGCGCAAACGGTTCAAGAACATGCTGGCCGAGATCCAGTCGGTCAACGACGAGACCTGGAAGGAAGACAGCATCCGCAACGAGCTCGGCAAGGCGCTGGCGATCATCGAAAACAGCCGGCTGGACTACAAGAAGTCCATGGCCCGGATCCAGTCCGTGACCGAGACGGACACCAAGCCCGGCGCCGGCGGGGCGGTGATCTTCGAGGAGCCGGGCCTGCGGGGCGGCGAGCCCCAGAACTTTGCGCACTGGTTCAAGGTCGGCCTGGCCGCCAGCCTGCCCCTGATCGTGATCGTCGTCATCCTCACCCTGCTGGGCTTCTATCTCCAGAGCCGCGGCTTCCTGTGATGGCCCGGGGTACGCATCCATGAGCCGGACGGATTTTTTTCCGGGCTGGGGCGCTGCGGGCACGCGCACCAGCGGCCGCAAAACTTTCCTGGACCAGCGCCTGCGCGAACTGGAACGGGAGTCTGAATCCGTGCGCGACGATATCCGGACCCTGAACCGGCGCCTGCGCAAGGCCGGGCTGGCGCCGGTCGACAGCCTCTCCCCCGCGGCCGCCGCCAGCCAGCGCGCCGCCGCGACCCACGCGGCCGGGCGGGACGAATCCCGGGCGGATGACGAGCACGACTTGTTCAGTTGGCGGGAGCCGCCGGCGCGCGCCGAGACGCCCCGGCCGGAACCGGCAGCCGGCGGCCCAACCAGCAACCCCGCCGGCAGCCCGGCGCGGATGCCGGCGCCGCCGGACGAGCGCTTGATCAACTATCTCGCCGCCGGCAGCTTTGTTCCCTCGGCCGGGCCCAAGGTGACGGAGCCCATCCGGCGCCGGCGCCTGGTATTCCTGGGGATCGTGGTGGTCGTCGCGGGTTTTGTCGTGTTGCAACTAGTGCGGCTGGCCTTGAGGTAGCGCCAGCCCGGGGAGCGTGTCTTGGATAACAATCACAGCCGGACGCATGCGGCATCCACGGATAAGATCGATGTGGCCTACGTGGCGCACCTGGCGCGCCTGGAACTGACCGCGGCGGAAACCGCGCAGTACCAGGGGCAACTGGAGCAGATCCTCGCCTACGTGGCCGAACTGCAGAAGCTGGACCTTTCCGGGGTGGCGCCGCTGGCCCACCCGGTGCCGCTGGAAAACGTGCTGCGGGCGGATACCACGCGGCCCGGCCTGGCGCGGGAAACCGTTTTGGCCAATGCGCCGGAACAGCGCCACGACCAGTTCGTGGTGCCGAAAATCATCGAGTAAGGCGGGCGGGCATGACGGCATTGAACAACCTCTGCGTGTGGGAAATCGCGGACCTGCTGGCGCGCGGCGAATGCTCGTCCGTCCAGGTGACCCAAAGCGTGCTCGACGCCATCGGGCGGCGCGACCCGCACCTTGGCGCCTACCTGGCGGTGGATGCGGAAACGGCCCTGGCGGATGCCGCGGCCGCCGACGAGGCCCGCCTCAAGGGCGCGCACCCCGCCGCGCCGCTGGCGGGCATACCCATCGGGGTCAAGGACGTCATCAACGTCCGCGGCCAGCCCTGCACCTGCGCGTCGCGCATCCTGCAGGGCTACGTGGCGCCGTACGACGCCACCGCCGTGGCCCGGCTGCGGGCGCAGGGCGCGCTGTTGGTCGGCCGGCTCAACATGGACGAGTTTGCCATGGGATCGACCACGGAAAACTCCGCGTACCAGGTGACCCGCAACCCCTGGGATCCCGCGCGCGTGCCGGGCGGATCCAGCGGCGGATCAGCCGCGGCCGTGGCGGCCGGCACCGCGATCGCCGCGCTGGGCAGCGACACCGGCGGGTCGATCCGCCAGCCGGCGGCTTTCTGCGGATGTGTCGGGCTCAAGCCCTCCTACGGCCGCGTGTCGCGCTATGGCCTGACGGCCTACGCGTCCTCGCTCGACCAGATCGGCCCGCTCACGCGGTGCGTGCGCGACGCCGCCCTCCTGCTCCAGGCACTGGCCGGCGCCGACCCCCTGGACGCCACCACCGTGCCGCACACCCCGCCGGACTACGCGGCTGCCCTGCAGGCGGATTTGCGCGGCCTGCGCCTCGGCTGCCCGCGCGAATACTTTATCCCGGGCATGGACCCCGAGGTCGAGCAGGCGGTGCGCCAGGCCATTGACCGGTGCCGGGATCTGGGCGCGCAGGTGCGCGAGATCAGCTTGCCGCATACCCCGTACGCCATTGCCACGTACTATCTCGTGGCCACGGCCGAGGCCTCGGCCAACCTGGCCCGGTTCGACGGCGTGCGCTACGGCCGCCGCGTGCCCGGCGCCGACCCGGTCGAGATGTATGCGCGGACGCGCGCGGCCGGGTTCGGCAGCGAGGTCAAGCGCCGCATCATCCTGGGCACCTACGCCCTGAGCAGCGGGTATTACGACGCCTACTACGTGCGGGCGCAGCAGGTGCGCCGCCTGATCGCCGAGGATTTTGCGCAGGCGTTCCAGGGTTGCGATGCCGTGCTGACCCCGGTGGCGCCGACCGCCGCCTACCCGCTGGGCGCCGCCGTGGCCGACCCGCTCCAGATGTACCTGGGCGACGTGTTCACGGTCACCGCCAACCTCGCCGGCCTGTGCGGCCTGGCGGTCCCGTGCGGCTTCACCGCCGCCGGCCTGCCCGTGGGCCTGCAGATCCTGGGCCCGGCGTTCCGCGAGGAAACCATCCTGCGCGTCGGGTTCGCCTACGAGCAGGCCACGGACTGGCACTGCCGCCGCCCGCCGGAGCCCGCCGCCGGCTAAGAGAGCGCGGCGCCGGATCGCGCGCGGCGCTCCTGCATGAGCGCGATGAAACGGTCGAACAAGTGCACGGCGTCGTGCGGGCCGGGCGCGGCCTCGGGGTGGTACTGCACCGAGAACACCGGCAGCTTCTTGTGGCGCAGGCCATCGGACGTGCCATCGTTAAGGTTCACGTGGGTGGTTTCGACCGCGGCCGGATCCAGCGACTCCTTGTCCACGCAGAACCCGTGGTTCTGGGACGTGATGTCCACCTTGCCCGTGGCCAGCTCCTTGACCGGCTGGTTGGCGCCGAGGTGGCCGAACTTCAGCTTGTACGTCGTGCCGCCCAGCGCCAGGCCAAGCAACTGGTGGCCGAAGCAGATCCCGAACGTGGGCACGCCTTCCTCGAGGACCGCCTGGATCTGTTCCACGGCGTACGGCACGCCGGCCGGGTCGCCGGGGCCGTTGGAGATGAAAAATCCTTCCGGCTGCGCGGAGAGGATCTCGCGGGCCGTGGCGTGGATCGGGAACACCACCAGGCGGCAGCCGCGCTGGGCCAGCAGGCGGAGTTGGTTCAGCTTGATGCCGCAGTCCAGCACAGCCACGCGGTACCGGTGCCGCGCATCCGGCCGGGTGAGGCTGGCGTTCTCGAACGCCTTGAGCCCGAGCGCGTTGATGCGCGCCATGTTGCGCGCCTCCGCGTGCGGGCCGGGCCACACGTAGCGCCGGGGCGTGGACACTTCGGCGGCCAGGTCGCGGCCCACGAGACCAGGCGCCGCGCGCGCCTTGCGCACCAGGCTGTCCGGGTCGAGGTCCGCGGTGGACACGATGCATTTCATGGCGCCGCGCGACCGGATATGGAAGGTGATCGCGCGCGTGTCCACCTGGTCGATCCCCATGAGGCCATTTTCCACGAGGTAATCCGGCAAGGTGCAGGTGCTGCGCCAGTTGCTGGGCACGCGGCTGCATTCGCCGACCACCAGGGCGGCGGCGTGCGGCCGGGCCGACTCCACATCGTCGCGGTTGATGCCGTAGTTGCCGATCAGGGGATACGTCAGCGTGACCACCTGGCCGTGGTAGGACGGGTCGCTCAGGATTTCCTGGTACCCGGTCATGGACGTGTTGAACACCAGCTCGCCGTAAATCTCGCCGTGGCCGGCAAAGGCCTGCGCCGCGAAGCACGTGCCGTCTTCGAGCGCGATCATGGCTTTCCGCCTGTTGATAGTCATGGGGCGTCCTCCAACCAGTTTCGGCGCGCGATTATGCGCCAAACCCGGACGGAGTCGAGCGCAAAGACAACTCCGGCCGGTTTCCGCGCGCGGCAGGATATGTCCTTGACGGGTGCCCTGCTTCCCGGTAACAAGCGGGCCAATATCCGGGAGAGAGTGCGGCGCAGCAAGGTGGGGATCCGGCAGGCCACCGATCACCGCGCGGCAGGCTCCGTGAGATCCAGGACTGGATTTCTCGCCAAGCCCGCAGAGCTCGCCAAGTTGCCTTGGAGATGATGGACGGTCTTGGCGTCCCTGGCGCACTTGGCGAGAGAATAATGGGCCTCCGGACCCGCCGTCAGGGGATGTCGATCAAACCGGCGATTCCTTGGATTTCCTCATGCGGCGGCGCCATTTCAAAGCCGTGCTAAAACCGCAAAAATGGAAAAGCGCCCGCGATCCGCGGCGTGCTATGGTAGCGGCGTTGAAACTGAAGAAGGGAGCCTGCATGAACGCAAGAATGGAAACGGTGAAGGACTACCAGGAGCGGATGAACAAGGTGCTGCGCTACATCCAGGAGCACTTGGACGACGCCCTCACCCTGCCGGAACTGGCGGGCGTGGCATGTTTCTCGCCCTGGCACTTCCACCGGCTGTTCCAGGCCATCGTGGGCGAACCGGTCGGCCAGTATGTCCGGCGCCTGCGCCTGGAGCGCGCTGCCCAGCAGCTCAGCTTCACCACCGAGCCGGTCACGGGCATCGCCCTGGCCGCGGGCTACGAGACGCCCTCGGCCTTCAACAAGGCGTTCCTGCAGTTGTTCCGCCAGAGCCCGACGCGCTTCCGCAAGGCCCGCCAGGCCGTGTTCTTAACCAATCCCGTCCGAGTACGTATCAACCCCAACCAGGAGGAAGCCATGCAGCCGAGAATCGTTGACCGCAAACCAACCCAGGTAATCTATGTGCGCCGCACCGGACCTTACGCCCAGGCCGCGGGCGCGGCCTGGCAGGAAGTATGCCAGTTCGCCTTCCCGCGCCAGCTGGTGCAGCAGGATGCCGAGATGATCGGCATCAGCTACGACGACCCCGAAGTCACCGCCGCGGACAAGCTGCGCTACGAGGCCTGCATCAGCGTGGCGCAGGCCGTCAAGCCGGAAGGCGCGGTCGGCGTGCAAACCATCGCCGGCGGCAAGTACGCCGTGTTCCTGCACCAGGGGCCGTATGACCAGCTCAGCGAAACCTACCGCGGGATCTTTGGCCAGTGGCTGCCGGCCAGCGGCACAGCGCTCCGGGACTCCCCGTGCCTGGAGATCTACCTGAACGATCCGCAGCGCACCAAGCCCGAGAACCTCAAGACCGACATCTGCATCCCGATCCAGTGACCCCAGGGGCCGCCAGCCGCTCGCGGGCGCCACGCGGCGTCCGCGGGCGGCCGCGCCCGGCCAGTAGCACACCGCAACCCGCGCTCTCGATCATCCGGTTCCCGTCGATTCCAGTGGTTGCCAAGATCCGCGCCCGAGTGTATCCTCATCCTTGAGGGACTGATGGCTGGTTTGAGTTTACGGCACAAGAGCGTTCGCCCCGGAGGGATAAGAGATGAACAAGATTCTTGGTTTAGCGTTGATGGCGGCGCTGGCGCTGGCCGGCACGACGGTCTCAGCCCAGGACATGGTGCGCGAGTGGAGCCGGATGTGGGGCTCGATATCCAACGACTACGGCCAGGCCGTGGCGGTGAGCACCAGCGGTTATGTGTACGTGGCCGGCTACACCTGCAAATCGTTTGACGGCCAGACCAACAGCGGGGTGCGCAACGCGGTGCTGACCTGCTACGACACCGCCGGCGAGAAACAGTGGACCCGCATCTGGGGCGCCGCGGATTACACCGAGGGCTATGCCGTGGCCGTGGACGCCGCCGGCGCGCTCTACGTGGCCGGCCAGACCTGGGCCGGGTTCGACGGCCAGCAGGCGGTGGGCAACGGCGACGCGTTCCTGACCAAGTTCAAGTCAACCGGCGACCGCGAATGGTCGCGCGTCTGGGGCTCGGTCCGCATCGACAGCGGCAGCGGGATCGCCGTGGACGCTTCCAACTACGTTTATGTCTGCGGCTATTGCCGCACCAACTTTGATGGCCAGGCATACGTGGGCAACCGCGACATTTTTTACAGCAAGTTCGCGCCGGACGGGACCCGCGAATACAGCCGCATCTGGGGATCAACCAGCGACGATTATGGCCAGGGCATCGCCGTAGATGGGGCTGGCCACATCTACGTGGCCGGCTACACCTATGCCGCGTTTGATGGCGAGCCGTTTGGCGGCTCGATCGACGCCTTCCTGAGCCTGTACAAGGGCGACGGCACACGCCAATGGTCACGGCTGTGGGGCGGCACGGGGGTGAATTACGCTAACGGCGTTGCCGTGGATGCATCCGGTGCGGTGTACGTGACCGGCCATGGCGGGCCGTTTGGCGGGCAACCGCAGATTGGCGACACCGACCCTTTTCTCGTGCGCTACGACGAAAACGGCACGCGCGCCTGGGCGCGCATCTGGGGCTCGATCTGGGCTGACGCGGGCTACGCGGTGGCCACGGCCGGCACCAATGACATCTTCGTGACCGGCATGGCGGCCTGGGGCGCGACGTTTGACGGCCAAAGCAACAAGTACGAGACCCTTTACCTCTCGGCTTTCCATGCCGACGGCTCGCGGCCCTGGACCAGGCGCTGGGGTTCGGCGGATGCCCAGGGGCGCGGCGTGGCCGCGCTCTCGCCCAGCAACCTCTTCGTGGGCGGCTACGCTTACGGCGCGTTCGACGACGAGACCTTCATCGGCGAGTACGACATCTTCCTGTCCCGCTGGGCGCCGAATGTGCCGCCACTGATCACCTGGGGCCCAGTGGCGCCCAAGGTGATGCGCCACGAGGCGGAAATCCGCTGGAACACCGACAAGGCCTGCGACTCCCAGGTCTGGTACGGCAAGGACAGCGGCGTTTATCCCGGTGGGATGACCAACCCGGCCCAGGAAACCGCGCACTGGATGATGCTCACCAACCTGGACGCCGCCACGACCTACCGCTACTTGGTCCGCTCGACGGACCGTCATTCCAACACCGTCAGCAGCACCGAACACTTCTTCGAGACCCTCGCGGAACCGGGCGGCGGGTTCCTGGTGACCAACCTGATGCCGCTGGGCGAGTTCGCCATCCCGAACGCGTTCGGCATCGAGGCCACCGGTTGCATCGACCGGATTGACTTCTTCATCAACGGCCTGTTTTTCGGGTCGGCCTTTGGCGCGGCGCGCGAAGCGCTGTTCAACCCGGAATCGATCGGGCTGAACATCCTGGACCTGGTCGGCAGCCACGTCATCATGGCGCGGGCGTATTCCGACACCCAGGAAATGGCCATGGTCAGCACCACCTGGAACTTTTTCCGCAACTGCCAGACCAACCCGCCTGAGATCGAGGTTGAAATCCTTGATCCGTACGACGGCTACACGATCGCCATCCGCACCAACGCGGCGCCGTGCACCAACCTGCCCTTGCGGGTCCAGGCGCGCGAAAACCTGGGTTATAGTGTCAAGCCCCTGGACCGCAGCGGCGGCTTCGGGCCGTGGGGCGACCGCTGGCGGCGCGAGCCCATCTGGGTCGGAGTCAAGCAGGTGGATTTCTACATCAACGGGGTCAAGGTGGCGGAGAAGACCCAGCCGGGCACCAACGCGCCGTTCGTTTTCGAGCACGACTATAACCTGGTCGGCGCGCCGACCGGCACCTACACCTTTTTTGCCAGCGCCATCACCAGCAACCTGTGCTACGAGAGCGACTCGATCGCCTATACCCTCGAGCCGGCGCAAGGCGATCTGGAGGTCCAGCGCGTGGTGAACCAGTACGGCGGGTACCTGGGCGTCACCATCATGATCACCAATTACGGCGACGCCACGGCCTACGTGGACGAAATCAGCGACGACGCGCTCTACGGGTTCATGCCCACCTGGCGCGAAACCAGCGGCTACGAAAAGACGGTGGTGTATGACGGGGACACCGAGCGCGCCCGGGCGGTGTTATCCTACGCCACCCCGCACGCGATCGTCCCGGGCGGGCACTATTCCGTCACGTATTCCATGGTCCCGGTGCTGCGGCCCGGCTCGGTGGATTACCGGGTCGATGGCGACCAGGTGGTGCGCTGGCACGACGGGTTCGGCAGCTACTCGCACACCCAGTACCAGTTCAACGTGTGGGCCTGGCGCCAGGCCACGGCCCGCTGGAACCGGCTGGGCGCCGCGGTGAGCAACATCCTGGCGCAGGCCGATTACCTGGTGGTGACCAGCCCGGACAACCTGCTGGCTGCTTACGACCATGCCGCGGTCAACGAGTTGCTCGCGTCCGCCGCCGAACTGGCGCTCCAGCGCCAGGGCGCGCTGGCCTTCACCCGCAGTTGCGCGGCGGCCAAGACCGGGTACACCACCAACGATCTCTTTGGCATGGCCCACATGTTCGATGATGGCCTGGAAGAGTTCTTCATGGCCGACCGCGATGCCGGCACCAATGCGGTCATGGACTATCTGCGCTCGTACAATTACATCAAGCAGTTCTCGCTCCGGGACCACAAGCTGCCCCTGGCCCTGGGCACCAACTTCCTGTTCCGGGGCGACGCCATGGCGGCCGGCTTCACTTCCGTGGGCGGCACGCCGTATGCGCAGGTCATGATCGCCCACGGCACCACCAACCTCGGCAGCTTGAAGCACGGGGTGGTTGATATTTACGCCTATGACCCGCTGCCAAGCGAATTGATCAAGACCAGCTTTGATCCGCGGCACAGCGACTCCTACTCGGTTGGCGACGGGTTCGCGGTCGGCGACATCAAGTCCGGCGCCGGCTGGTTGCGGGATGAAATCATCGTGGCCAAGGCCGGCACCGGCCGGGTCAGCGCCTGGGGCGAGTTGAACTTATTCACCCTGTTCCAGTTCGACAGCGAATTCCGCTCCAACGACTTTTTCCTGGCGGGGAATGTCATGGGCAGCGCCGAAGCCGAAGTGCTGGTGGGCGACCTGTCCGCCGACGAGGTGCTGGTCTATGTCGGCGGCAGCGGCGCCCTGGTGAACACGCTCGACCTGGCCCTGGACGCCGGCGACGCCCTGGCCGTGGGCGACGTGGGCTGGGACAGTTACCAGGAACTGGTTTTCGCCGACGAATCCGACGACCGCCTCGAAATCTACCGTTGCGAGGCAGGCGCCTGGCGCCTGCGGGCCTGGTGCAACTGGGATTTCACCCGCAACTGCCGCCTGGTCGTAGCCGACATGCTGCCCAAGTTCGGCCACGAGATCCTGGTCATCTGGGGCGCGGACGAGCTGGGTCGCGCGGCCGGCGAGATCGAACTGATCAACTGGCCCGTGGGCCGGTTCCCCGGCGACCGCTGGAGCTTGAAAGACCTGATTGACGCCGACGGCGAATGGACCGCCCAACTCAGCCCGCGCTGGGCCAGCCAGGGCTACCTGGTGCTGCTGGGCGATGCCGGCATTGTCTCCACCTTCGGCGCCGCCTGGACGTTCGACGCGGCCGCCGGCAAGGTCAAGCGCGCCCAGCTCACCGACCGCGATTACGCCAACATGGCCGGCTCGCCCAACCGGCCGGAACTGGCCTGCAGCCGGATCGTGGGCGAGGACGCCGCGGCCATGCGCGACCATGTCCAGACCCTGCTGGAGATCGAGGCCGGCGACCTGGGCACCCACAACCGCCGCGCCTACGTGGTCAGCGGCTTTCGGCGCGGGCCGAGCGGCGACTCGGACAACATCAACATGCCCTACCATGCCAGCAACGCCGCCCGCCGCCTGCGCAGCGCGGCCATGGGATTCAACGTGGTGCAGCAGACCACCGAGGGAACCAACGCCATCACCAAGGCGGACTTTTTCAACACCGCCATCGGCCGATCCGTCATCCACCTGGCCGGGCACGGCAACTACAACCTGTGGGACATCGTCCGGGCGACCGACGTGGACACCGGCTTCACCGTGGATTCCAACCGCCCGCTGGTGGTGGCCATGTCCTGTTCCACCGCCAACTTCCAACCCGGCGAGAGCATGGCCGAGGTTTTCCCGCGCCGCCGCGCGGCCGGCTACATCGGCGCCTCGGGCACGGCCCAGGCGTACCTGGACAACATCCTGATGGCCTTCTACGACCACCTGCCGGCGGCCGACGATATCGGCATGGCCCTGCGCGACGGCAAGTACGATTACGGCTCGGACAGCACCTCCTATGACGCCGCCCATTACAACTACAACAGCGCCATCTGCCTGCTCAACGGCGATCCCAAGATGACCATCCTGCCCTCCGGCGCGCGCCGCAAGGCCGCGGATCTCAACCTGCCCCAGCGCAAGGCCGGTCCCTTGGACACCCTCACGATCCAGATCCCCATGTATGAAGTCATCCCCATCGACACCAACGACGCGGTCACGATCCCCGGCCAACTCAACTGCCTGGCCGAGGGCCAGCCGCCCGTGCCCATGTACCGCGCCTTCATCTATTACCCGCCCCATTGCCAGGTCCAGGACGTCAGCCTGACCCTGCGCGACGGCCAGAGCGCGACCAGTGGGTTGCGCATCGCCGCCTTTGCGATCGCGGATTTTGCGGACCCGGCTGCGGACCGCGCGCCGCGCGCGCCCCAGGCCGGCTGGTGGCCCACCAACGACTTTGACTGGGCCTACGACTGGGCGCCGGGCGACACCAACGTGCTGGTCCTGACCCTCTATCCGTTCTATTACGACGCCGGCACCACCGCGGCGCTCTTCTTCACCAACTACCAGTTCCACGTGGACTATTACGAGTCGGCCGTGGACATCAACCGCATCCTGCTGGACCAGCGTTCGTACCGCAGCAACGCCACGGTGACGGCCGCCTACTGGCTCTACAACACCAACAGCCAGGGCCTGGACGTGGTGCTGGAAAGCGCCATCCGGTCCAACAACAGCATGGCGGCCTACACCTTCCCCCTGCAAACCCTCTCGCGGGTCCAGGGCCTGGCTTCCGGTGAACTGGAATGGGATGCCGTTGGTTACGCTCCCGGCAACTATTATCTGGAAATCATCGCGCGCGATGCGGACGGCCACGTGTTGGACCGCGCCCGCGAGGACTTTGAACTCGAAGCCCTGGCCGGGGAAGTGGAAGACCTGGAACTGGAGCCCCGCGGCTACCGGCGTGGCGAGGACGTCACCTTGCAGGCCAGCCTGCTCAACAGCGGGTTTGACACCTGCTCCGGCACATTCGTCTTCCAGGTCCAGGACGCATCCGGGCAGGTGGTTGCCGAGTTCCGGCACGCCTTCAGCGCCCTGGCGGTGGGCAATTCCATGGGGTTCACCAGCGTCTGGTCCAACGCCAGCCTGGTGCCACGCAACTGCCAGGTGCTAGCATTCGTCGAACTCGCCGAGGGCGACAGCACCCCGCCTGCCCAGGTCAACTGGACGGACGCCCCGCTGCTGCTGGACGAAATCACCCCGCTGGGCAGCAACGCAGTCCTCCGCTGGCCCAGCGTGGCCGGCCGCACCTATTTTCTCGAGATCAGCACCAACCTGCCGGAGTTCACTCCCAGCGCCAACTTCCCGGCCACGGCCCCGCAAAACTGCCACACCGACCAGCCGCCCGGCGGCGTCCGGTTCTACCGCGTACGGGAATGGCCATAACCCCAGAGAAAGCAGCTCAACTGCTCCGCAGTCGAACTGCTCATTTAGGGCTGGCAATAGCCGCCAGCGCTGAAGTCGGTCTGAACCGTCGCGGTCACCGCCCACGGCTACAGGACCGGATATTCTCATGGCGTGGCTGCGGAGCACCAGCTTCCGCGGATCCTATGCGCCTGTTTTTGCCAGCAGGTTCAGCAGATTTTCGCGTGTGAGCAGCGCCTCGTCCCGGGGCCGTTCGAGGAAGGGGCGCACATCCGCCAGTGCGCGCGGCCAGTTCATCCGGGCAAGGCCGGCGCCCACGATGTGCCGCCAATTCCGGGGGGTCACGGAGCCTTTGTCCCATCCGGTTTGAGCCAAGGCATTATTGAGCAGGGTCATATTGGGGTCCGGCCAATCCGGAGCGGATAGATACCACATTAGATCGTAAAGGTCCCGCCCCTTGGTATAAGCCCTTGCCAGGATCGCATGCAGTTTGCCGGCCAGCAGGGAGGCGCGGTCATAATGCATCAGGTGTAAAACAAAATTCCTGCGAATCAGGGTTGTGGTCAAAACTGCGCCGGCGGGCGGGCGGCTATCCACCTCAAGTTTGATTTGCAGTGTCTCATCCGGATGCGGGGATGCGCCCATTTCATGCAGGATGCCGCGGAACTTGACCATGGCCATCAGCACGGTTTGTTTATCCCGCACCCGGATATCCACCTGATAGGTTTCACGTTCCAAGTCGCCCTTGACCGATTTGAGCCGCTCCCTGAACCGCGGATTTCGACCCAGCTCGGCCAGGGAGAAGTCCAAATCTTCGGAATACCGTGGCCGTTGGTAAAGGAACCGCAGCGCCGTACCCCCAAGAAATGCCCAATCCGCGAAGGCGCCGCAATCCTGCAAGGCCAGCAGCAGCCGGGCCTGCAAGTATTCGCGAATCAAGCTGCGTTGGAGGGCCGGGTCGGGGCCATGATTGTCTACTTGTTGCAACGAATATACTGTTTTTTCGTAAGGGATCAGCAACGCGGGGAGACGCTCACGGAGGCACAGAGACACGGGGATGAACGCAAAAAAATCGGCGCGATCATGCTTCTACGTCATGCGTGGAAAGGAACCCCACTTGCCTTTTGATTTGTTGGTGGGATCCATGAACCTAAATTCAGCATTTGAATTAACTACGAAACACGCGAATAACGCGAAACTCGTTGCCGCAGAAAGAGGAACGGGCGAACAAGCTGAGAATAACATCGTTCACCTGTTGGGTGCAGGAAGAATTCGGGCCATTACCGTACATATTTAGCAGAGAGTCAACGGGATGCATTCGCGTAATTCGCGTGTTTCGTAGTTCATCTGCTCTTTCTGGGATGAAGCATGACTCGCGCCATCCATGGCCCGATCGACGCGGTTCTCCGTGACTCTGTGGCTCCGTGAGAAAAAATGAACATGGAAAAGGCTATCTCTATGTCGCGGACGGGTCGGGCAAGATCATCGTCCTGGACGCATCCAACCCGGCGGACATCCGCGCGGCGGGTGAATATCCCCTGACCTCGAACATAACGCGCCGGTGGTCAACAGCCTGTGATCAACGGCGGCTCCGGCAGCCAGGACACGGCCAGCCGAGCGGTCACCCTGCAAACCAGCGCCAGCGACCCGTGCGTGCCGTCAACCAGGTTCCGTGCCGATCCGGCCGCCGCCGGCGCCGGCATACAGGTCATACTCCAGCAGCCGGCACTCGAGATCCCCGTTGAAGAAAGGCAGGCGCCGCCGGGAGCGCAGGCCAATCTGCTTGGCCAGCGCAAAGTTGCCGGTGAAGACGTAGCCGCGGTAGCCCGCGCCGCGCTGCTTGAGAAAGTCGCCGATCCCGCGGTACACGGCCACCAGGTCCTGCTCGGCGCCCAGGCGCTCGCCGTACTCCGGATTGAACATGATGACGCCCGGCCCGCCGGCGGGCAGCGGCGTGCTGCGGAAATCGCCCACGCCGAACTGGATGCTGGCCGCCACGCCGGCGGCCTCGGCGTTGCGGCGGGCGTCCGCCACCGCGGCCGCGTCGCGATCCGTGGCGATAATCTTGAAGTCCAGCGCGGGCTTTGCCTGGCGGCGGGCTTCCTGCACCAAGGCCTGCCACGCGGCCGGATCAAAGCGCTTGGTGTGCATGAACCCGAAGTTGGTCCGGGTCAGGCCGGGGGCGCGATGGAGGGCCAGCAGGACCGCCTCGATCGCCAGCGTGCCGCTGCCGCACATGGGATTGATGAAGTGCCCATCGCCCGTCCACCCCGTGGCCAGGATGGCGGCGGCGGCCAATGATTCCTGCATGGGGGCCGCGCCCACCAGGCGGCGGTACCCGCGCCGCGACAGTGGCTCGCCGGTGGTGTCGAGGTACACCTTGGCCCGCGCCGGCTGCCAGTAGAGGAACACCACGGTGCGGTCCCGGCTGGCGCCGGCATCCGGCCGCCGGCCACAGGCTTCGCGCAGGCGGTCCACGATGGCGTCCTTGCACTTGAGGTTGGCAAACCGCGTGTCCCGGATGGCCGGGTGATGCACCGCCGACGTGACGCTGAGGTAGCCGTCCGCGGGGATCTCCTGCTCCCAGGGGATGGCGTGCACCCGCGCGTACAGCGCGTCCGCGTCGGGCGCCGGGAACTCGGCCAGCAGCCACAGCACCCGCTGGCCGGTGCGCAGGCGGAGGTTCAGCGCCAGGGTGTCGGCAAACGTGCCCCGCGACTGGACGGCGGCGGGCTCCACGCGCGTCACCGGGAACCCCAGCGCGGCGATCTCCGCCGCCAGGCCCGGGGCGGCGCCCCGGGCGCAGGTGACCGTGATCGTGCGCAGCCCGCTCCCCGTTGTTTTCGCTTGATGTTCCATGATTGCCGGTTATCCTGCCATTAATTGAGGAAACAGTTTGCGACCGCCAATGAAGGAGATGTGCCCATGACTGCGGAACCCAGAAACGCGCGCCAGCAGGATATGGATGATGATCTTTGGGACGATGAAGATGAAGATTCGCAGAAGGACAAGTACCTGACCTTCCGCATGGGGGACGAGGTATACGGCATCGAGATCGCCTACGTGACGGAAATCGTCGGCATCCAGAAGATCACCGCGGTGCCAGACATGCCGCCGTTTGTCAAGGGGGTCATCAACCTGCGCGGCCAGGTCATCCCGGTCATTGATATCCGCCTCCGGTTTCGCCTTGCGGCCCGCGACTACGATGACCGCACCTGCGTGGTCGTCGTGGATATCAACAGCAGTTCCATCGGGCTGATCGTGGACACGGTCAACGAGGTGGCGAATATTCCTGCGGATCATGTATCACCACCGCCCAAGGTTCACAGCACCACGGCCGGCCGCTACATCAAGGGCATGGGCAAGGTGGATGACAGCGTTAAAATCCTGCTGGACGTCCAGAAACTGCTGCTGGAGCACGAAATGGAAGCGCTGAGCAACGCGGCCGTGGCCTGACCCGCGGCTCACGGCGCACCGCATCCGGCCTGGCTGCGCCAGGCGCGCACGGCCTGCGGCAGCCCGTGGAGCGTCACCAGCATTTTCTCGATATCGAAATCGCGCGCCGCTTGCAGCAGGGTTTCGGCTTCCTGGCGCAAGCTTGGCGCGGCAGCCAACTCTTCCAGCTTCAGCCACTCCTCGGCAAAGGACTCGATGTCATCGATGACCGGCGCCGCGGCCAGTTGCTGCGCGCGCGGGAGCATCCGCGCTGCCAGCCACTCCGCCAGGCGCGCCTGCTGCGCG
>CAZAYP010000001.1:0-235107 GCA_964489425.1 uncultured Verrucomicrobiota bacterium | reverse complement strand
CGGCCTACGGGTCCTCCACGCTACCCACGGACTTGGGCGGCGGCGGCGGCGCGGGCGACGAGGGCGCCCTGACCGGCCATGGCGGCGGCGCGCTACGCATCATCGCCGCCGGCACCCTGGCCGTGGACGGCACCATCAGCGCCCGCGGCGTCGCGGGGACCATGAATGACGTGGCTGGTGGCGCGGGCGGGTCGCTGCTGGTCAGTTGCGGCGACCTGGTAGGCGCGGGCCTCCTGACCGCCAGCGGCGGCAACGGCACCACCTATGCCGGGTCAGGCGGCGGCGGCCGGATCGCGATTTACCACTATGGCAGCGTGAGCTTGCCGGCCACCAACCTCCTGGTCAATCCCGGTGCCAACCGGCCCGGCCAGACCGGCACGGTGTACCAGTCTTCCACGCCGACCTATATCCTCGAGAACCCGTCCGGCGGCCTGCTGCACGATACGGCGACCATCCGCTGGACCGCGCTGGGCGTAAACCCCAACGGGTTCCAGGCCCAGTTGCAGGCCTTCCGCAACGGCGTGGCCCTGCCCATTGCCACGGGCGGCCCCTGGGGCACGGCCGCCTGGAACACGATCGGCACGACCGACGGCGTGTTCGAGATCCGCGTGGTGTTCTATGACAGCCAGACCCAGTACCTCGGCCAGGCCCAGCAGAACGTGCTGGTGAACAACTCCGTGGCCTGGCACAGCGGTCGCGTGACCAACAACGAGACCTGGGGCTCCGGCACGGTCCACGTGGTGGAGCGCACCCTCACCGTGCCCACGGGCAAGACCATCCTCGTGGAGCCCGGCGCGATCATCAAGGTGGCCTCCGGCGCCAGCATCCTCCTGGAAAGCGGCGGCACGTTCGACGCCCGCGGGACCAACGACGCCGTCACCGTGATCACGTCCCTGCGCGACGACACCGCCGGCGGCGACACGAACATGGACGGCGACCAGACCGGCCCGCAGCCGGGCGACTGGAACGGGTTTTCCGTGGCCGGCGGCGCGAGCCTGCTCTACAACGATTTCACCGACATCCGCTACAGCAAGACCACCCACAGCGGAACCATCAGCAGCGACGAAATTTGGCTGGGCACCTACGTGCACGAGATCACCGGCAACGTCACCGTGCCCAGCGGCGTGACCCTGACCCTGCAGCCCGGGGCCGTGGTGAAGCTCCGCGACAAGCTGGGCATCACGGTCCAGGGCGGCGGCGCCCTGGCCGCCCTGGGCAGCGCCGCGCTGCCGATCGCGTTCACGTCCATCAAGGACGACACCGTGGGCGGCGACTCCAACGCCGACGGCGACCAGACCCAGCCCGATCGCGGCGACTGGCGCTGGATCTACCTGGCCGGCGGCAGCGCCCGGTTCGACCACGCCGATCTGCGCTACGGCGCGGGCACGGCCAGCGGCCTGTGGGAGAACACCGCCGTCATCCGCACGGATCCCGGGGCCGTGGTGGTGATGTCCAACAGCATCATCCAGGAAGCGTTCTGGGAGGGCGTGGAGGCCTGGAGCGGCGGCGACGTGACCCTGGCCAACAGCCTGATCGTCGGCACGGACCGCGGGGTGAACTCCGACGGCAGCGCCGTGGTGCGCCTGCGCAACTGCACCCTGCACAACAACCGCATCGGCATCTGGGGCCACAACGGCCGAATCGAGATCCTCAACACCATCATCAGCGCCAGTGTGCAGCAGGGGATCTATAACATCCTCAGCTCGCCCATCGTCATCCGCTACAGCGACGTCTGGTCCGCCACCGGCACGAACTACTGGGGCAACATCACCGACCAGACCGGGATCAACGGCAACCAGTCCGTGGACCCGAGATTCAAGGACCTGACCAACGGCAACTACCGCCTGGCCTACCTGAGCCCCATGATCGACGCCGGCGAAACCACCAACGCGCCGGTCCGGGACTACATGGGCGCCCCGCGCTACAACGACCCGCGCACAGCCGTGAAAAAAGGCCTGGCCGACACCAACGGCATCTACGCCGACATCGGCGCGTTCGAGTTCGTCGAATCCGCGGCCTCCAAGATTGACCTGGTGCCCGTGTCCATCGAGGGGCCGGCCAGCGTCACGGCCGGCGACCAGGTCCAGGTCCAGTGGGTCGTGGCCAACAACGGATCGGAAAATGCGAACGGCCCCTGGCACGACCGCATCAGCATGACTTACAACTACGACCTGGTGACGAACATCATCACCGTGGGCGAGGCCCTGGTGGGGACCGGCGTGGTCCTGGGGCCGGGCCAGGCCTGCACCAACACGGCGACCCTGCGCGTGCCGGGCGACATCATGGGCGCGCACCGCTGGCACGTTACCGTGAACTCCCGCGAGGATCTTTTCGAGGGGATGAACATCACCAACAACGACTTCTCTGGCGCGGCCCAGTTCAACCTGGACCTGCCGGCGCTCGCGGATGGCAGCGCGGGTTACACCGGCCAGTTCGGCGCCGCGGGTGAGCAGCAGTGGTTCCGGTTCACGCCCACCAATGCGGGGACCTACCTGGTCACGTTGGAACTCATGGGCGGCCAGGGCGGTGTGCTGCTGGCCGCGGACTACAACTATCCGCCCAACGTGGTGGGCGGCACTGGCCCGCTGGCCACCCGGCAGCAACTCCAGATTTCATGTTCCGGCAGCGTCATACCCTATTACATCACCATCCTGGGTCACTCCCTTGCCAGCGTGCCGCAAACGTTCCGGATCACGATCACGCCGGTGACTTGCGCGGTGCTGGGCGTTACGCCAGCCACCGTGGGCAATGCCGGCTTCGCCACGCTGCAGGTGGACGGCAGCGAGTTTTACAACAACGTCACCGCCAGCCTGGTGTCGGCGGTCGGTGACATCGTAACGACCACGAATGTCTATTTTTACAGCCAGTACAAGGTGTTTGCCACGTTTGACCTGCGCGACGCCACGCCCGGCGCCTGGGATGTGCGCATCCACCGGGATGACGGGTCCTTTGCGGAATTGGCCGATGGTCTCGCGGTGCAAGCCGGCCGCGGCCCGGATCCCTGGGTGCGCCTGGTCACGCCCGACGCCGTGCGCATGGGCCGGCCGTTCACCATCTCCTTCCAGTACGGCAATGCCGGCGATGCCGACGCCGCCGCGTTCCTGGAAACCCTCCAGGTGGCCGCGGGCATGACCTGGCGCATCAAGGCCGGCGCCGTGATCACTAACAAGTTCTATGATTTCATGGCCACCAGCCCGGACGGGCCGGCGGGCATCCTGCGGCCCGGCCAGAGCGTCACCTACAATTTCGAGGGCACGCTGTGGAGCGGCCGGCCCAACATCATGTGCTGGCGTTCGAGCTCCGCGCAGGATTTGAGCGCCGCGGACATGGTCCGCAGCCAGGGCCATGACCCGGCCACTAACCCGTGGAACCAGGTGACCGCGCAGTTGCTGATGCGCTTTGGCGCCACCCACGAATCCTACCTGGCCGGCCTGGCCACCCTGGCCACGGAACTGGCCTACCGGGGCTATTACCCGCACAGCCTGGCCGACTTCATCAACTTCGTGGTCAACGACACCCTCTACAGCCTGGCCGATACCAACACCGTGCTCGCCCGCGAAGGCCAGCTGGCCAAGACCATCGCGCCCTGCACCCAGGAATACGTGGCGGATCCCTACGATCACGACACCAACGATAACGGCGACCGCCTGCCCGACGGCCGCTGGACGCCCTGGAAACCCGCCCGCGAGCCGACCTTCCTCGAGCAGGTGGAGTACGACGGCCAGTATGAGATCAACCGCCGCATTGTCGGCTGCGCCTTCCTTGGCCGCGATGAATGGGATCAGTGGATTGACCACTGGCGATCCGGCGCGGGTACGCCTTGGATTGCGACTTTTGACATGCCGTTGTCCCGGGAAGTACTGAACTTCATCACCAACCCGAACACCACGTTCAAGGATCAGACCACCTGGGTCTGGGACCAGGTGGACAACGCGGTGTCTTTCATGGACCCGCCGGAAGGCTATTCCGAGACGACCTACGACCCGCCCGTGAACAGCAACTGGGTGGAATGCGCCGAGTACATTGTGCCCGGCCCAG
The DNA here is from genome assembly GCA_964489425.1 of uncultured Verrucomicrobiota bacterium. Classification (GTDB taxonomy): domain Bacteria; phylum Verrucomicrobiota; class Kiritimatiellia; order RZYC01; family CAZAYP01; genus CAZAYP01. The sequence goes on along the minus strand of CAZAYP010000001.1, from coordinate 231,069 downwards.
GCCAGGTCCAGTGGGCGTTCGGCGGCGGCCAGTGCTTCGTGGGGCTCTCCCCCATGTGCAACCGTGTCGGATTCAAGCTGCAACTGACCCGCCACACCATGGGCACCCCCGAGCGCGCCGGCGACGTGGTCTACTGGAAAGCCGTGAACGTGCCGTTCCGGTTCGAAGATACCTTCGCCATTGACGAGCACACCGTCAACAAGGATGCCCACCGCAACGGCGTCAAGGTCTATAAGAACGACCCGACCTGGTTCTACGAGCCGTTCTACATCGGCGAGACCTTCGGCTTCGGCACCGGCGCCATGCCCAAAGGATTCAACTGGCAGGTCATGATGCTGCTCCCGGAAAAGGAAGGCCAGGTCGTGCTGGCCGGCGTGGTGGCCGATGCCGGGCCGGACCAGACCATCATGCTCAAGAAAGACCAGACATCCGTGAGCGTGACTCTCAACGGCCGGCTGGCCAACCGCGTCAAGGCCCGCCTCACCACCGGCTCGGGCGGAGAGCCCAAACCCTACGTCTGGTCCGGCTCGCCCAAGCCCAGCGATATCGAGTCGCCCACCGTGATCCTGGGCGAAGGCACGTACGTGTTCACGTTGCGCATTAATGCGGTCGGCCAGGTGGCCACCAACCCGCCGCCGCAGTATTACGACGACGACGACTGCCAGATCAAAGTCCTGCCCTACGATCCGGACGACGACGACGATCCCGAGGACCCGCACAGCGACGACCCGAACCTGAAGACCGGCCCGGCCGGCGGCGGGGCGAACCGCTTTGTCCAGCTCGAGTCCACCTTGCCGTACACGATCTATTTTGAAAATAATCCCACCAACGCCACTGCGCCGGCCCAGGAGGTCGTGGTCACAGACCAGCTGGATGCCCGGATGGATTGGTCCACCTTTGCGCTGGGCGACATCGGGTTCAACAACGTGCAGATCGCCGTGCCCGCCGGCCGGCAGGTTTACACCACGGAAGTGTACGTGGCCACGGACACCAACCCCGTGCTGGTAACCGCGCAGTTCGATCCCGTGAGCGGCCAGGCCTCGTGGCGCATGATGTCCATCAACCCGTTCACCCGCCAGTTGCCGGAAGATCCTTACGCCGGATTCCTGCCGCCCAACACGACCAACAACATCGGCGATGGTTTCGTCAGCTACACCGTGGCGGCCCGCACCAACCTCACCGACGGCATGGTCTTCACCAACGAGGCCAACATCGTCTTCGACGTCAACGCCGCCATTGTCACGCCGGCGGTCACCAACTCCATCGACCGCCAACCGCCGGTCAGCTCCGTGAGCGCCCTGCCGGAAATATCGCCCCGCGAGTTCCGCGTGAGCTGGAGCGGATTCGACGGCGCCGGGTCGGGCGTGGCCACCTACGACGTGTACGTCGCCAGGGACAGCGGCGCGTTCACCCGCTGGCTGGAAAAAACCGCGGACACCAGCGCAATCTACACCGGCGAAATCGGCTCAACGTATTTCTTCTATTGCGTGGCCACCGACAACGTGGGCTACCGCGAGCTGGCGCCCAGCCAGGCCCAGGCCGAAACCATGGTCGGTGCCGGCGTGCCCTGGCTGATGCTGCTGGTGGGCGAGGAATAGGCGCGGGCCGGAGCGTGCTTTATCCAAGAAAGAGCAGATGAACTACGAAACACGCGAATTACGCGAATGCATCCCGTTGACTCTCTGCTAAATATGTACGGTAATGGCCCGAATTCTTCCTGCACCCAACAGGTGAACGATGTTATTCTCAGCTTGTTCGCCCGTTCCTCTTTCTGCGGCAACGAGTTTCGCGTTATTCGCGTGTTTCGTAGTTAATTCAAATGCTGAATTTAGGTTTATGCCCCCCCCCGGGCAGTGGCTGCAAGCCGCTGAACCAACGGGGTCATGCTATCCGCGGCCGGCGATTCCTGTGGCCCGGCGTAAGGAACTTCGAGCAGGAGGGGGCCGGGTTCCAGGCGCGCCAGGGTGGCCAGGTTGTCGCGCACGATCCAGGCCTCCGCGTCCGGTTGGGTGTGCACCAGGACCAGGCCGGCCACGGGCAGGCCGGCGCGGCGCACCTCGCGCAGCGTCAGCAGCGTATGGTTGAGCGTGCCGAGTCCCGGCCGGGCCGCCAGCACCACGGGCGCGGCCATGGCGGCCATGAGGTCCAGCATGGTCTGTGTTCCGTTCAACGGCACCAGCACCCCGCCCGCGCCTTCGACCAGGACCACGTCATACCTGGCAGCCAGCGCCCGCCAGGCGTCCAGGATCCGGTCCAGCTTGATTTCTTGCCCGGCGAGTCTTGCGGCCAGGTGCGGCGAGCAGGCCGGCTCATAAAGATAAGGGCACATCCAAGCCCGGTCGGTGGCCGGCGGCAGCCAGCCGGCCAGGGCCAGGGTTTGCGCCAGGTCCGGCGCCGTCAGCCGGCCGTCCGGTCCACGGGTGGCGCCGGTCTGCACGGGTTTCATGGGCACGGCGTTGATGCCGCGATCGCGCAAGGCGCGCAGGAGCAGGGCGGCGCAGCGGGTCTTGCCCACGCCGGTATCCGTCCCGGCGACGAACACGGTGCTCAAGGGCGGTTGGTGCGCCGTGCGCGAAACAGGGCCACCTGGTAGGTCACGCGCACCCCGCCGCCGCCGGCGCGGAAATGGGTGTCGTAATAGTCGGTGAGGGCTTGGAGCTCGCCGGCGTTCAGGCGCTGGGTGCCGCCGGAGAGCGGACCGGCGGTGAGCCCCTGGGCGTGCAGCATCTGCAAGACGGCCCAACCGGTGGGCAGGGCGATTTCAAGGGCTTGTTCCTCCCAGGCCTCCACGGTCAGCCCGGTGGCGGCCAGGTCCCGGCGCAGCTCGTCGGCGGTGATCAGCTCGCGGGGCAACGGCTTGTGCGGGGCCACGGCGCGCCGCGCGATGTGCACCTCCGCCAGCGTGCCGCGGACCAGCACCGCGGCGCACAGGCAGCCCCCGGGCCGGAGCGCGTCCGCCAGTTGCTTCAGCACCGGCGCCAGCGGGTGCACCCACTGCAGGGCGCAGCTGCTGGCGATCAAGGCGTGGTCGGCCGCGAGGTCGGTCGTGCAGATATCCGCCACCCGGCCCTTGACCTGCGGCTGGTCGGCCAGGTTGGCCTGCGCATGCTCGAGCATGCCTGCGGCAATGTCCAGCGCCTGGACCGGGATCTTGGGATAGTGGCGCACCAGGCGGCGCGTGAACAGCCCGGTCCCGCAGCCGACCTCCAGGATGGTGCCGGCGCCGGGCATCTCGGGCAGAATGTTCGCCAGGTGCGCGGCCACGGTGTTCTGGATGGCGCCGTACTGGTCATAGGTCGGCGCGGCCGCGGCGAAGCGGCGCGCGATGGATTGGTGCTCGCGATCCCGGTTCGACTCGTTGTTTGCCTGCATTTATTCCTCACCTTCCAGTATGATCCGGGCCAACCGCTCCGGCGTCCGCACGGGCGCATCGTGGCCCGCCTGCTCCATCCCGACCCATCGCCCGGCCCGTGTGGCTTCAGCCAGCCACTGGCCGGCCGGGCAGGGAATGATGTGATCCTCTTGCGCATGTATCACTGCGGCGGGCGGGGGCACAAGCCCCAATTTGTCGCGGAGGTCAAATGTTTTCATGAACTCCAGCCCGGCCAGCAAATTGGCCGCCGGATACCGCGCCAGGGCCGCTGCCGCCAGGCCGGAATCCGGGCCGGTGGCGGGGCGGCCCGCCCGCCGGTGAAACGCGCCCAGCGTGGCCAGGGAATCCTTGCGCAAGCCAGCCATCATGGCCCGGACCTCGGCCAACGGCACGCCGTGGGGGCAGTCGGGCGCGCTGGTGAACCGCGCCGTGGTATTGACCAGCACGAGGCGCGCGGGCGCCGGCGCGCCGCCGGCCAGGGCTGCGAGCAGGCGCATGCCGCCGTACGACCAGCCCACCGCCACCGCGGGCGGATCGCCTGCGGCGAGTTGCGCGGCGGCCTCGTCCGCGGCGTGCAGGCTGACCGCGAACCGCGCGGCCAGCAGCCTGGCCAGGGGCGCCAGGGCATCCGGCGCGTACCCCCAGCCCGCGAACAGGGCCAGGCGCGGCTTCATGGCAGGCCCACCGCGTGTGCTGCAGTGACGATGGCCGCCGCCGCCCGGTCCAGGTCTCCCGGCGCCGCGGCCAAGGTCAGGGACACGCGCAGGCGCGCTGCGCCCAAGGGCACGGTCGGCGGACGGATCGCGCCGACCATCACGCCGGCCGCGCGCAGCCGTGCGGCCAGGTCGAGCGTGCGCTGGTTGTCGCCCACCATCACGGGGATGACCTGGCTGGTCGACGCGCCGGTGTCCAGGCCGGCCGCCCGGAGCGCAGCGCGGAATCGGTCGGCGCGGGCCAGGAGTTCCGCACCCAGGCCGGGGTGGTCCGCCAGCACGTCCAGCGCGCCCAGCGCCGCGCCCAGCACCGGTGGCGGCAAGGCCGTGGTGTAGATGAAGGCCCGGGCGCGGTTGACCAGCAGGTCGCGGTATTCTGGCGCGCAGGCCACGAACCCGCCATAGCTGCCCAGCGCCTTGCTGAGCGTGCCCATCGAAAAATCCACTGCCTGCTCCTGGCCGGCCGCGCGCACCAGGCCGCTGCCGCCGGGCCCGAAGATGCCTGTGGCGTGCGCCTCGTCCACCAGGACCATGGCGTCGTGGTCCGCGGCCGCGCGGCAGAGGTCGGCCAGCGGAGCCACGTCGCCGTCCATGCTGAACACCGACTCGGTGAGTACCAGCCGCCGGCGGGCAGGGGTCTTACGCAGCAGGTCCGCCAGGTGGCCGGGATTGTTGTGGTGGAACCGCACCAGGCGCGCGCGGCTCAACCCGGCCGCGTCGAGCAGGCTGGCATGCGCCAGGCGGTCCGCGAACACCACGTCGTCCCGGCCCACGGCCGCCTGCAGGATGCCGAGGTTGGCCAGGTAGCCGCTGCCGAACACCAGCGCCGTGGGGCAGCCCTTGAGCCGCGCGAGGCGTTCCTCCAGTTCCTGGTGCAGGGCCAATGACCCGGTGATCAAGCGCGAGGCCGCCGCTCCGGCGCCGGCCGCCTGCAAGGCAGCGGCGGCCTGGGCCAGCACGTGGGGATGTTGGGCGAGGCCGAGATAATCGTTGCCGGCCAGGTTGAGCATGCGTTCACCTTCGATGGTGATCCAGCCGCCCGCGCGCTCGGCCCGGCGCAGCGTGCGGCGCGCGTGGCTGGCCTGCAACGCCGCCAACTCGGCCTGGATCCATTCCCGGTTCTGCATGCCGCCAGTATGGCGCAGCAACTGGCGGCTGTCGAGATTCTGGCCGTGAGGCTGAAGGTGGATTTCCATCTCGCGCGCCGGCGCAATGTACCTTATAAATCCGCCCATGGATTATTCCAAGCTGCCGTATGGGCTGGTGTTGGCGGGTTTGTTGGCCGGCCTGGCCGGGTGCGCCACCTTGGAGTCCACGCCGCAATCGCGGCGTGCGCGGCTGGCGGCGGTGACAGATTGGGTGTGTTTTTACGGCGGTGATCGCCGGGTCTTGGATACGCCCGGCGCCCAGTTGCTGGTGCTGGACCGCAACGCCCTCGGGCCGCTGACCCCTGCGGACAAGCAAGGCCGGCTGTGCCTGGCGTACCTGAGCCTGGGCGAGGTTAACGTGCACCGCGCGTTCTGGGATGAGATCGCCAACGCGTCCTGGGTGCTGCAGGCCAATCCCAACTGGCCGGACGCGCGGCTGGTGGATCCACGCAGCCCGGACTGGCGCGACCACGTGGTCCGCGAGGCCGGCACACTCCTGGCGGCCGGCTACGATGGCCTCATGCTGGACACGCTGGACACCGTGGCCACGCTGATGGCTCAAGACCCGGCGCGTTTCGCCGGCGTTGACGCGGGCATGGCCGCGATCATCGCGGCGCTGCGCCAGGCATACCCCCGCGCAATCATCGTAGCCAACCGCGGGTTCGACCTGCTCCCGGCCATGGCGCCGGACATCGATGGCGTGCTTATCGAGGGGGTGCGGTCGCAGTATGATTTTGAGCAGCGCAAATCCCGGTTGCTCAACGCCGGGGACCGGGAGTGGATGGACGCGCAACTCGCCGCTGTCCGGCAACTCGGCCTGCCGGTGCTGGCGCTGGATTACGTGGACCCGCCGGATCCCGCGGCAGCCACGGCCGTCATGCAACAGTTACGCGATCTCGGATGTATTCCCTGCGTCAGCACCGTCGGGCTGGATACGTTTCCGGCGGCGGGAACAGAATGAGAAACTACGATTGTTTTCTCACGGAGACACAGAGATCACGGAGTAGTCGTTGCACAGCATGAATGCGTTGATGCCAGTTCCGCAGAAGATCAAGCCGCCATGCCCCGGGGCCGGGCCGCGAGACAGAGCGCGCAACAGCCCCATGCAAGCTCCCCTCCTTTGCAAGGAGGGGTGGCCGAAGGCCGGGGTGGTTATGGACGATCCGCGTCCCAGGTCAGCTACAGTAGAACTACATATAAACCGCCCCACCCTTCGGGTCCCCCCCGCCTTGAAAAGGCGAGGAGCCCGGATCGGGTTGGATCCATGCCGAACTGGCATGAACATCCTCTACGCTCTCCGCGGCCTCCGCGTCTCCGTGAGAATATTAGCAATAATCACAGGCCTGCTGGTGGCGGGGTGGCTGACCATCGCCGCCGCCGCCGAGGAGCGGCGCCATGTGCTGGCGCTCTACGACGCCAACGAACCCTACGCGGGCGAGCCGTACCTGACGGATATCCACACCCGCCTGGCCATGCCGCTCAACCGGCTGGGCATGGTGGTGGACTACCATGACGTCAACCGCCGCCCGTTGCCGGACCCGGCCGCGTACCGCGCGCTGGTGTTGTGGTTCAGCGACGATCGCATGGCCGGCGCCGAGGAGTTTTGCCGCTGGCTGCTGCAGGCGCTGGACGCGGGGACCCGCCTGATCATTATTGAGAACTTTGGCGCGGATTATGATCAAGCGGGCCACGAGACGCCGCCAGCCCTGGTGGAAGAAGTTCGCAACCGGTTTGGCCTGCGCCTGGAAGACACCATCGAGGTGACCGCCAACCCCTTCGTGATCCGGCCGGTGGTCTTGAAGCCCGAATATTTTGGCTTCGAAACGCGCGCGCCGGCAGCGGGCCTGTTTTACGAACATTTCGTGGCCGTGGACACCAACCTGGACGTGTGGTGCGCCACGGAGCGCACGGATGTCACCAACTCCATGGCCGTGGCCATTGCCGTGGGGCCGCGCGGTGGATTCTGGCTGGCAAGCGCCTACGCCTATCGGATCGTCCAAGCGCCGCTGTATACGGTCATGTGGGACCTCGACCCGTTCGCGTTCCTGGACCATGCGCTGGATTCCGCAGCCATGCCGCGGCTGGACGTGACCACGGTGAACGGATGCCGCGCCGCCTACTCGCACTTTGACAGCGACGGGTTCAACAGCCTCACCCAAGACCTGGGTCCGCCGGAGTTGGTCTTCGATGTGCTGCGGCGCGAGGTGCTGGAGCGCTACCCTGTACCCATCACCGCCGGGATCATCGCCGGGCAGGTCGACACCAACGCCCTGGGCACAGCCGCCATGCTGGCCGCGGCGCGGCGCGTGTGCGCCCTGCCCAATGTCCAGGGCAGCAGCCACGGTTACGCCCACCTCTACGACTGGGAAGAGGAGCGGCCGGCCATGGTGTGGCCGGGTTACGTGTACTCCGCGGCCATCGAGACCGTGGGCGCGCTGCGCTTTGTCAACGAGCAGCTCATGCCCTCCGGCCGCGTGGCGGACATTGTCCAGTGGACCGGCAACTGCCTGCCCACGGAGGAGAGCCTGGCGCTGTGCGAGCAGGCCGGCGCGCTCAACATCAACGGCGGCGACACGCGGTATGACCGGCTGTACCGCAGCGTGTCGTTTATCCGGCCGCTCACGCGCTCGGTGGGGCCGTACCGGCAGGTCTACACCTCGGCGCAAAACGACAACCTGTACACCGATCTCTGGACCGCCAACTTCGGCGGGTATCGCAACGTCATCCAAACCTTTGAGCACAGCGAGACCCCGCGCCGGCTGCCGGTGAACGTCTATTACCACGCCTTTTCCGCGGAGCGGCAGGCCAGCCTCGACGCACTCAAGGCTGTGTATGAATGGTGCCTGGCCCAGCCCCTGTGCTGGATCGAAACCGCGGAGTACATCCGCATGGTGCGCAGCTTCATGGCCGCGCGCGTGGGCCGCATGGAAACCGGCGGGTACTGGGTTGAGGATTATGCGCCCTGCTGCACCGTGCGGCTGGATGACTGCGATAAAAATGTCGCCATGGCCGCTGCGCAAAACGTTTGGGGGTTCACCCACCATGCCGGGTCCCTGTACGTGACGCTCGCACCGGCGGCCCGCGCCGAGTTCAGCCTTACCGCGGCGCCGCCGACAGCGCCTTGCCTGCGGCGCAGCACCGCGCTGCTGCGCAACGTCCGCGCGACCGCCACGACATGGGCGGCGGAGGCCCGCCTCTATGCGCCGGGGTTCATCGAGCTGCAGGGCCTGGCCCCTGGCGCTACGGTCACGGCCCGCCAGGGTGACCAGGCCGTCACCCTGGTCGCCGACGCCGCGGGCCGGGTGCCGGTGCCGCTGCCCGCGGGCCGGGGCGAATGGGTCGAGGTGACGGTTGGGCCTTAGATGGTACCATATTGCGGGGTTTGCCGCCGTCATGCTGCTGGTCGCGTGGTGGTGCGTTGCGCCTCCGGCGGAGATGGCCGTGCTGGCCGCGCGCGGCGGGCGGTTCGACGCGGCGGCCGGGCACCTGCGCCGGCAGCGCGATCCTGGCAATGCCATCATGGAGGTGGTGAACCTCGCCCTGGCGCGGCACGCCACCGCCGTGGTCGTCCCCCTGCTGCGTGAGCGGTTGACGGCGGCGCCGGGCGACCGCGCGGCGCGCGGGGCGCTTGTGGCCGCGCTGCTGGCCCAGCGCCGGCTCAACGAGGCCGTGGCGGCGCTGGAGCAGGCGCCGCGCCGCGAGCGCGCCCAGCAGGCAGAACTCGCCGGGCTCTACGAGCAAGCCGGCCGCCTGGCCGACGCGCTGGCCATCTACCAGGGATTTTTGCGCGGCACGCCGCGCGACCTGCCGTGGCTGCGCCGCATTGCCCGCCTGCAGGCGTGGATGCTGCAGCCGGAGCAGGAGGCCGCGACCCTGGAAAAAATCCTGGCGCTGCAGCCGGACCGCGACACTGGCCTGCGATTGCTGGACCTTGACCTGTGGCTGGGCAACCCGGACCGCGCCGCGCAGGTGGCTGATCGGCTCCTGCGCGTGCCGGACCTGCCGCTTGCCACCCTGCGCGCCATCCGCGCGCTGCGCGTGGCGCGGCGCGATGCGCCCGGCGCCCTGGCCGTGGCGCGCCGCGCCTGCGACCAGCCGGAAGCGGAGCCCGCGGACTTTGTTGCCGCGGCGCAGCTCGACCTCTGGTCCGGCCAGCCGGCGTCGGCCGCCGCGGCCCTGCGCAACGGGTTGGCCCGGTTTCCGGGCGATGTGGGCCTGATCCGGTACCTGGCCTCGATCGAGCACCAGCTCAAGGATTACGCGGGCGCGGCGGACAACCTGGCGCGCGTGGCCGCGGCCACCGGCCAGGACGCCGACTGGGTGGCGGCGGCAGTCATGAACAATGACGCCGGGCGGCGCGCCGCGGCGCAGGCGATCCTCGACCGCCTGCTGGCCGCGGACCCGCCCTACGCGCCGGCGTTGTGGCTGCAGGGGCTTCTGGCCCTGCAGGCCGGCCGCATCGACCTGGCCCGGGACATGGAGCAACGGCTCGCGCGCTGGCTGGACAGTCACCCGGCAGATGCCCGCGCGCGCCAGCAGCACACCGATCTGCGCGAGCGCCTCGCCAGCCTGGAACCGGACGCCGCACCCGCCTTGGCGAGCGACGACCCGGCCGGGCGGCTGGCGCAGGCCGCCCAATCCGCGGCCGAAACCAACGACCTGGCGCGCGCCGAGCAACTCTGGCGGGAGTACCTGGCGCAGCGGCCGGACGACGCCTGGGCATGGTGGCAGCTGGCTGACGTGCTCGATCGCGCCGGCCAGGGCAGCAAGACCGAGCTGCGCCAGGCGCTCGCCCACGCGCCGCTGGACGGGTCGGCAGAGCGGTACGCGTTTCACGCGCGGGTACGCGAAAAACAGGGCCGCATGCCCGAAGCGTTGCTGTATTACGAAGCCGCTTTCCGCGCTGCGCCGGACGACGTGGACCTGGCTTGCGATTACGCCAACCTGCTGCGCGCGCAGGGCCGGGCGGACCTGGCCGCCGACCTGATCGCGCCGCTGGCCGCGGCCCATCCCGACCATGCGCGCCTTGGCGAGCTGGCGGACCTCGTCGCGCGCGACCGGCTCGCGCCGCTGCTCGAACTGGCGCGCGCCGCGGCCCGTTCCAACGACCTCGCCCGCGCGGAACAGGCCTACCGCGACTACCTGGACCAGCAGCCGGACGACGGGTGGGCGTGGTACGAGTTGGGCGAGACGCTGTTCCAGGCGCGTGGCAGCGGCTTGGCCGAGCAGGAAAAGGCCCTGGACCGGCTGCCGCTGGACGGCACCACCGCGCGGTATGTTCTGCACGCCCGGGTGCTGGACCGGGCCCAGCGTGTAAACGACGCCATCCAGCTGTATGAAAAGGCGCTGCAGGTGTCGTCCAACAACGTCGAAGTCGCCTGCGACCTGGCCGACTTGTACTTGCGCCACCGTTACTACCGCCAGATGGCGGACCTGCTCGACGAGATCGACCGCCGGCAGCCGGATTACCTCCGCGCGCAGCGGCTGCGGGCGTTGCTGTGGATCGAGCAGGGCCGATACGCCGCGGCGGTCAAGCTGTTGCGCCGGCTGCATGCGGCCCACGGCGGCGACTACGAACTCGAGGGCGACCTGGCCTATGCCGAGGACCGCAACGGCAACTGGCCGGAGTCCATCCGCCTCTACGAGGACGCCGCCCGCAAGAGCGCCCGCGTCCGCGGCGAGGAGGACCGGACTGTCGCGTTCCAGCGGCGCGCACGCCAGTTGCGGCGGCAGTATGAGCCGGAGTTCCTGTACACCCACGGCTACCAGGCCAGCGACCAGGAAACCATCCAGCGCGACTGGCTGGCCGCGGCCGTGTACCCCGCGCGCGCCCTGGCGCTCGCGCCGCTGCTGCTGGACGAGCGCTACCAGTACGAGCCGCCGGGCACCGGCACCAACCGCACGGCCCGCCTGACCACCCTGAGCCTGCGCGGCACGTGGCAGTACGCCGAGTGGCTGCAGCCGTGGCTGGCCGGGTGGGGCTACCGTGCGTCCGGCGACACCGCGTGGGGCGCCGGCGCCGGCGTGCGCTGGTTGCCCCAAAACAAGATCGACGTGCGCCTGCACTACCGCTACCGCCAGCCGTGGAACGAGAACGAGCCGGCCGTGGAGTACGCCGGCCATTACCAGGAGATCTACGGCAGCGTGTATGCCCGGGCGATCCGGCGCATCAACCTCGGCGTGGACGCCGGCCGGCGCGCGTACACCCTGCAGGCGCCGCCGCCGGACAGCTCCGCGGATGGCGGCCTCCGCACCGAGGTCGGCGCGCGCCTGGAATACGAGCTCCTCTTCTCGCCGGACCGATCGGTCAGCGAAGGGTTCCGCGAGCGGCGCGGGGAATCCGACGACGCGTTCAACCTCGCCCTGCTGCCCTACCTGGCCTATCGCCAGGTGCGCCACCCGGTCGATGCCGCGTTCACCGCCGTGCCGGTCACGTCCCAAAGCCGGAACTATGTCGTGGGCCTGGATTATTACCGGCCGGTGAACGCCGCGTGGGGGTACCATCTCGGCGCGTACACCGGCATGGACCCGGACCGCGACCTGCGTTTTGGAAAAGTCTATGGCGTGCGCGGCAAAATCCTGTATATTTTCCGCGAGCGCTGGCGCGTATGGGCAGAGTACGAGCTGATTTCCGAAACGGTGAGCGGCCTCAACGAGGGCCGGACCCAGTATCTTAACGCGGGCGTGAACTATAACCTTTAGTCGGCCGGATCTCCGAAGGAGGACGCAGATGCACAAGAAGCTGTGGCGCGGGCTGGGCTGGAGCCTGTTGCTGTTCGGCGCTCTGCCGGCAGCGGCGACCACGCGCTACGTGGCCAAGGACAACCCCGGGGCGGCGGCGCCGTATACCGACTGGGCTACAGCCGCGGCCACCATCCAGGCAGCCATTGACGCCGCCGCGGCCGGGGACCAGATCCTGGTCAGCAATGGCTGCTACGATGCCGGCAGTCGCCTGCCACCCGGGCAAACCAACTGCCCGGCGCGGGTGGTGATTGATAAAGCGGCCCACGTGCAGAGCGTGAACGGGACGGCTTTCACCGTCATCCAGGGCCAGGGCCCGCGCACGAATACAGGCATCCGCTGCGTATGGATGGTGAACAACGCGCGGCTGAGCGGGTTCACGGTGACCAACGGGCACACGGACGCCAGTGGCGACGCCGGGCAAAAGGGCGGCGGGATCTATGCCGGCGGGGCATCCGTAATCTCCAACTGCGTCATCACGGGCTGCGAGGCCTATGATGGCGGGGGATCGTATTATGGTCTGTTGTTCAATTGTGTCCTGCGCGGTAATTCGGCGGCGTGGCATGGCGGCGGGGCCGGTTATGGTACGCTCAAGAACTGTCTCCTGTCCGGCAACCGGGCGACGTTCAGCGGCGGGGCTGACCACTGCCACCTGGATATGTGTGAGCTTTCCAATAATACCGGCGATAATTATGCCGGCGGGGCCGCGGACAGCACGCTCGACAATTGCACCCTGACCGGCAACGCGGGGAGTCATGGCGGCGGCGCGCGGGACAGCACGCTGAACAACTGCACCCTGTCCGGCAACTCGGCGAGCGCATGGGGGGGAGGGGCGTTTAGCAGCACGCTGAACAACTGCATCCTGTCCGGCAACTCGGCGGGTGATGGGGGCGGAACGTATTGGGGCACCATGAACAATTGCACGCTGACGGCCAATTCGGCGGATGATGGGGGTGGCTCTTATTACGGCATCTTGAACCGTTGCACCCTGTCCGGCAACTCGGCCCTCAACCGGGGCGGCGGCATGAGCCAAAGCACCCTTAACAATTGTTTGCTGGTCGGCAACTCGGCCATCGCTAACGCCGGCGGCGCCTGGTACGGCACCCTCAACAACTGCACGGTGGTGGGCAGCGTCAATGGCGGAATTTGTCGCAGCACCGCCTACAACACCATCAGCTACGGGAACACGTTGTATAACATGAGCAACGTGACCATGGCGGCCTGCTACACTTTCGATCCGCTGTTCGTGGACGAACTGGCCGGCAACTACCGCCTGCAATCCAATTCGCCGTGCGTCAATACCGGCGACAACAATTACGCCGCCCTGCCGACCGACCTGGACGGTAACACCCGCATCAGCGGCGGCATCGTGGATATCGGCGCCTACGAATTCCAGTTCCCGGTGCAGTGCCGCGGCTTGCCCTGGCTGTTTTTACTGGTGCAGTAGAACGGATTGGCTATGGCCGATAAGAAAATAAAGGTGCTGCAACTGGACGATGACCCGCGGATGCGGGAGATCGTCAAGACCATCCTGGACCCGCTCGGTTACCAGGTGGACGGCACGGACGACCATGCCGTGGCGCTGGCCGCGGCCGGGGGGAGCTATGACCTGGTCATGCTCAGCATGATCTGGCCGGCCATGGAGCACATGGACCTGGGCATCGAGCTGTACCGCGGCGGGTACAAGGGCGGCATCCTGGTCGTGACGCCGCGCAACCTGCCGCTCGAGCAGTGGGACGTGTTCAAGGGGCTGGGGTTCGGCCTGCTGCTCAAGCCGTTCGGGCCCCGGGACCTGTTGCGCAGCGTCCGCGCCACCCTGGCGGAGCGCGCATGAAAACCCGCCGGCACGCCTGGATCGAGATGCTGGTCATGGCCCTGATCGTCCTGGCCCTCGGGTTGTGGCTGCACCCGGCGGACCCGCTGTTCGTGCGCGCCAGGTACCAGCCGCTGTGGATCGTCGTGCTGCTCATGGCGGTGCGGTACGGCGCCGGGGCGGGCATCGGCGCGGGCCTGTTTTGCGCGGCGCTGCACCTGGTCGGGTTTCGCCTGGCCGCGGTGGACGCGGCCCGCGCCTGGAACCTGGACATCGCCGCGGTGGTGACGCCGTTCCTGTACGTACTGGCAGGGATCGTCGTGGGCGGCCCGGTGACGCACCTGCTCAAGAAAGCGGATTTCCTGGGCCAGACCATCAAGGATTTTGAGGAGCGGCTGCGGGTGAGCGAGAGTAACTGCGCCGAACTTGAGCAGTCGTACCGCCAGTTGGAGCGCCGCATCGCCGGCCAGACCCAGACCGTGACCGCGCTGGCCGACAACCTGCGCCAATTGGACGCCGCGACCCGGCCGGACCTGTTCCCCGTGCTGCGGACGATCCTCAAAGAGCAGTTGGGTGTCGATCAGGCCGGGGTGTGGGAGCTGGGCGGCGACGGCCGCTACCACCCGGCGGGGCCGGCGGCCGCGCCGGATGCCGCGCTGCCGGGTCTGGGCGCGGAGGCGCTGCGAGTCCGCGGCGTGGTCAGCGCGCGCGACCTGCTGCAGGAAGGCCGGCCGGTGCGCGCCACCGACGGCCTGCTGGCCGGGCCGGTCGTTGGCCGCGGCGAGGTGGTTTTGGCCGTGGTGGTGATCCAGCGCATCCCGTTCGTGGGCCTGACCGAGGCCGCAGTGCTCGGCTTCAAGACCTTGCTGGACTGGACGTCACGCGCGCTGGCGCACCTGGAAGAGCGCGCCGCCGCGGCGGCGGCGCGGCCCGCCGCGCTGCTGGAAGACCTGCTGCCCGAAGCCACGTTCCGCGAGCGCGTGGCCATGGAACTGCAAGCCGCAACCGAGGACCCGGACCGGCCGGTAACCCTGCTGGCCTGCCGCCTGCGCGGGGCGATCGCGGACCCGGTGCGAGAGCGGCTGGTGGCGGCGCTGGCGCGGATTTTCCGGTACCAAACCCATCTCTCCGACAGCCTGGCCTTTTTCCCCGCGGCGCAGGCGTTTGTCCTGCTGCTGCCGGTGGCCGATCTGGCGTCGGCCGCGGGCCTGCAGCGGCGGCTGGCCTACCACGTGGACGAGTTCGCCTTCCAGCCGTACGGCGACGCCGCGCCCCTGCGCATCGCCTGGGCCGTGGCCGCGGCCCGGCGCGATGCGGCGGCGGCGGAACAACTGGAGGCCCTGCTGGCGGCCCCCGGCGGGGAGGACGCATGACCGCCTGGTTCCTGGGGGCCTGGGTCCTGGTCGCGGCCGGGGTGGCGGTGGCCGCCGCCTGCGCGGGCCAGTGGCTTCTGGCGCTGGCCGGCCACCTCCTGTCCGGCCTGCTGGGGGCCCGCGTGGCGCAGCAGGCGCGCGGCCCGCTGCACGGTCCGCCCACCTTCGAGTACACGCTGGCGCTCGCGGTGCCCGGCCTGGGCGGGCTGATGGCCTGCCTGATGGCCCTGGGCGCGCGCGCGGCGCGGCCGGGTACGGCGGCGCGCGACTACCAGGACTATATCGACGCCGCCCAGCGCGGCGGCATCGCCCACTGGGCCGGCGTCGCGCGGCATGCGTTGCCCATGCCGGACGATGTCGAGCCGCTGGCCGACGTGCTTGCCTCCAGCGCCGCGGCCGAGGACAAGCGCAACGCGATCAAGGCCCTGGCGCGCCTGGAGACGCCCGCGGCCGTGGCCACGCTGCGCGCGGTGCTCAAGCGCGGCGCCCCGGAGATCCGCTTCTACGCCGCCAGCGTGCTCGCGCGCCTGGAAGAGCGGCTGGCCTTTCGCCTGCAGGCCCTGCAGGCCGAGGCGGCCGCCGCCCCGGACGCGCGGCGCCCCGCGCTGGACCTGGACCTGGCCCGGGCCTACTTCGATTATGTGTACTTCGGCCTGGTTTCCGAGACCCACCAGCGCGATTACCTCGAACACGCCGTGCGCCACGCCCGCCGCGCGTGGCAGGAAGGCGGCCACGCCGCCGCCCTGCTCCTGGCCGGCCGCGGCCTGATCCAGCTCGGCGCCTTTGCCGAGGCCGACGACCTCTTCAGCCAATACCTCGCGCAAGCCGGGCAGGACCTCAAGGGGTATCTCTGGCGCGCCGAGGCGCGCTTCCTGCGCGGCGACTTCGCCGGCCTGCGCGCGGACTGCCGCCAGGCGCTGCGGATGGGCCCGGTCCCCGAACGCGTGGCGCCCGCCCTGCAGATGTGGAACTGAGCCATGAAAGAATCTTTCACCATCGCCCTCAAAGCCCTGCGCGACCCGGTCAAGAGCCGGCAGCGCCAGGCGCTCGTCCGCCTGGAGGAGGAGTGGCGCCGCGACGAGATCGTCCGGTTTGCCGCCTTCCTGGCCGAGCAGGAGACGCCCGTGTGCGTCGACCTGTGCGCGATCCTCGCCCAGGCCACGGCCGAGCCGCTGATCGAAGTTTTAGGCGCCTGGGCCCGGCGCGACGAGGCGTTCCTGCGCAAGAGCGCCATGCAGGCCCTGCAGGGCGTGCCCGGCGCCCTGCGCGCCCGCTGCCTGGCCCGCCTGCTGACCGCCCCGGACGAGGCGGTGCGCAAAACCGCCTGCGACCTGCTGGGCGCGTCCGGCGTGGCCGTGCCCGGCACCGAGCTGATCCAGGCCCTGCAGGATCCCGCGCCGCGGGTGGTGCTGGCCGCCATCGGCGCCCTGGAGCGCCTGGCCGTGCGCGACGCCGCGCCGGCGCTCGCGCTCCTGGCGCGCGAGGCCGGGACGGACGACCTCAAGGCCCGCGCCCTCCAGGGCCTCGTGGCCCTGGCGCCGCCCGCGGACTTTCCCGAAGACCTGGCCGTGGGCCTGCTGGAGAGCGGCAGTTCCGTGGCGCTGCGCAACACCGCGGCCTGGGCCCTGGGCCAGCGGCCGGCGCCGCGCGGCCGCGGCGCGCTGCTGGCCACCCTGGCCGGCAACGATCATCCCGGCGTGCGCGCGGCGGCCGCCCAGGCGTTGGCCCGGTTCCACGACCCGGAGGTCACCCGCGCGCTGCTCGCGCAGTGCGCCGCGGCCACGAACCTGGACGTGGCCCTGGGATGCCAGCAGGCGCTCAAGGGCATGGACCACCAGTACTTCTTCGCCCATTGCGCCGGCCTGCTGGCCCACCCGGATCTGGCGGTGCGCCTCGAAACCATCTTCCTGCTGGCCGACCTGGCCTTCGACGACCTGCCGCCGCTGCTGCTGGGCCGGCTGGCCGAAGAGCGCCATCCCGTGGCGCGCGCCGCGCTGGCCGAGGCCCTCGGCGTGATCGCCGACCCCGGGTCCGCGTGGGACGCCCTGGTGCCGCTGCTGGACGAAGCCCCCGCGGTGGCTTACGCCGCGCTCAGCGCGCTGGGCGAGATGCTGGATGACCGGCACCTGCCGGCCTTCATCGCGCTATTCGAACGCCTGCCGGACGACACGCTGCGCGAGGCGGCCCTGTGCCGCCTGGCCCTGTACGCGCGCGCCGCAGCCGTGCCGGCCAGCTTGCGGGAACTGCTCGTGGCGCTGTTCCACAGCGCCAACTCCAACGTCGCCTGGCTCGCCGTGGAGGTGGCCGGGCGCCTGCGCATCAAGGAGGTGGCGGCGGATCTCCTCGACGTCATGGACGTCTACGACAGCGACAACTACCGCTGGGCCCTGGCGCGCGCCGCGCTGCAGCTGTACGCGGGCGACCTGGCCGGCCTGGTCCAGGCCTGCGCGCCACGCTACCTGCGCCAGCTCGAGGTTGTAATCCAGTGCGCCGGCGATCTCGGGCGCCAGTCCGAACCCCTGCTGCGGAACCTGGCTGACCATGCCCGGGCGCGCCAGCCCGGCAGCCAGGAATGCCTGGCGCGCGCCGCGCAACTGGACCCGGCGGCGCTCGTGGCGGCCATGGACCAGCAACCTCCCGAGACGCTCGCCGTGCTCCTGGACGCCTGGCAGGGCCTGCCGCCGGACCTGCGCGCCCAGCACCGGCTGCCCTGGGACCTCTGGTTGCGGTCGCCGGACCTCAACGCCCGCCGCGTGGCCCTGGCCGCCCTGGACGCGGCCGCGGGCTGGCCCTACCTTAATCACCTGATCGACATGGCGCTTAACGATGCGCACGCGGACATCCGCCGCATGGCCCGGCAGGCCACCCGGCGGGTGGTGGGAGCCTGATCCCGGGCCATGAAAAGCGATGTCTGCCTGATCCTCGAAGGCACGTACCCGTACGTGGCCGGCGGGGTGTCGACCTGGGTGGCGCAGTTGCTGGAACACATGCCCCAGGTCCGTTTCAGCCTGCTGTATCTCGGCCCGCGCCGGGACCAGCCGCGCACCGCCAAGTACCGGATCCCGCCCAACGTCGTGGAGCTGAAAGAGGTTTTTATCCATGACCTGCCGGCCCTGGGCCGGCGGCAGCCCGGCCGCCCGCCGTACACCGCGGCGGAGTGGGAGACCATCCGCCAGTTCGACCTGGCCGTGGCCGCCGGGCAGCCGTTGGACTTGGGCGCCGTGGCGCCGCTGTTCCGTCGGCCGCGCGCCGCGGCCGACCTGCTGGCCTGGCTGGACCGCTCGGTCCCGGCCTGGGACCTGCTGGTGCGCCAGTACGAGGAGCTGGCGCCCGCCGGGGCCTCGTTCCTCGACTTCTTCTGGACCCACCGCTACATCCAGCTGCCGCTGGCCAACCTGCTGCGCGCCGAGCTGCCGCGCGCCACGGTGTACCACGCGGCCTGCACCGGCTACGCCGGGCTGCTGGGCGCCATGGCCGCCCGGGTGGGCGGCGCGGCGTTGATCCTGACCGAGCACGGCATCTACACGCGCGAGCGGCGGATCGAGATTTTCAACGCCGACTGGATCCTTGACTCCCCTTACGAGGCGTTCCTCGACGTGCGGCGCATGGAGAGCTATTTCAAGGATTGGTGGACCCATTTTTTCCTGGCGCTCAGCCGCACCGCGTACCTGGCCGCAACCCGCATCACCACGCTGTTCGAGGCCAACCGCGCGATCCAGGAGCGCGACGGCGCGCCGGCCGAACGCACCAGCATCATCCCCAACGGCATTGACACCGCCCCCTACGCGAAGCTGACGCCGCGTCTCCGCCACGCGGGGGATCCCCTGGAGATCGGGTTTGTCGGCCGCGTGACCGCGATCAAGGACGTCAAGACCCTGCTGCGCGCGCTGGCCATCCTCGCCGCGCGCCAGGTGCCGTTCAACGCCCACCTGATCGGCCCGCTGGACGAGGAGGAAGAGTACGCCGCCGAGTGCCGCGACATGGCCCGCGCGCTGGGGCTTGACGAACGGGTCCATTTTGTCGGCCGGGCCGACGTGCTGACGTTTTACCCGCGCCTGGACGTCGTGGTGCTGACCAGCATCAGCGAGGGCCAGCCGTTCGTGATCCTCGAGGCCAACTGCGCCGGGCTGCCGGTGGTCGCCACGGACGTGGGCGCCTGCCCGGACATGCTGCTGGGCGGGACTGCGGCTGACCGCGACCTGGGTCCCAGCGGCCTCACGACCTCGGTGGCGGCGCCCGAGGAAACCGCCCAGGCCCTCGAGCAGCTGGCGCGCGACCCGGAGCTGGCCCACCGCATGGGCCGGGCCGGCCGGCGGCGGGTCAAGGAGCACTACGACATCCGCAACGTGATGATCGCCTACCAGGCCTTGTACGAGGACCACCTGTACGCCCGGCGCGGCACGGCCGCGGGCGTGGGCCAGTACCAGGCGCTGCTGGCCGGCGTGGGGGGCGGCTGAGATGGCCGGGATCGGTTTCCGCCTGCAGCGCATCCTGCGCGAGGACTCATACCGCAGCGTGCTCGCGGGCTACGTGTACTCGGCGGTGGTGTCCACCGGGCCGTGGCTGCTGGCGATCATCGCGCTGCTGGTGCTGGCCGTGGCCGGCCGGATGTTCCTGGCCGTGGCGGACGTGTCGCTGTTCCAGTGCGTGGTCACCTACACCTACGTCGGGACCCTGCTGCTGACCGGCGCGCTGCAGATGGGCACCACCCGGCACGTGGCCGACCGCCTGTTCGTGGGCGATGTCAAGGCCCTGCTGCCCTGCTATCACTGGGTCAGCCTGTGGGTGACGCTCGCCGGCGGCGCCCTGGCCGGAGGTTTCTTTTTCCTGGCCGGCCTGGCTCCGGCCGAGGCCCTGGCCGCGGTGGTTTTGTTCCAGGCGGTCTGCCTGACCTGGCTGGGCATGATTTTCCTCTCGGCGGCCAAGGACTACATGGCGCTGGTGCGGGCTTTCGCGCTGGGCTACGCGCTTGGCGTGGTGGCGGCCCTGCTGGGCGCCCGGTTGGCCGGATTGGCCGGGACCCTGTGGGGGTTCACGCTGGGCCAGGCGGCGCTGGCCACCCTGCTGGCCGTGCGCATCCGCGTGGAGTTCCCGGCCTACTGGATGACCAGCAACGCCGTGCGCCAGACCTGGCGCGCCGTACCCATGCTGGCCGTGATCGGGTTTTTTTACAACGCGGGCATCTGGACCGACAAGCTGGTCTTCTGGTTCAGCGGCCAGGGCGAATGCCTGCGCGGTTGGTTCTATGCCGCGCCCCGCTACGACGTCTGCGTCTACCTTGCCTACCTCTCGATCGTGCCCGCCATGGCCCTGTTCCTGATCCGCGTGGAAACCGCCTTCTACAAACATTACGCCGCGTTTTACGAAGCCGTGACCCAGGGCCGCAGCCTGGCCACGATCCGGGAACAGAAGCTGGCCATGATGGAATCGCTCCGCGTGTCCGCCGAACGCCTGCTGCAGGTCCAGGGCGGGGTCACCCTGGCCGGCCTGATTGGCGCCCCGCTGCTTTTGCGGGTCCTGGGGCTTGCGCCAGACCTGCTGCCCATGCTGCGCCTGTGTCTCCTGGCCGCATTGGCCCAGGCGCTGCTGATGATCCTGCTGATCGTCCTGCTTTATTTTGACTGGCAGCGGCCCGTGGCCATACTGGCCATCCTGTTCTCGGTGCTGAATCCGGTATTAAGCTGGGTCTCGCTGGCGTTGCCGGACCAGTATTATGGCAGCGGCTATTTCCTGGCGTGCCTGGCCACCTTGGTTCCTGGCTTGATGGTTCTGGAACGCCGGATGCAACATCTGGAACGCGAAACTTTTACCAGCCAACCGTTCCTGACCTGATCGCCGCCGCAACGGACCAGCAACAAAAAAACCCCGGACTTCGGGGTTTTTTAAATATTTTATGGGCACTGGGTTAGCGAACGCTGCTGCTGGGTACAAAGAAAAGCCGGCCATCTTTGCCGATCATCAGCACATCATCCGGGTTTCCCTGGCAAATGGCCAGCAAATCATCCAACTTTCCTTTGGAATACTGCTGAGTCGTTGTGCAGCCATTGATGACAATAAGGAGGCCAACCACCGCGAGACACTTCATTATGGTTTTCATGGCTTTTCTCCAGTTCCCTTTTGTCATCGACTCATTTTATAGCAGGAATCGATCCATCAACCGATTAAACCGCTCGAATCCTCATTTTGGCCAAAATAAGAGCCGTTTTTGCTGTTTTACTGCTTGAATAGACGTTTAGCGGGGAACTGTTTCGCCCCAATTAACTGTCAGAAATGAGAAATTATCATAAATAAGAATCAAAATTGTCGTTGAGGGAAGATAAGGAAAGCGATGCGCACGTGTAGGTCACGAGGCATCGCTTTACCTTACCAGCGGTGTTATGAGCCATAAGATGGACGATCCCCACACCCGCTGTCTTATCTCCCCACCCCGCGTTATATTTTCTTGGCACCTCCTTTGCTTTGGTCACAGCCGTTGTTCTGCATGCCCCTGTAGTCGTCGGTGCGCCGGATTTTATTCCATATTTCCGGATTTTTTTTCATGCCGCACGAGTGCCATATGGAATTGCGCATCCAACCGGCTTGGGAATACGGACACGCGGATGCCTTGATCGCGCTCATCGAGGGCTTGGACAGCCCTTCCGAATGGGATCGTCGCGCGGCCCGCGCCAGCCTGTACCGGGTGCTCGACTACCGCGGCCCGGCCAACGGCCTGCAGGACTGGTATGCCGCCCACCGCGCCAAGCTGGTGTTTTATGCCGCGCCGAAAGGGCGCGGGGCCATGCCGTAAATATATTTTAAGCGCTGGGCTATAGTGTATCCACGAACAAATCTTCGGACGTATTAATGAAGGGAAGGCGCCGCAATAGTGATATAGTTATGGTCCGACCCTGACCATCTCTATTGGCCCACGCCATTTGTTTCCTGCAACAAAAGCATTAAATTGAATGACAAAGACGATGGTGTGTTGAACGGCAAATTTATATAAAGATTTGATGGATGAGTTATAGGAATTGTAAAATTCGTGTTGCCGGCAGTAAAATACATATCTATCTTATTAGCCGTTACGTTACTTAAACAGGCGATCATCGATGGTGCTACTGCCGGCCCATAATACGGTCTAAATTGATACAGCGATTGCATAAGCGGATCATCTTCGTGCGCGCCATTTGCGAAATTAAAGGTCTCCGCGTCATTTAAGACCCACATGGAATTAGTCATACTATAATATACGGTCCTAAACGCTGGTGAATTACCACTCGCCGTCGATAGTGCCGCTGTATAATATTCGCCATTAACACTTTTCTGCTCCTCCACAAGAATCCTCATTTCCTCAGTATGAGTGTGGCCGGCCAATACCCCAATAATAATATTCTTATAATTCCTAAAAATACTTAGAAATCGTTGCTGGTCACCTGCTAGCCAGTAATTTTCATTGGAAGTCAAATAACGCCCAAATGGGACATGCAGGGCGATCAGCACCGACTCGTCACCCGCGGCCGCCGCCGCCAATTCGCCAGCAAGCCAGTCCAGTTCGTTTTGTGCATCCTGCTCGGTTACCCCAAGACGTTGGGGAGTAAAAGTAACCGAGTTGACTGCCACTAATCTGAGGTTCTTTTGCAAGTATGCCGAATAATAACCATTCGATGGTGAATAGTTTATTATACAAGGAAAGGCATTGCTGTCGGAGTGGGTATAAATATTGCCCGTTGAAAGAAATCCATTTGACCATCCAGTGTTCATCGCAATGTTATAGGGGCTACAATTGGAGCCGACTATATTCGGGTCGACAATCGGGCCCCAAACGTTGAATAACGAATCGTGGTTGCCATAAACATAGAATATTGGGATTTGGGGAAAAGTTTTCAATAAGGCCTTAAATACGCAATATTCATCGGCAATAGAATTGCTGGCGCCGCCACGCTCATGGCGCACGATATCTCCCAGGAAAATGACGAAGTCGGGGGTGGCGATCTGCCCCATACAAATACCATTGGTTATGGATTTCAAAAAAATATCCATCGTTACAGCGTCTAAATCATTGCTTCTCGTTGCATCAAATGGACACAGCTGCATACGATCGGTTTTGCTGGAGTTAACATGGAGATCCGTTACTATTAAAAAATTATTACTTGGGTTAACCATTCCTGCCTGCGCGTCATCCAGTTGAAAACACGTCATCACGCCACCCAATAACCCCAATCCGATAATCAGCTTCGTTAACACCTTGGTATTCCTCATTATTCTGACAGGAAAACGCTTTTCAGGCGGCCCGGGCACCCGCCCGTCGCAACCGGCCCGAAATAGCACTTTCATGGTGGCAACGGTAGCTGAACGGAGTGGAGCTGTCAAGAAAAGCACGACCGGGCGCCCGCTGGGGCGTCCGGGCGGCACCAGGCGGCCCCAGACGGCCCGGAGGGCGCGGCGTCAGGGTTCGAGGCGCGCGAGACCGGCCGCCCCCGGCTCGGGAACCTTGGCCCTTCGGGGCCGGCCCCCTCACCAGGGGCCGGCCGGCAGGGGCTCCCGCGCACAACTTTTCTGCCCTTGCATCGGCAGGGCTAAAAAACAAGAACGGCTGGTGTCATGATTGTGAGGCAACAACCCCCATGCCCTTTTCTCGTTTCGGTATCGTTTTCATTTGACGCAACGGGTCCTTACTGGCCGTGGGCCCCATGCATCAGGGCAGCATCTCGCTTCAATATCAGGCCTGCGGCCGCGCCGGCTGCCGCTGTATGGATCCGCAGCATCCCCACCGCCACGGCCCCTGCCACAAGTTGGCCTATGTCCATCGAGGGAAGCCCGTCTGCCGTTTTGTGCGGGCCGACTGTGTCGCTGAACTCATTCGGCGCCTGGCCACCTGCAAGACGTTTCGCAAACTCGTTGACCAGTGGATCGAGCTGGGCATCCGACAAGGCCCAGTCGAGTTCTTCAGCCCGTCCACCCACCCCAAGCGCAAAGGCGCCCCCAAAACGCCCGCACGCTCCGCGGCGAAGAATAAACCGGCCCACTAAACAACCAGCAACCGATCAGAGAGAAAAATGACATGCAGAACTGCCATGCACCCCCCGGGGCGCGTTTGGGCGCATCTGCGATGCGGTGCACGCCGGCTGCGCCGCCCATCCGGGAATCGCCGGCCCCGCGCCAGGAAAACCATGCCGATCCATGACGGTCTGCGAGGCCCTCAAACTCCGTTCCCAGCTTCCTGAGTTCCAGATGGATAGTCCGCTTGTTGAACGGCAAACTCTCCCCGAATCCCAGATGCGCCCGGCGCGTTTTCCAAAAGTACAGCGCGCTTGACTATGACCCGGGAATGGCGCATATAGCAGCAACGGCAACAACATGCCACGAGGTGGATTACCATGTGTCGGATGGGGCTGATGTGCGGTTGGCGGGCGCTGCGGCGCGCGGGGATTCCATGCGGCTAGAGTCCTGTCAATGGACCGTGGCCGGCGGCTGGCGCCCGGCCCAGCCCGGCCGGTTGGGCAAGGCGCCCCTGGTGCTCGTGTTCGGCAGCCCGGCGGCGCTGGAGGCGGTCGCGCCGCTGGCGGCCCTGCGCGCGGCCTACCCGGCCGCGGTGCTGGCCGGATGCTCCACGGCGGGCGAAATCGCCGGCCCCTGTGCCGTGGACGGCCTGGTGAGCACGGCCGTGGAGTTCCAGCATACCCGCGTGGGCAGCGTGGCGGTGCCAGTGACCGAGGCCATGGGCAGCTTCGGCGCCGGGGAAAAGATCGGCCGCGAACTGGCCGCGGACAACCTCGCCCACGTGCTGCTGTTCCTGGACGGAACATCCATCAATTGCTGCGACCTGATCCGCGGGCTGGACGACTGCCTGGCCGGGGGCGCGGCGGTCACCGGCGGCCTGGCGGGGGACGGCCTGGCGTTCCAGGCGCCCCGGGTGCTGGTGGCAGATGCGCCGCGCGGCGGCCTGGCCGTGGCGGTGGGGCTGTACGGCGCGCGCCTCAAGGTCGGCTGGGGCGCAGGCAACGGCTGGGACCCGTTCGGCGCCGAGCGCGTGGTCACCCGCGCCAACGGGCATACGCTCTACGAGCTGGATCACAAGCCGGCCTGGGACGCATGGCGCGAGTACCTTGGCCCGACCGCCGCCGAAGGGGTGGCGGGGGCGTGGCGGCTGCCCTTGTGGTTGCGGGTTCCCGGGGCCGAGCGCCGCCTGGCGCGGACGCCCCTGGCCGTGCACGCGGATGGCCAGGGCATGGATTTCGGCGGGGACGTGCCCATGGGGGCCTATGGGCGGTTCATGAAAGCCAATGTCAGCCGGCTGGTGCGGGCCGCGGGCGCGGCCGCCGGCACGGCGGCCGCACCGATGGACCTGGGCGCGCCCGGCCTGGCCCTGGTCGTCAGCTGCGCCAGCCGCAAGCTGTTCCTTGGCCCGCGGGTCGACGAGGAGCTGGCGGCGGTGGCGTCGGTTCTGGGGCCGGCCTTTGTCAGCGCGGGCTTTTATGCCTATGGCGCCTTGGAGCCCACCGGGCCGCGGGCGCACGGCGAGATCCAAAACCAGACCCTCGTGGTCACGACGCTCCAGGAGAACTAGGCATGGAAAGCGCTCATCCCCTGCTGGCGCGCCAACTGGAACAGGGCGGCGGGGGCGGCGCCGCGCCGCCGGACCGCTGGCCCGAGTTCTGCGCCGCCGTGGCCGCGGCGTACCGGCATTTTGAGGCCGACCGCGACCACCTGGAACGCTTGCTGGAGCGGGTCTCCGAGGAGCTGATCCAGACCCAGTCCGAAATGCGCGTGGTGTTCCAGGCGCTGCCGGACCTGGTGTTCCGCCTCGACCAGGACGGCACGGTGCTGGACTGCCGGGGCGGCAGCGAGATGGATTTCGTGGTCCCGCCCCGGGACATGCTCGGCAAGCGCATCCAGGACCTGCCCCACCAGGGCATCGGCGCCCGGCTGGCCGAGGCGCTCCAGCAAGTCCGCGACACGCGCTGGGTGGTGAATACCGAGTACCAGCTGAAGCTCTGGGAGCGCGAGTGCTTCTACGAGGCGCGCCTGCTGCCCCTGCTGGACCACCAGGTCATCCTGATCATCCGCAACATCACCGAGCGCAAGCAGGCCGAGCAGGAGCGCGAGCGCCTGCACCGGGAACTGCTGCAGGCCCACAAGATGGAGGCCGTGGGCCGGCTGGCCGGCGGCATCGCCCACGACCTGAACAACATGCTGCTGCCGATCATCGGCTACAGCGACCTGCTGCTGATGCAGATGCCGGAGAACGATCCCTACCGCAAGGAGATCGAGGAGATCAAGCAGGTGGGCGAGCGCGCCGCCGGCCTGACCCGCCAGTTGCTGGTGTTCAGCCGCAAGCAGGTGCTCAACCCGCGCGACGTGGATATGAACAACCTGGTGTCCCCCATGGAGGCCATGCTGCGCCACATCATCGGCGAGAACATCGAACTGGTCACCCGTTTGCACCCCGGCCTGTTCCTGGTCAAGGGCGACCCCGGCCAGCTTGGCCAGGTGGTCATGAACCTGGTGGTCAATGCCCGCGACGCCATGCCCGACGGCGGCCGGCTGACCCTGCGCACCAGCAACGTGTCCCTGGACAAGCGCGCCGTGCAACAAGCCGGCGGCAGCCAGGCGGGCAATTATGTGGCGCTGTCGGTCGAGGATACGGGCGTGGGCATGGATAAAACCACCCTGGCCCGGATCTTCGAGCCTTTTTACAGCACCAAGGGCCCCAACGGGACCGGCCTGGGCTTGTCCGTGGTCTACGGGATCGTGCAGCAGCATGGCGGCTGGATCCACGTGCAGAGCGCGCCGGGGTCCGGCACCGTGTTCACCCTGTACCTGCCGGCCGTGTTCGGTGGGACGGATCGCGAGTCCGCGTCCGGGGCGAGCGCGCCTGCCCGGCGCGGCACGGGCCAGCGGATCCTGCTGGTGGAAGACGAACAAACCGTGCTGCGCTTTGTTTCCCAGGCCCTGCGCGAAAGCGGCTACGAGATCGTCGCCGCCACCACCCTTGAGGAAGCGCTCCAGGCCTTGCATCGCGAAAAGGGCCGCTTTGACCTGCTGTTCAGCGATTCGATCCTGCCGGACGGCAATGGCATGGACCTGCTGGACCGAATCCAGGCGCAGTTTCCCCACATCAAGGCGTTGCTGAGCAGCGGCTACACGGGCGAGCACCCGCGCCTGAACCTGATGCAGTCAAGCGGCATTCCCTTCCTGCAAAAGCCTTACACCATCAACCAGCTGTTGGAGTCTGTGGGGCGGGCGCTCGATCCGCTGCCGGGCGGGTCCGCATCCGCCGCCGCCCAGCCCGCCGGATAAGCCGGCCTACGGCGCGCCGGGTTAAACCTGGAAAGAGCAGATGAACTACGAAACACGCGAAACACGCGAATGCATCCCTTTGACTCTCTGCTAAATATGTACGGCAATGGCTCGAATTCTTCCTTCATCCAACAGGTGAACGATGTTATTTTCAACTTGTTCGCCTGTTCCTCTTTCTGCGGCAACGAGTTTCGCGTTGTTCGCGTGTTTCGTAGTTAATTCAAATGCTGAATTTAGATTTAACCACCATGCTGCGGGCGAGCTTGGCGGCCTTGGCCGGGCTGTCCAGTTCCGCGACGATCCGCAGCGCGAACGCCACCGAGGTGCCCAGGGCCTGGCTGGTGATGATGCGGTCATCCACCACCACCGCCGCGCGCGCGCAGCGCAGTTCCGGGATGTCGGTTTCCACCCCCGGATAGCAGGTGCCGGATCTGCCCGCCAGCACGCCGGCATCGTGCAGCACCAGGGGGCCGGCGCAAATCGCGGCCAGCCACTTGCGCTGCCGGGCAAAGTCGCGGACCGCGACGATGACGCGCACGTCGGCGCGCAGGCGCTGGACCCCGGCTGACCCCCCGGGCAGGATCAGGACATCGAACTCGGCCGGCGCCACGCGGTCCCAGGTGGTATCGCAGCGGACGGCGATGCCGTGGCCGCCGGTGACCAGGTCGGCTTGCAGGCCGGCCATGACCACGGTCCACTGGGCGCGGCGCAGGATGTCCACCACGGTGATGGCCTCGGTTTCCTCGAATCCTTCCGCCAGGGGCATGAGCGCATGCATCGGGTAGCCTTGTCCTCCTCGCGTGCCGGGGCGGCGGCGCTATTTTCCGGCGGCGCCTTTTTCAAGCCAGCGCGCGCGGTCGGTCAGGAACAGCTGGTTCATCTCGCCGATGGGGAACCCGTGGGTGAGCGGGAAATCCGCGGGGACCCGGCCTTCCCAGATGGGGAACCAGGCCTTGTAGCTGCCGTTAATCAGGCTGGAGACATAGGGCTTGTCGCGCGAGATGGTCGTGAAGTAGAGCCCGCTGATTTTCTTGATGTAGTCGTTGATCTCGTAGAACTCGTTGACCGTGACCGGCAACTGCAGTGAGCTGCGCTGGCCGTACCAGGCCGTGGCCCAGGGCATGTCCGCGCAGATGGTTTCACGGGCGTTGAGCAGGCTGCAGACGTGGGTGATGAACGGCGGGAAATACGGCGGGTAGGGGATGCTTTTGCGCGGCGGCAGGAGCGTGAACACCAGCGGCAGGGCGCAGGCCACGCCCAGCGCGGTGATGACGCCGGCGCTCAGCAGGCGCACCTTGATCTCCAGGCGGTCGAGCAGCAGGAAGAAAAAGGCCAGCCCGTACAGGATGACCACGGGCCAGAACAGGTGCAGCAGGCGCGCGGTGGGCACGCCGAACAGGGCCGCCACCATCATCATCAGCACCAACCCCAGCAGCAGGCACCACCGGAAAATCTGCACTGGCCGCCGGACAAAGCGGTAGAAGAAGGTGACCAGGAACAGGCTGGTGAGCAGGCCGTCGCCCAGGGTGCGCAGGTTGTCCTGGTAAAACAGCGCCAGGTTGCGGAGCCACTTGACCTGCAGCGCCTGGGGCACCTCGTCCATGGCCAGCTTGGGCGCGAGGGTGCGCTCGAGGGTGTCGTCGGCGAAGAGCGAGGTGTCGGCCAGCGCCGTGTAGGTGGCCAGGCCCAGGATCCCGCCGCTGACCTGCTTGTTGCGCACCAGCCACGGGGTCATGCCCGCCACCACGATGAGCAGCAGCGCCACCGCCCAGATCCAGCCGCGTCGCCGGACAGCCAGGCCCACGTACAACGCGATCGCGGGTGTGATCGCCAGCGCGCCGTAGCGCGTCAGCCCCGCCAGCAGGCAGGCCAGCGCGGCGGCCAGGAAGGGCAGCGCCAGCTTGCGGGCCGGCGCGCCGTCCTGGTCGCGGCCGGCCATGACCACGGCCGCGTAAAACGCCAGCAGGGCCCAGAACGTCACCACCGCCACGCCCGTGCCGGAGATGCTGTCGTCCCACACCGTGTTGCTCAGGAAAAACAGGGTCATGCCCAGCCAGGCCACCCGGCTGTCGAACAGGCGCCGGCCCAGGAAGAACACGAGCACCCCGCTGAGCAGGGTGAAGAGGTGGTTCATGGGGATGACCACCCATTGTTCCGGCGGGTACACGCCCGGCTCCATCAAGGGCTTGAAATCGACGCCCGTGGCCTTGTAGCCGGCCGCCAGCAGCAGCGGGTACAGGGGCGCATGGAAAATGTCCGGATGCTGGTCGATCCGCGGCGCCTGCGCCGGCGACTTCTCTTTCAGGCACCACAGGCTCAAGGGGCGGATATAATCGGTGGTGAACCCCTTTTTCTGGGCCAGGTTGCGGCCGATCTGGGCCTGGTCCATGGCCTCGGCGTTGTCCAGCCCCTTGAACTGGGTCACGGTATAAATCAACATGAGGGCGAGGATAAACAGGATATAAAGGAATACCTTGATGATCCGGAGCCCGCCGCCCACGTCCACGTTGTAGACCAGGTCCTGCAACGTGGACCCCATTGGTTGTGCTGCCATAACCGCCCCCGTTCCTGCTTTCTCTAGTATATTGCTTCGCGCCGGCTTCGGTATCCAGGCGCCATCACTCCGCCCACTTTACGGCGCGCGGTGCTGCCATGCAAATAGAATCAGCCGGCCGCCGGGGGTTCCCGGTACTCGGCCAGCTTGCGTTGCAGCGTCTTGCGGCTGATGCCGAGCTGGGCCGCGGCGCGGGTGCGGTTCCCCTGGTGGGCGCGCAGGGCCGCTTCGATCAGCTTCTGCTCGCCGTCGCGCAGGGTCATGCCGCCGAGGTTGCGCAGGGTAACCCCGCTGTCCGCGGTGTCCCGCAGCGGCGGCGGCAGGTCGCGCGCGGTGATCCGCGCGCCGCGGCTCATCACCACCATGTTTTCCACGGTGTTGCGCAGCTCGCGCACGTTGCCCGGCCAGGGATAGGTCTGCAGCCGGGTCATGACCTCCGGGGTGAACCCCTCGATCTCGCGGCCGTTCTCGCGGCTGAACTCGCGCAGGAAATGCCGGGCCAGCAGCGGGATATCGGCGCCGCGCTCGCGCAGCGGGGGCATGCGGATGGCCACCACGTGCAGGCGGTAGTACAGGTCTTCGCGGAAGGCCCCCTCGCGGATGCGCGCCTGCAGGTCGCGGTTGGTTGCGGCCACGAGGCGCACGTCCGTGGGAATGGTTTTCTGGCCGCCGACGCGCTCAAACTGGCGCTCCTCGAGCGCCCGGAGCAGCTTGACCTGCACGGCGGGCGCGATCTCGCCCACCTCGTCCAGGAACAGGGTGCCGCCGTCGGCCAGCTCGAACCGGCCGCGGCGCTGTTCGACCGCCCCGGTGAACGCGCCTTTCTCGTGGCCGAAGAGCTCGCTCTCCAGCAGCGTCTCCGCCAGGGCCGCGCAGTGCACCGCCACGAACGGCCCCTTGGCGCGCGGGCTCAGCCGGTGCAGCGCGTGGGCCACCAGCTCCTTGCCAGTGCCGCTCTCGCCGGTGATCAGCACGGTCGCGCGGGTCGGCGCCACCTGCCGGATGATGTCGAACACCTCCTGCATGGGGGGCGCCTCGCCCACGATGCTTTCCAGCCCGTATTTCTTGTCAAGCTCGGCGTGCAGGGCGCGGTTTTCCACCTCGAGGTTCCGGCTGCGCAGGGCGCGGCTGATCAGCAGCTCCAGCTCGTCCAGGTTGACCGGCTTGGTGAGGAAGTCGTAGGCGCCGCTTTTCATGGCTTCCACGGCGGTTTCGATCGAGCCGTAGGCGGTGAGCAGCACACAGATGGGCGGGTCGGGGCGCGCGAGTACCTGGCGGATCAGGGTCATGCCATCCATGTCGGGCATGCGCACATCGCTCAGGACCAGGTCCACGCCTTCGGCCGCGAGCCGTTCCATGGCTTCCACGCCGTTGGCCGCCAGCAGGATCCGGTAGGCGCCGGCCAGCGCGCGGGCCAGGCCCTCGCGGGTGTTTTTCTCGTCGTCGACCACGAGGATGACGGGCTTGGTCATGGGGCCTCTCCGGCCGCGCGCGGCGCCCCGGGGTCGCCCGCGTGCGCCTTGAGCAGGCGGATGCGCTGATCCTCGCGCGGGATGTAGACGATGATTTCGGTGCCCCGGCCGGGCCGGCTGTGCACGTCAATCTGCCCGCCGTGGTCGCGCACGATGCGCTGCACGACCACCAGGCCCAGGCCGGACCCCTCCGCCTTGGTGGTGTAGTAGGGCTCAAAGATGCGGCTGAGCTGGTCGGCCGGGATGCCCGGGCCGCTGTCCGCAAAGGCCAGGGTGACAAAGCGGTCGGTCGCGGCCAGGCGGATGGCCAGCCGCCCGCCATGGGGCATGGCCTGGGCCGCGTTTTTCACCAGGTTGTGGAACACCTGGCGCATCTGCCCGGCATCGACCAGCGCCACCGGCAGGTCCTGGGCCACGGCCACCTCGATTTGCACCCGGCGGCGCTGAAGCTCGGGCGCCAGGAAGGCCAGCGTCTCGTTCAGCAGGCTGTCCAGTTGCGTCGAGCGCAGCGCGGGCTTGCCGGGCCGCAGCGCCTGCAGAAAGCGCTTGATAATATGGTCCAGCCGCGCCACCTCCTCGGTGGCCACGTCCAGCAGCTCGCGCAGGCGCGGGTCAGCCGCGCCCGGCGCCTGGTTGAGCTCGCGCGCCAGCAGCTGCAGGTGGATGGTGAGCGAGTTGAGCGGGTTGCCGATCTCGTGCGCCACGCCGGCCGTCAGCAGGGTGATGGTCTGCAGGCGCTCGGACTCCAGCGACTGCGCCACGCTCAGGCGCTCCCGGGTCACGTCCCGCAGGATGAGCACCGCCCCGCGCTCGCCGGGGGTGACCATGCTCATGGGGACCACGTAAAAGGCGATGAAGCGGTGCTCGGGATAGGTGGTTTCCATCTCCCGGCTGGCCAGCTGCGACCAGGCCGCCTCGTCGAGGTTGGCCATGCGCGCCCAGTCCATGTCCCGCAGGTAACGGCTGACGGGGGTGCCGGCGGCGTTTTCGAGGGTGAACCCGAGCAGTTTTTCAGCGCCGCGGTTCGCATAGGTGATGTGGCCCTCGCCATCCAGCACCAGGATGCCCTCCTGCACCGCCTGCAAAATGGTTTCCAGCAGGCCCCGCTCGCGCGCCAGGCGCACAAACTGGTCCTGGAGACTGCCCGCATCCAGGCGGTCCAGGCGGTTGATTAACTTGTCCACGAACCGGTTTTTCATCGCACGCGATCTTCCTTGGGCTTGCCGTGCGGCATCATAGCGGGCGCGCCTTGCGTGCGCAAAGGATTTCTTGCCGCGCCACAAACTGAAAAAAAGCCTAAATAGAAACGGCTCCGGGGGGTATGGTATAGTTTAATCGTCTGAGCGCGGCAGGTGTGCCCCGGTGGATGGAAAAACAAATATAGGCGGTTGGTTGGCGGCCTTGTTGCTCGCAGTTCCCGTCATGGCTGCGGGCGCTACCAATCATTTTGTCGAAACTTTCAACACCCTGGTGGCCACTTACACCACCACGTCGGCGGTGCTGCCCAGCGGCACCTGGACCATGTTCAATGCGTACAGCGAGGATGCCGCGGCGTCCCGCGGCGCCAGCGGCCACGCCGCGCGCATCAACGACGACATCGCCGGGTGCCATATCACCACCCCCAGCCTGGCCACGGTCGGCCAGGTCGCGTTCTATTACCGCGAACTCAACACCGGCGGCGGCACGTTCGCCGTGCAGAAGTCCGTGGCCGGCGGCGCGTTTTCCACCGTGATCTCGCAGGCGTTTTCCGGCACCAACTACGTGGCCTATACCGCCACGGTCAACGACGTAAGCGCCGCCATCAAGATTCGCATCCTGAACGACAATCATCCCGGCCACCTGATCATCGACGACATGACCGTGACCAGCTACGCCGCCGTGTCCAGCAACTCGCCGCCGGTGCTCGGCGCCATCGGAAACCGCTCCGTCACGCTCAGCAACACCCTGCAGTTCGCGGTCGCGGCCACGGACGCGGACGGCGACCCCATCACCCTGTCGGTGAGCAACCTGCCGGCGGGCGCGGTGTTCGCGGCCACCAACGCCAACGGAACGTTCACGTGGGATGCCGCGAGCCCGGTCGGCGTCTATACCTCGACCTTCTACGCGGTTGACGATGACGGCCAGGACTTCGAGACGGTGACCTTCACGGTCACGGATACGACCCCGACCACGACCAACCTGCCGGTGCTGGCGGCCATCGGGAACCGGACCGTCACGCTCAGCAACACGCTCCAGTTCGCGGTCGCGGCCACGGACGCGGACGGCGACTCCATCACCCTGTCGGTCAGCAACCTGCCGGCGGGCGCGGCGTTCGCGGCCACCAACGCCAACGGGACCTTTACCTGGAACAGCGCCAGCCCGGCCGGCGTCTACACCTCCTCGTTTTATGCCGCAGACAATGACGGGCAGGATGCGGAAACCATCACCATTACCGTCAGCCCGGCCGCGACAACCAACGTCGCCCTCCTGTTCCAGGGGTTCGATGGCACAGCCGCCGACACCTGGGGATTCTCCGGGGGCGGCGCCACGCTGGCCGCGGCCGCGCGCAGCGGTGGTTTCGGGCGCCGCCTGGGCAGCACGGAGAGCATCACCTTCAGCAACGTGTCCGTGTCCGGGCTGAACGATGTGGAGTTGCAGTTTCGCTGCGCCTCCACCGGCGGCGTGGAAAACACCGATGGCCTGGAGGTCTTCGTGGCGCTGGACGGCGGGTCATTCCCTGCCACGGCGGACATTCGCATCGCCGAAGGCAACCCCACCGACACCGTTTACAATGCTGCCTGGCCCTACGCGGCGGCCAACGTGGCCACCACCGCGGCCGGCACTCCGGCCACGTTTAACGGCGACGGCACCAACGGTTACGCCACGGTGCTGATCACCATCCCTCCCGCGGCCAGCAGTCTCAGCTTTAAAATCGCGTCCGCCAACAACTCGACGACCGAGTGTTACTACGTGGATGACGTCCAACTGGCCAGCGGCACGCCGGCGAACAACACGCCGCCGGTGCTGGCGGCCATTGGCGTCAAGTCGGTCGTGGAGTACGATGACCTGCTGTTCGCCGTGTCGGCCACGGACCTGGCGGACTGCGATCCGATCACGTTGTCGGTCAGCAACCTGCCGGCGGGTGCGGCGTTCGCCGCCACCAACGGCAACGGCAGTTTCAGTTGGACGGCGGCCACGCCGGACGGCGTGTATACCTCCACGTTTTATGCCACGGACAAGGACGGATTCGACAGTGAAACCATCACCATCGCCGTCACCCCGCGCGTGGTCAGCTCCAACAACCTGTGGGATTTCGAGCCGGACTGGCAGGGGTGGACCAACTACAGCCGGTTCAGCAACCAGGACTGGACGCGCGCCAACTTCCCCGGCGCCGAGAGCACGGCCTGGAAGATGCAGATCCTGGGCTACGGCGCGGACGAGAACAGCGATGACTGGCTGATCAGCCCGGCCATCAGCCTGGCCGAGGTCAGCAGCCCCTCCCTGAGTTACTGGACCAAGTGGGAGTACCTGGGTCCGGACCTCAATGTGGAGGTTTCCACCAATTATCCCGGCACCGGCGACCCGCTGGCGCCGGGCGTCAGTTGGGCCGCCCTGCCGTTCGCGGCAACGAATACCGAAAATGTTTGGTCGGCCACCACCAACGACCTGACCGTCTACATCGGCGCCACCAACCTGTACGTGGCCTTTTACTATACCTCCCGCACCAAGCTTAACAAGGCTAAGCGCTGGAGCGTGGATCAGGTGCGCTACACGGCGACGGCCGCGGCCGCCTCCAACCAGCCGCCGATCCTCTCGCCGATTGGCGACAAGCTGGTGACGGTGTCCAACAATCTGCAGTTCGTGGTCACGGCCATGGACCCGTTCGATGGCGACAGCGTCACCATGACCGCGAGCAACCTGCCCGCGGGCGCCGAGTTCACCGCCACCAACAGCGGCGCGGGCTATTTTACGTGGCTGGGCGCCACGCCGGTCGGGGTCTACACCTCAACCTTCTATGCCACCGACAAGGACGGCCGGGACTTCGAGGTGGTGACCCTGACGGTGGCCGATATTCCGCGGCCGACCAACCTGCCGGTGCTGGCCACCATCGACCCCCAGGCCGTGACATTAAGCAACCGCCTGCAGTTTGCGGTCGCGGCGACGGATGAGGACGGCGATACGATCACGCTCACCGCGAGCAACCTGCCGGCCGGCGCGAGCTTTGCGGCCACCAACGCCAGCGGCACCTTCACTTGGGACAGCGCCAGACCGGCGGGGGTCTACACTTCGGTCTTCTATGCCGCCGATGATGACGGCTGGGACTCGCAGGCCGTGGTCATCAGCGTCAACGCGATCGCGGCGACCGGCACGATCGTGTTCCAGGGGTTCGAGGGTACGCCGGCCGACACGTGGGGATTCTCCGGCGCCGGCGCCACGCTGGCCGCGGCGGCGCGCACGGGAACCTATGGCCGCCGCCTGCGCCAGATCGAGAGCATTACGCTCAGCAATGTCTCCGTGGCCGGCCGCAACGATGTGGAGCTGCAGTTCCGCTGCGCGTCCACCGGCGGCGTGGAAAACACCGACGCGCTGGAAGTCTACGTGGCGCTGGACGGCGCCTCCTTTTCCGTGGTTCCCGACATCCGCCTCGAAGAGGGCAACCCCACCGATACCGTTTACAACGCCTCATGGCCCTACACGGCGGTGAACGTGGCCTCCACCGAGGCCGGCACCCCGGCCACGTTCAACGGCGACGGGGTCGACGGCTACGCTACAGTGCGCGTCACCATCCCGTCCTCGGCCAGCAGCGTGAGCGTAAAGATCGAGTCCTCCAGCAGTTCCACGGCCGAATGCTATTACGTGGACGATATCCTGCTCTCCAGCGGCGCGCAGAGCTACAACGAGCCTCCGGTGCTGGCCGCGATCAGCGGGCGCTCCGCCACCGCCGGCGGCGCGCTGGTGTTCGCGGTGACGGCCACGGACGTGGACAATGATCCCATCTCGCTGACGGCGAGCAACCTGCCGCTCGGCGCCGTGTTCGTGGACCAAGGCAACAGGTCGGCCCAGTTCGCGTGGGCCAACTGCAAGCCGGTGGGCGTGTACACCACCGTGTTCAATGCCGCTACCGTGGACGGTAGCGATGCCGAGGCGGTGGTGATCACCGTGGGCGAGGCGGTCACCTCCACCAACATCACGATCAAGGTCATGGCCGCGAACATTTCCAGCGGCACCTCGCAGGCGTACGAGGACCCGGGCATCCGCATTTTCCAGGGCCTGGCGCCCGACGTGGCCTGCCTCCAGGAGTTCAACTATACCGCCGGCGCGCGGGCCTTGGTGGATACGGCGTTCGGCACCAATTATTCCTATTACGTGGAAACCGATGGGGAGCAGATCCCCAACGGCGTGGTCAGCCGGTTCCCGATCCTGTCTTCCGGCCAGTGGGTCGATCCCAACGTGTCCAACCGCGACTTCGCCTGGGCGGTCATTGACATCCCCGGGACCCAGGACCTTTACGTGGTGTCCTGCCACCTGCTCACCACGGATGCCACCATCCGCAACACCCAGGCCACGCTCATGCGCAACCTGATCCAGTCCAACTGGCCGGCCAACGCCTTGATCGCCATTTGCGGCGACCTGAACACCGCCAACCGTACCGAGCCCGCCCTGACCACGTTCAGCGCCATCGTCACCGACGCCAAGCCGTCGTCCGACCAGAATGCGGATTTGGACACCAATGCCGGCCGTACCAGCGACTATGATTACGTGTTGCCCAGCCCATCTCTGCACAGCATGCACGTCAGCACCGTGGTGGGCGGCGTGACCTTCACCAACGGCATGGTGTTCGACAGCCGCTTGTGGGCCGAGCCGCCGGCGCCCGTGTTGAGCACGGACTCGGGCGTGTCGGGCATGCAACACATGGGAATCATGAAAACATTTCTCGTGGCCCAAGGGTCGGTCGTCTCGACCAACGCCACGATCTACACGCTGGCCGGACCTCACGGCAGCCTGTCCGCGACCAACCCGGTGCTGGCGTTCGGCCAGAGCAAGACCATCAATATCAGCGCCGCCAGCGGGTACTCCATCATCGACGTGCTCGTGGATGGCGTGTCCGTGGGCGTCACCAGCCAGTACGCCTTTGTCAGCGTGACCAACAACCGCAGCCTGACGGCGTACTTTGCGGACAACAGCCTGCGCCTTACGGTCATCAACCCGACCGGCCCGGACAGCGGATCGAACCAGGTTAGCGCGGTCGCGGGCAGCCAGCAAGCCTGCGTGGCGTCCAACTCGCCGGTCACTCTGGGCACCACCCAGTACGTCGTGCTGGGGTGGACGGCCAGCGGGTCCGCGCCCGCCGCCGGCGCCACCAATGCCACCGGCGCCTTCACCTTGACCAACGAGACCGTGGTCACCTGGTACTGGACGACCAACTACTGGTTTAACGGCGAGGCGGGCTCGCTCGGGAGTCTCAGCGCCGGTGACCAGTGGGCGGCGTTCGGCAGCGAGGTCACGGTCACCGCCACGCCCATCGCCTATTGCGACTTTGCCGCCTGGTCGGGCGATGTGGCGCCGGAATCGGTGTCCAACAACCCGGTCACGGTCACCATGGGCGGCCCGCGCGCGGTGGCCGCCGGGTTCTCCGAGCGCCTGACCGTGCATAACGTGCCGGAATGGTGGCTGGCGTCGTTCGGCTGGACCAACGATTTTGCCGCGGCTGCCGAAAGCGACCAGGATCACGACACCATCCTGACCTGGCAGGAACACCTGTCCGGCACCGGGCCGACCAACGAGCTTTCGTACTTCCGCGTCGAAACTCGCGGCCGCGCCGTGGCGTCGGACTGTGTGGTGTCGTGGCCGGCGGTGAGCGGCCGCGTGTATGACGTTGACATCATGACCAACGTGCTCACCGACGCGTGGGCGCCCTTCCGCCAGGGCCTCGCGCCCACGCCGCCGGACAACGTCTTCACCGGGCGGATCGACGCCGGCGACAGCCTCCTGATCCGCGTGCGCGTCCGGCGGTGATCGCGTGCCGCCGCTTTCCATGTAATGCAGGCTTAAGGTCAGCGACCATGTCAAAGCATCTCAGCCCGACGTATCTGGACCAGGCGCTCAGCGATCACTTCGGAGTCCGCGTGTACCTGAAGCCGGAGATCTATTCGGCCACGGGCTCCTACAAGGACCGGATGGCGGTTTTCGCGGTGCGGCGCGCCGTGGCGGACGGCGCCACCCGGGTGGTGGTGGCGTCCAGCGGCAACCAGGGATACGCGATCGCCCACGCCGCCCGGGCCGCCGGGCTGGAATGCGTGGTCGTCACCACCGAAGACATGCTGCCGTTCTACCGGCAAGCCATCCGCGGGGTGGGGGCCACGCTGCAGATGGCGCCCGCCATGGAATCCCGCGCGGCCGTGCTGCAGGAGGTCGCGCGCGCGGGGTACTACCCCTTGTCGGTCAGCCCGGAGCAGCGCGGCCCCCGGGAGCAGCCGGGGCTCGAGGGGTACGCGCGCATGGCGGAAGAAATGGTCGAGGCCTTGGGGCAGCCGCCAAACATGCTGATTCTGCCCGTATGTTACGGGGACGGGTGTGCCGGCATGGTGCGCGGATTCCAGCGCTGCGCCCCGGCGGCCCTGCCGCGCTTCCTCATGGTGCGGGCCCGGCTTCCCGAGGGCCAACTCGCGTATTCCATTGCCACCAACCACACCACCCCGGAAGTCGTCCGCATGGAGCGGGAGCATGGCGCCGCGAGCATCTTCCTCGGCGACGCGGAGTTTGCGCAGGCCCAGCAACTCGCCCGGGAGGCGGGCTTGAACCTGGAGGCGGGCGCCGCCGGGCCGTTCGTGGCGTTGGCGAAACTCGCGCCGGAGAAGGCGCTGGCACCGGGCGCGGTGGTCGTTCTGCTGCTCACCGCGGTCGACCGGCAGGCTTGACATCGCCGGCGGCGTTTGACAGTCTGCGCATCATGGAACAGCTTGTTCCGGTGTAGATCGTGAAACCGCAGGCGCGTTGGCTGTCCCAATCGCCGTTGTGACACACAAACTCGGAGGGCCGGATATGCTAGTGGAAAAAATTGAGAATGGATACCAGTTCACCAGTCCCACGGTGGACGGCGCGTTTGTCGTCAAGCTGACCCTGACGAAGGGCCGCGAAGAGCGGCTGAACACGATTTCCGTGGCCATGTCCGCCTCGTTCCCGCAACGCAAGCTCCCGCCGGGGACGATCCGCAAGGCCATCGGCGAGGAACGCTGGAGCAACTTCGTGCGGATGAAAAAACTGGGCCTCAGCACCATGTTCATCGAGCCGCAGAAAAAGGGCTTTATCCCGCAGAATTTCTGACCTGGGCCGCGCATAGCTTCCCGTTAAACCATAAACCAACAAGGAGACCGCCATGCTCTATCTGAATGAAAAAGACCTGCTGAAAATCGGCCTGCCGTGGGACGAGACCATCGATAACATCGAGAAAGCGGTCCGGTGCCTGGACAAGAATGACTTCGCGCAGCCGATCAAGCCGTACCTGCGGTACCGGGACCTCACCAACCGCATCATTGCGCTGATCGCGTTCGTCGGCGGCGACATCAACCTGGCCGGCCTGAAGTGGATTGCCAGCTTCCCCGACAACATCAACCATGGCCTGCCCCGCGCGCACAGCGTCGTCGTCCTGAACGAGGCGGACACCGGCGTCCCGCTGTGCATCGTCAATACCGCCCTGCTCAGCATCGTCCGCACGGCGTCGGTGTCCGGGCTGATGATTCGTCACTTTCTCAAGGCCCGCCCGCAGACCAAGCTTAACGTGGCGATCCTGGGTTGGGGGCCGATTGGCCAGCATCACTACAAGATGTGCGCGGATATCCTGAAGGGCAACATCGCGAAGATGACCCTGTTCGACATCCGCG
The DNA here is from genome assembly GCA_964489425.1 of uncultured Verrucomicrobiota bacterium. Classification (GTDB taxonomy): domain Bacteria; phylum Verrucomicrobiota; class Kiritimatiellia; order RZYC01; family CAZAYP01; genus CAZAYP01. The sequence goes on along the minus strand of CAZAYP010000001.1, from coordinate 190,742 downwards.
GCATCAAGCCCGAAACCATCACCGGTCCTTGCAAGGACAAGACCGTGGTGGCCAAGACCTGGCAGGAAGCCTACCGCGACGCCGACATCTTCATCACCTGCACCGTGTCCAAGGCCCCGTACGTGGACGAAAAGCCCAAGCCCGGGTCGTTGCAGTTGAACTGCTCCCTGCGCGATTACAAGACCTGCATCCTGGACCACACCAAGGCGATCATCGTGGACGACTGGGAGGAAGTCTGCCGCGAGAAGACCGATATCGAGATGATGCACAAGGATCGCGGCCTGAATAAAGAAGACACCAAGTCGATCGTCGATGTGGTTTGCAAGAACGCCATGGCGGCGTATCCGAAAGACGAGGCGGTCATGTTCAACCCCATGGGCATGGCGGTGTTCGACATCGCCACCGGCCGCTACTACCTGGACAAGGCCAAGAAGATGGGCATCGGCCAGGAACTGGAATAAACCCGCGCAATATTCACGTACACAACGAGTCGACCGATGAGCAAGAAAATCTATGACAGCGTGTTGGAGCTGATCGGCAACACCCCGATGGTGCGCCTGAACAAGATCCCCGCGGGGCTGCCGTCCGAAATCCTCGTCAAGCTGGAATATCTCAACCCGTCCGGGAGCTTGAAGGACCGGATCGCCGTGGAGATGATCGACGGCGCGGCGCAGCGCGGCGAGCTGAAGCCGGGAATGACGATTGTCGAGTCCAGCACCGGCAACACCGGCTTCGCGCTGTCGAGCATCGGCACGATGAAGGGGTACAAGGTCACCATCTACGAAACCATGCCCGGCAAGGCCGGCGCAGAAAAATCCAAGATGATGTCCAACGTCGGCGCCGAGGTGCGGCTGATGGAGCCGGCGGACATCGACCACCTGCGCGAGCGGAGCATCGCCGGCGCGGAGGTCGAGCTGCCGGGCCGCCAGCTGTGCCTCGAGGCGGAAAAAGAGCAACCCGACAAGATCTGGTGGGCGCGCCAGTTCAGCAACGAGGACAACATCCGGGCGCATTACGCCACGGCACGCGAGATCCTGGAGCAGACCGACGGCAAAATCGACGTGTTCGTGCAGTCCATCGGCACCGGCGGCAGCCTGGCGGGCATCGCGGAGGTCCTGAAGAAAGAGTGCCCCAACGTCAAGGTCATCGGCATCCAGCCGGCCAGCTCCAAGGAGCTGTGGCATCCCGGCATGGATTTCCCGTCGACCCCGATCAAGGGCGGGATCGTGTCGAAGATGCTCAAGCAGCAGGAGCTGATCGATGTGCTCGTGCGCATCACCGATGAGCAGGCCCGCGCCATGACCCACCGGCTCTGGAAAGAAGAAGGCATCTACTGCGGCGTGTCCAGCGGCGCCAATGTCCACTTCGCCATGGAAGAGGCGAAGAAGAGCAGCAAGAAGCTGCGGATCGTCACGATCATGTGCGATCACATGAACCGCTACCTGACCGAAGAGCGGTACGTGACCTGAACCCCGCGGCCCCCGGTCCGGTTCCGCGCCCGCGCCCGGGTTGCTGGGACATGAGCTTATGAAACGACGCGCCGCCAGCATCGCCATCGTGGTGTTTTGGGCCGGCATGATGGCTTGGCTCATCCGTTACGAGGCGTACCCCGCGTACTTTGAGAAAACCCTGGCCGGCTACCGCGACCTGCTGGCGGATGCGCCGCTGGTCAGCGACCATTGGATGAAGATCCTGATCCAAGGGGTGCACGTGGGCTATAGCCATACCCAGACGGACTTGAACGAGGCCAATCCGCTGGAGCGCTATATCATCAACAACCAGACCGTGCTCACCCTCAATCTGCTCGGCACGCCCCAGGATATCGGGCTGGACGTCGCCGCGCGCCTGGATGCCCTGTACAACCTGCAGATGTTCAAGCTGATCCTGAGCTCCCGGCAGTATAACCTGCGCCTGACCGCCCGCCGCCGCGACGAAAATACCTTCAACATCAGCATCGTCTCGCCGGCCGGCAAGCAGAGTTACCGGATGGAAATCCCCGGGGATGCCATCCTCTATTCGCCGATGCTCGAGATGGCCATGAAAAAGCTGCGGCCGGGCCAGACCCTGACCATCCAGACCCTTGACCCCACCACGCTGACCCCGCTGCCCATGCTGGTGAAGGCCCTGCGCCGGGAAAACATCACCGTGGCCGGCCGGGAGCAGGCGGCCCTGGTGCTGGCGTGCGACTACGGCGGCATGGAAATCATGACCTGGCTGGACGCCGACGGCATGCTCCTGCGCCAGGTCACGCCCATGGGCTGGGTCATGGAAGCCGCCGCGGCCGAGGAGGCGGTGGCCATCGATCGCCGCGGCGCCCAGGACCTGGACCTGCTGGCCACCGTGGCGATCCGCCCCTCGCGCGAGATCGACAACCCCGCCCAGTGCCGGGAACTGCGCGTCCGGCTGAAAGGCCGCGGCCTGGCCGGGCTGGAGTTGAACTCGCCGCGCCAGCGCGTGGAGTCAGCCGACGGCGCATCCGTGGTGCTTGCCGCGCGGGCGGATGCGTTCCCGGCGCCGGGCGATCCGGACGAGCCCCTGGCCCCGGAAGCCGCCGCCGCCGCCCTGGCGCCATCCATGTACCTCCAAAGCGATCATCCGGATATCGTGGCGCGGGCCGCGGAAATCACCCGCGGGTTGACCGGCCCGCGGGACCAGGCGCAGGCCCTGTGCGAGTGGGTGTACCGCAACGTAAAGAAAAACCCGACCGTCAGCCTGCCTTCGGCGCTCGACGTGTTGCGCACGCGGGAAGGCGACTGCAACGAGCACACCTATTTGTGCGTGGCCCTGGCGCGAGCCGCCGGCATCCCGGCCGTGGTCAAGGTGGGCGTCATGTACACCTCGGGCGCGTTTTACTACCATGCCTGGCCGGCCTTGCACGTGGGCCGCTGGGTGGAGCTGGACCCCACCCTGGGCCAGGTGGGCGTGGATGCCACGCACCTGGCCTTGCTGACCGGCGAAATCGCCGAGCAGATGAAGCTGCTCAGCCTCCTGGGCGCCACCCAGGCGGAGATCCTCGAAACCCACTATTGACCACGACCATGATTGAAATCCAGCAGTTGACCAAGCAGTTTGGCGCGTTTACCGCAGTGCAGGACCTGAGCCTGTCCGTGCCGGCCGGAGAGATTTTCTGCTTCCTCGGCCCCAACGGCGCGGGCAAGACCACGACCATCAAGATGCTCTGCGGGCTGTTGCGGCCCACGGCCGGCACGATCCGCATTGCCGGGTTGGATATCCAGGCGGATCCGCTGGCGGTGCACCGCCTGACCGGCTATATCCCGGACCAGCCGTACATGTACGAGCGCCTGACCGCCTGGGAATACTGCCGCTTCGTGGCCGACCTGTTCCGCCTGCCGGCCGCGCAGGCGCAGGCGGACCTGGAGTCGCTGTTCGACCTGTTTGACCTGCACGAGTACCGCACCGCCCTGATCCGCGAAATGTCGCACGGGTTGCGCCAGCGCCTGATTTACGCCGCCACGTTCGTGCACCGGCCGCAAGTGCTGTTCGTGGACGAGCCGTTCATCGGCCTCGACCCGTTCAGCATCCGCACCATCCGGACCACCCTGCGCGAAAAAGCCCGCCAGGGCATGACCATTTTCCTTACCACGCACATCCTCGCCCTGGCCGAAGACCTCGCTGACCGCGTGGGCATTATTCACCGCGGCCGGCTGACCGCCTGCGGCCGCGTGGACGACCTGGCGCGCGCCCACGTCGCCAACGGCTCGCTGGAAGACGTGTTCCTCAAGCTGACCGCCGCGCCATGAGCCTGCTGCCCATTCTCCTGCACGCGCGCTGGCTGGCATTCCGCAACTGGGGCCGGATCCGGCGTGAGCAGTCGCGGTTCAAGCAGGTTTTTGTCGTCCTGTTCGCGGCGGCGCTGCTGGCTGGCCTGTGGGCGCTGTTCCTGGAGGGGTTTCAGTTCCTGGACCGGCTGGGCGGGGTCGGGATGATCATCGTGCCGCGCCTGTTTGGGCTCTTCTTCTTCGGGTTGGGCGCCATGCTCGTTTTGTCGAGCGTGCTGGCCACCTATACCACGCTGTACCGCTCGGAGGAGATGCCGTTCCTGCTGCTCCAGCCCATGACCTTGTCCGACATCGTCGTGTTCAAGTTCCTGGAGGTTGTGCTGCTGGCCTCCTGGGCGTTTTTCTTCATCATCATTCCGTTTGTCGGCGCCTATGGCTGGCACGTGGGCCTGCCATGGTATTTCTCGCTGTGGACGCTGCTGTTTTCCCTGCCCTTCGTGGTGATCTGCTCCGCCGCCGGCGGCCTGCTCACGGTCACCGTGCTGCGCTGGTGGCCGCGGACCTGGGTGCCGCGCCTGGGCTGGTGCGCCGTGGCGCTGCTGGCGCTCGCGGCGTGGCTGATCCATCACGACCTGCCCGCGCCTGCGACGGACGATTCCGTGCTGGTGCTGAACCGGCTGGTGCCCGGCCTCAAGTTCGCGTCCCGCCCGCTGTGGCCCAACTGGTGGATCGCCGAGGGGCTGATGGCGTTCACCCGCCAGCAGTGGGCGCGCGGCCTCATGCTCTGGCTGGTGCTGGTCGCCAACGCCGCGCTGCTGGCATGGCTGGTGGAGCAGGTCGGCCGCCGCCTGTTCTATGCCGGCTGGCAACGCTGCCTGACCGGCGGCGGCCGGGCGCGCAAGCGCGCGGTGCTGCTGCCCATGCTGGACCGCGCCTTGGCGTGGCTGCCGGCGGATGTGCGCTGCCTGACCCTGAAAGACGTGCGGCTGTTCCTGCGCGATCCCCAGCAGTGGCTGCAGTTCCTGATCTTCTTCGGGTTGCTGGGCATCTATTTTATGAACCTGCGCAATTTTCGGTACCACCTGCTGCCGGAGGAGTGGCAGAACTTCGTGGCGTTCCTCAACGTGTTCAGCACCTCGGCCGTGATGTGTTCCATGGGGTCGCGGTTCGTGTACCCGCAGATGAGCCTCGAAGGCCAGGCCTTCTGGGTGATCGGCATGGCGCCGACCTCCATGGGGCGGGTCCTGCTGGCCAAGTTCATGGTCGCGGCGCTGGGCCTGCTGACGGTGAGCGTGGGGCTGATGGCCCTGTCGGTCCACATGCTGGGCCTGGCGCCGCTGGCGCGCTGGGCGCTGCTGGGCGTGGCCGCGGCCATGGCCGTCACCTTGGCCGGCCTGTCGACCGGGCTCGGGGCGGTGTTCCTGGACCTGCGCCAGCGCAACGCCGCCGCGATCGTGTCGGGGTTCGGCGGCACCCTGAACCTGGTGCTGAGCCTGGCCTACATGTTGCTGGCCGTGTTCCCGTTCGCGGTCCTGTTCCACCTGCGGGCCATGGGCCACCTGCGCCGGGCCCCGTTTGAGCGCGGGTTGGTCCTGGCCTCCATGCTGCTGGCCGGACTGACCGTGCTCGGGGTGGTCATTCCCTTGCTGGCCGGCCGCCGCAGCCTCATGCGGCGCGAATACTGACGATCCCGGGGGCCTTTGCGCGCCGCGGCCCGGCGGTGCCGCCAGCGGCGGGCCGGGCCCACATCGGCCACCATGCAGGCCCCCTGTTCATGGGTGGCGCATTGGGCCAGATGTCCGCGGTTTATTGTTTATTTCTCGCACGGAGACACCGAGCCCACGGGCAGAACTCGGCCCGGCATGTGACCCGCCACCCCGATTGCTGACGTATCGATCGGCGGCCATCAACGGCGCGGCGGCCAGAATACCCCGGCGGCCAAACCCAACCATCGCGGGGCTAACCTGATTTTGCGGCATGTCATGCGGATATAAACCCTCTTTGGATCGTGGTCGCCACTTTGGGAATCCTGGACCGGATTGTAAAAACAAAGCGCTTGTCTTCCGTGTGGCCCGCGTTAGCATTCCCGGCATGCAACAGCCTGTCTGCCCGTCGCCGCCTGGAACCAGTTCGACTCCATTCCTGCCGGACATCACCCCGGAACCTGGCGCCCCGGCCGGCGGCAGCCTGGTCCAGTTCCGCGAGGGCGACAATGTCGCGGTTGCGCTGGCCGACCTGGAGCCAGGGCAATCCTATCCCCTGTTGACGTACCAGGGCGCGCAGCGTTGCATGGTGACCGTCGCTGCCAGCCAGCCCGCGTGGCTGGCGGAGCTGCCCGGCGGCCCGCAGCGGATCCGGCGCTTTTTCAAGGTGGCCGTGGCGCCCATCGCGCTAAACGACGCGATCGTCAAGGATGACGTGCCCATTGGCGTGGCTTCCGAGCCCATTGCCGCCGGCCAGGTGGTCCACCAGTGCATTCGCGACGAGGGCGGCCGCATGGTGCGTCGCGCCGGCAACATCGCCGAGTATCCCAACCTGTTCAACCCGCCGGCGGACGAGATGCGCACGCTGGCGCAAAGCTACGCCATTCTCCGCGCCGGGCTCAACGCGCCGCCCGAGTTGCGCCCGCCCGACCACGCGCCGGCCGCGGAACACTTCCTGGGATACCTGCGCCCGGCCGGCCCGCCGGGGGTGCGCAACCACGTGCTGGTGGTGCCCAGCGTGTTCTGCGTGAACCAGGAAGCGCGCGAGATCGCCGAAGCGTTCCGCGCCACCGCCTGGGGTGCGCAGGGCGAGAACCGGGTGCACGCGCTGACCCACCAGGCCGGTTGCTGCCAGGTGGGGTTTGACGAGGAGACCACCCTGCGCCTGCTCTCCGGGGTGGCCGCGCACCCGAACGTGGCCGGCGTGGTGGTCGTGGCGCTGGGCTGCAGCCCGCTGTGCGTGGATGACCGGCTGTACCAGGCCATCGCCGCCCGCCATGCGGCCCCGGACCGGGTGCGCTTGGTACGTGTCCAGGGTTCCGGCCGGTCCGCGGCCCTGCGCGCAGGCCGGGAACACGTGGCGCAACTCGTGGCCGCCGCGCAGGACGAGACCCGCCAGCCGGCGCCGGTCAGCGACCTGCTGCTCGCGGTCAAGTGTGGCGGGTCCGACCCGACCAGCGGGCTGTTTTCCAATACGACCATCGGCCACGTGGCCGACTGGCTGCTGGACCGCGGCGGCACGGTCATGATCTCGGAGATCATGGAGTATTTCGGGGCCGAAAAAGTGCTGCGCGAGCGGTGCCGCGACTACGCCATCTGGCTGCGCCTCCTGCGCTTCATCAAGACCAACGAGATGATCGGCAAGGCGGCGGCCGTGGCTGCTGAGCGGGACCTGCACTCGGTCGAGCTGACCGTCGGCAATATTGCCGCCGGCTTGTCCACGCAGGAGGAGAAATCGCTCGGCGCCATCCGCAAGATGGGGTTCCGCCACCCGATCGAGCAGGTGCTGCGCACGGGCGACTCGCCGGCCGGGGCCCGGCACGGCTTGTACGTCGTGGACGGACCCGGCCAGGACCTGCTTTCCGCCTCGGCGCTGAGCGCGGCCGGCGCGCAGCTGATGCTGTTTTCCACGGGCATCGGCACGCCGCTGGGGTCGGCGGTCACGCCCGTGCTCAAGATCACCGGCAACCGCGAGACCGCGGCCAGGCATGCGGATTTCATTGATCGCTACGTGCCGTTTCAGGAGCTGATCGCGGCCGGCCGGACCGCCGCGCAGATAGCCGTCGAAACGCTTTTGCCGAACCTGCTGGCCACGGCCGAGGGGCGGCCCACGCGGGCGGAAATCAACGGCCATTGCGACTTTGACCTGCGGTCCATGGCCATGGTGCAGTAGGCGCGCGAAACCAGGGGGGCGGCATGATTACCATCACGGGAAGCGGACAGGAAAAAACGTGGGTTCTGCACGTGACCGGCCGGTTGGACGCCCAGGGCGCCGGGGATCTGACCCGGGCCGTGGACGAAGCATTGCATCACGGATGGCGCCACCTGGAGCTGGATCTTGGCGCCATGGAGTTCATCAGCTCGGCCGGCCTGCGCGTGTTGCAGAACACGGATTCCCGCCTGCGGCCGCTGCAGGGCACTTTGCTGATCACGGCCGTGCAGGATTTTGCCCGCCAGATTATCGAGGTGGTCGGACTCTACGAGCTGTTGGCGCCGGCCGTGCGGTTTGATCCTGAGACACCCCCCAAAACCAGCGGCGATTGCGCGGGCATGCGCCTGGACATTTACACGCTGGATCCGCGCGGACGGCTGCAGGGGGGCGCCATTGGCTCCGGCACCTGCGCGGTGGCGCCGGCCCCTGTGGCGCCGTGCCGCCGGATCAATTTTACGGCCTCCACCCTGGCGCTGGGGGTGGGCGCGCTGGGCCGGGACGATGGCGACTGCCGGCCGCGCCTGGGAGCATTCGTGGCTTGCGGCGGCGTGGCTGCCTGCCGGTCGCCCGAGGCTGACGCGGTCCCGGACTACCTGGTGTACGCCGAGAACTGCTTGCCAACGCTGTTTGCCGCTGCCGGGTGGGAGGCCCGGGGCCAGTTTGCCCGGCTGGTCAGCTTCGAGGGGCCGGGGCAGCTCGCCATCGGGCTCGACGCGCTGGCGAGCGAGCTGGCGCGCCTGGGTGGCGAGCCGGCGGTCGGCTTTGTCATGGCCGCGGAGTTCGAATCCCTGGCCGGTACGGCCGGGACGCCGGCGCCGGGAGCCGCGGCGGCACCGCACGAGGATGGCGTGGCCCTGCTGTGCGGTTTTGCGGATCCTTCGGGATCCGGCGTGCATGCTCACGCTGCCGTATTTTCCTACCAGCCGCTGCGGATCGGGTTCCTCAAGTTGCCGGACGCCGTGGCCCGTCTTTACGAGCAACCGCTGCTGGACGTGCTGTGCGTTGCGGCCGGTGCCCGGCTGCAACGGGGCGTGGCCTGGTGCGCGCCGCTCGATTCCGGGGGCCTGCGCGCTTCGTGAGAATCCGCACGCAGCTGCTGCTGTCGCACCTGCTCCCGCTGGGGGTGGTGACCGCGGGTTTCTGGCTCATCCTCGAGCGGGTGGCGGTGCGCGAGTTGTCGGACACCCAGACCGACATCGCCACGCGGGCGGTGAACGAGGTGGCCACCGCCAACTGCGGCGCCGCGCAGCGGGTGTTCACGCCGTATGCCGAGACCCTGGTCGCCTTCAAGGCCCAGGCCGTGGCTAACGAGCTCTCCGCCCTGCTGGCGGACCGCGCCGACCTGGCCGATTACGACAAGCTGCGCAACGATCCGGAGGTTCGTGCCGTGGCCATCCAGGACGTGGTCGTGGGCGGGCGGGTGGGGGGCTATACCTGCCTCGTGGACCGCCGCGGCATGTCCGTGGTCCATCCGAACCGGGAGTACGTTCAAGGCCGGAATTACGTGGTCTACAAGGACGTGTACCCCGAGCTGTGGGAGCTGATCCAGCACTCGTTTGTGGAGCCGGAAGTCGCGGGCTATTTCCGGTTTTTTGACCGGACCGGCAGCGCCGCGCGCAACAAGTACCTGGTCATGGACTGGGTGCCGGACACTATGTTTACGCTCGTGGCGGTCGTGATCATTGACGATTACTTTGACCCGGTAAAGGCCGAGATGCAGGCCGCGGCGGCGCAGCAGGTCGGGACAGTGGACGCGGAGTTGCGCGCCGCGTCCCACGCCGCTGGCGCGCGCGTGAAGCGGCTGAGCCTGGCGTTTGCGGGCGCGCTCGCCTTGCTGGGCACGCTGGCTGCCCTGGCGTTTTCCCGGGCCCAGGCGCAGCCGATCGTGCGCCTGCGCGACGCGGTGCGCCTGGTCGGCCAGGGCGATTTCGCCGCCCAGGTTCCCGTCGGCGGCCCGGCCGAAACCGCGGATCTCGCCCGCGCGTTCAACGAGGTGGGTCGGCAGCTGGCCGCGCGGGTGGACCAGCTCAAGCGCGAGACCGCTCATCGCCAGGCCATGGAGAGCGAGTTGGCCATTGCCCGCGAGATCCAGTTTTCCCTGTTGCCACGGATCTTCCCGCCCTACCCGGATCGCGCCGAGTTTTCCCTGCACGCCGTGATCCGCTCCGCGCGCGAAGTCGCGGGCGATTTCTACGATTATTTCCTGGCCGACCGCGACACCCTGGTCGTGCTGGTCGGCGACGTGTCCGGCAAGGGGGTGCCGGCCGCCTTTTTCATGGCCTTGGCCCGCACCCTGCTGCGCGGCGCGTTGCAGCAGACCCGCGCCCCCGGCCCCGCGTTGCGGTTGGCCAACCAGGTGCTGGCCGCGGACAATGCCGCCGGGATGTTCGTGACCATTTTTCTGGCGGTCTACCGGATCGCGGACGGCATGGTCGACTACGCCAATGCGGGCCACCACGCGGCGTGGGCGGTGGCCCCGGACGGCGCCGCCCGCGCGTTCGGGCTGCTGAAAGATCCGGCGCTGGGCATGACGCCGGCGTGGCGTTACCACACCGGCCAGGCCCGCCTGGCGCCCGGCGAAACGCTGCTGCTGTTCACCGACGGCGTCACCGAGGCGCACGCCCCTGACGGCCGGGAACTGTTTGGCGAGGCCGGCCTGCGCCGGTATCTCCAGGCCCACCCCGGCCTGGCGCCCGACTGCCTGTGCGACGGCCTGGCCAATGCCGTGGCCGCCTTCCAGGCCGGCGCCCTGTTTGACGACCTGACCCTCTTGGCCTTGCAACGGAATGGATGATGGGAGGTAAGCCATGAACGCCTGGTATGCCACGCTTAACCGGCCTGCCCTGACCCCGCCTGATTGGATTTTCGGGCCGGTCTGGACCGTGCTCTACGGCATGATCGCTACCGCCATCGTGCTGTACTATCGTGCGGCGGAAAAATCCCACGTGGCGCTGACCACCACGATCCTGGTGGTCCACCTGGGCGCCAACTTCGCGTGGACCTGGCTGTTTTTTCGTCTGCAGTCGCCCGGCGTCGCGTTGGTCGACATCCTGGTGCTGGACGTCACGCTCCTGGTGCTTATCCGCGCCTTCTGGCTGGCCAACAAGCTGGCCGGCGCCCTGCTGGTTCCGTACTTGTTGTGGGTCCTTTTTGCCACGTACTTGAACTTCGCCTTCTACCGGCTGAACTGAAGCCGCCCGCGGTCCCGGCCGTCGTTTCCAGTTTATTTTCCCGGGCCGCTTGCGTAAGGTGGGCGGCAAAGAGGAGCATGCTTATGGCCGGCGAATATGTCTTCAACCTGGTGGGCGTGACCAAGCAGTACGACAAGCAGATCGTGTTGCGGGACGTGCACCTCGCGTTTTTCTTCGGCGCCAAGATCGGCGTGATCGGCGGCAACGGGTCGGGCAAGTCGAGCCTGCTGCGCATCCTCGCCGGGATCGACCGCGAGATCATGGGCGAGGCGCAGATCGCCGGGAACATGAAGGTCGGGTACCTGCCCCAGGAACCGCAGTTGGACTCGTCCCTGGACGTGGCCGGCAACGTGGAACTGGGCGTGGCCGCGGCCCGCGCGGTCCTGGCGCGCTACGACGAGGTGTGCGACCTGCTCGGCCGCAGCCCGCCGGCGGACCAGGCGGAGAAGCTCAACGACGAGCTGGGCCGCCTGCAGGACCGCATCGACACCCACGGGCTGTGGGAGCTGGACCACCAGGTCGAGATGGCCATGGAGGCCCTGCGCCTGCCGCCGCCGGACGCCGACGTCAAGGTGCTGTCCGGCGGCGAGAAACGGCGCGTGGCCTTGTGCCGCCTGCTGATCTCGAATCCCGACGTGCTGCTGCTTGACGAGCCCACCAACCATCTCGACGCCGAGTCCGTCGCGTGGCTCGAGGAATACCTCAAGCAGTTCAGCGGCACCCTGGTGGTGGTCACGCACGACCGCTACTTCCTGAACAATGTTACCCAATGGATTCTGGAGCTGGAGAATGCGCGGACCCTGCCGTACAAGGGCAACTACACGGCCTGGCTGGAGCAGAAACAGGCCCAGTTGGCGACCGAGAAGAAGCAGGCCGCGGCACGCAGCAAACTGCTGGACCAGGAGCTGGCCTGGGTCCGGCTGAACCCTTCGGGCCGCCGTGCCAAGAGCAAGGCGCGCCTCAAGCGCTACGAGGAGTTGGCCGCCCAGCAGGTGGACGTGCGCGAGGAGAGCCTGGAGATCCAGATCCCGCCCGGGCCGCGCCTCGGCGACCTGGTGGTGCGCGCCACGGGCCTGGGCATGGGCTACGGCGACCGGTTGCTGATGGACAACGTGGATTTTGACCTGCCGCGCGGCGGCATCGTGGGCGTCATCGGCGCCAACGGCGCGGGCAAGACGACCTTGTTCAAGTTGATCACCGGCCAGGAAAAGCCGACCGCCGGCCACCTGATGGTCGGGCCGACCGTGGCGATCTCCTATGTGGATCAGCTCCGCGATGCGCTCAACCCGGAACACACCGTGTACGAGGAGATCTCCGGCGGCGCCGAGACCCTCGACCTCGGCGGCCGGAAAATGAACAGCCGCGCCTACTGCGCGCGTTTCAATTTTCGCGGCCCGGACCAGCAGAAGCTGGTCGGCCGGCTGTCCGGCGGCGAGCGCAACCGGGTGCACCTGGCCAAGCTGCTGCGCACCGGCGGCAACCTGCTGCTGCTCGACGAGCCGTCCAACGACCTGGATGTGACCACCCTGCGGTCGCTGGAAGAGGCGATCACCAATTTCGGCGGCTGCGCGGTGGTGGTCAGCCATGATCGCTGGTTCCTGGACCGCGTGGCCACGCACATCCTCGCGTTCGAGGGCGACAGCCAGGTGCGCTGGTTCGAGGGCAACTACGAGGCGTACCACGAGTTCCGGCGCAAGACGCTGGGCGCCGCCGCGGACCAGCCGCACCGCCTCAAGTTCCGGCCGGTCACGCGGTGACCCACGGACTGGCGCCAGTAGTCGCGGGTGCTGCCGGAAGTGCTCCGGGTTCCCCGCCTTTTCAAGGCGGGGAGCCCGGATGCAGAGCCCGGCGTCGGGAGTTGATCTCCGCGATCTCCGTGCCTCCGTGAGAAAACCGGCCGGAAAAACCAATCAGCCTTGCGCTGGTTCGGCGACTTCCTGCAGCAGGCCGGCATCGCGCAGGCGCTGGGCCGCGTCGCGGGTCACGCTGAACGGCAGCCGGGCGCGCTGGGCAATGTCCAGCAGGTCGTGCGTGCCGTCGGAGTAGTTCAGCACCCACAAAAAAGCCATCTGCATCTGCTTGCCCTGCTGCGCGCCGCCCGTGGTGTCGTATAAGCCGCGCCGGCCGAGCTGCGGCTCGCCGTGCGGCTGCAGGTTTACGTAGCGGGCGTTGCTTTCGAGGATATTGACCAGTTCCAGGCAGCTTTGCAGGGCCCCGGCCAGGCTCTCGGGCCGGACGAAGTCCAAGTCATCCGCGGAGGTGTGGTACTCGGGATACTCGCCGTGCGGCGTGCGCATCAGGCAGCCCACCGGCATATTGAACCCGGGCGAGCAGTACTGGCGCTCGTCGTAGCCGTAGGGGCTGAAATCCACGCAGCGGCCGCCGCGGCCGTCCTGCGCGATCACCAGTTCCATGGCGCGGTCCACCAAGGCCAGGCCCTGGCGGCTGCGCTTGTAATTGAGGGGGCCGGCATCGCCCACGCCGGCCAGCACCAGGCCGGCCTTGACCCGCGCCGCGGCGGCCGCGTTTTGCGCCAGCCAGGCAATGGATCCCAGCGTGCCGGGAATGAACAGGAACCGGTACGTATACCGCGTCGGCACCGGTGCCAGCAATTCCGCAAGCTTGGCCGCGACCACCATGCCCGAGAGGTTGTCGTTGGCCATGGCGGGATGGCAAATGTGGGTTGAAATCAGCACCTCATCGGCCTGCGTCCCGGGCTTGACGTGGCTTCCATACGTCAGCGATCCGGGCGCCAGGCTGGCGTCGATCAGCACCTCGTAGCGGTTATCCTTGAGATTCTCCAGCACGCGCTGGGGCAGGCAGAACCCCCAGGTTTCCTTGTAATACGAGGTGCGGTACGGAATCCAGTCCGGGTGATCCGGCAGCGAGTGCAGGTGCGGCCGAAGCTCCGCCAGCGAGAAAGATCCCTGCACCGGGACGCTGTAGCCAACCACGTGCAGCGCTGATTGGGCGGCGTCTGCCACGATGCGGCCGCGGGAATCCTTGATGTGCGCGGCGCGCAAGTTCCACTCGCGGGGGATTTCCCAATCCAGCACCTTCGTGCCGGTGGGCACCTCGGTGATTTCCAGGGGGAGGTGCTGTTGCAGCAGGCGCAGGGTTTCCCGCACGCCGTTCCCGGTCAGGCTGCGGGCGATGGGCTGCAAAGGGTGCATCATGGCGTGCAGCCTGGCGCCGGCCTGGGCGGGATCAAACTGGCGCAGGAGTTCCGCGATGGTCATGGCGCTCAATACCCGAGCTGCTCCAAGTGCCCGGCGGCCAGCCCTTCCCATGGCGTACCTTGCGCGGCCGCCTTGAGCTTGGTCCACGCGGCCGCGGCGGCCTCCGGCTTACCGGCCTTTTCCTGCAATTCGGCGTACTTGGCCAGGGCCGGGTAGTAGTTGGGGGCGATGATCTGGACCCGTTCGAGCTGTTGCGCAGCCTTCTCCGTGTCGCCTTCGGCCATGGCCCAGTCGGCTTCCTCGGTCATGGTGCGGGTGATGTAAAACAGCGGATCGTTTTCAACGCCGTAGGTTTTTTCCAGGTCAGCCACGTTCAGCCACTCGATCGGCGCCGCCGTTGCGGTCGGGGCTGGAATGGCCGTGGGTGTCGCGGTGTTCTCCGGCCCCGGCTCCGGGGTGGGTTCCGGCGCGGCCGCGGCGGGCGTGGCATCCGGTTCGGTCGTCGCCGTGGGGATCGGTGTTGCGGTGGCCGTGGGCTCCGCCTCGACGGCGGGCGCCGTGGCCGTGGCCGGCGGCGGTGCCGCCGTAGCCGTGGCCGCTGCGGCTTGGGCGGCCGGCGTGGCGGCGGTCGGGGTCAGGCCGACGCCCGGCTCGTGCCGCCACACGGACAGCAGCACCACGAAAAAAAGCTCGAGGAGCAGCAGGAACACCACCATGACCAGGGTCAGGTACTGCAAAAAGCTGAGCTTGCGATTCTGCTGGATCACGCTCGGCAGCTGCATCTGGCACAGCGCCCGCGTCTGGCCCAGCTGGATCATATCGCCATGCCGCAGCTTGGCCTGGCGGGTTTCCTGGCCGTTGACCAGCAGGGGGTGCGACGGGCTCAACGCGTTGATGTAAACCCCGTCGTGGTGCTGCTCGAGCGCGGCATGGCGGTCGGCCATGTCCGGGTCCGGCACCCGCAGCACGCAGTCCGCGCCGCGGCCGATGACCACGGACCCCTGCTGGACCGCAATCCGCCGTCCGCGAAACGGACCTGTTTGGAATACCAAGCGATACATATTCTTGTACCTTGTAACGTTAAAAAGCCTAGCGCGCCGGCCTGCAATAGCAATATAATTCATGCGTTCATAATTCACGGCGCCCGCGCAATCCCGGCTTGCCGAACCACGGCCCATCCTGTACACCCATGGCCGGAATCGGGCAGAGGCACGATGCCGCGTAGCAACACACAGCCGCAGCAGGGGGAGGCTTACGGAGCCTGGTCCGGCATGGTCCGGCCCGGCGACCTGGTGTTTGATATCGGCGCCAACGTGGGCGCCAAGACCCGGGTGCTGCTGGCCATGGGCGCGCGCGTCGTGTGCGTGGAGCCCCAGCCGGACTGCGTGGCCGAACTCCGCCGGCAGTTCCCGGACCCGGCCCGCGTGACCATCGTGCCCCAGGGCGTGGCCGGCGAGCCCGGCGAACTGGACCTGGCCCTGTGCCGCGAGGCTTCTACCCTGGCCACCTTTTCGAGCGCGTGGAAACAGGGGCGGTTCGCCACCTGCCATTGGGACAAAAGCGTGCGCGTGCCCATGACCACGCTCGACCGCCTGGTGGCTGAGCACGGCCGGCCAAGGTACTGCAAGATTGATGTCGAGGGGTTCGAGCTGGAGGTGCTGCAGGGATTGACCGAGCCCCTGGACTTCCTGTCCTTTGAATACGCCCGCGAGTTCCACGGCCGCGCGGCCGAGTGCCTGGCCCGGTTGCGGGCGTTGGGGTACCAGCGTTTCAATTTTTCAGAAGGCGAGAGCACCGCGCTGGCGTTCTGGCACTGGTGCGGAGCGGACGAGCTCCTCGCCAAGCTTACCCAGCCGCCGGCGGCGGATTTGTGGGGCGACATCTATGCCGCCTATGGATTTGCGGCCCCGGACGACCTGGCGCGCCTGCGGGAGCGCGGCCTGGCCGCGGCGGGTCAGGACGTGCGGCTGCACCTGGGTTGCGGCGAGCGGCGGCTGCCGGGCTATATCAACGTGGACTTCCCGCCGGCGGACCACACGGTGCAGAAAAAGTGCGTTGCCGACGTGCAGGCCAACATCGCCGGCCTGTGTTTCCCGGCCGGCAGCGTGGCGGAGATTCGTTCGCACCATGTCTTCGAGCATTTCGAGTTCCCGGCCGCCCTGGCCCTGCTGAGCGCCTGGCACGACTGGCTGCAGCCCGGCGGACGCCTGGTCATCGAGACGCCGGACTTCGCGGCCGCCGCGCAGCGGTACTTGGACCCGGCGTCCCCGCCGGACCGGCAGGCCGTGGTGTTGCGGCATGTGTTTGGCTCTCACGAGGCGGCCTGGGCGGTGCATCGCGATGCCTGGGACGAGGCCAAGTTCAACCGGGTGCTGGGCGCGCTGGGCTGGGACAGCCTGCAGTTTGAGAAGGCCACCTGGCACGCCACGGACAACATCACGGTGCGCGCCACCAAGCCGGCGGGCGTGGCCCGCCCCGAGCTGGCGGGACGCAGCGCGGCCCTGCTGCGCGAGGCGCTTGTCGATGATTCGGCCAGCGAGCAGGAGCTGTGGATGGTCTGGATGGGGCGCTACCGGGAACTGGTGGCCGGCCTGTGGCACCTGCCGCCGCCCCGGGTTTCCATCTACATGCCCATGTACAACCGCGAGCGCTACCTGGGCGCCACGGTGGACTCCTTGTTGAACCAGACCTTCACGGCGTTCGAGCTGATCCTGGCGGATGACGGGTCCACGGACCGCACGCTGGACCTGGCCCGCGAGTACGCGCGCTACGATGCGCGCCTCCACGTGCTGAGCCTGCCGCACGCCGGCGAGGTGGCGGCCCGCAACCGGGCCGTGCGCGCCGCGCACCCGGCGGCCGAATACCTGATGAACCACGACAGCGACGACGTGTCCCAGCCCATGAAGCTGGCGCGGCTGGTGGCGTACCTGGACTCCCACCCGGACGTCGCCGGCGTGGGCTGCTTCGCGGAGTATTTCAACGATGCCGGGGCCTGCCTGGGCCAGCCGAAGCTGGAGCACCAGCCGGCCAGGATCCGCGCGAGCTTCGGTCGCGTCAACTCCATGGTCAACAGCGCCACCCTGGTCCGGCGCGCGGTGTTCGACCGGGTGGGGCTGTTCCGCGAAGAGTTCCGCGGCGCGGACGATTACGACTTTTACGCGCGCCTGCTGAGGGCCGGCTACGAGCTCGCCAACCTGCCGTTTGTCCTGCACCGCATCCGCCTGCACCCGCAGAGCGTGGGCAGCGCGCGCGCCGCGGAGCAGCACCGGCTGGCGGAACGCATCGGCCGGGAGTACGAGCAGGCGCTGGCGCGCCCGGCCTCGCCCGGGCCTGATCCGGAGGCCAAACCATGACCCAACCCGCCCTGCTGAGCTGCCTGTGCTTCTCAAAAGATCGGCCGTTGCAGCTGGAAGGCTACCTGCGGTCACTGGCCTGGGCGTTCCCGGGTCGCGTGCCGGTTACCGTGCTCTACGCGGCTTCGGCGCCCTTGTTTGCCGAAGGCTACGCCGCGCTGGCGCGAGTGTTCCCGGACGTGGCGTTCCAGCGCGAAGAGGATTTCGGTGCCCAGGTGCTCGCCTGGGCGCGCGGCGGGTCCGGCCCGCTGGTGATGTTCGGCTGCGACGACGTGGTGTACTACCGCCCGGTCAACATGGACCGGGTACTGACCGTGATGGCCCGGCGCGCCGCGGACCTGGCCGGCTTCTCGCTGCGCCTGGGGCGCAACTTCAAGTACAGCCACGTGCGGCCCGAACCCGTGCCGCTGCCGGCGTTCCTTGGCCCGGACCCGGACGTGCTGACCTGGGAATGGCGCAAGGCGGAGTGCGACTGGAACTACCCGTTCGAGGCCAACGGCACGGTGTATTGCCGTCCGCTGCTGATGGCGTTGCTCGAGGGGCTGGAAAAGCACCGGCTCAAGGCGGGCGAACTGGACTGGCGCCACCCGAACCTGCTGGAAAGCTCGGGCAATGTTTTTTTCAAGGCCATGAACATCCTGCCGCTGATGGCCGCGTTCCCGGCCTCCTGCCTGGTGGTGCCCACGGTCAACCGCGTGCAGGAAGTGTACGCCAACCCCATCCAGGGGCCCGCCAGCAGCGCGGAGGAGCTGGAACACCTGCGGTTGGCCGGCCACGCCATGGACTGGGCCGCGTACCAGGGCGTGGACTATGACCGCATCCACGTGGGCACGCTGCACCTGTGCCCGCCGCCCGCCGCGTCATGAGCGCAGCGCGGCGTGGTCCTTGTCCAGCGCCACCAGCTTGCGCTCAAAAGGGATCGTCTTGCGGCCGGGGTAGCAGTAGGCCGGCGGCAACTCCACCGTCGGCGGGTGGTCCACCAGGAAGCGGTTGAAGTAGCTTTCGTCGTGCCAGCGGGCCACGAGGTTGCGCTGCATGTCGCGGTTGATCATGTCCACCAGCTCCAGCGCCATGGCCATGAAACAGGCCGTCCGGCCGCCGTTGAAGCCGCCGGCGTAGTAGCGCCGGCCCTGGGCCAGCGGCACAAACGCGGCCGAGTCCGGCCGGCGCTCATAGGGCAGGGCCCCGGCCGGTCGGTCGTAATATCCCGGGTGCAACGTGGCGACGAGGTCGCCGAGCACCTCGGGGCCCACGGGGGCGGTGAACAGCATGTCGGCGTCGCAGTAATACAGGTAGTCGCAGGATTCCAGCTGCGCGTAGCTTTGGCAGAAGAAGTGGTAGCGCAGGAGGGTCGGGCAGGGCCAGGGCAGATGCTCCTGCTCGATGCGGCAGGCGCCCGGCGGCACCGCCGGCTGGTTGGTGAACACGAACAGCCGCACGTTGTGCCCGCCATCCGCCAGGAAATAGCGCTGCGCTGACTCCCAGAGGGGCGGCACGAACTGGATGTACTTGTTCGTGGCGATGACCAGCAGGCCGATGTTCATGACACCATGGCATGTAGCATGCTTGATGCCATGCACCATGAACCCAGTGCCGGACGGATACCAGGTGGTGCGCGGCGGGGCCGGGCCGGCGCCGGCCGTGTCGCTGCTCATGGCGGCGTACAACGCCGCGCCGTATCTCCGGGCCGCCATGGACTCCATCCTGACCCAGCCGGGCGTGGACCTGGAGCTGATCGTGGTCAACGATGCGTCCACGGATGCCACCCTGGAAGCGGCCCTGGCCGTGACCGACCCGCGCGTGACCGTGATGAGCGGGGCGGTCAATCGCGGCCTGTTCGCGGCGCGCAACGCCGCCGCGGCCCTGGCGCGCGCGCCGTGGTTGGCCGTGTTTGACGCCGACGACCTGCTGGCGCCCGGCCTCCTCGCGCCGTACCTGGCCGCCGCGGAACACGCCGTCCCGGCCGCGGAGTGGGCGTATTGCGGCATGACGTTCATGGATGACCAGGACCAGCCGTTGCCGGCCATGATGCGCAATCCCTTTGACTTGCTGAAAATGCTCCAGCGCAATATCGCGCCTGATCCCTTGTCGCTGGTGCGGCGGGCCATGTTCCACGAACTGGGCGGCTACCGGCAGGAATACCGGGTGGGCGAGGACTACGACCTGAAGCTGCGGTTGCTATGGCGCGGCGCGCCATTTTTTTACGATGCCATCGGGGTTCGGTACCGGCGGCACGGCGGCAACGTCACCACGGGCACGCCGGATGGCGCGCCGGCGGTCCGGGCGCGCTGGCGGCGGGAGGTGGAAGCCGCGCCCGGCGGGACCGTCTGGCAGGACGTTGTCCGGCAGGGCCTGCGGTTCCTCGATGCCGCCCAGGGCGGCCCGCCCGGCGCGGTCCTGGCGCTTGGGGATGGGCTGCGGCAGCACGGGGTGGAGAGCTTTGAGCTGGACCGGCACTGGGTGGCGGCCTGCCTGCGGATGGGGTGCCGGGCCCCGGCCCGCGCGCGCCTGCATGGCTGGATTGTCCGGCTGGCCGAGGGCCGGCGGGTGTTGCCGTACGAGGCGGTATGGGCCGTGACCGGGGCCGTGCAGCTGGCGGTCCAAGAGCCGGCCACCGGCTATTTGCGCGCCATCCTGCCCGTGGCCCGGGCCGTGGCGGCCACCGTGCGGGATGCCGAGTTGGATCGCTGGCTGGCCGCCGGCCAACTCAGCCTGGCGGCGAACCCCGCCGCCCCGCCCAGCGCGCCTTGTGGCGTTCGATGAGGGCGTGGCTGGCCGGAAACCGTTGGTAAAACCAGTCGCGGCCGCGCGCCATCAAGGGCACGTGCGGCGCCAGCAGCACCGTGCCGATCATCAGGAACAGGATGCCCTGCAGGATGGGCAGGAACAGGCCCAGGATGCCCAGGATCAGGAACAACACGCCCAGCGCGATCCGCAACCCGCGGAGTACCAGCGCGGCCGAGGGGTGCATGGATCGCGCTGGCCCCGGGGATCCGTCCGGGTGGGCGCTTGCGCCGGGACGCGTTGGGGCCGGGCCGGGCTCTTTTTTGCTCCCGGCCACATCCCGGTTTGCCGGGGTCACAAGTTCTTGATGCTGGGTGTTCATCGGGCGCGCATTCTGGCGCATTACACGCATTACTATACCCCGGGGTCGCGCCGGGGGCAAAAAAATCTGAAAATACCCCTTGAGTTTTTCGCCGGCTCCGGGTAACTGTATTCTGACATTGCGCTTTTGAATAGCGCTGGGTTGAGGGGAACTGAGTAGTTGCCCAAACGTTAATGAAATACTGTGTTTTAATAGTTTGCCTTGTCACGGTCATGACCGCGCCCGTTTGGGCCGCGGGCAGCGATTTAACCTTGAAGGACCGGATCGGCGAGACGCTGGTGGCCCAGGACAAACTGCAGGGCAATCGCCTCGGCATCGTGACGGAAGGCCGCAAGGAAAAGCAGAAAGATTTGCGCCTCGAGGTGACCGCCGCAACGGCCCGGCAGAAAGCCGAAAAAGTGGCGTCGGCCCAGCGCGTGCGCGACGAGTCGGCCGTGTTGAAGAAGAAAAAAGTGGCCGCGAGCCAGTAAATAAATATTGCCATGCCCACCTTGTATTCAATAGATATGACCGCAGTTGAGGGCGTAGATTGCAATTTTGGCGGAATGATTTCATGAACAGCAAGCTCTTGGTAGTGGCGTTGGTTATCACGCAGGCTCTGGCCTTGACGTTGGCGTGCGCGCAGGACGCCGCTCTGGCAACGCCGGCAAGCGAAGACCCGGCCGCCGCAGCTCTGGCGGTGGTGCGCATGAAAACCGGCGCGTGCATCATCAACGTCAAGGATGCCCAGGGCGTCCGATCCATCCCGGGCGCCTCCGTGGCCCTGGTGCAACCCGAAGACGGCACCCGGGTCGTTGAGGGCATGACCGATGACGGCGGCAAGTTTGCTCTTGATATGCCGGCGGGACTTTTTGTGCTTGAGGTGCAGGGTTTGAACTATGCGCGGGTTGAATCCTCCGCGGATGCGACCCTGACCGAGTGCCGGATCCTGATGGTGGAACCGGCCGCGGCCCCGGCCGAAGAAAATATTGAATAATTGCTTGCCAGTGGGCAAGTGGTTTTATAATTTGGTCAGAAATTGTGACAGGCATGGTTGGTTGTAAAGAAAAGGAGATACAGATGAGCGTTGCGCATAAAGTGTTCGTGACGGCGTTGGCGATTACGTTGGCGGCAGGCTGGCTGGGTGTCCAGGCGGCCGAGGAGACGAAGGACGATACCTTCGCCCAGGTGAAACCGGGCGACTGCGTTATCAAACTGAAGGATGTGCGTGGCATCAAGAACGTGCCCGACGTCCAGGTATCCGTGGTCAAGGCCAAGGGCGGCGACGAAGTGGCCAGTGGCATGTCCGACAAGGACGGCGAGTTCAAGGTGTTTTTGCTCAAGGGCAAATACAACATCGTGATCAACGATGACCGCTGCAAGATCGAGGCGGATGACGATGCGAAGGACTCCAAGTATACCATTTGCATGGATGGCACCAACGCCCTCTGCAATTGCGGCGCGGCGATTGTAGCTGCCGGCGCGGCGGGCGCGACGGCTGCCGGTGGCGCGGTTGCGGCTGGCACCACGGCGGGCGGCGCGGCCGTGGCTGGCGGCACGGCGGCCGGCCTGTCCACCACCGCGATCGTGATCGGTGGCGGCGTGGTCGTGGTGGGCGCGGCGGCTGGCGGCGCGGCCATCTACGAGCACAATCGCACGAAATCGGATGACCCGACCGCGACCCCGACTCCGCGCGTGACCGTGGTTCCTCCGCCTCCCCCGGAGCCCACCCCCACGCCCCGGCCGACCCTGCGCCCGACGCCGCGTCCGCCGAGCCGCTAACGCGGTGACCGCAGCATAACCTTGGTGTAATGAACAAAGAGCATACAGCTTCCACCCGGAAGCTGTATGCTTTTTTTTGCCGACGAGGATGAATCATGAAATTTCTGCCTAGGGATAGTTTGGCCAGCCGGTGGGTCCGGTCGGCGCGGCAGTTGGGTTGGATGGCGGCCGCCATCGCGCTGGGCTGGGCGGCCGGCGGTTGCACCACGTACCCCAAAACCGTGCTGCCCGCGGATGCGGCGGCCCAGGCCCCGGTGCAATTCAGCGATGATGTCAGCCGCGACCTGGTGCGCCAGACCCGGCGCCTGCTGGCGTTGCAGAAGGAAGATTACCGGGTCGGCCCGGACGATGTGCTGGAAATCAGCATCTTCGAGTGGGAAATGGGCGAAGAAACCAAGACCATCGAGTTCCGCGTGGCCGAGTCCGGCATCATCACCCTGCCCGTGCTCGGGAGCATCGAGGCGGGCAACCGCACCGTCCGCGAGATCCAGGAGGATATCTCGGGCAAGCTGGAAAAAGGCGGCATCATCCAGAATCCCCGGGTCGCGGTTTCGGTCAAGGAGTTCCGCAGCCTGCGCATCTCGGTGATTGGCGCCGTGAACGCCCCGGGCGTGTACGCGATTCATGAAAACGTGACCACCCTCATGGACATCCTGCCGCTGGCCGGCGGCCCCTCGCCGGATGCCGGCCAGGCCGCGCACATCCTGCGCAAGGCCTCGGACCAGGGCGGCTCGCTCAAAATCACCGTGGACATGGAGGAGCTGTTTGAGCGCGGGAATTACGAGCTGAACCCCGTGCTGCAGGGCGGGGACGTGGTCGTTGTCCCGCCCGCGCCCCTGATTTACGTGTACGGTCGCGTGAACGGCCCGGGCGGGTTCAAGCTGTCGCGGCACATGCGCGTGCTTGAGGCCGTGGCGTTGGCCGGCGGCGTGGCCCCGCTGGCTGACACCATGAACAGCGTGGTCATTCGCAAGGCCAAGGCCGGCGGCGAGGAGTTCATCCCCATCGACCTGGGCAAGGTGGAGCGTGGCCAGCAGCCCAACATCTATCTCCAGGCCGGCGACTTGGTGAATGTGCCCAAGTCCATGGCCAAGTCGATATTCAGCGAGGCGTGGGACGTGGTGCGCGGCATCTTCACGTTCACCTACCAGTTGAATCCCAAGAGCCAATAGGCAGCGCCACCACGCGCCCGGCGTGGGTTGGCCAAACTCCGGGCACATAGATTATGAGGGTAATGTTCAGAGGGGGAACCCGGGGCCGGGAGATCCGCACCCGGGTTCTGCTGTGGATAAGCGCCGGCTTGCTGCTGGTTTCCATGGCCATCATGTTTTTCGGCGCGGGCCGGCCACGATCGGCGGCCACCGCCACCCCCGAACCGGCTCCGCGCGCCAGCCACCCGCTTCCCATCGGCCCGGTGGTGGCGGAGGATCCCGCGGCGGGTGCGGGGTCCGCTCCAGGCACGCTCGAGGCGGCGCGCCGGCGGATCGCGGAGCTGGAGGCGGCCAATGCCCAGTGGCAGGCGCAGATGAGCAGCTTGGTTTCCCGGCAGGTGGCGGATGTGGCGCCGGCGGCCCCGGCGGCAGCGCTTCCGGAAGATGTCGCCCCGCTCCGGCAGGACCTGGCCGCGGCCACCAACGCGCTGGCCGCGCTGGGGGCCCGGCTCAGCGCCATGGAGCAGGAACGCGCGGCGAGCGAGCAGGCCGGCAAGGACCTGGAAGTCAAGCTGGCCGCCCTGATGGCCGAGCTGGCCCAGGCGCAGGGCGCCCTGGCGGAGAAGGACCTGGCCTTGCAGCAGGCGCAGGCGGCCGTGGACCCGCCCCGGGCGGCGCAGGCGTTGATGGCGGCCCTGGCCGAAGTCCGGCGCGTCAAGCTCCAGATGCGGTCCGCTGGCGCGGGCGCAGACCGGGCGGACCTGCAGCAGCAGTACGACGCAGCTCGGAAAGGCGTCCGCGCGGCGCTGGCCGCGTTGGAGAAGGCGCCCTGACCCGTGGGCGGGTTGCCGGGCTTGCGTTGGCGCGGCATATTTCCGGGATTAAAGGCGTGCATTCGGCGAGTCAGCGGCTATAATCACCAGCCGTATTTCTAACCAGCCCGGCGTGCCATTCCCCGCTGGCGGGGGCGCCGGCGGGACGAAGATCCAGCCTGGGTTCCAGGATACAGGAGGTCGCGGAACATGGAGAGCTTGAATAGACCGGTGGGGGCCTTGGAAGAAGAGCGTGGCGACGCGCTGTTCGGCGACATGCACCTGTGGGATTATGTCCAGATCGTGCTGCGCCGGCTGCCCCTGGCGCTGTCCATGTTCATGCTGGTGGTCTTTGTCGTGGTGCTCTACACGTGGACCCGGACCCCGCTGTACAAGGCGTCGGCCGAGATCCTGGTGCAGCCGAGCCAGGTGAACTTCACCGGCCTCAAGGAGGCCCTCGAGACCCAGTTGCCGCCCTATGCCATGCGCGAATACATGCAAACCCAGGTGGAGCTGATCACCTCGGAACCCGTGCTCAATACGGCCATTGACAAGGCGGGCCTGCGGAACGATCCGGCTTTTGCCAGCATGAAAAACCCGGCGGCCTATCTCGGCCGGGCCCTGAAAGTGAGCTCCGTGCGCGGCACGCAGCTGATCCGCATCACCCTGCTGCGCCCCAATCCCCAGGAAGCCGCGCGCATCGTCAACGCGGCCGTGGCGGCGTTCATCGAGGAAAACCAGAAACGGCGTTTCGGCATCTCCGACGAAGGCCTGGCCGAGATGCGCAAGCAGGCGGACCTGCTGCGGGCCAAGCTGGATGCCGCCACCCGCGAGCTCCATGATTTCATGGTCAAGAACAACATCGTTTCCTTTGAAAAAACCCAGAACGTGGTCATCGATCGCCTGAGCGACCTGAGCAAGAACCTGACCCAGATCGAGCCCATCCGCATGAACTGTGAGTCCAAGCTGCAGGCGGCGCGGGATGCCATCGCCGCGGGCAAGCCCATCGATTCCCTGCCCGAGGTGAGCGTTTCCCCGATGATCAACCAGCTCAAGATCACGCTGGCGGGCCTGGAGCAGGATTACGCGCAGCGCCGCGAGCGCCTGGGATCCAACCACCCCGAGCTGATGGCCATGGAGACCCAGATCGAAACCCTGCAGAACAAGATCGCCATCGAGGCCCAGTCCATCCTCAATGCGCTGGAAACCCAGTACCTGCAATCCAAGGGGGAAGAGGACCTGCGGCGGGCGGCCCTGGAACAGTACCGGGAAGAGGTGTTCCGTTTCTCGTCGCTGGCCTCGGATTACGAGGTCCTGAGCCAGTCCAAGCAGTCCGTCCAGAACACCTACGACACCATCATCCGCCGCATCCAGGAGATTGACATCAACCGCATGGGCGGCCAGGGCGAGAACATGTTCGTGGTCGCCAAGGCCACGGTGCCGGACGGCAAAGCCTGGCCCAACAAGAAGAAGAACCTGCTCCTGGCCGGCATGTTCGGGCTGATCCTGGCGATTGGCCTGTGTTTCTTCCTCGACTACCTGGACATGACCATCAAGAGCGAGATGGAGGTCAAGCACTTGCTGCGGTGCAACGTGCTCACCGGCATCCCCGACACCGGCCTCGAGGCGCGCGAAAGCGAGAACACCGACATGTTCTCGGTCCAGAGCCCCCGCAGCCATTTCGCGGAGGCGTTCCGCACCTTGCGCACGGCGCTGGCCTTTGGCCACGCGACCCCGTTGCGGCACATCGTGGTGTCGAGCACCTTCAGCAAGGAAGGCAAGACCATCAGCGCGATCAACCTGGGCATTGCCCAGGCCCAGGTGGGGCGCCGGACGTTGCTGGTGGATGCCGATATGCGCAAGCCCCGCCTGCAGCGCGTGTTCAAGGCCAACACCCAGCAGGGACTCTCCAACCTGCTGACCGATCGCGCCAGCGTTGACCTGGACAAGGTGATCCAGCCGACCAGCGTGGAAAACCTGTTTGTGCTACCCTGCGGGCCCATCCCGCCCAAGTCGGTGGAACTGTTGGATTCGGAGAATTTTGCCCGGCTGTCCAAGGAACTGGTCGGCAAGTTTGATTTTGTCATCTACGACTCGCCGCCCAGCTTTTCGATGGTGGACTCGATGGTCATCGGCAAGCACACCGACGGCGTGATCCTGGTGGTGCGCAGCTTTGTTACGCCCAAGAACGCCGCGCGCGATCTGGCCTCGCGGCTGCGCCTGGCCCAGGTGCGCCTGCTGGGCATCATCCTGAACAACGTGGACCAGCCCAAGGGCGGCTACTACTACGGCGGTTACTACTACGGCGGCTACTATTACGGGCGCTACAGCTATTATTACTCCCATTATTACGAGGAAGAACAATCCGGCAAGCGCCCGGTCAAGGGTTGGCGGCGCTGGCTGGGCCCGCTGGCCGGGCATAAAAAAAAGCTGCCCCCGCCGGTTAAGCCGGCGGCCACCTGAACGGCCGGCCGCCGTGGCCCGGGGCGTCCGCCTGACGCATGATCGATCTGCATACGCATATCCTGCCGGCGCTGGATGACGGCGCCACCAGCGAGGCCGAAGCCCTCGAGATGTGCCGCATGGCCGCCGCGGCCGGCACTCGCATCCTGGTCGCCACGCCGCACATGTTCTGCGATGTGACCAACCCGGCTTGCCCGGACATTGCCCGGGCGCACGCCCGCCTGGCCGGCCTGGTGCAGGCGGCGGGCATCCCCCTGGACCTGCGCTGGGCCGCGGAGGTGCGCCTGGTGGATGATCTGCCCCGCCGCATCAAGGACGGCGCCGTGCCGACCCTGGATGCCGCCGGCCGCTACGTGCTGCTCGAAGGCCCGTACCTGGGCCGCGACCTGGGGCCGGTGCACGAGGTGGTCTTCCAGCTGCAATTGCAAAATATCGTGCCGGTGCTCGCCCATCCCGAACGCCTCGAAATGTTCCGCGGGTCAGCGGCCGCGGACACCGTGGAGGACATCGTGGCGCGCGGCGCGGTGATCCAGGTGAACGCCCAGTCCATCCCCGCGCCGGACGCCCCCCACGCGGAGCGCAGCCTGGCGGTGATGCTGCTCCAGCACGGGCTGGTGCACGTGGTGGCCAGCGATGGCCACAACCTCAAGGAGCGGCCGCCCGTGCTGGCGGAGGCCCGCGCGCGGTGCGCGGCCTGGATCGGGCCGGAGCCGGCCGCGCTGCTGTTCTGCGACAACCCCGCGCGCATTCTCGCGGGCGACCCCGTGATCCCGCTGCCGGCCACGGCCCGCAGCAAAACCGCGCCGGACCGGCCCGCGTCCGGTTGGCGCGCGCAGGTGGGGCGTTGGTTTGGACAATAAAACAGGCGTGGCCTGCCCAGCGGGCCCAACATGGGAAGGCAACCGATGAACCAGTCGATCAAGGCGTTGTTCGTGGACACGGCCACATCGTATTACAAGATGCACTGGTATCCCGTGGGCGATTTTTTCGGGCCCATCGACCTGGGCATCCACCTGTTCTACAAGTACCAGAGCCTGAACTTCGGCGTGGGCCTGTTGGCCGGCTCGGTCTTTGGCGGGTCCAACCGCCTGTTCTTCACGGGCTTTTCGCCGGCCTGGAGCGGGTTCTACATCTCGTCCATGGGCGGGGCCGGCCTGGTGTTCGACGACCTGGGCATCAACCTGGTGTCGCTGGTCAACCGCGCGCCGACGCCGTCGATCCTGTACTTGAACCGCGTGCACAGCGAGGAGATTGCCGTGGAGATCGTGCCGGTGGCGCTGGCCAAGGTCTGGGCCGGCGGCCGGCAGGGCGTGTACGCGCTCATGGATCACGTGATGGAACTGTTCGGCGGCCACTATGAGGCCGACCCCCGGATCCTCGCGGTCGGGCCGGCGGCGCAGGAAACAGATTTTGGCGCCATTGCCTCGGTGCCCATCGTCAAGGGCCAGTTGACCGCCGTGGACACCTGGGCGGGCCGCGGCGGTTTGGGGTCGCAGATGCTGCGGCAGCACAACATCGCGGCGGTCATCTACGGCGGCACCTCGGTGCACGAGGACTTCCGCGACCGCAAGGTGGCGGACCAGTGGTTCCAGGACAAGTTCAACAAGACCCTGGCGGCCAAGGACATTGAAAGCACGATGAAGTACCGGTTCCGCGACGATCTCAAGACCGGCGGGACGTTCGGCTGCAACTTTGCCACGATCAAGGGCCGGATCCTGGCGTTCAACTACCGCAGCATCTACATGGACGAGGGCGCACGGGTCGACCTGACCCAGAAGCTGGTGACAGAGCATTACCTGAAGCAGTTCAACGAGGAGACCATCGCCACCAAGCAGTTCAAGACCTGCGGCGAGCCCTGCGTGGCGGTCTGCAAGAAAATGCGCGGGGAGTACAAGAAGGATTACGAGCCGTACCAGACCCTGGGCCCGCTGTCGGGCGTGTTCGACCAGCGCGCCGCGGAAAAATTGAACATGCAGGCCACGGTCTATGGCTTGGATGCCATCGGCGCGGGCTGCGTCGTGGCCTGGCTCATGGAGTGCCTGGGCGAAGGCCTGCTGCAGCCCCAGGACCTCGGGCTGGCTGCCGGCCAGGTGCCGAACTTTGATCCCGCCCATTTCGACGTGGAGGCGGATTCCGCCCGTAACGCGGAGATCGGCGTGGGCCTCATGGATGCGATGATCCAGCGGCGCGGCCTGGTGGACTTGCGGGAAGGCGCGCGCAAGTTCGCGCGGCACCTGGCCCGCGCGAAGGATCGCCGCATCCTCGACCTGTTCGTGTACAATGCCAACGGCCGCAACGGCTGGATGACCCCCAATCAGTACTGGGTGCCGGGCGCCCTGACGCCGGTGGCCATGACGGGAAAATACTACTTCAACTATGAAAACGAGTTCCTGCCGCCGCGCGACTTGGGCCGCAGCAATGCCGAGCGCCTGAAAGGCGAGTTGGTGTCCGACAACATGGGCATCTGCCGTTTCCACCGCGGCTGGTCCGAGGCCATGGTCCCGGAAATCATGGGCCAGCTGTTCCAGAAAAAAGACGCGTACCTCAAATCCGTGGCCCTGACCGCCGCCCGCATCAACAGCCGCAACTCGTCCGTGTTCTGGGAGACGGAGCGCAACATTGATTTCGTGCACACCGCGCTCAAGCGCATGCAGACCGTGGACAGCAACAAGGACGCGGAGCTGGCGCGCTGGGTGGAGGGGTTCGAGAAGGACCGCAAGGAGACCGCGCTCTCGTTCTGGTACGAGGTCCACAAGGGCATGGACGAGTCCCTGCGCGAGTTCCAGTAAGCCCGGCCCGCGCCGGCATCAGCCGGGCGCCGCGGGCAGAGTGTCGGCGTCCCGGTCGCGCACGCGGAGCGGGTGGATCCAGCCGCGGCGGACGAAAAAGAACAGCATCGTCAGCGCCACCAGCAGCATCAGGCCCAGGGCGTAGGGGTATCCGTAGCGCCAGGCCAGTTCGGGCATGTTCCAGGGGGACGCGGCGGTCTGGAAATTCATGCCATACAGGCTGGCGATGAACGAGAGCGGGATGAAGATCGTCGAGATGATGGTCAGCACCTTCATCACCTGGTCCATGCGGTAGCTGACGTTGGACAGGTAGACTTCCATCAGGCCCGAGGCCAGCTCGCGGTACGCTTCCAGCAGGTCGACGATCTGCATGTTGTGGTCGTAGCAGTCCTGGATGTACACCCGCGTCGCGGGGTGGATGCCGGGCACGTTGTCGCGCAGCAGGTAGTTGAGCACTTCGCGCAGCGGCCAGGCCGCGCGGCGGAACCGGAGCAGTTCCCGCTTGATGGTGACGACCGTCATGACCGTCTGCTGTTCCGGCCGGCGGAGCACCTGGTCCTCCATGTTTTCGAGCCGGTCGCCGTACTGCTCGAGGACCGGGTAGTAGGCGTCGACGATCGTGTCCAGGAGCGTGTAGGCCAGGTAATCCGCGCCGGTCTGGCGCGCTCGCCCGGGGTCCTGGCGCAGGCGATCCCGCAGGCTGTCGAACGCCGGGTTCGGTTTTTCCTGGAACGACAGCACCAATCCCGGGCCCAGAAAAATGCTGAGCTGCGACGTGTCCAGGGTCTCGCCCAGTTCCACGATCTTGGCAATGATGAACAGGTAGGGGGGGTATGCCTCGATCTTCGGGCGCTGGTGGCCGTCGAGCACGTCTTCCAGCGCCAGGTCGTGGATGGAGAGCAAGGCGGCCAGTTCCTTGATTACGTCCAGGTCGCCCAGGCCTATGACCTGGACCCAGACCGTGGGCCACGCGCCCAGGTAGTCTTTGATTTCCGCCACGTGCTCGATGGGCCGGTACTCGGTCTTGTCCGGCCCGAGCGCCAGCAGGTGGATGGTGGGCCGGGGCGCGCCCGGCACGGGCGTCAACGTGCCCGGCGCGGCGCCCAGCACGTTGCGGTGGATCGGCCGCCGGGGTGGGCGGTGGTGGTGCAGAAACCGGTTTTTCTTGTTGGTCTTGCGCATGGCATCGCCCGCCTATTCTGCCGGCTTGTCCAGGGACAGGTCGCCGGTAATTTTGTACTGGCTGCCGTCGCGGTCCACGCGCAGTTCCCGGCCGGGGAACGCGCGCGCCAGGCCGGCGCGCAACTGGTCGGCCACCTCGGCCCCGATGGTCTCCTGCAGCGCCGCCGGCACCGGAGCCAGCGTGGCCAGGCGCACGTCCACCACGTAGCCGCGGCCCAGCCGTGACCCGAAACCGGCCGTGAACGCGGCGCCGACATCGAACAGGCCGTCGTCCTCGGGGTTGGCCGTGGCGCCGGCTTCCGGACGCATGGGGTGGAGCTCAAACAGGTGCCCATGGCGCTGCTCGAGCCGGGCATCAATCTCGTCGAGAACTTGCTTGACCCGATCTTCCCACGCTTCAACCTGCGGATGCCGCAATGCCATCGGCCTGCCTTTACTTCGCCTGATTCATCTTGTGTATGCTGGGTTACCGTGCTCCCGTGTGGGACCCGGCTTCCTGGGAATGTAATACAATGGCCGGCGGCGTCAAGACCTTGCCGGGCCGCGGCGTCCGGCGTTTGGCCGGTATCCACCTTGACGTCGTCCGGAGCCCCCCAAAATATTTTGACAGCCTGCCGGATCCACGCTATTTATATAGTCATTATGCAACATGTTTCCATCATCGTGCAGGCGTGGCAGGCGGCAGCCCGGGTGCTGTTGGTCCTGGGACTGGCCCTTAGTCGGCCCCGCGTGGCGCTGGGTGGAATCGCATAAGCCAACCGCGAACCCTCCCCACCGGAACCATGGCCCGGCCATGTGTTCATCGTGCCAGCGGGGCCTGACCCTGAAGCGGGCCAACGACTGCATCGCAGGAACACCATATTTCATCAGGAGCAACGGACATGAAGAAAGAGAAACAAGATCGGGTCATCATTTTTGACACCACGCTGCGGGACGGCGAGCAGTGCCCCGGCGCCAGCATGGGGCTGGCCGAGAAACTGCAGGTGGCCCGCCAGCTGGCGCGGCTGAACGTGGACATCATCGAGGCCGGGTTTCCCATTGCCTCGCCCGGGGACTTCGCGGCGGTCAAGGGCGTGGCCGAGCAAATCAAGGGGCCGCAGATCGCGGGGCTGGCGCGGTGCCTGCCCAAGGACATCGAGCGGTGCGCCGAGGCGATCGCGCCGGCCGGCAGCCGCGGGCTGATCCACACCTTCCTGGCCACGTCGGCCATTCACCGGCAGTTCAAGCTGCGCAAGGCCAAGGCGGAGATCATCAAGCAGGCCGTGGCCCACGTCAAGTACGCGCGCCGGTTCTGCAAGGAGGTGCAGTTCAGCCCCGAGGATGCCTCGCGGACCGAGCCGGATTTCCTGGCCGACGTCGTGCGCGCGGTGATCGATGCCGGCGCCACGTCGGTGAACGTTCCGGACACGGTCGGCTACGCCATCCCCTACGAGTTCGGCCGGCTGATCGCCTACCTGTGCGAGCATGTGCCGGAATTTGGCCGGGGCGTCGACCTGCACGTGCACTGCCACAACGACCTGGGGCTGGCCGTGGCCAACTCGCTGGCCGCGGTGCGCAACGGCGCGCGCGGCGTCCAATGCACGATCAACGGCCTGGGCGAACGCGCGGGCAACTGCTCGCTGGAAGAGGTGGTCATGGCCATCCGCACGCGATCGGATGTGTTCAACAACATCGGCACGGCCATCAACACCCGCGAACTGTACCGCACCAGCCGCCTGGTGAGCCAGCTGACCGGCATGGTGGTGCAGCGCAACAAGGCCATCGTGGGCGCCAACGCCTTTGCCCACGAGTCCGGCATCCACCAGGACGGCGTGCTGAAAGAGCGCACCACCTACGAGATCATGCGGCCGGAAGATGTCGGCATCTCGGGCACCGACCTGGTCATGGGCAAGCATTCCGGCCGGCGCGGGCTGCGGCACAAGGTGAGCGAGCTGGGGTTCCAGCTGGACGATGCCCAACTGGAGAAAGCCTACAACGACTTTGTCGCCCTGGCGGACAAGAAGAAGCACATCTACGATGACGACATCGTGGCGATCATCCAGAACCAGATGCAGGCCGGGAGCGAGGTGTACACGCTGGAATACCTGCAGGTGTCGGCCGGCAAGGGGCCGGTGCCCACGGCCACCGTGCGCCTGAAGCGCAACGCCGAGGTGTTCCAGGACGCGGCCTGCGGCGATGGCCCGGTGGACGCCGCGCTGCGCACGATCGACCGCATCACCGGCGTGCACGGCCGCCTGCTGGACTACTCGCTGCAGGCGGTCACCCAGGGCAAAGACGCGGTCGGCGAAGTCAGCGTGACGGTGGAGTTTCCCGGCGGCCGCATCTCCGGCAAGGGCGCCAGCACGGATATTGTCGAGGGCAGCGTGAAGGCCTACCTGAACTGCCTGAACCGCTACCTGGTGGCGCAGCAGAACGAGAAAAAGACGGCCGGCGCGAAAAAGCGGAAAACAAAATAATGGATCGCGAGGGCGCGGCCGATGGGCCGCGCCCTTGCGCTGGTTTTTCATTGCCGCTGATCAGAAATATATTTTCCCGCCAAGGCGCCAAGCCGCCACGAAGAGTCGTGTTTTCCTTTGCGGCTTGGCGCCTTGGCGGGAGATTTTCTGTACCCAAAGGAGATATAGGTCATGACCATTCATAGCCGCGCGCAGTTGTTCGCGGTGCTGGGGCACCCCATCGGGCATTCCCTGTCGCCGGTCATGCATAATGCCGCGTTCCGGGAGATGGACCTGGCAGCGGTGTACCTGGCGTTTGACGTGGAGCCGGACGAGTTATCCGCGGCCCTGGAGGGGTTGCACACGCTGGGCGCGGGCGGGGTCAACCTGACCATCCCGCTCAAGGAGGTGGCCGCCCGAATCCTGCCGAAACTCGACCCGCTCGCCAAGTTGCTGGGCGCGGTCAACACCGTGGCGTTCACGGCCGACGGCATGGTCGGGTACAACACCGACGGCGCCGGGTTTCTCAAGGCGCTGGAGGAGGCCGCCGGCCACGGCGTCAAGGGGCGGAGCCTGTTCATCCTCGGCAGCGGCGGCGCCGGCCGGGCCGTGGCCATGACCGCGGCGCAGGCCGGTGCTGCGGCGATCACCCTGGCCGACGTGGATGCGGCCCGGGCCCGGCGAGTGGCGGACGAGATCACGGCCCTGGGATCGTGCCAGGCTACCGCGCTGGCAGCGGACGCGCCGCGCGAGCCGGCCGCGCGCGAGGCGGACATCGTGGTGCAAGCCACGCCCGTGGGCATGCAGCCGGAAGATCCGGCGCCGCTGGCTGCCGGCGCGTTCCGGCCGGGCCAGTTTGCCATGGACCTGGTGTACATGTATCCCGAGACCGGGTTCCTGCGCGCGGCGCACGCGGCCGGGGCCCGCGGCGTGAACGGCTTGGGCATGCTATTGCACCAGGGCGCCCGGGCGCTGGAGATTTGGACTGGACAGCCCGCGCCGGTTGCGGTTATGAAAGCAGCTTTAGAGGCGGCCGTGTACGGGCTGGTGGCCCGGTAATGCCTGCGGCCTGTTTAATCGAGGAACCCAGGCGGTGGTGACCCAGGTAGAGTGGATTCCCAAGACCGGCCGGTTCCGGGTCACGTTTGACCTGGGCCGGTTCCAGACCGCGGAACGCAAGGTCGTCGTGGCCGGAACGTTCAACGACTGGAGCAC
Source organism: uncultured Verrucomicrobiota bacterium (assembly GCA_964489425.1). Lineage (GTDB taxonomy): Bacteria > Verrucomicrobiota > Kiritimatiellia > RZYC01 > CAZAYP01 > CAZAYP01. The sequence continues at coordinate 156,450 of CAZAYP010000001.1, read as the reverse complement.
CCGGCACGAGGAACCGGCCCTTGGATTTTTCCACCGGGCGGCCGGCAGCAACCGGGCGGTGGTTGAGCTGCCGCCGGGGTATTATGAATACAAGTATTATGACGTGACGCGCCAGGCTTGGCTGGAGATCGAGGCGGAGCCGGAGATTTACCGGTACGGCGGAGAAAACTTCTGCGGGAACCCGTTTGGAACTAAAAACTGCCGGCTGCGCCTGGGCTGAGAGCGCCGGGCCGCCGGGGGGGAAAGCGACACCATGATTTTGGAAATGACCACGGGCTTGTGGGTGTACCTGTCGACGCTGGTTTTTGTATTCGGCGCCTGCGTGGGCAGCTTCTTGAACGTCTGCATTTACCGCATCCCGCGCGAGGAATCGGTGGTCAAGCCGCGGTCGCACTGCCCGCGCTGCAACCACATGATCGCGTGGTACGACAACATTCCCATCCTGAGCTACGCCGTGCTGTTGCGCGGCCGGTGCCGCGGCTGCCGCCAGCCCATTTCGTCGCGCTACGCGCTGGTGGAGACGCTGGTGGGCGCGCTGTTCCTGCTGGCGTGGTGGCAGTACGGGGTGGACGCGCGCACGCCCGCCCTGTGGCTGTTGTTCAGCGGCCTGGTCATGGGCACGTTCGTGGATCTGGACCACATGTGGATCCCCGACCGCGTCACCCTGGGCGGGATCGTCGCCGGCCTGGCGGCGAGCTGGCTGGCGCCGCAATTGCACGGCACGGCGGACCGCTGGATGGGGTTGCTGGAGGGGGCCATCGGCGCGGCCGTGGGCGGCGGATTGCTGTACATCGTGGCGTTCGTGGGCCGGCTGGCGTTCAAGAAAGACGCCATGGGATTGGGCGACGTCAAGCTGATCGCGGCCATCGGCGCGTTTTTAGGGTGGCCGGCGGTCATCTTCACGATCATGTTTTCATCGCTGATCGGCTCGGTGATCGGCGTGACCCTGATTCTCAGCGGCAAGCACCAGTGGCAGAGCCGGCTGCCGTACGGCCCGTACCTGGCCGTGGCCGCGATCGTCTGGCCGCTGGCCGGGTCGCACTGGTGGGACCTGTACGTGGCCTGGGTGACGCGGCCGCTGCCCCTGTGATACCATTTCGCATGAGAACAAGCATACAAGCTCCCCTCCTTTGCAAGGAGGGGTGGCCGCAGGCCGGGGTGGTTGTGGATGGTCCGCGCCCCGATATCGCGGTGGGTGGACCCCGGAACAACCGCCCCACCCTTCGGGTCCCCCCCGCCTTGAAAAGGCGGGGAGCCCAGATAAGTACCGATCCTCATGCGGAAATGGTATGAGGCCGCGGGGCGCGTCATGAAACCCAACCTGGTCCTTTTCGGCTTCATGGGCACCGGCAAGTCCGCCACGGGCCGGGCGGTGGCCCGGCGGCTGGGCAAAACCTTTGTTGACATGGACCACGAGATCGAGGCCCGGCAGGGCCGGCCGATCCCCGAGATTTTTGCCGGGCCGGGCGAGTCTTTTTTCCGCCAGTGCGAGCGGGACCTGGTGCGGGAGCTGGCGGCGCGGGACGGCCTCGTGGTGGCCACCGGCGGCGGCGTGGTGCTCAACCCGGACAACCTGGCGGATTTCGGGCGCAAGGGCGTGTTGATCTGCCTGCGGGCGCGGCCGGAAACGATCCTGGCGCGGGTGGGGCGCAATCCGCACCGGCCGCTGCTGGCCGTGGCGGATCCGGTGGCGCGTATCCGGCAGCTGCTGGAGGCCCGGCGGTCGCTGTACGCGAGCATCCCCCTGGCGGTGGATACGGACGGGCTGGAGGTGGCGCAGGTGGCGGCGCAGGTCGCCGACCTGTACGCGGCCCATGCCGGTGCAGCCGAGCGGTAGATCCGCGGCCAGGTTTTAATCCGGCGACGAGCTGTCCTCGTGCAGCTTGCTCTCGAAATATTTCGGGGATCGCACGGGAGCATTGGTCGGGGTTCCGACGGCGGCTGGGAGGGCATTGGACACCGCGGAGACGGCCGCATGCCAATCGAGCTGCAGGACGGTGTTTTCCGTGATCGCGGCGAGGCCCGCGGCGTCTGCCACCTGGGGATTGGGCCACGACATCCAGCGCATGGTATGCACCGGTCCCCGGCCGCTGAAGAAGGTGGAGGCGGGGCCCAGGGCGCGGACCCGGGCGGCCTGGGCCGCGGCATCCGGCACGACCACCAGGATATCCAGCGGCGCGGACTCCAGGGCCGGCCCGTATTTCTGGAACCAGGCTTCGTCCGGCATCATGGAGAACAGGAGGATAAACCCGTCGAGCCGGAATTCCTCGGCCTTTTTGATCAGCGCCTCAGGCTGGATCTCGAGGCGTTCGGACATCTCGATGGCGGGGAGCAGCTCCATGCCGTGGAACCGGGCCAGGATGGTCACCAGGTCGTCATCGGCCTGGTAATACCGTTCCAGCTGGCCGTTGGGCTGCCAGAAAAACCAGCGCGGCGCCAGCGCCGACACCACGCCGGCCATGGGGCGCAGGACGGAGATGAGCTGGTCCGGATCGACCTTCTCCGAGGGCGGCGGCAACAGGGCTACCTCGAGCGGCAGGGGGGCCACGGAGATCTCGTTGAGGCTGGCGAGGGCCTGGCCGGGTTCGGGCGCAAAGATGGAGATGCCCCAGTACCCGGCCCAGAGATCGCGCGGGACGATGACCGGCGCCTCGAACGCCGGCTTGTCGTTGATGTAGCCCATGGCGCCGTAGCCGCGCACGTCGAGGCGCATGCGCAGGGCGTCGGCGCCGCGCATCCAGAAGCGCTTCTGGTTGGCCACCAGCCGGCCATCGATCCAGATCTGCAGGTACAGCATGCCGCTGACGTCGAAGCCGAACCGGATGTAATGCTTCCAGCCCCGCTTGGCCACCAGCCAGAACTCGCCGGCGTTGCCCACCAGCGTGGCGGCCACCTGGCCGTTGCGCGTGAGCTCCGCGCCGTTGAGCTGCACGAACAGCTCCTTGTGAGCCCCGTCGGTGCGGATTTGGAACCGGCCCTGGTTATCGGGCATGGCCAAGCCGCCGCCCATGCGCCAGGACTCCGAGAGCCGGCCCATGGCGAAGGTGTCGCGCACCGGCTCAGGCAAGCCCTTGAACTGCTGGAACAGGGCGACGACCTGCTGGTTGGAGCTGGTATCGCAGATGGCGTCGATCAGCGGCGTGAGCACGGCGGCGCCGGGCATGGCGAGCAGCTCGTGCTGCTGGATGGCATCGCCCAGGTCCATGTACAGTTCGGGGCGGTCGCGGAACGCGAGGATCCGCGCCAGGCTGGCCTGGCGTTCCTCGGGCGTGTCGGCCAGGCGCGCGGCGACCACGACCACGCGCAGGTCGTCCGGCCGCAGTTCCAGGGCGTGCTGGAGCAGTTCGCGCGCTTTGGCGCGCTGGCCGTGGCGGTCGTACCACGAGGCTTGGGCCATGAGCACGTCCGTGTTTTCCGGGAACAGGCGGGCGTAGAGGTTCATGGCCTGAATGGCTTCGTCGCTGCGGCCCATCTCGTCCAGCAGGTTGGCGCGCCGCATGGCCAGCGACACGCGGCCGGGGTCCAGGAACAGGCTGTCCTGGAAATACTGCAGGGCCTGGTCGTAGTCGCCCAGGCGCGCGTACACGTCGCCGATCAGCATCCGGGGGATGGGGTCATTGGGCGCCAGCGCGCGCCACTGTTTCCACAGGTCGATGGCTTCCTGGGGGCGGTTGGCGGTCAGCGCGGACTTGCCTTCCTGCTGCAGGGTGCGGATGCGCTCCTGCGTGGTCAGCTCCTTGGACTCCTCGGACGGCGGCCGGATCTGGTAGATCTTGGGGATGCGGCCGGGGTTGGCGGGCGCGGGAATGTCCTCGGCCACGACCGGCGTGGCGTTGGCGCCCGGCAGGCCGGCCTTGATCGGCGAGTCGCCGGCCACGGCAATTTGCAGGTTGGGAATGACCGCGAACACGGGCTGGATCATGGCGGAGGTTTCCAGGGCCTTGGGCCAGCGCACCAGCAGTTGCAGCCCTTGGTCCTCGAACAGGGTCCACAGCTGCTTCAGCCAGGCGGTGACCGGCGCCAGCGGCATGGGCTTGATCTGGGAGAAGTCGATCAGCAAGCCATCGGCCTTGACCTCCTCGACACTGCGCAGCAGCTGGTTGGGCGCCATGGCGCCTTCCCAGTTATCGTCGCGCACATCCATGTGGGGCATGAACTTCAGATTGTAGATGCGGGCCAGCAGCTGGGGGATGGTCCAGTCGGTGGTCATCTGGCTCAGGCGGCCGCCGGGCGAGATTTCCAGCCAGCTGGGGCTGAGGTGGGTCAGGCGGAACCCGTTCTCGTGGATCCACCGGGTGCTGAAAGGCTCCGCGGTTTCATCCGTGTGCCAGTAGGCCAGGGTGGGTTCCTGCTCGCTGAGGGTGATATCCGCGATTTCCAGGCGCGCCTTGCCGCGCTCGGTGTCCCACACGCTGATGCCCAGCATGCCGGGCGCGGGCTCGCCGCGCAGCTCGGTGCGCTCATCGAAGACCGGCTGGCCATCGAGCACGGCGCCGAACAGGGGGCCGCGCAAATACACCTCCAGCACGTGGTCCGCGGTGGTGAAGAAGCGCACCTTGCGCGAGGCCAGCGTGAACGGCGGCAGGCCGGCGTATTTCTGGCGCAGCCAGACGCTGCCGCGGGTGTCGATGCCGAAATAGACGAACTGTTCCTCGTCCGGGCTGCCGCGCAGGAAGATGCCCATCTGGCCATCGACCAGGCGGAACACGATTTTCCAGTAGAAATCCTGCCGCATGCTGCTGGGCGCCAGCCACATTCGGGCGCCGGTGATGTCCTCGCGCGCGAGCAGCACCAGCCAGTCTTCGTCCCCGGCTTCGGCGTCGGCCACGGTGGCCTCGTTGGTGGCCATGGTCTCGGACCCCTGCGGCGGAGCGGGTTGGCCGGGCTCATTCTTGCTCGACTGCAGGACCAGGCGCTGGCGCGCAACTTCCATGGAGCCCCAGTCCACGATCCACGCGGAGGCCGTCGCCTCGGCGTTGGTGTAGGCGATCGCCTCGTTGCGCGGCCAGGACCGGTCGAGGATCGAGACCAGGTCCGCGCCCGACCAGGCCGGGTTGACCCGCATGCGGTTCAGGCGCCGCGGATCCGTGAACCGCGTGTTGCAGGCGAAGTTGCCGGTGAGGAACCCCACATCGTAGTAGCGGCCGACCAGGTTCTGGTTGATTTTTTTAATCTGCTGCTCGCGGCGCATGAACTGGCCGAAATCGCCGTAGGGGTAGGCGTAGGCCAGGGGCAACTGGGCGGTCTCCTCGAGGATCTCGTCGAGGCAGCGCTGGTGGTCGGCCTTGAGGCGGCTGACCATTTCGTCGAGGGTCTCGTAGCGCGACTCGCGGGCGAACCACTCGCGGGAGGTCATGAAGTGGCCCGCGTCGCCGAACGGGTCCGTGGGCACCAGGGCGAACCCGTTGTAGCTCTGGGCGGCGATTTCCCAGTTGGGCGAGCGGGCGAGGGTGCGGACGTAGGGCCAGAGCAGGGCCGCGGGATCCTCGTCATCGATCGGCTTGACCCACAGGAACATCACGGCGTTCCAGCCGGCGCGGCGCAGGAACGACTTGGTCTCGTAAAACGAGGTTTTGCGGCTGTGGTCGAAGGTCAGCAGCACGGCCTTGGGGGGCAGGGGCTGGTTCTCGCGGTACAAGGCGCGCACTTCGCGCAGCGACACCGGCACGTAGCCGTGCTCCTTGAGCGCGTTGATATGCTCGCGGAACTGGCGCGGGTTGACCTCGTTGGTCTTGGCCGACACGCCCTCGTACGCCAGCGCCATGAACGCCGTGGCCGTGGCCGGCCCGCGCTGGACCGGCGGCCAGATCACGTGCCCCAGCCACATGCGCAGGGGAATGGCCCAGGCCACCAGCAGGCACAGCGACATGAGGAACAGCATCCACGCGCGGGTGTACTGCACGGGCTGGGCGCCCGGCGTGCGGCCGGGGCCGGCCGGCCGGTCGTCCGGCGCGGGCGGCGGGGGGGCGGCATGGGACGGCGGCTTGGGCGGGGCGTTCATGTCATCGGGTCCCCCAGGTGGTGCGGCGCATGGTGAGCAGGGAGTAGTACCCCTGCCAGCTGAAGAAGAACATGTAGGTGAAGATGAAGACAAACCCGGTCCACCAGTGCGGCCGGCCGGTCTTCTCGTAGTAGTATAGGGACCAGAGCATGGTCACCATGAACACGCCGCCGAGGTAGAAGCTGGGCATGCGGCCCAGGTTGATGGGGATCATGACCAGGGCGTTGAACATGACCATCGGGCCGACCAGCGGCAGGATGGTCATGGCGTACCACGAGATGGCGGCGATCGGGTGCTTGCGCCAGAAGAACGCGCCGGCATAGCAGCCCTCGCGCACCCACGAGCGTTTCCAGCGCGCCTGTTGCTTGACGTAGATTTTCCAACGTTCCGGGACGATCGTGGTGGCCAGGGCCTCGTCGTCGTAGAGCACCCGGTAATGCCGCAGCACGTGGTTGGTCAGGCTGCGGTCGTCGCCGTAGGTGGCGATCGTGCCGAGGAACTTCATGTGCAGCCAGTGGTCCAGCACGTTGAGCACCACGGAGCGCCGGTAGGCGGAAAAACAGCCGGGGCAGCAGCTGACCGCGCCGAAAAGGTGCTCGGCGGCTTTCATCACCCGGTACGACACGAAATAGCGCAGGTCCTGCATCTTGGTCAGGACGTTGACGTCCACGTTCTCCACGTCCGTGTGCCCGGACACGGCCGCCACGGTGGGGTCGGCCAGCCCCTGCACGACCTTGTGGATGGCGCCCGGCATGAGGAAGCTGTCGGAGTCCACGTACACCAGCACGTCGGCGCGCGCCAGCAGGGCGCCCACGGCCATGCCGTGGCGCTTGCCCTTGTTGCGCTCGAAGTCCACCACCACCAGGTCGGGGTGCCGGTCCTGCGCGCGCATCATGAGGCTCAGGGTGCGGTCCGTGGACCCGTCGTTGACCGCGACCACCTCGAGCTTGGTGTGCGGGTACCCCTCGACGTAGATGCGGCCGATGGTTTTCTCGATCGAATCTTCCTCGTTGCGACAGGCCACGATGACCGTGACCGTGGGCTCGTAGCCCACGTCCGGCGGCGCGGTATAGAATGCGGCGAGGATGAACCGGGACAGGATGAAGATCCCCACCAGGATGCTATAGAAGTTGATCCAAGGCTGGTACCAGAAATACTCGATGTTATGGATTTTCAGGATCACGGCCAGCGCCAGGAGGAACGTGCTGGCCATGGCCAGCAACACCAAGTACTTGCGCGACGGGAGCTTGTAGCGACTGCGCGGATCGATCTGCGTGGTGACGCCTTCGGGTTCCGGGGTGTGCCGGCCCGGTTCGTAGTGGCTGGTGGCCAGGCGCGTCTGGCAGAACGGGCACACCAGGGGAATGGCCGAATCCCGCAGGCGGATGCTGATCTCGCAGTGGCCGCAGCGACATTGGGTGCCCATGGGTTTGGGCGCCATGGAGAGATGCGCGATCCCGCCGGCATCCGCCGCGGGTGGGTTCAAGGTCATGGCCACGGCCAACCCTCCCGCACCCCGGCCCGGCCCGGGCTGAAACGGGTTGCCCCCTCCCACCTTTTTGTTGCAAGCCTGGTTGACATCACGCCTTAGTAGTGAAACAATATATTGTTGATTTCAGGTCGGCAAATCAAGTTTAAGTTGCTGGCTGAGCTTGAAAAGGATGGCCAGGCCGCGGTGCGTTGCGGTTGCGCGCCGGGCTGCGGTTGATGGATGGATAACGGCGAAAGGAATGCTCCATGGCCAAGTTGTTGTTGATTGAGGATGAGCCCCAGGTACAGAAGTACATGACCTACCTGCTGCAACGCTGGGGCCATGAACTGGTGGTCGCCGGCAACGGCCAGGCCGGCTTGGAAAAAGCCGCCGACCCGGCCATCGAGCTTATGCTGGTGGACCTGCAGCTGCCCGGCGCCTTGCAGGGCATGGACCTGGTCAAGCAGATCCGCGCGGTGCGGCCCGAGTGCCCGATCGTCATCATGTCCGGGTACCCGACGCCGGAGCGCATGGAAGAGTGCCGCGCGCTGGGCATCTCCGATTTCCTGACCAAGCCGTTCGAGGTTCGTTTTGTCATCTCTGTCATCACCCGGATCCTGGCCCAGAAAAACGCGCCGGCCGAATCGCCCCCGGCCCAGGGCTGACGCATGCTCGACAAGGTTCCAACCGGGATAGATTTTTTCGATGCCGAGTACGGCGGCATTTACCGGGGCCGCGGCATGCTGCTGTGCGGGCCCGCGGGATCCGGCAAGACCGTGGCCGCGCTGCAGTTCCTGGCCCAGGGCATCAAGCTGGCTGATCGCTGCCTGCTGCTGTCCGGCGAGTCCGCCCACGACATGGCCATCAAGGCCCAGTCGCTGGGCATCCCCCTGGCCAAGGCCATCGAGTCGGAGACCCTGCACCTGCTGGAATACAGCCACTTCATCCCCGGCCGCGACCAGCACGCCAACCAGCTGCTGCCCAGCGAGGCGTTTTACGAGCTGTGCGAGATCGTGGAACGCGAGGTCATCGCCCGCGTGGTCATCGACACGGTGGTGCCGTGGCTGGCCCTGCCGGCGGCCGAGCACCTGCCGGAGCATGTTTTTTCGTTCGTGCGCGCCTTTGAGCGCCTGGGCACCTCCTGCCTGTTCACCATTCCCCGCCCGGTCTCCAGCCTGGCCGTGCGCCTGCACCGCACCTTGGAAGACAACCTGCCGATTTCCGTGCTGCTCAACTACGAGCCGGGTACGGGCGCGCGCCACTGGCTGGTGAAAAAGTACCTGGGCGTCGCCGAACCCCACCTGCGCAACGACGTGGAGATCGTCATTGGCCAGGGTATATTCGACAAGCGCACCGGCCTGCCGGACGCCGGCCCGGATCAGCCCCCGGTGCATGCGCCGCCCGCGGCGAGGCCCGCGCCGCCCGCCGCCGGGCGCAAGCCGTCGCCCGCGTCCACCGGCAGTGGCCTGGCCAACCTGATCCTGGGCGACAACGAGCCTGGCGGCATCTGACGCCGCGGTCCATGGGTTCCATGATCAACACCTTGCGGAGGCTGCGGCGGTCGATGATCCTGATCGCCGGCGTGCTGTTGGCGGCGGCGGCGCAGGGCGGGGATCCCGTGGCTGCCACAACGATCCTGCTGCTGGCGGACGAGGCCGGGGGCGGCCCGGTTGATTTTACGGGATGGTGGGCGGTGCATGCCGAAACCGGCACCTTCCAGCGCGGCGTGGTCCGGCTGGAGCAGCAGGGCCAGGAAATATTTTACGAGCGCCGGCCCGAAACCGGCCTGGTGACGGGCGCGGCCTTTACCATCCCGTATCCGGATGGCGGCTACCTGTACGGGTCCTATGCCCACGAGGTGTTGTCCGGCGCGTATTACATTCCGCCTTCGCTGGGCGGGCCCGAAGCCGCTTCCTATACCGCCACCCGGTATGCCGGTCCCAGCTACGAGGCCTGGTCCGGCAACACTGCGCCGCCCCAGTATTACATCGACTATTCCTTTTTCACCAACCAGTACACCAAGCTGGGCGCGGCGTCGGGCACTACCACGTTCAACAGCACCAACCGCTATTTCTTCCTGCTGATCGTCACCAAGGTGGAGTTGGACGCTATCCAGGGGTCGTGGGGCGAATACTGGGAAGAGTCCATGAAAATGGACAGTTACCGGTCGGGGGTGACCAATTTCCCGAACGTGTACGGCGCGCCGGACGGGCAGGTTGCCACCATCGGGTTGTCCTACTCGGCCAAAGACTACCGCGGGTATCTCGGGTTCAAGAACGTGCAGGGCTGGTCGAACGTCACGGCAATCCTGGGCCCGTGATCCCGAACTCCCGCAGGACCGGTTTTTTCTGTTGTCCGGGATGAGTTTGGGCTACAGTGGTGTTTTGCGTTTAACGGCATGGAGAGCATATCATGACAAGATACGCGGTGTTATGGATGGCGCTGGCTTGCGGGATCGCGGCACTGGCAGGCTGCCAGACCACCAAGGCGCCCGAGACCCCTTATGCCCAATGGACCCCGCCGCAGCCCATGGAGGCGGACGCCACCTGGATGATCCTGCGCAACAAGGCGGTGGCCGGCCAGCCGCTGGGCGTGGCCGACCTGCTGAACCTCGCCGTCCAGAACAACCCGTCGCTGAGCCAGTACTGGCAGACCGCCCGATCCGCGGATGCCGCCCAACTCCCGGCGCAGAGCCTGTGGTATCCCGGGGTCAATCTCAGCGGCCAGGCCGGCCGGCAACGCAGCAACAACAACACCCTGGAAGAAGCGGTCGACACCTCGTACTACGGCCCGAACCTGACGCTCAACTGGCTGCTGCTGGATCTCGGCGGGCGCAGCGGGGGCATCGAGCAGGCCCGCCAGACCCTGCTGGCGGCCAACTTCCAGTTCAACAAGGCGTTCCAGGACCTGCTGCTGAACGTCGAGAATGCCTACTTCAGCCTCTACAGCGCCGAATCGGCCGTGGCGGCGGCGCTGGATGACATGGCTTCGTCCTCCAACTCCCTGGATGCGGCGCGGCAGAAGCTGGACGCCGGGCTGGGCACCCAGTTGGACGTGCTCCAAGCCCAGTCCGACTACGACAACTCGCTGTACAAGCTGGAAAACGCGCGCGGCAGCCTCAAGAACGCGCAGGGCAGCCTGGCGGCCGTGGTCGGCCTGCCGGCGGACGTTCCGCTGGATATCTCCGACCCGGCCACCAACATGCCGCCGCCGGTCAGCAGCAACCAGATCAGCCAGATCATCAACGAGTCTTTGGCCATGCGGCCGGACGTCGCCTCCGAGCGCGCCCTGGTCAAGTCCAAGGCCGCCGCGATCCGCACGGCCAACTCCGCCTTGTGGCCCACGCTCAACCTCGGCAGCCAGGCCCAGCGCAACTGGTACCGCTACGGCACCTCCGGCATGGAGGACAACAGCCCGTATACGTACTCCGGGTACCTGAGCCTCAACTGGAACATTTTCGACGGGTTCAGCAACCTGGGCAAGAAGCGCATGGCGGTGGCGGACTACGAGGCCGAGGTGGCGCGCCTGATGGCCATCGAGATGAACGCCAGCCTGGACGTGTGGACCAGCTATCACAACTACGTCACCGCGTTGCAGAAATTGGTGTTCAGCCAGGCTTACCTTGAAAACACCCGCGCCGCGTACGACCTGGCCCTGCAGAGCTACCACGCCGGCCTGAACAGCATCCTGGACCTCTTGAACGCCCAGAGCAACCAGTCCACGGCGCGCAGCCAGTTGGTGCAGACGCAAAAGGAAGTATATATCGCGCTCGCCACCCTGGCCCATGCCATGGGCACGCTGGCGGTGCCGGAATAAGCGCGGCAGGCCAAGGCCCGTTTTCCCCCATGCAGAAAAAATCCAAAGTGTATATTGAGACCTCGATCCCCAGCTATTTGACGGCGAGACCGTGCAATGATTTACGGGTAATGGCCAACCAAAGCACCACCCTTGAATGGTGGGAGCCACAGACTATAGTGTTTTGCAGAATTAATGTCCGAAATAGCAGGCAGACGGCGTCGACGGAGCGCCGCCCTCCACCTGAGAATAATGTTCGCGCCGATGGAGGGCGCCGCTCCGTCGGCGCCGATAACGGACAATCATTCTGCAACTCCCTATATCTGTACGCCCTTGGAGCTTTTGGAGGATTGAACTATGTGGCAGGATCCCATCGTCAAAGAGACTCGCGATTTGCGAGAGCGCTACGCAGCCCAACTGGCCCATGATCCAGAGGCCATTTTTGTAGATATTCGTCTGCGCCAGGCCAAAACAGGCGCGAAAACCGTGTCGTTGCCGCCACGCAAGCCGGTGGACGACAGGAAAATCGCTTAGCCTGGCTATCGGCCAACTCGTCCGATTGAATATGGTTTTTTACATTCGCAGAAAATGAAATTACCTCAGATCCAACCCTGACAGGAAAACGCCCATGAAAAATATCGCCACGCTCTGGTTTGCCCGCCGGCCGGCCGTCCTGCTCGCGCTGGCCCTTGCCACCGCCCTGGCCGCCGGCTGCCACCGCAAGCAGGAAGCCCCGGCGGGTCGGCCGCCCAGCCCCGTGGAACTCATGACCGCGTTTGCCGCGGACGTGCCGCGTTACCTGGACGGGTTTGGCCAGCTGACCGCGATGAACACCGTGGACATCGTGCCGCAGGTGGCCGGCCGCCTGGTGGAGGTCCGGTTCACGGAAGGCGCCAGCGTCAAGGCCGGCGACGTGCTGTGCGTGATCGAAACCAACACCTATGCCGTCGAGGTGCAAAAGGACCTGGCCACCCTGGCCCAGGACCGCGCGGCCCTGAGCATCGCCAAGGACAACTTCGAGCGCAACAAGACGCTGGTCAAACAGAACCTTATTTCCCAGCAAAGCTTTGACACCTACGAGAGCAACTACAAAGCCGCGCGCGCCAAGGTGGAGGCGGACGAGGCCCAGATCAACGCCTCGCGCATCAACCTGGCCTACTGCTACGTCACCGCCCCGGTGGACGGCGTCACCGGCAAGCGGCTGGTGGACTTGGGCAACTACGTGTCTGTCGGCGGCAGCAAGCTGGTTAATATTCGCACCATGGACCCGCTGTATGTCGATTTCACCCTTTCGGAAACGTACCTCGACGACATCCGCGCCGCCATGGCGCTGGGCCCGCTGGCCATCCAACTGCAGGTGCACGGCGTGGAAGGCGTCACCAACTGGTTCGGCGGCACGGTCGCGCTGATCGACAACGCCGTGAACCAGGACACCGGCATGATCGCCCTGCGCGCCACCACGCCCAATCCGGACCGGCAGCTGTGGCCGGGCCAGTTCGTGGACGTGCGCCTGATCCTGGGCACGCTCCAGGCCGCCGTGCTGGTGAGCGAGGGCGCGGTGACCCTGGGCAAGGATGGCGCCTTCGTGTACGTGGTGGATCAAAACATGACTGCCGGCCTGCGCCTGGTGACCGCCGGCTTGCTGCAGGGCGACAACGTCGTGATCTCCCAGGGCGTGCAGGCCGGGGAGCGGGTCGTCACCCTGGGCCAGATGGGCCTGTATCCCGGCGCCACGGTCATGGTGACGCCGCCCGCCGGTGCCGCGCCTGCCGCGGCTGCGCCTGACACAACCGCGGCTGCCACGGCCGTCCCGCCGGCCGCTGCGCCCACGGCCACCCTGGCCCCGCCCGCGGCGCCCACCAGCCCGCCGGCCACCGTGCAGCCGCCAGCCACCGTGCAGTCGGCGGCCACGTCAACCGCTGAGCGCAACAGCTACACCGAGCGGCGCAAGGCGCGCGCGGAGCGCCGCCAGCAGGGCCGCCGCCAGCCCACGGCGCAACCGTAACAACCCGGAGACCTTGCCATGACGTTGCCAGAACTCTTCATCCGCAAGCCGATCATGACCACCCTGCTGATGGTGGTGGTGAGCGTCTTCGGGGTCTACTGCTACCTGCAGTTGCCGGTCAGCAGCCTGCCGACGGTGGACTACCCGGTCATCACGGTCACCGCCAGCTACCCGGGCGCCAGCCCGGAAACCATGGCCTCGACCGTGGCCACGCCGCTGGAAAACCAGTGCATGCAGATCAACGGGCTGCAGTCGATCATCTCCGACAACCGGTTCATGTCGACCACCATCACCCTGACGTTCGACATCAACAAGAACGTCGACCTCGTGGCCCCGGACGTGCAGGCGGCGATCTCGCGCGCCTCCAGCCTGCTGCCGCCGGACCTGCCCAGCCAGCCGACCTACAGCAAGACCAACCCCTCGGACAAGCCCATCATGTACCTGATGGTCAGCTCCGACACCCTGACGCTGGGCCAGCTCTACGACTATGCCAACCGCATGATCGCCAAGCGCATCAACATCATCGACGGCGTCTCGCAGGTGAACATCTACGGATCCAAGGGCGCCATCCACATCCAGGTGGATCCGGAAAAGCTGGCCGCCTATGACATCAGCCTGGCGGAGATCTCCCAGGCGATCCAGAGCGGCACGGTGCAGGTGCCGGGCGGCAGCCTCAACGGCAAGTACCACACCTATTCCATCCAGCCTTTCGGCCAGCTCCAGCATGGGGCGGATTGGGAGCCGGTGATCGTGGCCTACCGCAACGGCGCGCCGGTGCGCATGGGCGACATCGCCAACTGCATCGACTCGCTGGACTCCGACCAGATGGACACCCGCTACGGCCTCCCGCCCCAGAACCTGGTGCGCTACGACTCCATCTGCCTGGCCATCTCGCGCCAGTCCGGGGTCAACACGGTGCAACTGGCGCGCAACATCCGCAACGAGGTGGACAAGATTCGCCAGGAGATCCCGGGCTCGGTGCACCTGGACATCATGTACGACGGGTCCGGCCCGATCGTCGAGTCGATCGACGACGTGCAGACCACGATCCTCATCGCCATCGGCCTGGTGGTGCTGATCATCTTCCTGTTTCTCGGCCGCGTGCGCGAGACGATCATCCCCAGCATGGTGCTGCCGATCGCGCTCTTGACCACGTTCATCATCATGCAGATCGCCAACTTCAGCCTCGACACGCTCTCGCTCATGGCCCTGGTGCTGTCGGTGGGGTTCCTGGTGGACGACGCGATCGTGGTGCTGGAGAACACCGTGCGCCACATCGAGCACGGCCTCAAACCCATCCCGGCGGCGATCCGCAGCATGACCGAGCTGACCGGCACGGTGATCTCCACCAGCGTGGCACTGATCATCGTGTTCGTGCCCCTGGTGTTCATGCCCGGCGTCGTGGGCCGCAACTTCAAGGAGTTCGCCCTGACCGCGGTGTTCGCGATCATCGCCTCCACCCTGCTGGCGCTCTCGCTCACGCCGATGATGTGCTCGCGCCTGCTCAAGGACACCGGCGGCCAGAAGAACCGGTTCCAAAAGGTGATCGACAAGGTAATCAACGCCTTGATCGCCCGGTACGGCGTGGCGCTGCACTGGACCCTGCGTCACCGCTGGCTGGCCATCGTGGCCTGGGTGGTGTGCATCGGCGGCGCGGGGCTGGTCTTCAGCATCCTGCCCAAGGACTTCATCCCGCCGGGCGACAGCGGCACGATCTTCGGCGTGATCATGACGCCCCTGGGCGCCTCGTCGGAGCAGATGCAGGAGTACCAGACCCGCGTGCAGGCGCTCCTGATGCAGAACACCAACATCGCCAACTGCGCCACCATCACCGGGACCAGCCCCGGCGCTGACCAGAGCAGCGGCTACATCATCGTCTGCCTCAAGCCGCGCGATCAGCGGCCGCCGATCGACGAGGTGGCCAACGCGCTGAACGCCCAGTTCTACATGCTGCCCAACGGCATGGTGTTCATGCAGCCGATCGCCGTGCTCAAGCTCAGCACCGGCGGCGAGGCCACCGCCTCGGGCGCCAACTATTCCTACACCATGCGCGGCAGCGACCGCGACGTGCTCTACGCCACCGCCGACAAGCTGCAGGCGCGGATGTACACCCTGCCCGGGTTCCAGGGCATCCAGACCAGCGTCAAGCTGAACCTGCCCCAGTTGAACGTGAACCTCAACCGCGACCGGGCCTCCACCCTGGGGATCACCGCCCAGGAGATCGAGACCACCCTGGCGCTGGCTTATGCCCAGGGCCGGGTCACCATTTTCTCCACGGACTCGGACCAGTACGACGTGGACTTGGAGGTGCTGAAAAAAGACCAGCGCCTGCCGCCGGACCTCAACAAGCTCTACCTGCGCTCCAGCCTCACCCAGAAGCTGGTGCCGTTTGCCTCGATCGTGGATATGGTGCCCGACGTCGGCCCGCAGAATGTGCCCCACCTGCAGCAGATGGATGCCGCGACGATCTCGTTCAACATCGATCCCAAGGTGCCGCTGGGCGACGCCACCAAGGCCTTGAACAAGGCCGCGCAGGAGATCCTGCCGCCCGAGGTCACCGGCCAGGTCCAGGGCCAGGCCCAGGAATTCGAGGAGGCCATCCAGGGCCTGGTGGTCATGCTGGGCGTGGCGATTTTCCTGATGTACATCGTGCTCGGCATCCTCTACGAAAGCTACATCCACCCGTTCACCATTCTCACCACCCTGCCGGTGGGCGCGTTCGGCGGCGTGCTGACCCTGCTGCTGTTCAACTCCACCCTCAACCTGTACGCCTACATCGGCATGTTCACCCTGCTGGGGATCATCGCCAAGAACGGCATCCTGATGGTGGACTTTGCCATCGAGGAAAAGGCCACGGGCAAAAGCGCGTTCGACGCCATCTACAACGCCTGCCTCATCCGCTTCCGGCCGATCCTCATGACCGGCATGTCCACCATCTTCGGCACCCTGCCGATTGCCCTGGGGTATGGCGCGGACGCCTCCTCGCGCATCCCGCTGGGCCTGATCGTGGTCGGCGGCATGGTGTTCGCCCAGGTCATCACCCTCTTTGTGACCCCCGGCATCTACCTCTACATGGAAGCCATCCAGGAACGGTTCCCGGCCCTCGGCGGCGAAACCAAGGCGGACGGCGCCGGCGTCGCGACGGCCCCGGCCACGGCGCCGGTGACCCAGGCGTGAGCGCTGGCAGATGCAAATCACGCCCCGCATCCACGCGCTGAAAATCCCGTTCGAGATCCATACACCTGCCGGCGAGACCCTCGCGCGCTGGGTCTACGTGTACCTCCTGTGCGGCCGCCAGGTCCACCTCGTGGACACCGGCGTCAAGGCCGGCGCGGGCATGGTGTGCCACGCGCTGGAGGAAATGGGGCGCAGCCCGGCCGACCTCGGCTGGATGGTGTTCACCCATGCCCACCCCGACCACATCGGCGCGGCCGCGGAGCTCAAGCGCCTGGCTCCGGCCTGCCGCGTGGCTGCGCACGCCGCCGACGCGGACTGGATCGCCGACCTTGCCCGCCAGCAGCGCGACCGCCCCGTGCCCGGGTTTGATCATCTGGTGGCCGGTTCCGTGGCGCTGGATGTCCGGCTGGCCGATCGCGAAATGTTGGAGCTCGAGCCGGGAATGAGCCTGCGCGTCATCCATACGCCCGGCCATTCCCCGGGCCACGCGGCGCTTTTTTTCGAGCCGGACGGCGCGCTGTTTTGCGGCGATACCATCCCCATGCCCGGCGGCATGCCCATCTACGACGACGTGCCCGCGCTGATCGCCACGCTGCGCAAGCTGCGCGCGCTCGCGGACGTCCAGGTCCTGCTCTCCGCGTGGGATGAGCCGCGGCGCGGCGCCGAGATCGGCGCGGCCATTGATCGCGGCCTGCACTACGTGCGCCAGGTGCACCACCGGGTGATCAAACAGGCGCGGCTGCAGCCCGCCGCCAAGCCGGCCGAACTCGCCGCGGCCGTGCTCAAAGGTCTCGGCCTGCCGGACTCGGCCTGCAACCCGCTGACCATCCGCACCATCGCCGCCCACTGGCGCGCCGGCCGATCCATCGACCTGCTGGCGCCCTGAGCGCAGTTTTCCAAACATTGGAAAATTTCCGGCTGCTTTTTCCAAGGATTGGAAAACCGGGGGCCCATTTTTCCAATGTTTGGAAAAACGCCCCTTGGATTTTCCAATGTTTGGAAAAACCGTCAGGCGGGTCCGGCGCCGGGTTCGCCGCCATCCTCCGCCGCCGGCCGCGCGGGCCGCCGGTGGAACGATCCGGACGGCGTCTTGGACTTGGCCGCGCCCAGGGGCCCCAGGACGGCGCGGGCGTGCCCGGCGGTGGCGAGCACTTCGTCCGCGGTGCGGAAATGGCACTTGGCGGTGCGCACCAGGATTTCCGGACCGTGGGCGGCGATCAGTTTGCCGGCCTCGGTCTTCACCGCGGGCGAGGCGCCCTTGGGGAAGGTGCAGCCCGCGAAATCCTCGCGCAGCTTGCGCAGCGCCTGCAGGAACCCGGCGCGCGCCAGGATCGAGGCCGCGGCCACGGCGGGATCCGACTCGGCCTTGGGCCGTTGCTCCAGCTTGATCCGCCGGCCTTTTTTCAGCAGCGCCTGCTCGATCTGGCGCGTGGGGCCGAACTGGTCGGACACCGCGCGCGGGCAGCCGGGCACGGCCTCGAGGATGTTCTCGATCGCCCGGGCATGGCCCCAGGCGAGGATGCGGTTGACGTTGCCCATCTGGGCGTACAGCCGGTTGTACGCCTCGGGGCCGATGGTGACCACGGCGAACCGGCGGCCCAGCAGGTGGCGCAGTTCGCGCGCCATGGACTCGGCCTTGGCGTCGCTGGTGATGGTCTTGCTGTCGCGCACGTTCAGGGTCTGGAACCTGGGCAACAGCTCTTCATCCACGTAGGCCGCGGCGATGACCAGCGGGCCGAAAAAGTCGCCCTTGCCGCTCTCGTCCACGCCGCAGTGGGGGGTGGCGAGGGTGGGGTTGAGGATGTCTTCGTAGCCCACCTTGGCCTGGCCGATGACCTGGGGTTCGAGGACGAACAGCACCCAGTCCTCGGCGCCCTGGCCCTGGACCAGGAGCTTGCCGCTCTTGAAGAGGGTGATGCGGCAGTTGGGGCCTTCCACGCCCACGATGCTGTGCGGCACCGCCACCGGGGGGTAGTTTCCGGATCGCAGCAACTGTTGCGCCGCCGCCTGCTGGGCGGGGGTCAAGGGGAACGTAAACGAGGTTTTCTTCATCGAGTTCCTATGATTAGCAGGACCCTACCACGCCCGGCCGGCGGCTGGCAATGGTCGGCTTTTCGACGATTATTTTGCCGGTTTTTATGTTGACCCCTTTGCGTTGCGCGTGTTATCCGTCTTAACTCAAGGTATGAGAACAGGCAGTCCAGACAACCAGGCGACAGGGACCAACGATTGAAAGGGAGGGCGCAACCATGAAAAAACAGATGGGTTTGGCGTTGTTGGCGTTGCTCATCGGGATCGGCATGAGCGTGCCCGCGGCGCTGGCGGCTGAAAAACGTTTCAAAAAGAGCAAGGCCGCCACGGATGCGCCGCCGGCCGAGCAGCCCACCGCGCCGGCCGAGGAAGCCCCTGCGGCTACGCCGCCCGCGGAAGAAGCCCCGGCGCCGGAAGCCCCGGCGGCTGACGAGGCGGTCCAGGAAGAGCCCGGGTTGTCCGGCCAGGACGGCGCGCCGCCGGACCCGACCGGCGAAACCGCCAACCAGGCGTACCTTGTCCGCCTGCTGGTGTTCCGCCTTGGGCTGGCCCCGTTTTTGCCGCCCAATCCGACCGTGATCCAGTGCGTCAACGCCTTGCTGGTAAATGGGATTGAGCCGGCCGACGGCTGGCAGCCGTACAAGCTGGTGACCCTGGCCGACCTGGCGCGCGTGCTGGTGCAGGCGCTGCGCCTCACGGGCCAGGTCCAGAACCCGGACGATCCGCGCTCCTACGTGGCGGTGCTGCGCAGCATGGACATCAAGTTCGGCACGATTGACGAGGCGCTCGAGAACCTGCGCCCGCTGGCCTACAACCTGTATCCCAACAAGTACATCAACTCCGATCCCACCGGGGGCGCGGGCACGGGCCAATCCATCCAGGACGTGAACGTGGACTACGTGTTGCGCGACATCGAAGTGGTCAACGTGGTGTACAGCGTGGAGTTTCCGCCCCGGCCGAAACCCACCCCGGTCACCCCCGATTAAACAAGCGGTCACGGTCAAACAGGAGAAATCATGAAACGTATCAAATGGGTTTTGGGCGCTGCGGCGCTGGCGATGCTGGGTTGGGTGGGCATGTCCACGGCGCTGGAACAGTTGCCGTTCACGCTGTTGAACCGCCTCATGGTGGAATACGATGACAATTACCTGGAGACGGACAACAACAAGAAGGCCAGCCTCAAGATCATCGAGGAGCCGGAGTTCCTGTATGACATCAACATGCAGCAGACGTTTGTCGGCATCCGCATCCGGCCCGCGCTGGTGTGGTGGGAGAACCGGCCCGGCGACAGCACGGACCTCCAGGCCTACATCGACCTGCTGATCAACCACAACTTCACCCCGCGGGTCAGCCTGACGCTGAAAGACACGTTCCGCCGCGCCGAGGCGCCGGAAGTGATCGAAGGCGGCACCGCGGTGCGCGACGAGAAGGATTTCAATTACAATACGCTGAACGGCATCCTCGCCCTCGGCGTGGCGCCCAAGACGTTTGTCGATCTCAGCGCCGGCTGGGAAATCATGATGTACGACGAGAAGGCCGCGGCGGATGAGAATGACCATCACATCTACTCCGGTGGCCTGCGCGCGCGCTACCAGTTGGTGCAGGAGACCGAGTTGTCCGTGGGCGCCGGCGGGCAGAGCACCACCTACGGCAAGAGCCCGGTGGACCGTGATTCCCAGATGCTCAACATCGGCGTGGGCGCGGAGCAGATCTTCAGCCCCAACCTGCTGGGCAGCCTCCGCCTGGGCTACGAGAACCGCAAGTCCCAGGACGCCTTCAAGAGCAGCGAAAACGCGCCGGCCGGGGAACTGGGCCTGACCTACCTGCCCACCCCCGCCACGCGGATCTCGCTCGGCGGCAGCTACGAGTTGCTGGAGACGGACATCTACCCGTACACCGGCCAGAAGCGCGCCCGCGGCTTTGTCGGCCTGAACTACGACATCACCCCGCGCGTCATGCTGACGATTGCCGGCTCGTATGGCCAGGGCGATTACAATGGCGAAGACCTGCCCCAGAATGCCACGGTGGGCGATCTGCCGGCCAAGGTGCAGGAACAGATGGTCAAGCAGAATCCGCAACTGATCGACCCCAAGACGGGCCGGATCAAGGAGGACACCCCCCTGACCAAGGCCTATGTGGACAGCGTGGCGGACAGCAAGGAAAACACGGGCCAGTTCCGCGTGGGCTTGACCTACCAGCTCAACCGCAACAACTGGCTGGAAGGCGGCTGGCGCGTGACCAATGTCAAGTCGGACCTGCGCGAAGATTTCACCCGCAACTGGTACTACGCGGGCTGGCGGGTCAGCATCTAAACGGAGGATGGGGCGGCGCTTTAATCAGCAGTATGGCGCTTGCGCGGCCGCGCGGGCGTTCCACCCATTCAGGATTCAAGGACAGGCTGGTGAGGCGGTTCAAAACGCCTCACTAGCCGTTTATGGGGTCGGTGATGAAGGATAAAAAAGAAGAGAATCTACATTTTCTCGATTACTGGCAGGTCATCCGCTCGCGCAAGGAAATCGTCCTGGCCGTGATGCTGCTGATCGTGCTGACCGGCACCGGCGTGACGTTCCTGCTGCCGCGCATTTTCATGGCCGAAACCCGCATCCTGGTCCGCCAGGACGCGCTGGACATTGACGTTTTCGAGCGCCAGATCAGCCCCGGGTTCAACCCCTTCTTCCTGCGCACGGAGTACGAAACCATCCAGTCCAAGCCCATCCTGTACCAAGTGATCCGCAACCTGGACCTGCAGAAAACCTGGGGCGCGGAGTTTAACGAGAACGGCCAGCCGCTGGCGCGGGAAGTCGCGCTGCGCGAGCTCGCCGCCAGCCTCAAGGTGGAGCAGTACCGCGACACCAGCCTGATCGCCGTCAAGGTGTACCGCAAGGACAACCTCGAGGCGGCGCGCATCGCCAACGAGGTCGCCCTGGTCTACAAGGAGCAGCGCCTGAACCTCAAGCGCCAGGAGATCAAGCGCGCCATCGACGCCCTGAAAAACGAGCTGCAGAAACAGCAGGCGCTGGTGGAGGAGGCGGAGCAGAAGGTGGAAAGCGTGCGCCAGGAACTGGGCGTGTCCATGATCGGCAAGGGCATCCAGGCCGACAAGGTGCGCCTGTCGCAGCTCGAAGCCGACCGGATCTCCGCGCGCGTGGATATGCTGGTGCGCAAGGCGCGCCTCGAGCAGTTGGAAAATCTCGAGGGCGACGAGCTGATGAGCGCGTCGGCTTACATGGTGAACGACATGAACCTCATGAGCGTGCGCAAGCAGCTCATGGACGCGCGCGTCACCCTCCAGCTGATGCTGGAAAATTACGGCGAGAACCACCCCGAGGTGCGGCGCCTGCGCGCGGCGCAGGACGAGCTGCAGACCCAGCTGCGCGACTCGCTGGTGGGGCTGAAGCGCGGCTTGCGCGCCGATTTCGAGGTGGCGCGCGAAAAATACAATGCCTTGGAAACCGAGCTGGAGCTGGCGCGCAAAAAAGATATCGAGTCCGAGCACGATCGTTTCCTGCCGTTTTCCAAGGCCGAGCGCGAACTCGAGGTGCAGCGCCATATCCTCGAGGCGCTGCAGGCGCGCGTGGCCCAGGAAGGCATCACCCTGGAAGTGCCGCGCACCCCGGTGGAGATCGTCGACCCGGCCGAAGCCCCCCTGCGGCCGGTCAGCCCCAAGCTGTATCTGAACATCATTCTCAGCATCATCCTCGGCCTCCTGGCGGGCGTCGGTCTGGCGTACTTCATCGAGTACCTGGACACCTCGGTCAAGACCGTGGACGATGTGGAAAATTACATGGGCCTCCCGGTGCTGGGCATCATCCCGCAGAAGGTCAAGCCGCTCAACGACGAGGGCGTGGGCAGCAAGCATGCCGAGTCCTACCGCGTGCTGCGGACCAACATGCAGTTCGCCAACGCCAACCAGCCCAAAGGCGCCTTTGCCGCGGTGAGCGGCGGCGTCGGCGAGGGCAAGTCCACCACGCTGTTCAACCTGTCGTACGTGACCGCCCAGCAGGGCTACAAAACCCTGGTCGTGGACTCGGACCTGCGCCGGCCCGTGCAGCACAAGATCCTGGGCATGTCCAACAAGTTCGGGCTGACCAATGTCCTGATGCGCAACGTGCCGCTCGATGAGGCCATCAAGCCGACCACCGTGCCCAACCTGGACTTCCTGCCCAGCGGCCGCCTGCCGCGCGGGTCCGTGGCGCTGCTGGATTCGCGCAAGATGCGCGACCTGGTCACGGAGCTGAAGAAGCGGTACGACTGCGTGTATTTTGATTCGCCCCCCCTGATCGGCGTCAGCGATGCTTCGATCCTGGCCAGCGAGGTGGACGGGGTGCTGCTGGTGATCCAGTACCGGAAATATCCCCGGATGATCTCCGCGCGCGCCAAGCAGTTGATCAAGAATGCCGGCGGGAATATCCTCGGGGTGGTGTTGAACAACATCAACATCATGCGGGATGATTATTACTATTACTATCATTCCGCGTATTACCAGTATTACGACAGCGAGGAAAACCAGACCGCCGAGCCGGCGGCCCCGGTGAAAATCGCCGCGAAAAGCTATTAATTCTGACTAGAGGCGCAAGGCATGAACAAGGGTATGACAGGGTGGCGCTGGGGGATGGCGGTGCTGGTGTTGGCGGCCGCGGCGGCTGGGTGTGCCGGACCGCGCCGCGGGTCCGGGTCGCGCGCCACCGGCGCGGCGGCGTCGCCCTACCGGGTGCCCTCGCTCCAGGCCAGCCTGCCGGGCGCCGTGGCCGAGGGCGTGAACCCGGACGCCTACAAGCTGCAGGTGGGCGACCCGGTGGTGATCGCCTTGCGGGGCATCCCCAACGGCGACATGATGGAGGATGTCATTGACGAGGACGGCTTCGTCACCATGCCGTTCATCGGGCGCGTGCGCGCGGCCGAGCGCACGGCCGCGGAATTGGAGCGGGTCATCCGCCGCACCTACGTGGCGCAGAAGATCTACAAGGATGTTTCGGTCAATGTCATGGTGCCGATCCAGTACTACTTTGTGCGCGGCGAGGTGCGCATGGCCGGCCGGTTCCCGCTGGCCGGGAAGTGCACCGTGGTGCAGGCGGTCGCGGCGGCGGGCGGGTACACGGAGTACGCCAACCCCCGGAGCGTCCAGATCACCCGCGCGGATAAAACCACCCTCGAGGTGGATGTCAAGGACATGGAGCGGCGCCCGGAGAAGGCCGAGGAAGTCAAGGCCGGGGATGTCATCATTGTGCCGCGCAGCTTTTTCTAACCCATGATCGCAGGGCGCACGGCATGAGGCTTGCTCCCGTCTTCCGTCCGGCGCGGCGCGCTCCGGCCCGTGGGGACTGCCATGCCTGAAACCAGCGCCCCGGCCTCGGAACCGCCGCCCATCATCCCGGCCCCGGAGTTCCCCGCGTCCCGCCGGCGGCGGCGCAAGGAGGTGTTTTCCACGCGGCGGCTGGTGTATGACCGCACCGTGCTGGGCTTGCTGCTCGGTCCGTTGCTGGCGGGGCTCGTTCTGTTCGGCGCCGTGCGGCCGTGGTCCGCCGGCGGCCTGATGTTCTGCACGTTCGTGGCGCTGCTGCTTTTCTGTCTCCGGCCCTTCATTGCCCCGGACCTGCGCGGACTCCAACTGCCGCCGGGCAGCGCGCTGATCGCCCTCGGCCTCGGCTACGCGTGGCTGGCCGGGTCGTGGTCGGTGGTGCCTTGGGAAAGCCGGCTGGACGCGCTCAAGCTGACCAGCCTGGCCGCAGCCTGCTGGATTTGGACCGACCTGGGCGCGCGCAATGGCCGCTGGCGGTTCGTGTACGCCGTGCTGATCTTCGCGGTCGCCCTGGTGGCGTGGTATGCCTTGATCCAGCACTTCCATCACTCGCGCATGGTGCTGAACCTGCCCCGTCCGGCGCAGTACGGCCTGCGGGCCAGCGGCACGTACATGTGCCCCAACCATTTTGCCAACCTGCTGGAGATGCTGGTGTGCCTGGCCCTGGCGCTGCTGTTCATGCCCTCCGCCGGGTGGCCGCTGCGGCTGCTGGCCGGCTACGGGCTGCTCATGTTCCTGCCCAACATCTTCCTGTCCCAATCCCGCAGCGGCTGGATCGGCACGGCCCTGGGCGTGACCGTGACCTGCTGGATGATCGCCTGGAAGCGCAGCCGGCGCCTGTTCTGGTGCGCGCTGGTGGTGCTGCCGCTCGGGGTCGTGGCCCTGGCCGTGGGGCTGTACGTGGCTTCGCCCATGGTCAAGACCCGCGTGGACCAGGCGCGCGCCGGCGACATCCGCCAGCGCATCTGGCCGGACACGCTCAAGGTCGTCGCCGCGCGGCCGCTGCTCGGGCATGGCCCGGGCACGTACCGCTGGACCTTTTTCCAGTACAAGTCCACCGACTTCCAGCTGTGGGTGAATTACGCCCACAACGAGTACCTGCAGATCCTCGCGGAGTACGGCGTGGCCGGGTTGGCGATCTTCGCCCTGCTGGCCATCTACTGGCTGGTGCGCCTGCTGCTGGCGTTCCACCGCTCGGACCGCGAACGGGATCCGTTGCTGATCGCCGGCCTGGTGGGCGGCGGCCTGGCGAACCTGGCGCACGCGGTCTTCGACTTCAACTTCCACGTGCTGGCGAACATGGACGCCTTCGCCCTGCTGGCCGGCGTTACGTTCGCGGCGCTGCACGAAAACGGCCTGTTGCGCGCCCGCCCGCTGCCCCGGCCGGGGTGGGCGGTGGTGTTCGGGAGCGGCCTGGCGCTGGCCGCGCTCTGGGCGTGGATGGCGTTGCGGGTGGGTGCGGCGGATGCGCTGCTCAAGGTGGGCGAGGTGCACCGCATGATGCAGCAGGACGCGCGCGCGCTGTCCAGCCTGCACTGGGCGCGGCGCCTGGATCCGGGCAACTGGCAGCCCTGCTTGCAACTGGGGCATGTCTACAAGACCCGCGCCGCCTGGCAGGTGCGGCCGGCCGCCCGGAGCGCCGCGGCCGGCGACGCCCTGGCCTGGTACGCGCAGGCCCTGGCGCGCAATCCCCTCGACACGGAGATCTACCTTGGCCAGAGCCGCGCCTACGCCGCGCAAGGCGACGACGCCGGCGCGTTGCAGGCCCTGCGCGCCGCCGTGGACCTGGCGCCGACCGACGTGCTGCTGCTGACGCAACTGGGGTTGCGCCTGCGGCTGACGGGCGATCTCCCGGCCGCGCGCGCGGTGTTTGCGCGGGCCGCCGCTCTGGATCCCGGCCGTGAGGCCGTGCAGCTCAACCTCCAGCTTCTGGAGCCGCGGCCGGGAGCGCCGTAACCGGGAAAAACCGGGAAAAATCGCTTGTCCGCCAAGCGGCGTATGATAAATTCAAAACCTATTGAACGCTGGACGTAAGATGCCCGCTGCTAAAGCCCGCGCTTCCCGGCCGGCGGACCAGCCGCCGCGGGACGCGACCGGGACGAAGTCTGCCCCGGCCCTGCAGGAAGTCCGCGAGCGGTTCATCACCCTGGCCGGCAACGCGTCCCAGGCCCTGGGCGTGGGGCGGGTGCTGGGCCAGATCTTCGCCCATGTGTATCTCAGCCCCGTGGCCCAGACCCTGGATGATCTGACCCGGCGCCTGGGCATCAGCAAGGGCAGCGCCAGCATGGCCGTGCGCCAGCTCGAGCAGTGGGGCGCGCTGCGCCGCGTGTGGGTCAAGGGCGACCGCAAGGACTACTACGAGGCCAACCAGGAGTGGGGCCAGAGCGCGCGCCGCGCCCTGGGCGACATCATTGCCCAGCGCCTCGAGAGCGCCGACGCCCTGGTGCGCGACCTGGACACGCTGCTGCAGGGCCAGCCGGCCGGCGCGGCCGCCGGGGAAGAGTGGGCTTTCGTGGCCGGACGGATCCAGCGTTTCAACCTGTTCCGCGAGCGTTTGCAATGGATGTGGCAGAAAGTCATCCAGGGGATCCTGCAGCCATGACGCGCGCCGGCCGTGAAATCACGGGGTCCTGGCAGCTGGAGCTGGCCCGGTTGGGCGCGGTCCTGGCGGCCGTGTCGGTGCGCGATGGCCGTGGCCGCGCGTTGGCCGTGGACGCGGGGTTTGCGCTTTGGCAGGCATGGACCCTGGCCCTGCGCCGGCGGCGCGGCACCTTGTACCTGATCGGTAACGGCGCGAGCGCCTCCATGGCCAGCCACTATGCCGCCGACCTCGCCAAGAACGCCCATGTGCACACCGAGGTGTTCTCCGACCTGTCCCTGATCACGGCCATTTCCAACGACCTGGGTTACGAAGTGGTGTTCACCGAGCCGCTGCGCCGCCGCGCCCGCCGCGGCGACATGCTGGTGGCGATCAGCAGCTCGGGAAAATCGCCCAACATCCTGCATGCCGCGCGCTGGGCGCGCGGTCACGGCCTGGCCGTGATCACGCTGTCCGCCATGGCCGAAGCCAACCCGCTGCGCCGGCTCGGCCGGCTTAACTTCTACGTGCCCGCCATGAGCTACGGACACGCCGAAACCTGCCACGCGGCCATCCTTCACCGGTGGATGGACCTGGTCGAGCTCAAACCGTCCTAGGGGGGACATCATGGACCTGGCTGACAAAATCATCCCGTTTGCCGCCGCGCCGGAGCTGTTCCGCCGGCTGCGCGCCGAAGGCAAGACCCTCGTTCAATGCCATGGGACCTTCGACCTGGTCCATCCCGGCCACGTCATTCACTTCGAGGAGGCGCACAAGCTGGGCGATGTGCTGGTGGTGACCATCACCGGCGAGAAGCACGTCAACAAGGGCCCGGGCCGCCCGTACTTCAACGACGCCTTGCGGGTCAAGGCCCTGGCGGCGATCGGTTACGTGGACTACGTGGTCGTGATCCCGTACCCGGCCGCGGTCGAGGCGATCGAGTGCGTGCGGCCGGACGTGTACTGCAAAGGCCGCGAGTACGAGAACCCCGCGGTGGACGTCACTGGCAACATCCAGGACGATGTCCAGACCGTGGAGCGCCTGGGTGGCAAGGTGTGCTACGTGGGGTCCGTGGTGTTCAGCTCCACCCGCTTGCTGAACGAGCACTTCGAGGTGTACCCGCCGGAGGTCAAGACGTTCTGCCGCCAGCTGGCCCGGGAAACCACCGCCTCGCAGTTGCGCGACTGCGTGGACCGGTTCAGCCAGCTGAAGGTGCTGGTGATTGGCGAAATTATTTTTGATCGGTATTCCACGGTCAAGGTCCAGGGGTTGACCTCGAAGAACCGCATGATTTCCGGGCGGTTTCTCAACGATGACTGGCAGGCGGGCGGCGCGCTGGCCGTGTTCCGCCACGTCAAGGAGTTCACGCCCAACGTCAAGATCCTCAGCCTGGTCGGCGTTGAGCCCTGGGTGGAAGGCGAGTTGGCCAAGTACGTGCATCCGGACGAGGACCTGATCCTGCGGATCCCGGAGTTTGTCACGATCGTGAAGCAGCGGTTTGTGGAGCCCATGCAAGAGGGCAAGGAACTGTGGAAGCTGTTTTCGGTCAACTACCTGAACGGCCAGGTCCCGGGCCCCGCGGTGCAGGCGCAAGTGGGCCGGCGCCTGGCCGACTGCATTGATCAATTCGATGTGGTCATGGTCATGGACTTCGGCCATGGTCTGATGTCCGAGCCCGTGCGCCAGATGGTGCAGGAGCGCGCCCGGTTCATGGCCTTGAACTGCCAGACCAACAGCAACAATTTCGGGTTTAACCTGATCAACCGCCGCTACACGCGCACCGATTCGTTTTCTTTGGACGAAAATGAAATCTGCCTGGCGTCCGGCCGCCGGCAGCTTGAATTCGAAGGCGAACTGCGCCAGCTGCAGCAGTTTTTCAAGGCGCGCTACTGCTGGTTGACGCGCGGCAACATCGAAACCATCGGCCTGTGCCAGGATGCGGTGAGCAAGTGTCCGCCGCTGGAGGTCCAGGTGGTGGACACGATTGGCGCCGGCGATGCGTTCACGTCCGTGGCGTCCCTGGCCGCGGCCAGCGGCCTGCCCATCAACGTGGCCACGTTCCTTGGGCAGCTGGCGGGGGCCCAGGCCGTGCGGATCGTGGGTAACTCAGAGTGCATCAAGAAGGCGCGGCTGCTCAAGAGCTGCGA
The DNA here is from genome assembly GCA_964489425.1 of uncultured Verrucomicrobiota bacterium. Taxonomy (GTDB): domain Bacteria; phylum Verrucomicrobiota; class Kiritimatiellia; order RZYC01; family CAZAYP01; genus CAZAYP01. The sequence continues at coordinate 127,946 of CAZAYP010000001.1, read as the reverse complement.
GGCCATGTTGAATTTTGGATGACCCCGGAGCTGGACATCCGCCGGGCGCTGGTGGTGGCGAGCAACTCGTTCACCGGCGCGCACATCGTGCAGCACCTGCTGCAGCACACCGCGGCCCAGGTGCTGGGCGTGAGCCGGTCGGCCGAGTATCCCGCCTGTTTTTTGCCTTACCTGTACCGCCAGCCGCGCCGGCCGGAGCGCTTCGCCTTCCGCCAGTTGGACGTGAACGCGGAGATGGACCGGCTTGTGGCGCTGTGCGATGAGTTTGAGCCCGACGTGGTGGTCAATCTCGCGGCGCAGGGCGAGGTGCGCAACAGCTGGAAATGGCCGGAGCAGTGGTACCAGACCAATTGCCTGGGCGTGGTCCGCCTGGCCGAGGGGCTGAAGGAGAAGAAGTACCTGCGTCGCTACGTGGCGATCTCCACGCCCGAGGTGTACGGCAGCACCGGCGAAAACATTGTCGAAAGCCACACCTACTATCCCAGCACGCCCTACGCCGCGTCCAAGCTGGCCGGCGACCTGCACCTGTTCACGCTGTTCAAGCGCTACGGGTTTCCCGTGGTGTTTACGCGGTCGGCCAATGTCTATGGCATCCACCAGCAATTGTACCGCATCATTCCGCGCGCGTTCATCTACCTGAAGCTGGGGCGGCCGATCGAGTTGCACGGCGGCGGATTGTCGCGGCGCGCGTTCGTCCATATCCGCGATGTGGCCGCGGCTGTGCACCGCGCGATCGTGGCCGGCCGCAACGGCGAGGTCTACCACGTGGCGCCCCAGGGCGAGGTGTTCAGCATCCGCGAGGTCGTGGAGATGATCTGCCGCCAGTGCGGCGCCGACCCGGCCGCGGCCCTGCGCGTCACCGCGGAAAATTTTGGCCAGGACGCGGTGTTCAGCCTCGATGCGTCCAAGGCGCGGCGCGAGCTGGATTGGCAGACACGCGTGCCGTTCGCCGCCGGCCTCGCCGAGACCCGCGCCTGGATTGATGAAAACTGGGAGTTTCTGCAAACCCAGCCCCTGGACTACGTTCACAAGGTTTAACCCACGGAGCCCGCCCCATGCCAGTGATGCACAACTACCTGCCCGGCCAGTACGAGGCCACCGGCCGTCCGCAGATCAACCACAACTACCTCGTCCAGCAGTTCGCGGATTACCCGGAAATCTTCAAGCAGATCGAGCAGCTCGTCCAGCGCGCGGACTACACCCTCGGCCGCAGCGTGGACGAGTTCGAGGAGAACATCCGCAAGCTCACCGGCAGCCGGTTTGTCGTCGGCGTGGGCAGCGGCACAGACGCGCTGCTCCTGAGCCTCAAGGGGGCCGGCGTGGGCCCGGGCGACGAGGTCATCACCACGCCGTATACATTTTTTGCCACCATTGGCGCAATCGTCACCGCGGGCGCGCGGCCGGTGTTCGTGGATATCCGCGCGGATTACAACATCAACCCGGACCTGATCGAGGCGGCCATCACCCCGCGGACCAAGGCCATCCTGCCCGTGCACTGGTCGGGCCTGCCGTGCCAGATGGACCGGATCATGGAGATCGCCAATCGCCGGGGCCTGAAGGTGGTGGAGGATTCCTGCCACGGGATCCGCGCCTATTACCAGGGCAAGCCGGCCGGTACCTTCGGCCTGGCCGGGTGCTTCAGCATGCATCCGCTCAAGAACCTCAACGTGTGGGGCGACGGCGGCTACATCGTCACCGATTCACCGGAGCTTCACGACCAGTTGGTGCTGTCCCGCAACCACGGCCTGGTGAATCGCGATGAGTGCGTGGTGTTTGCCTACAACTCGCGGCTGGATTCGATCCAGGCGATCGTCGCCAACCACCTGCTGAAAAAAATCGACGCCATCACTACCGCGCGCATGGCGCACGCCGCGCGCCTGGACCAAGGGCTGCGCGCTATCCCGCAGGTCACGGTCCCGGCGCGTCCGGCTGACGTGCAGCAGGTCTACCACATCTACGTGGTGCGCGCCGAGCGGCGGGACGCGTTGCAGCAGTACCTGGTGGGGCAGGGGATTGACGCCAAGGTGCATTACCCCATTCCCATGCACCTGCAGCCCGCGGCCAGGCCGTATGGCTACCGGCGCGGCGACTTTCCCGTGGCGGAGGCGGTGTGCGATTCCGTGATCTCCCTGCCGGTGCACGAGTATATCACGGATGACGAGATCGACTACATGCTTGCCAAGGTGCGGGAATTCTATGCGCGCGGTTAAATTTGTTGATTTGGGCCGCCAGTTCGAGAGCCTGCGGCCGGCCATCCTGGCCAAGTTCGAGGAACTCTCGTGCGCCGGGGCCTACATCCTGGGCGCCGAGGTGGAGCGTTTTGAGGCGCAGTTTGCCGCGTACTGCGGAGTGCCGCATGCCATTGCTGTGGCCAACGGGTCGGACGCGCTCTACCTGCCCCTGGCCGCCCTGGGCATCGGCCCGGGCGACGAGGTGATCACCGCGCCCAACTCGTTCATCGCCTCGGCCTGGGTCATTGACCGCACCGGCGCGCGGATCGTGTTCGCCGACGTGGGGCCGGACATGAACATCAACCCGGCCGCGGTCGCGGCCGCCATCACCCCGCGCACCAAGGCCATCCTGCCCGTGCACCTGACCGGCCGCGTGGCGGACATGGACGCGATCCTGGCGCTGGCCGCCAAGCACCACCTGCTGGTGATCGAGGACGCGGCCCAGGCTGTGGGCGCGCGGCGTAACGGCCGGCGCGCGGGTTCGTTCGGCACGGCCGCCGGCTTCAGCCTGCACCCGCTCAAGAACCTCCACGTGCACGGCGATGGCGGCGTGATCACCACCCGCGATGCCGCCCTGGCAACCCAACTCATGAAATACCGCAACCATGGGCTGGCCAACCGCGACGTGTGCGAGTTCTGGGGCATCAACTCGCGCCTGGACTCCATCCAGGCCGGGATCGCCAACATCAAGCTGCCGTACCTGGACGGCTGGAACGATCGCATGCGCGCCATCGCCGGCCAGTATTCCCGGGCGTTGCGCGGGGTGGTCACCGTGCCCGAAGACCGCGACTACGAGGAGCCGGTCTACCACCGTTACATGGTCCAAACCCCGCGGCGCGACGAGTTGCAGGCGTTCCTGGCCGCGCGTGGCGTGGAAACCAAGGTGAATTATCCCATCCCTCTGCACCTGCAGCCCGCGGCTGCCGGCCTCGGTTACCGGCGCGGCGACTTCCCCATGGCGGAGCAGTTGGCCGCCACGATCCTGAGCCTGCCGGTCTATCCGGAGCTGGAGGACGATGCCGTCGGGTATGTGATCGAAAACGTTTTGGACTTTTTCAAACAACAAGCCTAACAAGGACGCGCCATGCACATTCTGGTTACCGGGGGTTGCGGTTACGTGGGCAGCCGGCTGACGCCGGCCCTGCTGGAGGCAGGGCACAAGGTCACCGTGGTGGACGCCATGTGGTTTGGCAACTACCTGGCCGCGCACCCGGCGCTGACCGTGGTCCGTGAAGACATCCGCAACGTGGAGGCTTTGCCCATGGCCGGGGTGGACGCCATCATACACCTGGCCAACGTGGCCAATGATCCCTGCGCCGAGCTCGACGCCAAGCTTTCTTGGGAAGTCAATGCCCTGGGGGCGATGCGGCTGGTCGAGCGCGCCATCCGCCACAAGGTGCGCCAGTTCATCTATGCCAGCTCCGGCAGCGTGTACGGGGTGAAAGACGAACCCGAGGTCACCGAGGATTTGGACCTGGTGCCGATCTCCGATTACAACAAGACCAAGATGATCAGCGAGCGCGTGCTGCTCAGTTACCAGGATCAAATCCTCATCCAATGCATCCGGCCGGCGACCATCTGCGGCTACTCGCCGCGCATGCGGTTGGACCTGTCGGTGAACATGCTCACCATGCAAGCCCTGGCCAACGGCCGCATCACCGTGTTTGGCGGCGACCAGACCCGGCCCAACATCCACATCGCCGACATGGTCCGGGTGTACCAGCACTTCCTTGCGCTGGGGGCGCGGGCGCCGGGCATCTACAACGCCGGTTTTGAGAATATCTCCATTCTGGACATCGCGCAGATGGTCATCCGCCATGTGCCCGCCGAGATTTCCGTGAGCGCGTCCAACGACCCGCGCTCCTATCGCCTGTCTTCTAAGAAACTGCTGGCGACTGGGTTCGCGCCCGCCCATGGCGTGGAGGACGGGATCCGTGACGTGATCGCCGCGTTCCGTGCCGGCCAGCTCAAGAACGACGACATTTACTACAACATCAAAACCATGAAGAAGCTCGGGGCGGCGGGCGGCGCGAAATAGACTGACAACAACGAAAGGAAACCACCATGGGCCAAGAAATTGATTTGCTGGTGAATTACCCCAAGACCAAGCGCGATGTGACCAAGCGCGCCGCGGAGAAGACCGAGGAGGATCGGCGGATCGCCCGCCAGTTCGGGAAAGATTTTTTTGATGGCGATCGCCGCACCGGCTACGGCGGCTACTACTACAACGCGCGTTTCTGGCAGCCGGTCATCCCCACGTTCCAGCAGCACTTCGGGTTGACTGCGGCCAGTTCCGTGCTGGACGTGGGCTGCGGCAAAGGATTCATGCTGCACGACATGGCGGCGCTGATCCCCGGCATCACCGTGCGCGGCATCGATATCTCCGAGTACGCCATTGCCAACGCCATGGACGATATGAAGCCCTGCGTCCAGGTGGCGGACGCCCGCCGCCTGCCGTTCCCGGACAAGTCGTTCGACGTGGTGATCTCCATCACGACCGTGCACAACTTCAACCGTCAGGATTGCGCTACCGTGCTGCGCGAAATCGAACGCGTGGCGCGCAAGGGCAGCTTCATCACCGTGGATGCCTTTCGCAACGAGGAGGAGAAAAAGGCCATGGCGGCATGGAACCTCACCGCGCTGACGGTGATGCACGTGGACGAGTGGAAAGCCTTTTTCAAGGAAGTGGGATTCACCGGGGATTACTACTGGTTCATGCCCTGACAGCCCGGAGTTGAGAAGATGAGCGCTATACCCATTCCCCGCACCGCGGCGGTTGAGCTGTGGCGGCGCATGCTGCGTATCCGCATGGCCGAGGAAGCCATTGCCGAGCGCTATGCCCAGCAAAAGATGCGGTGCCCCACGCACCTGTGCTCCGGCCAGGAAGCCGTGGCGGCTGCCGCGGGCATGGTGCTGGACCGCGGGGACCTCGCCGTCAGCACCCACCGCTCGCATGGCCACTATCTCGGCAAGGGCGGCAACCTCGGCCGCATGCTGGCGGAACTCTACGGCAAGGCCACGGGCTGCGCCGCCGGCCGCGGCGGATCCATGCACCTGGCGGACCTGGCGGTGGGATTCGTGGCCAGCACGGCCATTGTCGGCGGGACCATCCCCGTGGGCGTGGGCCTGGGCCTGGCGTTGAAATACCGCAAGACCGGCCGCCTGAGCTGCATCTTCCTGGGAGACGCGGCCGTGGAGGAGGGTGTGTTTTACGAGTCGGTCAACTTTGCCGTGCTCAAGAAGCTGCCCGTGCTGTTCCTGTGCGAGAACAACCTGTATTCCGTGTATTCGCGGATCGATGTGCGCCAGCCGGCGGGCCGCGCCATCCACGAGATGGTGCGCGGCCTGGGCTGCCCCGCGGGCAGCGGCGACGGCAACCACGCCCTGCAGGTCTATGAGATGATCGCCGCCGCCGCCGCCCAAGTCCGCGGCGGCGCCGGCCCGTATTTTCTGGAGTTCTCCACGTATCGCTGGCGCGAACATTGTGGCCCGAACTACGACAACGACCTGGAGTACCGCCCCCTGGCGGAGTTCGATCACTGGAAGGAGCGGGACCCGGTCTTGCTGCTGCAGGATGACCTGATTGCCGCGGGCCTGGTGTCTGCGGCCGAGGTGGCTGCGGTCCAGGCGCAGATTACCTCCGAGGTGGATGCGGCCTTCGCATTTGCCGAGCAGTCGCCGTGGCCGGACCCGGCCGAGGCGTACACGAATCTTTACCGGGAAGCGGTGACGCCATGACCCGCCGCATGACCTTTGTGCAGGCTGTCCGCGATGCGCTGGCCGTGGCCATGGAACAGGATTCCGGGGTTCTCTGTTTCGGCCTGGGCGTGACGGATCCCAAGTGCATCTTCGGCACCACCGCCGGCCTGGCCGAGAAGTTCGGCGCGGAGCGCGTGTTCGACATGCCGACCTCGGAGAACGCCATGACCGGCGTGGCCATCGGCGCGGCGTTGCAGGGGTTGCGGCCAGTGATGGTCCACCAGCGCCTCGACTTCGCGTTGCTGAGCCTGGACCAGCTCATCAACAATGCGGCCAAGTGGCACTACATGTTTGGCGGCCTCCTGCCGTGCCCGATCACCATCCGCATGATCCTCGGCCGGGGCTGGGGCCAGGGGCCGACCCACTCGCAGAACCTGCAGGCTCTGTTCACGCATATCCCGGGCCTGAAGGTGGTCATGCCGACCTCGGCTGCGGACGCCAAGGGGCTGCTGCTGGCCAGCATCTTCGACGACAACCCCGTCATTTTTTTGGAGCACCGCTGGATCCACAACTCGGAAAGCGATGTGCCCGAGGGTGACTACCGGGTGCCGCTGGGGCAGGCCCATCGCCTGGCCGCGGGCCGCGACGTCACGATCGTGGGCTACTCCTACATGAGCGTGGAAGCCTTGCGCGTGGCCGAGGCGCTGGCACCGCAGGGCGTCACGTGCGATGTCATCGACCTGCGCACCCTGCGCCCCCTGGACTGGGACCTGGTGCTGGGGTCTGTCCGCCAGACCGGCCGCCTTGTGGCCCTGGATACCGGCTGCGCCTTCGGCAGCGTGGCCGGCGAGATCGTGGCCCGCGCCAGCATGGAGTGCTTCAAGGACCTGAAGGCTGCGCCGGCGCGCATCGCGCTGCCGGATTTTCCTGTGCCCACCAGCCCCGCGCTGACCCGCGACTTTTATCCTGGCCCGGCGGCCATCACCGCGGCCATTGGCCGCATGCTGGGCCGGGACCTGCAGTGGTCTGAACAACCCGGCGCCAAACCATGTCCGCACGACGTGCCCGGCGCGTGGTTCAAAGGGCCGTTTTAAGAAAGTGGGTAAACCTATGAAAGCCGCGGTACTCACAGAGCTTGGCAAGCCGCTGGAAATTGTGAATGGCCTGGAAATCCCGGCCCTGCAGACCGGCCAGGTGCTGGTGAAGCTGGCTTACAGCGGGGTCTGCCACAGCCAGTTGATGGAGGCGCGTGGCCGGCGCGGGCCGGATCCCTACCTGCCGCACCTGCTCGGGCATGAAGGCTCGGGAACGGTGGAGGCCGTCGGGCCCGGCGTGACCAAGGTGCAGCCGGGTGACGCCGTCATCCTCGGCTGGATCCGCGGCACGGGTCTGAATGCGCCCGGCGCCCAGTACCGCAAAGGCAGCACGGTCATCAACTCCGGCGCCGTGACGACGTTCAGCGATTACAGCGTGGTGGCGGAAAACCGGTGCGTGAAGAAGCCGGACGGCCTGCCCATGGAGCTGGCGGTATTGTTCGGATGCGCCATCCCCACCGGCGCGGGCATGGTGATCAACGAGGTCAAGCCGTCCGCCGGTCATACGATCGCGATCTGGGGCTTGGGCGGCGTGGGCATGAGCGCGCTCATCGGAGCGATCGTGTGCAATGCCTCCAAGATTATCGCCGTCGACATTGATCCGGGCAAACTGCAGCTCGCGTCGGAGCTCGGCGCCACCGCGGTCATCGATGCCCGCCGGCAGGACGCGCTGGCGGCGATTCGGGATATGACCGGCGGCCAGGGGGTGGATTTTTCCGTCGAGGCGGCTGGCCGGGTGGAAACCATTGAGCAGGCGTTCCAATCCGTGCACAAGGGTGGCGGGCTGTGTGTGTTTGCCAGCCACCCGCGGTTCGGGGACCGGATCAAGCTGGATCCTTTTGATTTAATCTGCGGCAAGCGGATCGCCGGCAGCTGGGGCGGCGCTGTGCAGCCGGATCGCGACGTGCCGCGGTTTTACGAGATGATCAGCGAGAAGCGGGTGCCCCTGGAGAAGCTGCTGACCCACCGCTACCGGCTCGAGCAAATCAACCAGGCGCTGGATGATCTCGAACAAGGGCGGGTGGGGCGGGCGCTGGTGGAGATGGCGGCGGGCCCCGTCGCGTGATCGGCCCGCGTGTCATACCGCGCCTGGACATCAAGGGGCCCAACCTGGTCAAGGGCATCCACCTGGAAGGCCTGCGGGTTTTGGGCAAGCCCTACCGCTTTGCCCAGTACTATTACGAGCACGGCGCGGATGAGCTGGTTTACATGGATGCCGTGGCCAGCCTGTACAATCGCAACAGCCTTGACGAAATCATTCGCCAGACCTCGCGGCAGATTTTTATCCCCCTGACGGTGGGTGGTGGATTGCGCACCCTGGACGATATCAGCCGGGTGTTGAAGGCCGGGGCGGACAAGGTGGCGATCAACACAGCGGCCCTGGCTGACCCGGAGTTTATCCGGCGCGCGGCGCGCCGGTTCGGGTCATCGACCATCGTGCTGTCCATCGAGGCCATGCCGAACGCCACGGGCCGCTATGAAGCCTATACCAACAATGGCCGGCAGCGCACCGGGCAGGAAGTGCTCGCATGGGCGCAGCAGGGCGTGGAACTGGGGGCGGGCGAAGTCATGGTGACGGCCATCCACCAGGAAGGCACGGGCCGGGGGTTCGACGTGGGCCTGACGCACCGGATCGCCGCGGCGGTTCCCGTGCCGGTCATTGCCGCCGGCGGGGCAGGCCGGCCAGACCATGTGGCCGCGGCCATCACCGAAGGACTGGCTTCCGCCGTGAGCCTCGCCGCGCTGTTGCATTACAATGTCCTGCGCCAACTCCCGGTGCTGGAGGAAGACTACTCGACCGAGGGCAACCTCACCTTCCTCAAGCAGCCATCATCGGTTTCCGGCTTCCAGGACACAACCCTGGAAGGCATCAAGGAATACTGTCGTTCGCGGGGCATCCCCTGTCGCCAGGCCGGCCCCAGTTTACCCTAAGGAGGATTCGCCATGGTTAGCCAGAAAATCATTGATCGTCAGCTCCCGCATTTGCCCGCGGAAATCAAGTTCTGCAAACGCTGCGTGATCTCCAACCAGCGGCCCCGCATCCAGTTTGATGCCGAGGGCGTGTGTGGCGCGTGCCGCTACACCGGCATCAAGAACAGCGTGGATTGGGAGACGCGCGAAAAGGAGTTGCGCGCGCTGTGCGACCAGTACCGGCGCAACGATGGGCGTTTTGATGTGGTGGTGCCCGGCAGCGGAGGCAAGGACAGCGCGCGTGTCAGCTATGAGCTGAAATACAAGTATGGCATGCATCCGCTGACCGTGACCTGGGTGCCGTTCGAATACACGGCCATCGGGTTCCAGAACTTCTGCAACTTCATCAATGTGGGCGGGTTCAACAACCTCATGGCCTGGCAGAACGGCCGGCTGCACCGCAAGCTGGCGCGCCTGGCCTTCGAGGCCGTGGGCGACGTGTTCCTGCCGTTCATTTACGGCCAGATGAGCTATGCTTTCCACATTGCCCAGAAGTTCGACATCAAGCTCGTGTTCTTCGGCGAGAACGGCGAGGCGGAGTACACCGGCGATCCGCGCGTGTTCAACCTGCGGGGCATGCCGTTTGAGATGTGGGCCGAGCAGTATTGCAAGGGCATTACGGTGCATGAGCTGATCGAGTACGGGCTTAACGAGACCGACGTGTTGACCCGCAGCGATTACGACGAGTGTGACCTGACCTTCTACTCGCCGCCGGACATCGCCGACCTGCGCGGCAAGGGCATCGAGTTCCACTGGTTTTCTTACTACAAAAAATGGGTGCCGCAGGAGAACTATTACCTGGCCGCCGAACATACCGGGCTGCAGGCCAATCCCGAGGGCCGGTCCGAGGGCACGTACTCGAAGTATGCCAGCCTGGACGACAAGCTGGACGGGCTGCATTACTACCTGGGGTTCGTGAAGTTCGGCATCGGGCGGGCCACGTCCGACGCCGCCCACGAGGTGCGCGATGGGCACATCACGCGCGAGGAGGCGGCGGTCCTGGTGAAACGGTATGACGGCGAGTTCCCCAAGAATTACTACAAGGACAGCCTGGCCTACCTGAACATGAGCGAGGAGCAGTTCTGGCAGGTGGTGGATAAGTACCGCCAGCCGCACATCTGGGAAAAAGTCAGCGGCATGTGGAAGCTGCGCCAGGCGGTGTACGACGAGTACCCCAAGAGCAGCGAGCTGCCCGGCTACGTGTCCAGCCTGCTCGGCGGCCTGTAACCCCGGCGTGGTGTAATGTTGGAGACTGACAAGATTAATTTCACCACGAAGAGCACGAAGTCCACGAAGATGGAGTTCGATGATTTGTCGAGGAGCGTGATCGGTTGCGCGATCGAAGTTCACCGGACCTTGGGGCCAGGGTTGCTGGAATCGGCTTACGAGCAGTGCCTGGCCTTTGAGCTGAAGTCGCAGGGCATTGAGTTTGTCCTGCAACAGCCGTTCTCGATTGCGTACAAGGATGTCCACCTTGACTGTGGCTACCGTGTTGACCTGCTGGTAGCGCGCAAACTAATTGTCGAACTGAAAAGCGTCGATGAAGTCAAAGGCATCCACGAGGCCCAGTTGCTTACCTACATGAAGCTGGCAGGTATAAAAACCGGGCTGCTGATCAACTTTAACGTGCCGCTCCTCAAGGATGGCATCCGGCGCTTCGTCTTGTAATCCCTTCGTGATCTTCGTGTTCTTCGTGGTGTAATGTTGAAGATTGAAATGATAATTCCACCACAGAACACGAAGGCCACGAAGAAGAGATGTGAAGGCTGCAGGGGTTAGTAATGCGTTCTTCGTGCGGAATATTCTGATATGACAGACATCGCGCCACTCCTGATGGAGCCGGACCTTCCCTTGCGCGAGGCCATGGCGCGTCTGGCGCGTGGCGGCAAGGGCATCGTACTGGTGGTGGATCCCGCGCGCCGGCTGATCGGCACGATCACCGATGGCGATATCCGCCGCGCCATGCTGGCCTCGCTCGATCCCGACCGGCCGGTCCAGGATTTGCTCGATCTCAAGCTGGATCCCGATTATCCGGAGCCGGTGACTGCACCCGCAGGGTCAAGCCCGGACGATCTGCTGGCCATCATGAAAGAGCGGGCCATCCGCCAGGTGCCGTTGCTGGATGACCAGGGCCGGGTCGCCGACCTGGCCACGTTCGACGACCTGGCGCCGGCGGCTGGCATCCCGGTCCAGGCCGTGATTATGGCCGGAGGGCGCGGCACGCGGCTGCGACCGCTGACCGATGACCTGCCCAAACCCATGCTGCCGGTCGGCGGCCGGCCGATCATGGAGTACATCGTGGAGCAGATCTCCGGCCTGGGGATCGACCGGGTGCACGTGACGACCCATTACAAGCCCGAAAAAATCCGCGACCATTTTCAGGATGGCCAGTCGTTCGGCGTGAAGCTGACCTACGTTCACGAGGAGCAACCCCTGGGCACGGCCGGCGCCCTGGGCCTCATGGAGCCGCCCCAGCAAACCCTGCTGGTAATCAACGGCGACATCCTGACCCGGGTCAACATGCGGGCCATGTGGGAATACCATCGCGAGCAGCGGGCGGTGCTCACCGTGGCGCTCCGGGATTACTATTTTCAGGTTCCCTATGGCGTGGTGGAATGCCAGGGGGCCGCCATCATGGGCATCAAGGAAAAGCCGCGGCTCAACTTTTTTGTGAACGCCGGCATCTACCTGCTGGAGCCCGCGGCTTACGAGGTGATCCCCAGGGGGGAAGCCTTCAACATGACCGACGTGATCGAGCGCCTGATCGCCGCCGGCCGGCGCGTGGCCGGGTTCCCGATCTGCGAATACTGGCTGGATATCGGCCAGCAGGGCGATTACCAGCAGGCGCAGCAGGACGTTCGCGTCGGCGATTGGGGGCCCAACCCATGAAGGTCCCGTTCGGCGCGGGTTTGGCAACGGCGCTGCTCCGGCTCCCGGCGAATCGGGTGGGAGACCGGGTGGTGGCAGCGATCATCCGCCGGTGTCCCGGGATCGAGTCGCTGCTCGGCCGGGCCGGCTGGCAAGTGCGCCTGCACCCCTGCGCCGCCGCCCATGTCCTGGCGTTGCGCATCATGAACGTTTGCGGCCAGTATGAGGCCGGATACCTGGACTTGCTCAAGCGCATCTTGCGGCCCGGGGATGTCGTGGCTGACGTGGGGGCCAACGAAGGGTACATGGCCATCCCGCTGGCCCAACGCGTGGGTCCGACCGGCCGGGTCTACTGCGTGGAGCCGCATCCCGCCAATATCGCCAGCCTGCAGGCCAACATCGCGCTGAACGGCTTGGCCAACATCACGATCGTGCCACAGGCGGCCGGCGACGAGCCGGCGCATTTGGAGTTCCATGGCGACGGAGCCTGGGGGTCGTTGCTGGATATCGGGCACCTGGGGTACACCCGGGTGCGCGTGCCGGTGAACCCGCTGGAGACGCTGGTGCCCCGGGACGCCTGGCCGAAGCTGCGCCTGATCAAGCTGGACGTGGAGGGCAACGAGATCCGGGCGTTGCGCGGCGCGCGGGCGCTCTTGCAGGCGAGCCGGCCTTTGGTGGCGTTCGAGCTAAATCTTTCGCTGCTGGCCTATGTCGGGATTTCGATCAACGAGGTTTTCCATTGGTTCCGGGACCACCAGTACCAGGTTTACAAGGAGCAGGCGGGCCGGTTGCAGCCCTACGAGTGGCTGGACGAGCGGATCATGAACCTGGTGGCGGTTCCCGGGGAATGGCTGCAGGATGAGGGTACGCGGCACGCCCTGGGCCTCACGGAATCAAGGTCGGCTGTGGACGGCAGCCGGCCGCCATGCCGGGAAACCGCATGATGGTCCGGGAATAGGCCCGTTGGTTCGTTCATGGTAAGATCCCCATTGATGAATTCATGAGCACCATCGTTGCCGGTGAAGGCCGCGGCCTGCGGGTACGCGCCAGCCTGTACCTGGTGGGCGAGGTTCTCAACCGCGCGCTCAACTTCATCCTGATCCCGGTCTACACCCGCTTCCTGACGCCCACCGAATACGGTGCCTATGGCACGCTAACCGCACTCATCACCATCCTGATCGTCATGCTTTCTCTCGGGTTCCCCAATCTGGTCGCGGTTATTTATCATCGGGCGGAAGCGACGGCCGAGCGGCAGGCTCGCATCTGGACCATGTTCAGCGCCATTGCTGGATTTTCTTTAATTGTCACGGCGCTGTTGGCCTTGGGCGGGCGCCACGGGTTGGGATGGGTCATGCCTGGGATCGCGGTTTATCCCACCCTGCTGCTGGCCTTGGCGGCTGCGTGCTTCGGCGCTTGGTTGCAGATCCCGATGCTGACTTTCCAGGCGGCGGAGCGGCCCGTCCCGTTTGTGCTTGTGTCGCTCTGTTCCTGCGCGCTCAATGCCGGCCTGATCCTTTTGTTCCTCGTGGGTTTGCGGGCCGGGATCAACGGGATGTTTGCGGGCTTGGCCCTGGCGGCGTTTTTGCTGGCCGGTCTGGCGTGGGGCCTGATGCGGAACTGGGGCCGGCCGCAGTTCCGGTGGCGCTTGCTGCTGGCCATGATGCCCATGGCCCTGCCCCTGGTGCCCACGGCGGCCTGCCACTGGGCCATGGCGCTTTCCGATCGGTTGATCTTGCAGCATGCGGTACCCCTGGACCAGATCGGCTATTACACGTTGGCCTACCAGGTCGCCAACGTCCTCACCATCGCCGGCGTGGCGTTGAATAGCGCCTGGGCTCCCATGGTGTTCCGCCTGGTTAAGACGGTGCCGGGCCGCGACCAACTGGTCCGTCTGGCCAACCTCCTGCTTGCGCTGGAAGCCCTGCTCCTGTTGGGCACGATACTGGGTGGACGGATCCTGGTGCAGTACCTGCTGGACACCCGTTATGCTGCGGCCATTCAGTGGCTGCCCTACTTGGTCTGGTCGGCCGGCCTGAGCCTGTTTTATTTCATCCCGGTCAATTATGTCTATGCCACGGGCAAGACCGGATGGATCCTGGGCATCGCGGTGCTGAGCGCCGCGGTGAACGTGGTGGGCAACCTGGCCTTGATCCCGTTGTGGGGCGTACGCGCGGCCGCGCTGACCACGCTGCTGTCGTGGGGGGTCATGGCTGGCGCGGCGCTGTATGCGGCGGGGCGGCTGGACACGCTGCGGATCGTGGAATGGCGCCGCGCGGCCTGGCTGGCGGCGCTCACGTTGCTGTTCTTCGCGGCCGGGTGGCAGTGGCCCGGAGTGAACTTCTGGTGCGATAGCGGGCTGCTGGCGCTGCTGCTGGCGTTGTTCGCGGCTTGCCTGCTGTTCGGCGGGGTGGTCCCGGCCGCGGATCGGCGGGCCCTGATCCTGTCGGTGGGGTGGATGCACAAGGGCGGGGGATGATCCATGCCGTTACTGCAAGATATCCTCCGCCGTTCGGCGGACCTGACGGCAGCCTGGGGCAACCAGCCGTTGGGTGGCGCGGCCAGCTTGCGCGAGTTGTTGACCGTGGATGGGCTTTCGCTGTGGGATGTGATTGCCGTGGACTTGGCCTTGTATTACCTGCCGCCGTTGTTGGCCGGCCGCACCAGCCGGCGCGCGCGCTGGCGCCGGGGCGTGCGGCGGCGCTGGCAATGGGCGCGCCGCTGTGTGCGGGATGCTATGTTGCCCCTGGTGGCCGACGACCAGACCCCCGGCGGGCCGGCCGGGCCTGCCGCCCTGCTGCTGGGGTTCAACGACTACATCTACCGGGATGTGCTGGCGCCCGTGGCGGACGTCTTGCCGCACGGTCTCCCGCTGCAGCCGGTGGCTTTGCGCGATGACGGCCCGCCGGCCACCGGCAGCGGTGTGGCTGACCGACGCACCAATCTTTGGGAGTATTGGACGCCTGCCTGCCGCCGTCAGGCCCGGGCGCTGCAGCACGAGTTTCGTCGCCGCGCCGCCTGCTGGCTGGACCGGGCCGAGGTGCAGCAGCTGGCCCATGACCTGCCCGCGGTGGCGGCGGCGGATTTGCGCGAGACGCTGCGTTTCCTGTGTCAAGTGCATGTCCCCCGGCTGTTGCGGTACGCGGCTGTGGCCGGGAGCCTGTATGCGCGGCATCCGCCGCGCGTGGTGGTGTCTCCGGACATGGCGGATCCCCGCAACCGCGTCTTTGTCTGGCTGGCGCATGCGGCCGGTATCCCCACCCTGGACGTCCAGTTCGGCCTGTATAACGCCACCGAATCAGTCGAGTGGCGGTTTCTGCTGGCTGATCGCGTGGCAGCGTGGGGCGAAAGCTCGCGCCGGATCCTGGAGCAGCACGGCGTGGCGCACGATAAAATAACGCTGACGGGCTCGCCGCGGTATGACGCCCTGGCTGTGACGATGCCCGGCGCCGTGGCCGCCCAGCGCCAGGCTTGGGAAGCGCGCCCGGGCGAGGTCGTGGTCCTGCTGGCGTCCAGCTATGCAGCCAGCGCTTACGATGATCTCATAGACCCTGCCTTTGTCCGGGAGATCAAGCGCGCGATATTTACTGCCGCCGCGCAAACGCCCGGGCTCCTGCTGGTGTGCAAGCCGCATCCGCTCGAAAAAATAAAGGAGTTGCACCCGCTGGCGCCCGCCGGGGCGCGGGTCGTATGGGCCGCGCCAAAGGACGACATCGGCGCCATGATCAAAGCCGCGGATGTGTTCGTGACGTTTGGCACCACGGCGACCATGGACGCATTGATCCTTAACAAGTTGGTGATCTGGCCCTACTTCCATGGGCTCCGCTGGTTCCATGACGATTTTCTGGATAGTGGCGCCGTGATGGTCGCACATTCCGCAGATGAGTTGCGCAACGCGTTCCAAGCCGTCGCCCGACAGCAAACCGCGGAACGGTTATCGGCCATGGAGCCGGCCCGCCGGGAATTCCTGGCCAACTGGGTGTTCCGCACCGATGGCGCCGCAGCCCGTCGCGTGGCCGACCTGGCCTCGGCGCTGGCGGGCGGGGAAACAGCCACGATGGGCCAGCTGGCAATGAGCGAGACTTGATGAGCAACCCGGTCATCTCCATCTGCATGGCCACGTTCCGGCGCGCGGACTATATTGGCGCCACGTTGGAGAGCCTGGCCGCGCAAGCGGGCACCGAGGTGGAGCTGATCATCGTGGATGGGTCGCCGGATGACGCCACGGAAAAGATCGTGGCCGGGTACCGGGACCGGTTCTCCCGCCTGCATTACGAGCGCCAGCCGCCGCGCGGGGTGGACGCGGACTTTGGCCGCGCGGCCGAACTGGCCCAAGGCGAATACTGCTGGTTTTTCTCCGATGACGACCTGCTGAAACCGGGGGCCGTGGCCACCGTGCTCGCGCGCGCCCGCACCGGGCGCTACGACTTGATCGTGGTGGATGCGGAGGTCTGGAACGCCGATTTTACCCGCTGCCTGGAAAAAAGCCGGATGGGTTTGGCGCAAGACCGCGAGTTCGCGCCCGCCGACTTCCCGGAGTTTTTCCGCATCACCATCAACTACCTGAGTTTTATCGGCGGGGTCGTTATCAAGCGGTCCGTATGGCAGGCCCGGGATAAAACACCGTACATGGGTACCGAGTTTGCGCACATCGGAGCGATTTACCAGCGGCCGCTGGCTGGCCCGGTGCTGGCCCTCGCGGAACCGCTGATCCAAATCCGCCATGGCAATGCCCAGTGGACCGCCCGGCGCCTGGAGGTGTTCGTGTTCCGCTGGCCCGCGCTGGTGTGGTCTTTCCCGCACTGCCCGGATTCGGTCAAGCAACAGGTCGTGCCCCGTGAGTACTGGCGCCGGTGGCGGACGTTGCTTTTATACCGAGGCTACGGCGCGTATGGCCCGGCGGAATATCACAAGTACATTGCGGCGTTGCGCGCGCCATGGTGGGACAAGGCCGCGGCCTGGGTAATCGCCCGCGTGCCGGGTCGGGCATGCCAGCAAGGGCTCTTGCGGTACATGCTGTGGCGCGGACGCCTGTCCGAGGCGGATGTGCTGTCGCTCAGCCGTTTTGCCCGCGCTGGGGGATGATATGGGTGCGCATAAAAAAATACTGATCATCGGCGTGTTGGCCCTGGGCATGGCCGGGTGGACGGCGGTGGTGGCGCCGGAGCACGTCTCGGCCAGGGCCAAGGATCTGCTGCTGGCCATTGGTTGGCTGTCGTGGGCCGGGGCAGTGCTCTCGTTGTTCTGGTCCCGCTGGGTCACCCGCCTGATGATGAAGGCCCAGGTATCCTTGATTGCGCTGACCCTCATGATCGTCTTTGTGCAGTTGGTGTTCCGCTGCTGCCCGGGGCTGTTCCCGGTCCACCTGCGCAACATGGTTGAGGGCGCGGCGATCCAGGACTTGCGCACCGCCATGGTGGACTACCTGCCGGAAAGCCCGTATGCCAAGCCCAAGGCCGACACCCGGATCCAGGTGCCCGGCTACTATGGCCCCACCAACACCTTCGCTTATGAATGGCAGACCGACCAGCTGGGGTTCAAGAATCTACCCGAGCTTGCCGGCTGTGCCCACCTGCCGGTGGTGGCGGTGGGCGACAGCTTTGTGGAGGGTATGGGCGTTCCGCTGGAGCAAACGTGGACCACGCTGCTGACGCAGCGCGGGTATCCGACCTATTCCCTCGGGGTCCAAGGCTACGCGCCATCCCAGATGGCCGGTGCGTTGTGCAAGTATGGCCTGGCGTTCCGTCCGGATTGGATCCTGGTGGGTTACCTGTCCAGCGTCTATCTGCGCGAGGAGTTTTTCCTTCAACGTCCGGAAGACGTGGTTCGGGCGGGCAGGTATCCGAGCGCCATTGGCCGTCTCGTATACTTGGACCGGGAAATGAAAAAACGATACCGCCTGGTCGTCACCGCGCTGGGCGTGCTGGTCAAGACCCGCTGGCGCAGTTGGACCGAGGCCTGGTGGCGGCCGGACGATCCCCGGTTCATCAAGATGCCGGCGGCCGCGGCCGGGGCCTCGCCCCTGGCGCAGGCCCTGCAGCGGTACCGGGGCGAAACCCGCAAGCAGGTGCCCGCGACCCGCGCGGCCGCCGCCATCGCGGCCGCGCCTGAATGGCAGTCCACGGAACGCGCCCTGGACCGGATCCTGGCCGGCGCCACCGGGGCGTCCGCGCGGGTGGCCGTGCTCTTGTTCCATCATCGCGGCGAGGTGTATTACGAACGCCTGCTGGGCCAGTCGCCGCCGACCAATACCAGCGACCGGCTGGAAGCCGATTTGATCCGCGCCTGGTGCGCGGCGCGTGGGGTGCCGCTGGTAGACACCGGACCGGCCTTCCTGGACTATGTGCGCGCGTTGCCGGCCACGGCCACGGCCGCTGATCTGCCGTACCTGCTCTATGATGGCCATCCGAGCGCCCGCGGCCAGGAGTTGATCGCCCAAACCCTGCTGGATTTCTGGGCCGCGCAACACTACACTTGCCCACCGATCAATACAGGAGCATTGCCATGAAAACACGCACCACCTGCCGCGTTTGCGAAGGCGCCCTGGCGCCGATCCTATCGCTGGGCGATCTGTACGTTTCGGATTTTCCCGATCCGGGCGCGGATGACGGCCAGCGCGCGCCCCTGGAACTGGTGTTCTGCCGCCGCTGCCATTTGCTGCAGTTGAAACACACCGTGCCGGCTGACCAGATGTATCGCAACTACTGGTACCGGTCAGGGACCAACCAAACCATGCGGGATGCCCTGCACGACATCGCCCAAAAGGCCGAGCACCTGATCCGCCTGGAGCAGGGCGACACCGTCCTGGATATTGGCTGTAATGACGGCACGCTCCTGGCGTCGTATGAAACCGGGGGCGTATTCAAGATCGGCGTGGACCCGGCCCGCAACCTGGCGGATTTGTCCCGCAAGGTGGCTGACCGGGTTCTGGTGGGTTTTTTCAACGCCGAGACGCTGGCGGCAGATTCCATGCTGGCCGGCCGGCGCCCCAAGATCATCACCAGCATCGCCATGTTCTACGACCTGGAGGATCCCAACGCATTTGTCCGTGATATCAAGGCGGTCCTGCACCCGGATGGTCTCTGGGTGGTGCAGATGGCATACCTGCCGCTCATGTTGCGGCAGCATGAACTGGGGAACATCTGCCATGAGCACCTGGAGTACTACGCGCTGCACTCCTTTGAATACCTCCTGGCCCTGCATGATTTCGAGGTCGTGGACCTGGAGTTGAACGACATCAATGGCGGCAGCTTCCGGGCGTATATCCGGAACAAGGCCGCCCGCCCGGACGCGTTCGGCGATGAAACCTATCGCGCGTTGGCCCGGCAACGGGTGCAGGCGCTGCGCGAGCAGGAAATCAAGCTGCAGTTGGACGATGTCCAGACCTACCACGAATTTGCCTTTTGGATGGACCGGATCAAAACCGATCTGGTGGGCTTTGTGCGCGCCCAGCACGCGGCAGGCAAGTCCATTTATGTTTACGGGGCCTCCACCAAGGGCAATACCCTGTTGCAATATTACGGGCTGGACCACACCGTGATTACCGCCGCCGCAGAACGCAATCCGGACAAATGGGGCAAGGTCACCGTGGGGACCCACATCCCGATCGTGTCCGAGACCCAGGCGCGCGGCGCCCGGCCGGATTATTTCCTGGTCCTGCCCTGGCATTTCATCGAAGAGTTCAAGCAGCGCGAAAAAGAATACCTGATGGCCGGTGGCCGGTTCTTGTTGCCC
Organism: uncultured Verrucomicrobiota bacterium; assembly: GCA_964489425.1. GTDB lineage: Bacteria > Verrucomicrobiota > Kiritimatiellia > RZYC01 > CAZAYP01 > CAZAYP01. Next base: position 108,352 of record CAZAYP010000001.1, on the reverse strand, counting down.
GCGCCGCACTTCAGCATCATCTAGCCATTTGGCTTGAAATCCTGACGGCCAATAGTTTTCGACTGAATAACCCAACTACCGGATTCCATGGGCGCGCAAAACGTTAGCGTATCTTCCAGCCTGACCTTGATCCTGTTCGTGTTCGGTCTGGTGGCTGCCGTCCTGCTGCTCTTTGCCCAGAGCGGGAGCTTTTTGCTTTTGGCGTTGCTGGTTCTGTTCCCGTTGGGAGTCTGGCTCGTCAGCCGTCCGGCCATGGTGCTGGCGCTGGGCATTGCCTTTTATAACAGCGACATCATCCTGCTGTCGCGCCAGTTGACTCTGGCCGAAGGCATGTTCACGATGTTTGCCTTGACCATGCTGGCCGCGGCCATCATCCACAAGGAACAACGGGTGCGCATCAACTGGAGCGAGCGGCTGGCCTTGGCCTACGGGGCGATCCTGGTCATGCTGATCGTGGCGCGGGGCAGCGGGTTTCGCTTGCTGGGCAGCAGCAAATGGGGAGGCATGGTCTATGTCACCCATTTTGCCTTGGTGGCTTTCTTCTTTTTCTCCCGCCGGTTCGAATTGTCAGCCAAACAGCTCAAGGTCGCCCTCCTGTTCATGGTGCTGCTGGCTGGCATCTCGCCGATCGTGGACTTCCTGTTCATCAAGACTGGCGGCAAGCTGAGCATGATGTATTCATTTTTCCGCACGGTGCAATTCGAGGCCCTGGCGGAAGGTATGAGCGCCTACCGGTACGGCGGCGTGTTCCGCCTGTTCAGCGCGGTGAGCCTCGGGCAGTTGCTGCCCATGCTGACGCTCGTCCTCCTGGGCGCCGGCAAAATCCGGTGGCCATTGGCCTTGCTGTTATGGTGCTTTTCCCTGTTCCTGATCCTGATCTCGGGTTATCGCTCTTCCGTAATCATCCTGGGACTGTTCACGCTGATGTATATCTTCTGCGGTCGGTGGCAGGCCAAGTGGCGCTGGTATTTCATGCTGGGCGGGTTGACGTTGTTGGGCTACGTCGGCGTGATTATCTTCGCCCGGGACATGCCGCTCACGGTGCAGCGGATCGTGAGCTTTTTGCCCCTGGTCGAGGTCAAGAGCGAGGCCTTGGCGTCGGCCGTGGGCACCTTGGAATGGCGCCAGGAATTGTGGAAACGGGCGGTGCTGGATATTCCCCGCTACTTCTGGATGGGCAAGGGGTTTGTGTTCGACAGCGCGGAATTCGATCGCATTCTGGCCACGGTGCACTGGTGGGCGGACAATATCGAGTATCAAATCTGGACGCGCAACTACCATAATTCCATGCTCTCGCTCATGCTGGACCTGGGGGCGTTTGGCGCGGTTACGGTGGTGGCCCTGATCATTAGCATCGCGGTCCTGATGATGCGCCAGTTGCGCCGGCCGTGGCACGACCCCTTGCTCTACCGCTGCGCGGTCGGAGTGGCGGCCTACAACTTCACGGTGATCCTGCTGTTCCTCACCTCCATTTACGGTGACGTGAAAACCGTGCCCTTGTTCATGTTCTATGCCGGGATCATCAACCTCCTGGTGCAAGCCGACGAACGGGCGGCGCCCGAACCGGACGAGGAAGCCACCCCGCCCATCGCGCCGCCTGCGCGCGCCAGTCGGCCACCGGCGCCAGACCCGACGCCGGCGCCTTCATGACCATGGAGGCCAAGGTCGGCGTGGTCCTGGTCAACTGGAACACGGCGGAGTTCACCCGTCTTTGCATCGCGTCCTTGCTGGCGGGCCGCCGCGTGCCATGGCGGATGGTCGTGGTCGATAATGCGTCCGCTGGCAACGAGGCGGACCAACTGGCCGCGATGTTTCCCCAGGTCGAAGTCATCCGCAACGATCGCAACCTGGGGTTCACCGGCGGCAACAACATCGGGATTCGCCGGCTGCAACAGCTGGGCGCGGATTACATCTGGCTGTTGAACAACGACACTGAAGTGGCGCCGGACTGCCTGGAATCGTTGCTGGCGGCGATGCAGGCGGATTCCGGCGTGGCCGTGGCCAGCGCGAAGATTCTGTACCAGGATCCGCCCGACCGGATCTGGTACGGCGGTGGCGCAATCAACCCCCTGCGCCTGACCAACCACCATGGGGGCTTGGGACAGCCCGACCGCGGACAATTTGACCGAGCGTTGGACGTGGGCTATGTCTGCGGTTGCTGCCTGTTCGTGCGCCGCAGCGTGTTTGCGCAGGTGGGCTTGTTGCATGACCAATTTTTCGCCTACTACGAGGATGTCGAATGGTGCCTGCGCCTGCGCCGTCATCACCTGCGGATGCGCTATGTGCCGTCGGCCGTCCTGCGCCATAAAGTGGCCGCCTCCACGGTGAAAAACACCTTGTTGCAATTTGGCGGCACCACGTCGCCCCGGGCGCATTACCTGTTTGCGCGCAACCGGCTGTTCGTGATCCGCCTGCACGCGCGCGGTGCGGCGCAATGGGCCTGCGCCCTCGCGGCCTACGCGGGCTTTAACGTGTATTTGTTGGCCGGGTTCCTGGCCCGCGGGCGCTGGCCGAAAATCGCCGCCCTGGGCCGCGGCCTGGCCGACGGTTGGCGCATGCCGCTGGTCCCGCAACCGGCCACCTCAACCGATAACGCGGTGTCCGGCCCATGAGCATCAAGGTAGCCATCGACACTTCGGCCTGCGGCGTGGAAGGCGCCGGCATGGCCACGTACGTGCGCGAGATCGTCAGCGCGCTGCGGCGCCAGGTGCCGCCCGGCAGCCTGATCGAGCTGCAGTACCAGCCGCGCTTTTCGCGGCGGAATAAATGGGGCCGGGTGTATGACACCCTGCTGCGCGAGGTCGTATGGTTCCAAACCCGTCTGCCCCGCCTCCTGCGCCAGCACCAGGTCCAGGTGTTCCACGCCACGGCCCTCTGGCACTCCTTGCGCTGCGCCGTCCCCTGCGTAGCGACGATCTACGACATGACCCTGCTACGGCACCCGGAGTTGTTCCGGCCATGGAACCGGATGTCCAGCAGTTTCTACCTGCGCCAGGCCGTGCGTGGCGCGGATCACCTCATCACGATTTCCGATTTTGTCAAAAGCGATTTGCAGGCCCATTTTCCGCGCGTGGCACCGGCGCGCGTGACCGCGATCCCGCTGGGGGTCAACCCGATCTTCCATCCGGTCTCCGAAGGCGAGGCGGACCGCGTGCGCCGGAAATACCAACTCGCGGCGCCAGTGGTCTTGTCCGTGTGCGCCTTGCGCCATGGCAAGAACCTGGAGCGGTTGGTGGCGGCGTTCCACCAGTTGGCGGCCGGCGTGCCGCACCAGTTGGTTCTGGCGGGCGGAGATGACGGGATGGCCGGCGCGTTGCGGCAGCAGGTCCGCGACCTGCGCCTGGAGGACCGGGTCCGGATCCTGGGCTATGTGCCGCTGGTCGATTTGCCGGGCCTGTACCGCCTGGCCGATGCGCTGGCGTTTGTGTCCCTGAACGAGGGGTTCGGGTTGCCGCCCCTCGAAGCCATGGCCTGCCGGACGCCGGTGCTGGCGTCCAACACCAACAGCATCCCGGAAGTGGTCGGGGCGGCCGGTTGCCTGGTAGATCCCCTTTCGGTGGCGTCCATTGCCGCGGGCCTGGGCCGCATGCTGACGGATGCCGCGTGGCGGCAGCAGTTGGCCGCGGCCGGGCTGCGGCGTGCGCGGGAATTCAGCTGGGATCGCTGCGCGCAACAAACCTGGGCGGTCTACGAGCGCGTGGCCGCCGCGGCCCGCGGCGGGACCGCCCGGGGGGCTGCGGGATGAAGGTCGCCCTCGATATTTCCCACACCCGGATCGCCCGGGACGGCACGGCTGTTTACATCGAGGAGTTGCTGCCGGCCTTGCACCGGGTGGCGCCGGATGCGCAGCTGGTCACGCCGGGCTATGCGCCTTGCTTCGGGCGCGCGCACCGCGTCCTGCGGGCGTGGGACACGCTGTGGCGGGAAACGATCTGGACGCAATATCAGTTGCCGCGCGACGCGCGGGCGGCCGGCGCCGAGGTGCTGCATGTGCCTGGCGTGCACGCGCCGTTCCGGCCGCCGTGCCCCATGGTGCTGACGATATATGACCTCCATTGCAGCCAGCACCCGGAAGATTACAACCGCTGGCATGGCGCCTCGCATACGTATTGCCAGGATCGCGTGGTCTATCGCGCCGCGCGGATCATTGCCATTTCCGAACACGTCCGGCATGCGGTGCTCGCCCGTTACCCGGACCTGGACGCGCAGCGGGTCGTCGCCATTCCCCTGGGCGTGAACGCGCGGTTTCGGACCCTGGCCCCGGAAGCCTTGGCGGCGGTGCGGGAAAAATACGAATTAAGCCGGCCGTTTGTGCTGTCCGTGGCCACCCTGGCGCCACACAAGAATCTGGACCGGCTCGTGGCGGCGTTCGCGCAGATCGCCGGCCAGGTGCCGCACGATCTGGTGCTGGCGGGCGGCGGCGGGTGGCGCTACAGCCTGGCCCGGGCCAGCCGGGAGGCCGGGTTGGGCGCGCGCCTGCGCCACGTGGGCTTTGTGCCGGCGGCCGATCTGCCCGCCCTGTATAACGCCGCCGCGGTGTTTGCCTTCCCCTCCCTGTATGAGGGGTTCGGTCTGCCGCCGCTGGAGGCCATGGCTTGCGGCACGCCGGTGGTAACCTCCAACGTCACCAGCCTGCCGGAGGTGGTGGGCGATGCCGCGTTGAAAGTAGATCCGTATTCCACCGCTGCCATCGCGCAAGGATTGCTGGACTTGATCCGGACCCCGGCCTTGCGCGCCGACCTCGTCGCCCAGGGGCGGCAACGGGCGGCGGCGTTCACTTGGGATCGGTGTGCCACCGCGACCTGGCAGGTGTACCAAGCCGCCGCCGCGGAGCGCCCGGCCCAGCCGGGCCGGCATGTATGAAGCTGGGCATCATTACCCGCCATTTTCCGCCGGATGTCACCAGCGGCCGGGAAACGGTGATTTATAATCTCTGGCAGCAGGCCACCCAACATTACCGCGTCGAACTGGTGACCGGGTGGAAGAACGCGGCCTGCGTCCCGCCGCCTGGCGCGCATATCATCCCGCTGACCACCCATAAATTTCTGAACTATCAAATATTGCGGCGGCAGGGGTATCAGATTTTGAAAGCCCGCGGGGTGGACCTCGTGCTGTCGAACAACATCGAAACCACCTATGCTGATATTCCCACGGTCACCCTGTTTTACGATTTCAATTTTGGCAAAGCGGCCGATCAACATGGCTGGATGGAACGAGTAAAAAAAGGATTGGCCCGGCGCCGGTTGCGCGCCGCCCGCCGAATCGTGGCGATCAGCCAGGCGAGTTGCCGTGAATTGGTCCGGGACGAGGCGCTCCGGGGCATCGTATCCTTCATTCACAACGGCGTGGATACCGACACGTTCAGCCCGCGGTCGTGCGCGAACGAGAAGTGGGTCATATCCTATCCGTCGCGGATTGCCCGGGGCAAGGGCCAGCATATCGTATTGGCCGCACTGCGGGAGTTGCCCGCCGAATGGCTGAACCGGATCAAGGTGTGGATCGCGGGCTACATCGAGGATCGGGCCTATTACGAGGAACTGCGTCAGGCCGCGGCCGGCTTGCCGGTGGAATTCCATCCGAATGTTGCAGCCCTTGCACCGTATTATCAGCAGGCGGATGTCGTGGTTTTCCCCACCCTGATGCAGGAAGGTTATGGTTACACGGCGCTGGAAGGCATGGCCTGCGGCAAACCGGTTATCTATGCGGATGACCCGGCCGTCTGCGAAGCCACGGGCGGGATCGGGGTGTGCATTCCCCGGTCTGACGCCGCCGCCCTGGCCCAAGCCCTGGTCCAGCTTTACGCGGATCCCGCCCGGTGCGCGCAACTCGGCGCCGCGGGCCGCCAGTTTGTGGTGGAGCGCTATGCGTGGGCCAAGGTGTTTCGAAAATACCAGGATGTCCTGGCCGGGGCGCTGCCAGCGTGAAAACCCTGGTCACTGGCGCTAATGGGTTCATCGGGCAGCACCTGGTACGGTCGCTGGTGCGTGCCGGGCACGAGGTGCGCGCCCTGGCCTTTGGCACGTACGCGCTCCATGACTTGGACCCGGCGGCCCTGGACTGGCGGGTAGGGGACCTGGCCGATCCGGCGACGACCCAGGGCCTGGTGGACGGGGTCGAGGTGGTGTATCACCTGGCGGCAATCCCGCGCAACATCCTCAGCAAAACCTGGGACGACTTCTGGCGCGTCAACGTGCTGGGCACGCTGTACCTGCTGCGCGCGGCGCAGCAAGCCGGCGTGCGGCGCTTCGTGTTCGTGTCCACCGTGGAGGCGGCGGGCTTCGGCGATGGCGTGCATCCACGGCGCGAGGAGGAGCCGCCCCACCCGGTCAACAACTATGGCCGCAGCAAGCTGGAAGCGGAGCGATTGGTGCTGCAGGGACCCTGGACTTTTGAATCCGTGGTGGCCCGCCTGCCCATGATCTATGGCCCGGGAACGGACATCCTGGTGCCCAAACTGTTCCGCATGGTCAAGCGCCGGTTTTATCCGTTGATCGGATCCGGCCGGTCCTTAATGGAGTTTTGCTTCGTGGAGGATGCGGTGCAGGGGCTGCGACTGTGCGGCGAACAACCGGCGGCCGCAGGAGAGCTGTTCTACATCTCCGGCCAGCGCTCTTACACGGTCCGCGAGATGGTGGCCCACGTGGCCGCTTCCATGGGGGTGCGGGTCTGGTTTGTCCATATCCCGGTGCCGTTGGCCATGTTGATTGGGCTAACCTTCGAGTACACGGCCAAGGTGTTCCCGTTCTGGCCCATTGTCTCACCGGCCACGCGCAAACCCTTTTTCACCCGCACCACGGTGTTCTGGACATCGCATAGCGTGGACATCGTGTCCACGGATAAAATCCGGGCGCGGCTGGGCTATGCCCCGGCCTTTGATATAGCCGCGGGCTGCGCCCGTACCGCGGCCTGGCTGAACACCCAGGGCATCTGCTGAGGTATCCATGGCACGGATCGGATTAGACGCCCGCTATATTTACGCCGACCACTTCCACGGCATCGGCCGGGTCAGCCTGAACCTGGTGCGGCACCTGGCCAGCCTCCCGTCAGACCATGAGTTCGTGGTGTTTAAGCGCGCGGATTATGGGGAAGCCCTGGGCGCGGCCGGCAGCCGCGTGCGCGAGGTGTCGTGCCGTCCCAAGCCCGTGTCGCTGGGTACGTGGTTTTTCATGGAAGACGCCGTCCAGCGCCAGCGCCTGGACCTGTTCCATGCGCTGTTCCCGGTCATGCCTTTGCGGATCCCGGCGCCGACGATCGTTACCGTGCATGATTTGCAGGCGATCAAGGTGGAGGGCTTTTCCGGCAAGCGGCCGGAACCCGTGGCCACGGTGATCGCGTTGTTCTATCGCCTCGCCTACAAGATGAGCATGCGCCGCGCGCGCCATATCATCGCCGTATCCGAAGCCACGCGCCAGGACATCATGCGCACCTACCACCTGCCCGCCGACCGCATCACCGTGGTCTATAACGGCGTGGATTCCCACTTCAACGATCGGCGGGACGATGCCGCCCGCGACCGGGTGCGGCGCAAGTACGGCCTGCCCGCGCGGTACCTGCTGAACGTGGGCAACTCCCGGCCGCACAAGAACTGGCGGGGCATGATCCGCGGCTACCAGCTGTACCGGCACCTGGCCGACGCGCCCATGCCGCTCGTCATGGTCGGCGTGCGCGATCGCTTTTTCGACGAGGCCGCGCGCGAGGCCCAGCAACTGGGACTGGCCGGCCAGGTGCTGTTCCCCGGCTACGTGGCGGACGACGACCTGCCCCACGTGTACCAGATGGCGGACTTGTTTGTGGCCGTGTCCTTCAAAGAAGGGTTTGGCTTGCCGGTGGTGGAAGCCATGGCCTGCGGTACGCCGGTGCTGGTGTCCAACGTGGACTCGCTCCCGGAAGTGGTCGGGTCGGCCGGCCAGATGGTGAACCCGGCCAGCCCGGCGGAAATCGGCATGGCCCTGCTGCGGTTGCTGCAGGCGCCGGCCACGCTGGCGGACCTGCGGCAGCGCTGCGTGGAGCGCGCGCGTTTCTTTTCGTGGGAACGCTGCGCCCGCGGGGTGCTGGCCGTGTATGAACAATTGTTGCAGGGGCACTAAATCCTACAGGAGATGAACGCATGAAGGGATTGACGCTGGCTGATCTGAAGTTGCTGGTCCGACACCCGTTCCGCATCGCCCGCCAGGGCCTGTACCAGGACCGGCCGCAACCGACCCTGCGGCATTACGTCATCCAGGGCCTGGAGTTGGAAGTGCTGGACCTGAACTCTTCGATTGCCGTGGATGTGATCGCGCGGGAACTGGAGCAGGACGATTATCAAATCGATAAAATTCCCTTCCAGGCCGGCGACGTGGTCATTGACGTCGGCGCCAACGTGGGCATGGTGTCCATTTACCTGGCCAAACGCCGGCCGGATGTGACCATTTATGCGTTTGAACCGATCCCGAGCAATTTCCGCCACCTGGTCCTGAACCTGCGCCTCAACCAGGTGACCAACGTGCGGCCGTTCAACCTGGCGATCACGGCTGATGGGCGCCCGTTCCCCATGGTGATGAACGCGGTCTGCCCCGCCGGCGCGACCGGTTGCTTGCGCGACCTGCGCCCGGTCGGCCATGAATACCACACCATCGCTTCCACCACCCTGGACGACGTGTTCCAGAAAAACCAGATCGTCCGCTGCCGCATGCTGAAGATTGACTGCGAGGGCGCCGAACATGAAGTCCTCACGCGGTGCAGTGTCCTGGACCGGATTGAATACCTCTCCGCCGAGTTCCACATCAACAGCCACCTGCGTGCCCAGGGCTACGACATGGACAAGCTGGTGACGCATTGCGCGGCCAAAATCGATCCGGAAAAAATGAAGATCACCCGCATCGAGATGCACGATGGCTGAGCGGCGCCCCATGAAAATCGCCATCGCGTACCCCCCCCTGGCCGGCAAGGGCAGCCCCATGCTGACCCAGAACCGCCAGTTCCAGTGGTACCACGCGGAATCTTTCATTTACCCGGTGGTCGCCGCCTCGGCCGCCACTCTCTTGCGCCAGCAAGGATTCGCCGTGGTCTGGGCCGACCACATCACGGAAAAAAAGACGGCGGACGAGTTTTGCGCGCTCATGGACCATGAGCAGCCGGATATCATCGCCATGGAGACCAAGACGCCGGTGGTCAAGCTGCACTGGCAGATCGCCGACAACCTGAAACAGCGGTTCCCGGCGGCGAAAATCGTGCTGATGGGCGACCACGTCACCGCCCTGCCCGAAGAAACCTTGCGGCGCTCGCGCGTGGATTACGTGCTCACCGGCGGCGACTATGATTTCATGCTGCTCAACCTGGCGCGCCACCTGGACACCGGCGCGGCGCTCGAGCCCGGTTGGTATTTCCGCGATGGGGCGGAGATCAAGAGCACCGGCCGGTTCGAATTGAACCACGACCTGAACACCCTGCCGTTCATCGACCGGCAGTTGACCAAGGCGCACCTCTACGGCGAAAAGTGGAAAAAGCGCCAGCCCTTCTTCTACATGATGGAAGGCCGCGACTGTCCATGGGGCCGCTGTACGTTTTGCGCGTGGCAGGTCATTTTCCCGAAGTTCCGCACCATGACCGTGGAGCGGACGCTGGACGAGATCGGGCACCTGATCGAACATGATGGCGCGCGCGAAATATTCGACGACTCCGGCACGATCCCGGGTGGCGCGTGGCTGCGCGAATTTTGCGCCGGCATGATGGCGCGCGGTTACCACAAGGAGATCCTGTTTTCCTGCAACATGCGGTTCGACTACCTGACCGATCCAGAACTCCCAAGGCTGATGAAGCGCGCCGGGTTCCGCAAGATCAAGAGCGGCCTGGAATCCGCCAACCAGGCCACGCTGGACAAGATCAACAAGGGCACGACCGTGGACCATATCGTTACCGGGTGCCGCAACGCGGCCCGCGCCGGCATCGACGTGCACCTGACCGTGATGGTCGGTTACCCCTGGGAGACGCGGGCCGACGCGCAACGCACCCTCGATCTGGCCCGCCGGCTCATGGCTGAAGGTAGCGCCGAGATGCTCCAGGCCACGATCGTGGTGCCGTACCCGGGCACGCCCATGAACGATTACGTCATCCAGCACGGCCTGCTGCGGTTCGCGCCGGACGAGTACGAGAAATACGACATGCGCGGCACGGTCATCCAGTTGCCGGACATGAGCAACGAAGAAGTCATCGAGATGTGCAACGGCGTGTACCGCTCGTTCCTGACGCCGCAGTACATGCTGCGCCAGGCCCTGAAAAATCTGCACGATCCCTCGTACCTCTGGCGCGGCGCCAAGGCCGTGCTGGGACACTTGAAAGATTTCAGCCGGTGAAAGCATGGCGCCGATAACGGATAATCATTCTGCAACTCCCTATAGCTGTCTGCATCCGCGGGTCTGATACCATTTTCGCATGAGAACAAGCATACAAGCTCCCCTCCTTTGCAAGGAGGGGTGGCCGCAGGCCGGGGTGGTTGTGGATGGTCCGCGCCCCGATATCACGGTGGGTGGAACCCGGAACAACCGCCCCACCCTTCGGGTCCCCCCCGCCTTAAAAAGGCGGGGAGCCCAGATAAGTACCGATCCTCATGCGGAAATGGTATGAGCCAGTGGCCGCCCGTGGCCGACCGGCCGCCTTGCTGCGGATGGGCCTGGCGGTTTTTGTTTTTGCCATGGGCCGGTCGCTGGCCGCTGCCGAGTCCATCGCATGGCCTGATGCATTGGCGCCCGAGGTGGCCAATACGCTGATCTTCCAGGTCCAGGGACATTTCAGCGTTTACTTGGAAGACTTGGTTAGCGGGGAAAGCCTGGGCATTGATCCGGATGCAACCTACAACGCGTGGAGCTTGCTTAAGATCGCGGTCATGGCCGCGGTGCTGAAGAATGTGGAGCAAGGGCGCCTGGCCTTGGACGACCAGCTCGTGCTGCGGCCGCAGGACATCGACACCAACGTTCCCGTGCCCATCGAAAAGCGGCCGGGCGACACCGTCACGGTGCGGGAAATGCTGGACCGCCTGATCCGCTATTCCGACAACACCGCTTCGTTCGTCCTGGCCCGGGTCTTCAACGGGGCCGATTTCCAGGCCGCGCTGCAAGGCCTGGGCCTGCCCCATGCCGCGCCGGGCCAGCCGCGCAACTACCTGCCGCCGATCAGCCCGCGGCAGATGGCGGCGGCTTTACGGTGCCTGCACGCGGCGACGTTTCTTTCGCCTGACCACAGCCGCTACCTGCTGGGCTTGATGCAGCAGACCGTGTATGAAAGCCAGCTTTGCCAGCCCCTGCCGCGCGACATTCCCGTGGCCCACAAGGTGGGGTTCAACGCTGCCGCCGGCGACTTTCACGACTGCGGGATCGTGTACCTGCCCGGCCGGCCTTACATCCTCTGCGTCATGAGCCGGAACAGCACGCGCGAGGAGTCGGACCGCGTCATCAGCGCGGTCTCCAGGCTGGTCTTCGAACATCGCGCTGCGCCGCCAGTCGAGTAGCTGCCTGCTACAAACCAACCGTCACCCACCCCGGGTTTTCTCCAGACCTCACCGGGCCCCCGGTCTGCCTGCCGGCTTGGGTCAGGGCGGCGGCGATGGTTTTTCCTTGGGCGCCGCCGCTGGGGCATTGGCCTTGGCGGCCATGTGTTGGAGTTCCATCTGGCGGGCGTTGAACGAGAGCGGGGTCATGGGCAGGATGCGGAAGTCGGCTTCCTCGGAGAACTTCACGATGGAAATCGGCCCGGCGTAATCGGTGTTCATGCGGTGGATCACGTGGCCCAGCTGGATCGTAGTGCCGTGGTACATCTTCTCGATGACGTTGATCTTGCAGTTGGTCTTGTCGCGCTCGTCCGAATGCATGGCATCCAGCCGGGCCTTGAGTTCGGCGCAGTTGTTCTTGATTTTCTCGTATTCCTGCAGCATGTCCGCCACCTTGGTCTTGATCCGCTGCGAGGAGGCGATGGCCTTGGGATTGCGCGCCAGGGGCGCGAGCTCGCGCATGAGTTGCTGCTGGCGCCGGGTGGTGGCTTCGTGCTCTTTTTCGAGCGCCATGCGCTCGGTGTCGATGCGGTAGTCCACGCCGGCCACCAGCTTGGTGTTGACGCCCAGCTCGGAACCGACCGTGCGCACCTCGATCCCGTTGAGCGCCAGGTATTCGCCGCCGGCCAGGTTGCCGGAGACGTTCAGGATCCCGTTGCAGCGCACGCGGCAGCGCATCATCTCGCTCACCACGGCGAGGTTGCCCTCGCACTCGATCGCCACGTCGTGCAGGTAGTTGGCCGTAAGGTGGGCCCCGCACTTGATGGTGCTGTCGCGGCCGTTGCCGGCCATGCCGCCGTTGAGCTTGATGTCGCCGCCGGAAACAACCTGGCAGGCGCCCACTGTGCCCATGACTTCGATGCTCTTGCCGCCGGTGACATTGAAGCCGTCGAGCACGTCGCCGGCGATGGCCACGTGGCCGATGAAGTCGATGTGGCCGACATGCAGGTCCACCGCGGCGTTGACTTCCAGGCGATCGGTGACCGATAGCTTGCTGTCCTCGAACACCATCCGGCCGTCGCGGGTGGAGACGATCTCGCTGGTGGTGCCGACCCGGGCGACACCCGGGCCCAGGGCCACGAACACGCGCTGCACGCGTTCGGGCGGCAGCGCGCGCCCGGTCACGGTGCGGCCGGCCTCTTCGACGTGCGGCTGCACCCGGGCGATGGGCTGGCCCTTGCGGACGTTCTCGAACAGGCGCGTGGCCCGGTAGTCGACGTGGTCCTGCTCATCGACGTGGAAATCGGGCTGGTCGGAGCTGGGCCGGAACATGAACTCCACGGAACCGTCCTGGCTGCGAGGCAGGGACCCCTGGGCCAGGAGGACCTCCGGCAGCGTCTCGCCGCGGGAGGCTGCGGCGCAAAACTCGCGGATGGCGTCATCCAGCAGGCCTTCCACCACGCCGTGATCGGCGAGGACCGTGCGCAGGTCTTCTTCCATCAGCATCATGCCCGTGACCTTGGGCCGCAGGGCGGCGATGCATTCCGTGTCCTGCTGGCGCAGCTTGAGCGTCAGCTGGTAGTCCGGCAGGTCAAGTTCCGCCAGGACGGTCTCGTCGTTGATGGGTTGGTCGGGCATGGTGCGGGGCCGCCGGTTACAGCTTCAGCCGCTTGAACAGGGTTTCGGGGATGGCGCGGATCATGGCCATGATCCAGCGCCAGTACCAGCGGGTATAGACCACGTCGCGGCGGCGGGCAAGACCGCGCAGGATGTCCGCGGCCACCTGCTCCGGCTGGGCCGTCACCGCGGCGGGCAACTTGATCCCGGCGGTCATGCGCGTGTAGATGAATCCCGGCTTGACGGTCATCACGTGGACGCCGGCATGGAACAGCCGGTTGCGCAGGCCGCTCAGGAAGGCGGAAAAGCCGGCCTTGGCGCAGCCGTACATGTAGTTGCTCTGCCGGCCGCGTTCCCCGGCCACGGAGCTGATGCCGATGATCGCGCCGTCGCGCCGCGCCTCGAAATCCGCCGCGATCACTTCGAGGATCGATACCGCGCCGGTAAAGTTGGTGTCCAGGACCCGGCGCGCTTCCCGGAAATCGCGCTCGGCCAAAGCCTGGTCGCCCAGGTAGCCGAACACGCACGCCACGAGGTCCGGCCGGGTCTTGAGCTGCCGGTAAAAGTCCGGGTGCGACTCCATGGCCAGCGCGTCGAAGGCGACCAGCTCGGGCGGGGCTTGGTAGCGGATGGCGAGGTCGTCCGCCATGGCCTTGAGCGCCTCGGGGCGGCGGGCGGCCAGGGTCAGGGAGTAGCCCGCCCGCGCCAGGGCGTGCGCCAGGGCCTGGGCCACATCCGAGCCGGCGCCAAGGATCAGTGCGTTTCTCATGGCGTCACTCCTATGCGGCGGGATTGCAGCGAGTGGAAAATGCCTTGCGGATCCCCGCGCCGCACGCGCTCCTTGAACGCCGCCGCGTTGGGATACCCCTGCTGGAACATGGCCGCGCTCATGCGCACGTCCTTGGCCAGGTACAGCCGGCCGCCATGCTCCAGCACCAGGCGGTCGAACGCGTCCAGGCATGGCAGCAGGCGGCGGCTCATGGGGAAGTCCAGCGCCAGCGTGTAGCCTTCCATGGGGAAGCTGACCAACCCGTTTTGCGGGCCGAACAGCTTGAGCACCGCCAGGAACGAGCCCAGCCCGCTCTGGCTGATGCGCTGGAGGATCGCCGGCAGCCCGCGGCGGCTGGCCGCGCGCGGGATGACCAACTGGTACTGGGTGAACCCGCGCCGGCCGTAAATGCGGTTCCAGTTGTTGACGAAGTCGAGCGGGTAGAAAAACGTGTCGTAGTCCGTGATGTGGACTTTCGCGCCGGCGGGGTGCTTGTGGTAATAGGCCGTGTTGAACGCGCGCACGGTCAGGGGGTTGAGCGCCAGGCCCGGGAACATGAACGGCACGTCCAGGCGCGGACCGGGCATGACCCGCAGGGGCTGGCGCTTGTGGTGGGCCAGCTGCAGTTCCTCCGGCCGCGCATGCTCGCCGCGCATCATGATGCTGCGCCCCATGCTCCGGCCCGTGGCCAGGCAATCGATCCAGGCCACGGAATAGGTCCAGTCCGCACCGTCCTCGAACAGGTCCATGATCGCGGCCAGGTCCGGGGCGCGGATGGTTTCCTCGCGGATGTAGGAGGTGGCGATGCGCTTGAGCCGCAGCGTGGCGCGCAGGATCACGCCGGTCAACCCCATGCCGCCGCGGGTGGTCTCAAACAGCTCGGCGTTGTCCGTGGGCGTGCAGGTGACGACCCGGCCGTCGGCCTGCAGCAGGTCCAGGGCCGTGACGTGGTCGCCGAAGCTGCCTTCCTTGTGGTGGTTTTTGCCGTGCACGTCGGCGGCGATGGCGCCGCCCACGGTGACGTACTTGGTGCCCGGGGTGACCGGCAGGAACCAACCGCGGGGGATGAACGCGGCGAGGATGTCTTCCAGCGCGACGCCGGCCTGGCAGGTCAGATGCCCGGTCGCGGCATCAAAGGCAAGGAACTTGTTGTAGCGCTGCGTGGACAGGATGCGGGGGGCGAGGGCCGAGTCGCCGTAGCAGCGCCCCAGGCCGCGGGCGATGAGGCCGCGTGGGTCGCGCACTGCCGCGGCCATGGGCTCCGGCTGATCGTACTCCAGCCAGTCGGCCGCGATTCGCGGGTAGTTCCCCCAGTTGGTTACCATTCTATTCATCGCATTACCGGCGCGCCGTGCGCGTGGCAGGCATAGTACAAAGCCCGTGGCGCGCGCGCTAGGCGGAAATCCATCTTTTTGCGCCGGATGGCCGCGCAGGGGCCGGTGCTGCCGTGTCCCGGCGGGGTTCAGCGCAGGCGCACGAGGAGGATGATGCCCACCACCAGGAACACCAGGTTGGGGAGCCAGGCCGCGAGCCAGGGCTCGATGTGCTGGCCCTTGCCCATCGCCAGGGCCACGCTCATCAGCGCGTAATAGAGAAAAAACATGCCCAGCGCGGTGGCCACGCCGATGAACGCGCCCTTGCGCCCGGTCTGCGCGCCGAACGGGATGCCGATCAGGATGACGACCAGGCAGGTCCAGGGCATGGCGATGCGCGCGTGGAGATCGGTGCGCAGGCGCGCCAGGGTGTCGGGCGCAAACTCGCGGTGACGCTGCATGTACTGCAGGATCTCCACGGTCGAGAACTGTTCCGGGCTTTCGCGGGCGTCTTTGCGCTCGCTGACAAAGTCCTGCGGGGTCTCCTCGAACCCGGTCATTTCCAGGGCGCGTTCCTTGTGGGCGGCGGCCATGTTGGCCGGCCCGCCTTTGGGGTAGCCCCGGTCATCGAAGTCCTGGCGGACGACGTGGGTGAACCACCAGCGGTTGTCGAGCCACTTGCCCTGGCGGGCCCAGTACTTGACCGCGTCCGTGCCGTTGGTGCGCTGCTGCACGACACGGATGTTCTCCATCTCGAACGTGCGGGTGTTGAAGCTCTCGATGATCCACTCGCGGCGCTGGACCGAGTTGCGGAAGGCCAGGTTGCGGGCCACGTGGGCGGTATGCGGGTTGGCGCTGCGTTCGGCCTGGAGGAACAGGGCGGTCCAGTAGGCGGAGCGCGGGGCGATGGTTTCGTTGACCGCGGCCACGATAAGGCTGGCCAGCAGGCCGACGCTCACGTAGGGCAGCATCATCCGGTACATGCTGATCCCGCTGGCGCGCATGGCGGTCAGCTCGTTGTTCTTGGTGAGGGAGCTGAGGCTGTAGAGCGCGGCCAGGATCAGCGAGATGGGCACGGTGTACACCAGGACTGACGGCACCAGGCTGGCATAGTACAAGACGATCCGGAACGCCGCGGTGCGGGCCACGATGAAGTCTTCGAGGTTATTGAACAGGTCGAAAATGAGGAAGATGAGCACGAACGCCGCCATGCAGTAAGCCAGCGGCGCCAGGAGCGAGCGGAGCAGGTATTTATCCAGGATTTTCACGGTATGCGGGCGGCCGGTTTACCAACGGTCAAAGGCGGATCGGGCGGCGTAACAGATCGGGCAGTGCCAGCCTTGCGGCAGGGATTCAAACGGCGTGCCCGGCGGGATGCCCGGCTGCGGATCGCCCAGCGCCGGGTCATAGAGATAGCCGCACGAGGTGCATACCCAGGCGTCCATGGCCGGCCTCATGTCCCTGGCGCCCGGCGCCGGTTGGGTTTATTGCCGGGCACGGGCGCCGGGTCGGCGGGGGCCGGATGGGCGGATGGCGGCTGGAGCTTGGCGTCAAATTCGCGGCGCGCGGAGCCGGCCAGGGCGGGTTGCTCCCCGCGCAGCATGGCGCGCAGGGCCTGGATCTCGTCGGCGGAAAAATGCCGGCCGTGGAGGATGTGGCGCTCGAACGCGGCGAAAGCCATGGGCGCCACGGCCTGGGCCATGCGGGCGATGGCCCGGGCGTACTCCTGGATCTCCCACTGGGCGTGCGGGTCCATGCGCAGGAGCAGGAAATGGAAAAGATTGTGCAGATCCATCTGCCAGTACCACTGGGTGTAGAGGGCCAGCGGCAGGTTGATGCGCGCCAGCTCGCGGGCCACGCCGTCGTTGAGCAGTTCCTCGTAGGAGGCGTAGGCGTTGCCCTGGTCGCGCAGGATGATGTTCAGGACTTTCTGCCGCAGCTCGGCCGCCACTTCCTCGCGGTCGCGGCCCTGCTTGTTGGTGCGGCTTTGCAGGCGGATCTGTTCCTCCGGCGGCACGTAGAACTCGTCCTCCATCACGCTGTAGCGGCCGGACAGCTCGTTGATCCGCGCCGTGCGGTGGCGCACCCACTGGCGGGCCACGAAAATCGGCATCTTGCAGTGGATTTCCAGCACCACGTGCTCGAACGGGGTCGTGTGCTGGTGGCGCATCAGGTAGTCGATCAGCTGCGCGTCTTCGCGCCGGGTCCGGGTGCCCTGGCCGTAGCACACGCGGGCCGCCTGCACGATGCGGTCGTCGCCGCCGAGGTAGTCCACCAGCCGGACAAACCCATGGTCCAGGACCTTGACTTCCTGGTCCAGCAGTTGTTCTGCTTCGGGACTGACCATGTGGGCCACGCTGTGCTCCTTGTTGCTGCTTTCGACGCCTGTCCATTAATAGGCCAGCGGGGCCTGAAAGTCAAAACAACGCGCCCGGAAAAAACGGGCCGGCCGGCGCGGGCCTAGGCGTCGGGGGCGTAGGCGGGATAGGCCGCGTCGCGCGGGGAGAGGGCGCGGACCGGCTCCGGCCAGGCAATCTGGAACGCGGGGTCGTCGTAGCGCACGCCCCGGCCGGCGTCCGGCTGGTAGAACGCGTCCATCCAGTAGAACACCCCGGTCTCGTCCGCGCGGGTCAGGAACCCGTGGGCCAGGCCGGGGGCGAGGTAGAGCAGGCGGCCGTTGTCCGCGGTGAGGTCCACGCCGACATGGCGGCCGCACGTGGCCGACCCCGGGCGCAAGTCCAGCGCGACGTCATAGATGGCGCCCTGGTAGCACCAGACGACCTTGCCCTCGGCATGGGGCGCGGCCTGGTAGTGCATCCCGCGCAGGGTGCCCCGCTGGCGGTTGTGGGAGACGTTGCACTGGCGCACCGTGAACGCGATCCCGTGCGCGCGGAATTCCTGCTCGCAGAAGGTGCGCGCGAAGAAGCCGCGCGCGTCAACGCGCTTGTCCAGTTCCAGGATCCAGGCGCCGGCAATGGCCGTGGGGGTGAACTTCACGGCAGGACCCGTACCGCGGGGATGGGCACGACAAACTCGCCGCCCCAGGCGCGGATGTCGCGCATCTGGTCCATGACCTCGTCCTTGATGTTCCAGGGCAGGATCAGCAGGTAGCGCGGCCGCGCCGCGCGCACCTTGTCCGGGCCGAAAATGGGGATGTGCGTGCCCGGCAGCAGCCGGCCCTGCTTCTGCGGGTTGCGGTCCACCACGAAGTCCACGAAATCCGTGCGGATGCCGCAATAGTTCAGCAGGGTGTTGCCCTTGGCCGCCGCGCCGTAGGCGGCCACTGCGTGCCCGGCGCGCCGCGCGGCGATGAGGAACTCCAGCAGCTTGCGCTTGGTCTCCTTGACCGCCTCGGAGAACGCCGCGTAGTAAGCCAGGCGGTTGATCCCGGCGCTGGCCTCGCGCTCGCGCAGCGCCGCGGGCCGCGGGGTGCGGCGGCCGGCCTCGTCGGCGGCGTGGCAGGCGTAGATGCGCAGCGAGCCGCCATGGGTGGGCAGCTCGTCGACGTCGAAGATGGCCAGCCCGTGGCGGCGGAACACCTGCTCGACGGCGTACAGCGAGAGGTAGGAGAAATGCTCGTGGTAGATGGTGTCGAACTGGTTGCCCGCCACCAGGCGCAGCAGGTGGGGGAACTCCAGGGTGGCCGTGCCGCCGGGCTTGAGCAGCCGCGCGATGCCGCCGACAAAGTCGTTGATGTCCGGCACGTGCGCCAGCACGTTGTTGCCGATGACCAGGTCCGCCGCGTGGCCCTGTTCGACGAGTTCGGCGGCCGTTTGCACACCGAAGAACTTGACCACCGTGGGGATCTTTTTCTCCATGGCCACGCGGGCCACGCTGGCCGAAGGCTCCACGCCCAGGACCGGCACGCCCGCGGCCGCGAAGTACTGCAGCAGGTAGCCGTCGTTGCTGGCGATCTCCACCACCTGCGATGGCGGGCCGTACCCGAAGCGCGCGATCATCATCTCCACGTAGGCCTGCGCGTGCCGCAACCAGGTGTCCGAATACGATGAAAAATACGCGTAGTCGCTGCCGAAGATCGTGTCCGGGGCGGCCACCGCGGGGATCTGGACCAGGAAACACTGGTCGCACACGCGCGCGTGCAGCGGGTAAAACGGCTCGGCGGCCGTGTCTTCGTCCGGCGCCACGTAGGCGTTGGACAGGGGCGCCATGCCCAGGTCCACGAACGTGTGGCGCAATGGCGCGCCGCAAGCGCGGCAGGCTAAGGTGGTCATGTGCGGTCTCCTTGCAATGCCGGCCCCGTGCCCGCGGGGCCGCTGGCTGGCCTGGCGGTCGGCCTCACCACGTTTTCCACGGCGCGTGGCCGGACGCCCACAAATCTTCCAGGTGGATCTTGTCGCTCAGATGGTCCATGCAGCGCCAGAATCCGTGGTGCCGGTAGGCGGCCAGCTGGCCCTCCGCAGCCAGGCGCTCCATGGGCGGGCCCTCGAACATCTGGCTGTCGTCGGTGACATAATCCAGCGCCGCCGGCTCGAGGACAAAGAAGCCGCCGTTCACCCAGGCGTGTTCCTCCCCGCGCTTTTCCTTGAACATGCGGACGCGCGCGTGTTCGGGCGCAAGGTCCAGCGCACCGTAGCGCGCGGGCGGCTGCACCGCGGTCAGGGTGGCCAACACCTGCTCCTGCTCGTGGAACCGGAGGGTGGCCTCGAGATCCACATCCGCCACCCCGTCCCCGTAGGTGAAGCAAAACCGCGCGTTGCCGAGATATTCCCGCACCCGCCGCAGCCGGCCGCCGGTGCCGCATTGCTCGCCGGTGTCAACCAGGGTTACGGACCAGGGCTCGACCGCCGGCTTGAGCACCTCGACCCGCTGGCGGGCGAGATCCACCCGGATATCGCTGTTGCGGACGAGGTAGTTGGCAAAAAACTCCTTGATCATGTAGCCCTTGTAGCCGCAGCAGATGATGAAGTCGCGGATGCCGTACCGGGCATAGATTTTCATGATATGCCAGAGGATCGGCATGCCCCCGATTTCCACCATGGGCTTGGGCCGCACACCGGTCTCTTCGGCCAGCCGCGTGCCATAGCCGCCGGCCAGGATGACGGCTTTCATACTCTCAGCCTCCTGTTTCATGAACCGTGGTTATACCTCAAAAAACGGGGCGCTGTCAAAACCGGCGTGCCCGCGCGCCGCGCGGGATCAGGCCCGCTCAAGCTGGGCCACCAGTTGGCGGGCAAACACCGGCAAATCCGGATCGCGCGCGCCCATGCACAAGACCACGTCGCGGATCTGGCAGATCGTCAGCAGCCGCGCCATCAGGGTCTCGTAGTCCGGCACCGCTTCCGCCTTGCGGCCGGCCGCCTGCAGGCGGGCCGCCAGATCCTCGCTGGACACGTTGCGCTGGGCCGTGCCGCCGGCATAATAGACCGGCAGCAGGAAGAGCCGGTCCGGCTCGCGCATGCCGGCGCCGAACGCGGCTGCCAGCTCCGGCATCATGGCCGCCAGCGGGCCGAACCCGTGCGGCCGCCACACGCCGATGATCCGTTCGCCGCTGTCGCCCACGGCTTGCCAGGCGGCCTTGATCTTGGCCGGGTTGTGGGCGTAATCGTCCACCACCGTGATCCCGCGGGCCCACCCGATCATCTCCAGCCGCCGGCGCACCCCGCGGAAGGTCTTGAGTCCTTGCTGCAGGATGTCCGGCGCCACCCCCAGCTGGCGGCACAGCCGCACGGCGTTGAAAGCGTTGACGGCATTGTGCCGGCCCAGCATCGGGACCAGGTAGTCCACGCCCTGGTGGGAAAATCTCCAGCTCACATCGCCGCGCGTGCAGTCGGCGTGCTCCTCCGGCAGGAACGGGCCCTCCGCCGGCCCCATGAGGGTTTGCACGCCCGGCCCGCTGACGATGCCGCGCCGCACTTGCCGGGCAAACTGGCGGAACAAGGTCACGGTTTCATCCAGCTCAAAGTGGTCCTTGGAAAGATTGGTGATCACCGCCCACTCGGGATGGAAGTTCAGGAAGGATCGGTCGCTTTCATCGGTTTCCACCACCCACAAATCAGAATGGCCGGCGCGCACGTTGCCCACCCGATCGCCGGTGTCCCAGCCGACCACGGCGCCGCCGTTGACCACCCATGGATCCAGGCCCGCCTGTTCCAGCAGCCAGCCGATCATCGCGGTGACCGTGGTTTTCCCGGCTGTTCCGGCCACGGCCACACAGCGCTGGCCCTGGACCAGCTTGGCCAGCATGGCGGCCCGGTGGACCACCGGGACCGCGTGCGTCCGCGCCGCCAGGAGGTCCGCGTTGTCCGGCTCGATGGCTGTGCTGACAAGCACCGCTTCGGTCCCTGGCGTCACGGCCGATCCGTCCTGCGGGGTAAGGCGCACGCCCTGGGCTTGCAACCTGCGCAGCACGTCCAGATCCCGCCCTTGGTCAAGGTGGCGGTCAGACCCGGAAACCGTGTTTCCCTGGGCGCGCAACACCTCGGCCAGAGCGCACATGCCCACGCCTGCCACACCGACGATATGATATTGCCTGGAGGTCGATTCGCTCATGATTTGGTAACATTTCCAAAGGATCCACTATCCGGTATTTCGCGGAGGTTGGCAAGCCAGAAGGCCTTGTTTTTCAAGGTTCGTGGCTTGTCGCGCAACTGTCTTACGGTTAACGGGTTAAATAATAAGACAGAATACGGTCATTGCACAGGGGCGGAAAACAATAGGTATCCCAGAAATTCATGGCACGGTCACGCATCAAGGATGCCTGGTCGATAGATATATTCTGTATTTCCTTGATATTGAGGCCATTAACAACAAATGACCAGTCCTGCCAGCGCAGTCGCTCGGAAAATGCAAGGTCCGGGGTCGCGATCAGGATCGGAATCGTCCCAACCATGAGGGCATTGTATACGAGATACGGAATGTCGCTGAGTCCCTGCCGGACGTGGATGAGATACCTGCTTTGGGCAATCTCGGTCAGCAATTCACGACCTTGGCGCAGTTGTTCCGCTTGCGGCAACGCGCGCCAGGCATCCCGTGATAACGGGCGCACGGTTACTTGGGCGACATCCGCCGGCAGCGCCCCGGCCTTGGCCAGATCCGCAGCCGGGCCGGGATAGAAAAAGTCACGGACCTTGGGTAGGTTGCGTAGGTGGCTATGCAAGGCCCGGTCCAGGACCAGCTCGGGGGCCATGACGTCATACTGGAACGGGATGGGAACCACCCGGGACATCTCGTTGCGCCGGCGCTCATAAATCGGGTGCGCGGCCAGGTGCAGCGCCCGGTTGGTGTATAAAAAGTCGGGGAACCCGTGGTCCGAGCAAAAGACAAACCGTGTCTCGTTCTGCTTAAAGAGCTCGTGGTGCAGGTACAGGAATCGTTTGTAATCGTCAATGGGGTGGGTTGGGTCCAGGTGCACCAACCCCCAATCCGCCTGGGCCAGGTCAGGAACAACCTCCACCCGCCACTGGTCCAGCGGGTAAAACGGATGGTTGCCGGGCCTGGTTGGCAGGTCTGGTGGTGCGTTAAACAAGGCCACGCGCATCACGTGGGAGGTGGCCGGGCCGGGCTTGACTGCGGGGTGGGCGGCGGCGGCCGCCCGGTAGGAAATCCCCTGGCGGTCAAACTCCGCTTGCCGCGCCAGGTACAGCGGGCACTCCATGTTCCATGGCCGGCTTACTCCGTTCCAGTAATGGCTGATGAACACGGGCTTGTCCGGATGGTCCTGCCGCTGCCCGTGCCAGACACCCGCGGTGTCCGGAGCCAGCCGCGCGTAAAGGGAGCACACGTTCCATTCCGGGCCGATATCCGGATGCCAGGGCAGATATTCGATCGTTTCGAAATAATCCCGGATCAGGCACTGGTCCTCGCCCGCGTAGGGAAACCGGCGGCCATGCGCCATGAAACAGGCGCGGATTTGGTCGTAGTTGTAAAAGGGGGGATCAGAGACCAGTTGCAGGCCGGAGTTAAGCCCCACCACCGGATGCCCGTTCAAATACGTCAGGGGTTGGCCGGTGCCGGCCGCCATCCACGGCTTGTAATTGCGCCGTTGCCATAAGTAGTCGAGGTCGGCCAGCACAAACATGTCGGCGTCGAGGAACAGGAACGCCTCGCGCAGCCGGGCCAAATGGTACAGCTTGAACGCTAGGTTGAAGTGATCGAACCCCTCGATCGGGTGCTGGCCGGCAGCGACCACTTCGACGTTGGCAAACGTCTTGAACCAGGCGGCCACGGCCGGCGGCAGGCCATCGGCGGTCAGCACAAGGATCCGGGACCCGGGCGCGTGCTGTTGCACCTGGCGCATCCAGATCATGCACATCAGGTTGTACAGGGTGTCGTCCGGATAGTTCATGATGGTCACGATCCGCAGGGGCGGCGTGTCCCCCGGCCGGATGACCCGCGGCGCGTTGACCCTGGGGCTGTGCCGGCCGCCGTACTCCGTCAGCACGTGAAACTCCCGGAACTGGCCGGCCCGCGGCAGGAACAGGGTCATGCCGCCCGGCCCATCCAGGTCCACGGCCACCCAGCGCGCGCCCAGTTCCGGCTCCGTCATGAATCCCGGGGGCAACGCCATGTCCATGATCAGGGCGGGTGTTTGGGCTCCGGCGCGCGCCAGGTCTTTTAGCAGGCGGCCACCCGTTATTGCGTCGGCTTGGGCCAGGACCCCCAGTTGGGCGTCCGCAGTTTGGGTTGGGCTGATGCCCAGCTTGGTCCAGTCCAAACGCCACCGGTCCGTGCCGTGTTGGAAGGTTTTCGTGATGCCATTGTGCTGGAGCATGTAGGCCAGCAGTTCCTGCGGGTTACCGGGCATGATCAGCGCCCCCTGCTGCGGCCAGCAGCGTGCCCAACTCCTGGTCCGGCCATGTGTCCTGCACCTGCGCGGCCACGGGCTGAACGGCAGCCACCACCGCGGGGTCCCGTTCCTGCAGCGCCATCCGCAAGGTTTCGCGCGCCATCCAGACCAGGTTGCCGGGCACCACGTCCGGCGCGCGGCCCAGCCGTTGCAGGCCTGCCAGCGCCTGGGCCAGCGCTGCGCGCCGTTGCCCCAGCTTGATGCTGGCGATCACCAGGTATTGATCCAGCTCGAATCCCGGCACGCCCCGCGCCTGCAGTTGGCGGCCCAGCTCGACCACGCGCGGCCAATCCTGACCTTGGAATGCCGCAACCAGGTCCGCGCCCAGGTCCACCCAGCAGGCGTGCGGGCCGCGGGGCCCAAGCCGGTTCCGGCCCCGGCGGTCGTTCCAGGCGGCCTGGACCCGGGCGCGGTTTTCCGCCTGGTTCTCCGGGGTGACGTCCGCGCGCTGGCGGTAGAGGAAACAGATCTGGTTATAATGGGCCGGCACACCCCATTCCAGCAGCCGCAGGAACAGGTAGTAGTCCTGGCCGCGCGGCAAATCGATCGGGTACCCGCCGGCCGCCGCGAACAGGTCCTTGCGGAACAGGCTCATGCCATGGGTCACCAGCATCACGCGCAGGAATCGCACCCAGTCAAAGGGTTGGTTCATCTCGCCCCGGGGCTCGGTCAGTGTCTCATCCAGGGCCCGCAGTCCGCAGTATCCCCAGCCGCAGTCGGGCCGCCCGGTAACGTCACGGAAATAGCCAGCCAGGGTGTTGGGCAGCATGATGTCGTCGGAATCGAACGGGCACAGCCAATCCGCGCGGGCGTGGCGCGCCGCCTCGTTGCGCGCGGCGCCGCGGCCCTGGTTGGCAGACAGCCGCACCACGGTCAGGCGCGGGTCCTTGATCGCGTCCAGGATCGCGGCTGAATCGTCCGTGGACCCGTCGTCCACCGCCACCACCTCGAAGTCGAGGCCGGGTTGCGACAGGACCGATATCAGCGTGTCCCGAAGGTAAGGCGCGGTGTTGTACACCGGCACCAGGATGGACAGCGCGGGCGCCGGGCCGGATGCCTGGCGGACCAGGTTGTCAGGCGCCGGGTTCATCGCGGAATTTTTTCCACAGCAGCCGGGCGTCGCGTGGGGTGGCCTGCAGCACGCGCACGATGCGCTCGGCCGCGTGGCCGTCGCCGTAGGGGTTGGCCACGCCGCGCAGCCCGGCGCGGAACTCCGGTTGCAGCGCCTGGTCGAGCGCGGCGCAGATGGCGGCGCGGTCGCAGGGCGCATCCAGCACGTTGCGGCCCCGCGCGCGGCCGCGCTGGCGGTCGCCCACATTGACCACTGGCAGCTCGAACGATGGCGCCTCGATCAGCCCGCTGGACGAGTTTCCCACCATGGCCGCGGCACACTGCAGCAGCGAGAAGTAACGGACTGTGCCCAGGTTTTCGACCAGCCGGCACGCCGGGTGCGCGGCAACAAAAGCCTTCAGCGCCGCCAGGATTGGCTGCGACCCCATGTCCACGTTGGGGTGCGTGAACACCATCGGGCGGTCCACGCCTTCGAGCGCGGCCAGCAACTCTGCCGCCTGCGCGCCGGATTCCTGCCACGCGCGGGTCGCCGGGTGCCACGTGACCACCAGCGGCGCTTGCGCCAGGTCCAGCCCGAGGTCCCGCCCCAGCGCGGCCGGCTCGAGCAGCTTGAGGGTGCGCAGGTTGTCCAGGCCCGGCGCGCCGCTGACCGTGACGCGCCAGTCTTCCTCGCCCATCTGGCGAATGCGGCGGGCATACTCGGCCGTGGCGGCAAAGTGCAGGTGGCTCAGCTTGGTGATGGCGTGGCGGAACTGGTCATCCATGGCGCCTTCGGTGATCTCACCGCCATGCAGATGGGCGAGGGGAATGCCGAAGGGCACGGCCGCGGCCGCGGCGGCCAGCATCTCGAACCGGTCGCCCAGCAGCAGCAGAAAATCCATTTCCGCGTGCGCAAAAACCTGGGCCAGGCCGGCCGTGGCGCGGCCCATGGCGTCGGCCACGCCCCACGGGTTGTCGGTGGCCGGCCGGCAGTCCACCTGCGCGTCGATAGTGAACCCGTCGGCCAGGATTTCCTGCCGGCTGCCGGCTGCGCCGGTTGCCATGTGCGCGCCGCCGGCGATGAGGAAGAGGCGCAGGTCAGGCGCCTGCCGGATCGCCTGCAGGATCGGCCGGTACAAACCGTATTCTGCCCGGCTGAACGTCGCCACGCCAATGGTTTTCATAATGCCTGCCGCAGGATAACCCGATCATCGCCAAAAGTCCATGCACGGATGGGCGGCTGGCCTGCTGCCGCGCCTCACGGCAACAGCAGCAACGCCCACGCCAGGTTGGCGGCCCGGTACTCGTAGGCGCCCATGTCCACGCGCTGGTTCCAGATGCGGGGCAGGCCGCCCAGGTCGCGGGCCGTGAGCATCCAGTTCTGGTTCGTGCCGGCGTCGCGGCAGGGCGAGTCCGGACGCAGGCGGTAATCACCGGCATCCTTATTGACCCAGTTGACGTTGGTGGTGATGAGGTTGCCGGTGGCGATGGTGCAGAGACTGGTGGGCCATGTGCAACTGTAAACAAACGTGTTGCGGTCCGGGTCTTCCGCCAGGCCATTTTTCGAGGTAAACGTCCAGGTGCCATTGTCCACGACGATGCAGTTGCGCACCGCGGCGTTGGTGCCCTGCAGGAAAATGCCGCCCGCGCGATCCGAGGTGTTCCGGGCGATGGTGGTGTTCTCAACAAGGCCGCCGTCCTTGCAGTGCACGCCGCCGCCCCAGTACCAGCTGACATTGAGTTCCAACAGGCAGTTGCGCAGCGTGCCGCCTTGTTCCAAGGTCGCGCCGCCGCCGCGATCCCCGGCAAAGTTGCTGGAGATGCAGCTGTTCTCCACCAGGCCGCCATAGAGACAATAGACGCCCCCGCCCAGGCCGTAGGGCGCGCCGTTGGTCACGTCGTTGTCGTGGATCGAACAATCCGTTACCGTCCCGGCGGTGATGATCGCCACGCCGCCGCCATACCGATCGCACTGGTTGGAAAACACGTTGCTGGCGCGCAGGGTGCCGCCGTTGTAGAAGCAGGCGCCCCCGCCCATGACGGCCACGTTAAAGCTCAAAGTGCAATTCTCGACCAGGCCGCCCTCGAAACCGTACACGCCGCCGCCGCAGTGGTTGTTGCCCTCGACCCGGTTGTGGACAAGCCAGGTGTTGCCGAGGGTGCCGCCCTGGTACAGCAGCGCGCCGCCGCCGTTGTAATGGGCATAACAGTTCTCGATCAGCGCGTTGTCCACGCGGCCGCCACGGTGGCAGTACAGGCCGCCGCCCGCGTCGGCCTCGCTGTTTTGGATGGTGCAGTCCGTGACCAGCCCGGTGGTGTTGCAGAAGATCGCACCCCCGCTGGCGCCCTGGCTTTGCATTTCCACCAGCCAGCAGTTGGAGACGATGCCGCCGGCCGTATCGATGTAGATGCCGCCGCCATCCGCAGCCTTGCGGCCGTGTTCAAGGAAGAAACCGACCAACTGGGCCTGCGCGTGATTCATGTACACGCACCGATCCGCGTAATTGGCATCCAGGCGAGCGAACGTAGGGTTCACGCTGCGGACGGTCACGCCTTTGCTGATGTTGAGCTGCTGGCTCAACGTGTAGATGCCGTTGGTGACCAGGACCGTGTCATTGGCGTTGGCCACGTCCACCGCCGCTTGGACGGTATGGGCCGCCGTGGCCCAACTGCTGTATGGCGGGTTCGGGCTTGGGGAGTTCTGCCAGACATGCCGGGTGGTTGCCCAACCCGCCGCCAGCGGGAACAGCGCCGCCGCCGCGAAGGCCCACTGCGCGACCGGGAATCTTGTCATGGTATTTTTCTCCTCTTCCTGTCAGGCCTGCGACTCACGGCAACAGCAGCAGTTGCCAGGGCACGCCCGCCACTTGGTATTCATACGCGCCCATGTCCACGCGCCCGCCGACAACGCGCGGCCGGCCGGCCAGATCCTTGGCGCTGAACATCCACACCGCGTTCAGGCCTGCATCGCGGCAGGGAGAGTCCGCGCGCAGCCGGAAGTCGCCCGCGGCCGCGTCCACCCAGTGCGCGTTGTTGGTGATGACATCGCCGTTGGGGCGGCACGGGTTGGCCGGCCAGGTGCAGCTGTAGATAAAGGAGTTCAAGTCCTGGTCTTCGGCCAGGCCGTTGGCCTCGGCCGGCCAGGTCGGGGAGCAGGCGTTGCCCAGCACGATGCTGTTCACGACGCCGCCCCCGGTTCCCTGCATGAAGATCCCGCCGGCCCGATCCGCGAAGTTGGTGACGATCGTGCAGTTTTCCACCTGGCCGCCGTTCGCGCAGTGCACGCCGCCGCCGTAATACCGGGCATAATTATTGATGACCAGGTTGTTGCGCAGCGCGCAGCCATAGGTCATGCTCACGCCGCCGCCGCGGTCGCCGGCCACGTTGTTGGAAATGAAGCAGTACTCCACCGACCCGCCGACGATGTAAATGCCGTTGGTGACGCTGGTCATGTACACCCCGCCGCCCAACCCTTCCGGCGCGCCGTTGGTGACCTGGTTGCGATAGATGGTGCAATGCGCGACCGTGCCGCCGGCCTCCAGGTACACCCCGCCGCCATACTTCTCGGCCTCGTTGTCGCACACGCTGCTGGCGCGCAGGACGCCGCTGCTCTTGAAGAAGACGCCCCCGCCGCCCATGGCCGCGTAGTTGTCGCGGATGGTGCACGCCTCGACCAGGCCGCCGCAGTTGGCGTACACGCCGCCGCCCGCGTTGACGCCGCCGCCGGCTGAACTGTTGCTGGCCAGCACGCTGTTGCGCACGCTGCCGCCCCCGTCCAACACCACCCCGCCGCCGACGTCGTCGCCGGCGCACAACGTGATCAAGCAGTTTTCAACCCGGCCGCCTTGGAAACAATAAACGCCTCCCCCGGCTTCGGCCGAGCAGTTCTGGATGAGGCAGTCCGTGACGAGCCCGGTGGCGGTGCAATAGACCCCGCCGCCCGAGTACATGCCCAGCGCCCGGTTCGATTCCAGCCAGCAGTTGCTGACCGTGCCGCCGGCCACTCCGATATAGACCCCGCCGCCGTTGTCGCTCACGCGGCCATGCTGAATCTTGAACTCCGCGATCTCGGCCTGGGCATGATCGAGATAAACGCACCGGCAGGCGTCGTTGCCGTCAATGATGGCCTGGTACGGGTTCATGCTCCGCACCGCCACGCCCTTGGTGATACCGATGCGGCTGACCAGGGTGTAGGTGCCGTTGGTGACCAGAACCGTGTCCGCGTCCACCGCCGCATCCACGGCGGTCTGGATAGCATGCGCCGCGGTCGCCCAACTGCTGTAGGGCGGGTTCGGGCTTGGAGAGTTCTGCCAGACATACAGGGTTGCGGCCTGGCCCCCGCTCAGCAACAAGGAAAAAAGTGAAACCGCGGCAACCAGGGTGATGTTGCGTACTTGCATGGCGCGCCCCCTCTGCATGGGCATGACTGCCCAAGACCTATTATTCACATTTTCAGATATAGCATCCGGGCGGTCTCATGTCATGGCTTTTATGTCATGACGTGGCGTGCCGCCAGGTCGATTCTCGCGTTGCGCCGTCATGATGAGTGCGTTAACATTTCCAGCAGCCGCCGCGATGCTGGCGGCCATAAGGGAGGCACGCAATGAGAATGTCCGCGATCATGCTGGTAGTGGTGGGGATGACCGTCGCTTTAGCAGTGCCCGGCTGGAGCGATTATTACGTGGCCACTAACGGCGGACACGTTTACCCCTACACCAACTGGGGCATGGCCGCCCGCGTTATCCAGGAGGCCGCCGATGCCGCCCCGGCGGGCGCGACGATCTGGGTTGCCGATGGCCGCTACGATGCCGGCGGCCACGCCGCTGGCGGGCAGGAATTGACCAGCCGGGTGGCGGTGGTTCGCTCGGTGAGCTTGCGGAGTGTCAACGGCCCGGCTGCGACGTTCATTGTGGGGGCGGCCTCGACCAACGCCAGCCGGCTGGGCCCGGATGCGATCCGGGGTGTGTATCTCACCAATGGCGCCATGCTCGTGGGGTTTACCGTCACCAACGGCCACACCCAATCTTCGTGGACGGTGCCCTTGGCGGCCACGGCGGGGGGCGTCTTTTGCGAGACGTGGAGTTCGGTGTCGAACTGCGTCATCACGGGCAATGTGGGCTCATGGGGCGGGGGTGGCACGCACCAGGGCACGCTGTACGACTGCCGCGTGGTGGGCAACACAACGCGGGACAGCGGCGGCGGCGCCAGCGGTGGCACCCTGTACCGCTGTACTCTTGTCCATAATACCGCCGTCCAGGGCGGCGGAGCCTACATGGCCACCCTTTATCAGTGTGTAATCAACAGCAACACGGCCAGTTTCGGGGGCGGTGCGGCAGACAGCAGCCTCTACGACTGCACCGTGGCCGGCAACGGCCTGTGCTCGTTTGGCGGCGGCCTTTATGACAGCACGGCGAACAACTGCCAGGTTGTTGCCAACTCGGCCGCCGTTCAGGGCGGCGGGGCCGATGGCGGTACTCTGGAGCATTGTCTGATCATCGGCAACTCGGCGGGGGATGGCGGCGGCGTGGCGGGGTCAACGCTCGTGGACAGCCTGCTCAGCTGGAACACGGTGACGGACCAGGGCGGCGGTGCGTATCTGGCCCATCTCCATCAGTGCATTTTGAGCAACAACACGGCCCGCCAGGGCGGCGGTGCGGCCGGCGGCCACCTTTCCGGCTGTCGCCTGGCGGCCAACGGGGCCGCCGAACGGGGCGGGGGCGTGCACGGCAGTGTGCTGACCAACTGCCTGCTCTTGGGCAACACGGCGAGCCATGGTGGCGGAGCGTATGCCGGCACATTGTATAGCAGCATCCTGTTGTCCAATACCGCGGCATGGGCCGGGGGCGGCGCGGTGTCCGGGCGGCTGTATAACTGCACCCTGGCCTACAATTCGGCCGCAGGCCAGGCGGGCGGCGGGATCGATGATGCCCGGATGGTCAACTGCATTGCGTGGCAGAATACCGCGCCCAGCGGCGCCAACTGGCGGGTGACCGGCAGCGCTACCACCATCCTGTTCAGCTGTACGTCGCCACTGCCGCCGGGTAGCGGCAATACGACCAATGATCCCCGGTTCCTGCCCGCTGTCGAGGTGCCTTGCGGACTGGCGTCGAACTCCCCCTGCATCAACGCGGGCACCAACATGACCTGGATGCCCGGTGCCGCCGACTATGCCGGCAATCCCCGGATTATCGGTCCCAGCGCTGACCAGGGCGCCTTTGAATACCTGCTGGCCGTCCCGGATCTTTCCGCGAGCACCAACTCCAGCGTGTGCGTTGAGCTGATCTGGACCGGCGTTCAGGGCGCCGGGGCCTACCTGGTATATCGTGCCGTGGAGAACATGCCACCCGACCAACCGTTGGCCGCAGTGGCTGGCGGAGCTTCTTCATACTGCGACACCACGACGATCGCCGGCCTGACCTATTATTATTGGGTGCGGGCCCAGTACCTGACCGCCGCGAGCGCCTGCAGCCCCGTGGCTCTGGGCCGCCGGCTGTTCCGTCCGCTGCCGTGGCTTCTGTTGCTCATCTAACCCTGGGCGTTCCCGGGCCGGCCTGCCTTGGGCTGCCGTGAGGGCGGGAACGTGGCCCGGTCGGGTTTTAACCTTGTTTTAAGGCCCGCTTTCTGGTTTCTTGACCCGGCGTGGATAACGGAAGGCATACGATGAAAAATGTTGTGATTTTGGGCTCCGGCCCGGCGGGATGGACGGCCGCGATCTACGCCGCGCGCGCCAACCTGCAGCCGCTGGTCATCGAGGGCCTGCAGCCCGGCGGCCAGTTGACCACCACGACGGATATCGAGAATTTTCCCGGGTTCCCCGAGGGTCTCGGTGGCTTCGAGTTGATGGACAAGATGAAGCAGCAGGCCGTGCGTTTCGGCGCCGAGGTCAAACCCGGCGTGGTGGACCAGGTGGATTTCACGGGGTCACCGCTCAAGGTCATGACCGATGACGGCACGTGGATTGAAGC
Organism: uncultured Verrucomicrobiota bacterium; assembly: GCA_964489425.1. Classification (GTDB taxonomy): domain Bacteria; phylum Verrucomicrobiota; class Kiritimatiellia; order RZYC01; family CAZAYP01; genus CAZAYP01. Next base: position 76,368 of record CAZAYP010000001.1, on the reverse strand, counting down.
CTTGACCGTGATCGTGGCCACCGGCGCCAGCGCCAAGTACCTGGGCCTGGAGTCGGAGCAGAAGCTGCGCGGCCACGGCGTGTCCGGCTGTGCCACGTGCGACGGCGCGTTTTTCCGCAACGTGCCCGTGGCCGTGGTCGGCGGCGGCGACACGGCCATGGAAGAGGCCCTGTTCCTGACCCGGTTTGCGTCCAGGGTGTACATCGTCCACCGGCGCGACCAGTTCCGCGCGTCGCCCGTGATGGCCGCGCGCGCCCTCAAGCACCCCAAGATTGCGCCGGTGTGGAACAGCGTGGTGGAGGAGGTGCTGGACGTGGCGCAGAACAAGGTTACCGGCTTGCGGCTGCGCGATGTGGCATCTGGCGCCACCCGCGTGCTGGAGGTCAGCGGCATGTTCCTCGGCATCGGCCACGAGCCCAACACGGCCCCGTTCCGCGGCCAACTCGAGCTGACGGACAAGGGTTACATCAAGACCACGAACACCCGCACGAACGTGGCCGGCGTGTTCGCCGCCGGCGACGTGCAGGACGCCACCTACCGCCAGGCCGTCACCGCCGCCGGGTCCGGGTGCACGGCCGCGCTCGAGGTCGGCTGGCACCTTCAATCGCTGGGCAAATAATGGCTGCCGCTGCCATGCGTCCAACCAGCCAGGGCGAGTGGAGCACGTATGGCCGCCTGTTGCGCTACGCCCGGCCGTACACCGGCCGGCTGGTCCTGGGCATCCTCTGCGGCCTGCTGTTCGGCAGCTCCACCTTCGGGATGCTGGGCGCGCTGAAGAAAAGCCTCGGGTTCATGTTCGATCCGCAGGCCCTGCCGTTCTGGAGCGTGATGGCCATTGCCGCGTTGCTGCCGGGCTTTGCCGTGCTGCGCGGCATCGGCGACTTCCTGAGCCGCTACTTCGTGGAATGGGTCGGCAACCGGATCGTGCTTGACCTGCGCGACGCGGCGTTCGCCCACGTCCACGACCTGAGCCTGCTGTACTTCACCCAGAGCCGCACCGGCGAGCTGATCTCGCGCATCACCAACGACACGATGATGGTCCAGCGCGCGGTCGCCGCGGTGATCAGCGACGTGGTGCGCGAGCCGTTTGTGCTGCTGTTCGCCGTGGCTTACCTGTTTTACCTCGACCCGCTGCTCTCCGCCGGCAGCCTGGTGCTGTTCCCGATCTGCATTATCCCCGTGGCCATCTTTGGCCGGCGCGTGCGGCGCGCCTCGCGCGAGGGCCAGGAGAAGCTGGCCGACCTGGTGACGATCCTGCAGGAGACCATCAGCGGCGTGCGGGTGGTCAAGGCGTTCGGCATGGAGGAGTATGAGAAGGGCCGGTTCCGCGAGCGCAACCGCGCGGTGTTCAACCGCCTGATGCGCGTGGCCAAGGCCCAGGCCGCGGTGGAGCCGATCATCGTCACCATCTCGTTCATCGGCCTGTCGCTGGCGCTGTTCTATGCCAAGTGGGCGGGCATGACCTTCGACGCCTTTTTCACCTACGGCGCCGCGCTGGTGGTGATGTACCAACCGGCCAAGAAGCTGAGCCGGATCCACCTCAACATCCAGCAAAGCTGCGCCGCGGCCGACCGGGTATTCGAGATTATCGACGCGCCCATCACCGTGCCCGAGCGGCCCGACGCCGTGCCGTTCACCGAGCCGCCGGCCAGCGTGGAGTTCGCGGGCGTGAGCTTCGCGTACGCGGACGCGCCGGTGCTGCGGGACATCAACCTGCGCGTGCGCCAGGGGGAATGCCTCGCGGTGGTGGGCAGCTCCGGCTCCGGCAAGACCACGCTCCTGGGCCTCATCCCGCGCTTTTTCGATCCCACGTCCGGCCGCATCCTCGTCAATGGCCGCGACGTCCGCGAGTTCACCCTGGCCTCGCTGCGCCGCCAGATCGGCATCGTGACCCAGGAGACGATCCTGTTCAACGACACGATCGCCAACAACATTGCCTACGGCCACGCGGACATCGCGCGCGACCGCATCATCGGGGCCGCGCAGCGCGCCCATGCCCACGGCTTCATCACCGAGCTGCCCGCGGGCTATGACACGGTGGTGGGCGAGCGCGGCGCGCGCCTCTCCGGCGGCCAGTGCCAGCGCCTGGCCATTGCCCGCGCCATCCTGGGCAACCCGCCGCTGCTGATTCTCGACGAGGCCACCAGCGCCCTGGACACCGAGTCCGAGCGCCAGGTGCAGGCCGCGCTGGACGAACTCATGGCCCACCGCACGGTGTTCGCCATCGCCCATCGCCTGTCCACCGTGATGCACGCCGACCGCATCGTGGTCCTGCACCAGGGCGCCATCGTGGAAGAAGGCACCCACCAGGAGTTGCTGGCGCGCGGCGGACATTACCAGTACCTCTACGAGCTGCAGTTCCAGGCCGCCGGCGGCCGCGCCGCGCCCGCCCCGGGGGCGGCTCCATGAACGGCTACCAGCCCTTCATGCTGGAAAACGCTCCGTACCTGACCGCGGTGGTCCTGGCGGTGAGCGGGGTCCTTTTGGTGCTCAGCTGCGTGTTCTACCGGGTCAGCGTGCGCTGGGGCGTGCCGATCTCGTTCGTGTTCCTGGGGATCGGCATGCTGGCCGGGTCGGACGGCCTGGGCCACATCTGGTTTGACCGTTACGACCTGGCCTACGTGCTGGGCACCATGGCCCTGGCGGTTATCCTGTTCTCCGGCGGCCTCAACACCTCGAAAAAATCCATCCACGCGGCCATCGCACCGGCCAGCGTTCTGGCGACGCTCGGGGTGGTCGGGGTGGCCCTGGTCATGGCCGTGGGCACGCGCTTCATCCTGGGCTTGCCGTGGTCCGAGTCCCTGCTGATCGGCGCCATTGTTTCGTCCACGGACGCGGCCGCGGTCTACGTGGTCATGCCCGGGCTCAACCTGCGCGGCCGGCTGGGCCCGGTGGTCGAGCTGGAAAGCGGGCTGAACGACCCGGTGGCGATCATCCTGACGTTGTCCATGACCGCCCATGTGCTGGGCGAATCCGCCTTGGGCTGGCATATCCTCACCGCGATCATCCAGCAGCTGGCCATCGGGTTGGGCGGCGGCCTGGCGTTGGGCTGGATGGGCCGCGCCCTGCTGGTGCATTCCAGGACTTTTTTCCACAACACGCCGGCCATGTTTCCGGTGGCCGCCCTGAGCATGGCCATGGTGGCCTTTGGCGTGCCGGCCTGGCTGGACGGCAGCGGGTTCCTCTCCGTGTACCTCGCCGGGATCATCATCGGCAACTCGAACATCCCGCAGAAGACGTACGTCAAGGAGTTCCACGACGCCATCTCGTGGCTGGGGCAGATTATGATGTTCCTGATCCTTGGGCTGCTCGTGTTTCCCAAGCAACTTCCGGCGGTGGCCTGGCAGGGGATCGCGCTGGCCTTGTTCCTGGCGGTGGTCGCGCGGCCGGTGGTGGTGACGCTGTGCCTCCTCCCGTTTCGCTTTACGGGCCGCGAGATCGCCTACGTGTCGTGGGCCGGGTTGCGCGGCGCCGTGCCCATCATCCTCGCCACGATCCCGATCCTGCGGGTGGACGACCAGCCGCAGCTTTTCCCGCTGCTCCAGAAGCTGTTCAACCTGATCTTCTTCATCGTGCTGGTGGGCGCGATCATCCCCGGCGCCACCCTGCGCTGGGTGACCCATAAGCTGAAAGTCTGCGCCCCGGACCCGGCCGGCGGCCACGACCACCCGCAGCCGGCGATCGGATTCCACTGATGCCTGCGCCGCTCGACCGCCTGCCGGAAAAAGAACGCATCCTGGCCGCGTGCCGGCTGTTCGACGCGGTGGTGCCGGCTGACCGCCGGCGGTTCGCGGCCGCGGCTACCGTGCGCCGGTTTGACCCTGGCGCCATGCTGTTCCAGCAGGATGAGCCGGCCGCCGGCTTCCATATCATCCACGCCGGTCGCGTCAAGGTGTTCCTGGTCAACCTGGACGGCCGCGAACAGGTGCTGCACCTGTTCGGGCCGGGCGATTTGTGCGGCGAGGTGCCGGTTTTCTTCGGCGGCCGGTACCCGGCCGGCGCCGTGGCCGAGATGGCCACCACCACCCTGTTCCTGGCGCGCGCGGACTTCCTGCACATTGGCGAGCGCCACCCGCGGGTGCTGGTGGCCATGCTCGCGGTGTTGTCGCAGCGGTTGCGCATGTTTGTGAACCTGGTGGATGACCTGGCCCTGAAAGAGGTGTCCGCGCGCCTGGCCAAGCACCTGATGGACCTGCGGGTGCGCCGCCCGGCGCCGGAGGTGACGCTGGAAACGTCCAAGGCGGTTCTCGCGGCGCGGCTGGGCACGATTGCCGCGACCCTCAGCCGCACGCTCGCGCGCATGCAGCGCCGCAAAATCATCGCGGTCCATGGCCGCCGCATCCGCCTGCTGGACCTGGACGCCCTGGCGGAGCTGGCTGCGGGGATCAAGTTATAAGCGGAGAAGAGGCATGCCATGAAACAATTTGAAAACCTGACTGCCACGGAACTCTACTGCCCGCGATGCCGGGTGGCCCGGCCGGTGCGGGAGCGCCTGCTGCTGGTGCTGCCGCACTCCGAGCTGCATGAGTACCGCTGCACGTTTTGCGCGGAGTCGCTGGGCACGCGCGAGGTGCGCCATCCGGCCCAACCCGTGCGCATGCGCATGGCGCCGTCGCCCGCCGCCCGCCCGCGGCGCCCCGGCGGCCCGGCCGCCGGACCCGGCCGACCCTAGATCCCGGCCAGTCGCCGCGTGGCAGCCAGGCCGCCGCCGGCCAGCGCCAGCAGCGCGAGGGTTTCCATCCACCAACCGCCGCCGGCCGTGGCCTTGAACGTTACGGTCATGGGAGCCTGGGGCTGGATTTGCAGCGCGCGGTGGAAATCGATCCTCCGGCCTTGCAGCGGCAGCGCCACCTGGATGGCCGGCACGCTGGCCGCGGCGGCGGCCTGCTGGTCAATCAGCGTGTCTGCCAGGATGTCCAGCGCAACGGGATCTTCGCCGGCCAGGTCGGCGGCGCGCGGCGGGGTTGGCGCGCGGTCGGCGCCGTTGCGGGCCAGCTTGAGGTTGGCCCGCCGATCCAGCAGCCCGGCCACCACCTGCTGCCGCGCCAGGTTGCGGTACTGGATGCGCGCGTCCTCGTTGAGATCCTGGCGGCCCTGCGAGTTGAACAGGGCATCCTCAAAAGCCGCGCGCGCCGCGCGCGGCTGGCCGGCGCGGGCCAGGCGGTGGCCTTGTTCGAGGGCTTGTTCCGCGAGCTGCACCTGGCTGCGGTCCCGGTCGCCGAGTTCCTCCGTGTAGCGGCGGGTATCGTACACCGCGCCATCCGGCAGCTGGCGCAGCTCTGGCTGGACCTCCAAGGTTCCGCCGAAGTCGTGATAGCGGAACCGCGGGGGCAGGTAAAAGGTCCAGGCCACGTCGGCCAGGGGCAGGTCAAACTGCGGGCCGGAGAATTCGTGCCGGTCCCCGTGGCGTTGGGCGCGGTCGCCATAGATCAGCTCAATCGCGATCGCTGCGCCGGGCGTGGCGGTCTCCAGCGGGAGCAGGCAGTCCGGGCCCTGCCGCATGGGCTGCACCGGCCGGCCATTGACCCGGGCGCACCACAGGTGGGCTGCCGGCGGCAGCCGCACCGGCACGCGCCGCAGATCGCGCACCTGCAGGTCCAGGACCGCGCGGGTCACCGCCTGGCCGTCCCCGGCCACCACGGTGGTCAGCCGGGCGCTGCGGATGGTGGCCGGCAGCGCGGCCGCGGACTCGTGGCGCAGGATCTCGGCTTCGAGCTGGTACGCGGGCCGGGCCACGCGGTAACAGAGGATGGCATCCGCCAAGTCGCCGGCCCCGAACTCCGCGGGAATGGCGCGGGCGTCGGCCGCGCGCAGGGCCTCGTCCACCCGGGTGGCGCGCACCTGCACGCGGCTGCCGGCGATCACGGCCAGGTACCCGCCCTGGTCGTCCGTGCCCGGCGCGCGCAGGGGTTCAATGGCCACCCGGCGCTGGTCCGGATCAAACGGAACCTGGTAACTGACTTCCAGCCGGTACGGGCCGGCGACCTTGTTGCGCAGCTCCACGGTCCACAGCCCTTTGTCCCGGTCCGTCTCCTTGACCTGGGCGATGTCGCGGCCGGCCACCGCCAGCGCCACGCCGGGCCGCGGGGCCTGCAGCAGCAGCGATTTCACGCCCGCGCCGTCCACCTGGTAGCGGATGAAGCATTGCCCCTGCAGCAGGCCTTCGCTCAGCGCGACCCGCTGGAGCATCGCGACCTTGACCGTGGGCGCCACCACGTCGGGCTGCATCGCGACGCGCCAGTCCGGCCGCAGCAGGCGGTAGGCCAGGGTGCCGGCCGGGTCCAGGCCCAGTTCCCGGGGGTTGATCTCGCTGACACCGTCGCGGCCCACGGTCACCAGGCGCAGGCCGTGCTCGGCCGAGACCACGAGCGTGCCGGTCACCTTGACCGCCGTGGCCACGCTCACCCGCGGGGCTTCCAGGACGGCGTCGGGCGCGCGTCCCGTGCGGGTCAGCACGAGGTTGATGGGCTGATCGCCCATGATTTGCCGCGTGAAGTTCACGATCGCCACGCGCCCGGTTTCGCGGATCTCGTCCCAGTGGCTCACGGCCGGCCCACCGAGCGAATCGATCTCATAGCCCTCTGGCAACTGCAGGCGCAGCGCGAAGATCCCCGCCTTGGCCACATTGACGACGAGCCGCGCGGCCAGCACCACCCGCTCATCCGACACGTCCAGCCGGTCGTCCTCGGTCACGCGCAGTTCCGGCAGCACGCGCTCCGCGCGCACGGCCATGACCGCCGGCAGGCTGTTGTAGCGGAAACAGCGCCGGATGGCCGGCGGCGGGCTGGCCGCATCGGCGGTTGCGGCCCGGGCGGAAAAATCCCCGGAGTTCATGGGGCTCATGCCGGTGTAGGATTCGATTTGAAGCTGCACGTCGTCTGGCGCGGCCGCGGCCATTGCGCCGATCTGGCGGGCGGCGCCCACGACCAGGGGCATCCCGAGGTTCACGGAATAGGGCAGGCCGTCGCGGGATACCTGGGCCACCACGGCCAGCAGGTAATCGCCCTGGGCCGGCCGCTCGCGCCAAGCCTCCAGGCGGTGCGCCAGCGGATCGAAGCGCCATGTGCTCAGCGCCTCCCCGCGCACCGCGGTCACGCTCATGTTCTCCGGAATATCGAGGGTGAAATGCTGCAACTCGCCCTGCGCAATCTGGTAGTGCACCTGGTGGGTCAGGGCAACCGCGCCGGCGGCGAAGTCCGCCAGGGTGTTGACCTCGCAGAAGTATACCGCGGGATCATCGCTTGCAGGGCGCGCCTGGGGCTGCCATTGGATCGCGGCCTGCTCCGCCGGGCCGAACACGAGGCGGCTCTCGGTCCCGGCCACCGTGGACGTGGTGGTCAACATGACCGCGGTTGGACTGCTGACCGCCAGGCCCGGCGCCGGCAGGGACAACCGCGCCTGGTTGCGCAGGTTGGGCGGCAGGTAAAGCGGCAGGTGGGATACATGATCGCGCACGGTCACCGGCACCAGGTAGACCAGCCGGATGTCGTAGGTGCCCGCCTCGGCCACATCGAGGTCATAGCCGTCCGGATGGCTGCTCAGCGCCAGGTCCCGCGAGTTGAGCTGAAAGCCGGTCAGGATGCAGCCGGCCGGCAGCACGGCGAGCCGGCACGGTTTCTCACTCGTGAAACTTTGTCGTTGGGTCACCCGCGCGATGGGGTCCTCGTCCTGGGAGACCACGGGCCCGGCGATGATGATCTCCACGTTGTCCATGACGATCTCCGCGGCGCGGTTGGTGGTGGGGGCGGGTGCGGGAACGTCCTCTGCGACCGGCGCAGCCAGGGGGGCGTACGCCAGGGCCAGGCCCCACGAAGTCAGCGCCAGGGCCACGCACAGGCCGGGCCGGGTGAATCCGGGGGTACCCGCGGCGGCCGGCCGGGCGGTCCATGGCGGTGGTTCCGTGCGCGCGGCGACCCGCAGCGCGCGGCGCCGGCCGGCGTGGCGGCCAGCTTGGAAAAGCAGGACCGCAAGCCCCAGCGGCGCGGCCACGGCCAACCCGATCCCGAGGATGATCCGGGTGGCCGCGAGTTGCGCCAGGGCCCAGGTGGCCAGGACCAGCACCGCGGCCCAGGCCAGCCCCGGTGCTTTGCGCCGCGCCGGCCGCCAGGCCGCGCCCGCGAGCGCCAGCGCCAAGCCTGCGGCGCAGCGCCACGGCGCGCCGCCGGCCCCGACCCAGTCCGGCACCACGCGGAGGATGAGCTCGGGCGCGGTGTCCGCCAGGCTGACGACCTTGGTGAACGCCACGCCCGCCTCCGCGCTCGGGCATGGCGGCCGCGGGGCCCGGGCCCGGAGTAGCCACGGCCATGGGGCCATGACCCACCCTGCGGCCAGAATCGCCAGCAGGCCGAACAGGAACAGGCGCGGCCACCGCCGCACGCGGCCGGCCTGGCAGTAGGCGGCCAGGCCGGCGCCCAGCGCGGCCAGGACCAGCAGCGGCAGCATGCGGGGCGCGACCCGCAGCGCCGCCTTGTAGTACCCGCCAATGCCGGTCACCAGCCCGGTCAGCCCGGCGGCCGGCGGCGGCTGGTCAGCCATCATGTTGCCGCGCGCGCGGCCCACGGTATGGCCTGGCGGCAAGCGGACCTGCCACTTGGCGAACACGGATTGGGCCGCAGCCAGCGGCGCGCGCAGCGTGACGGTTTGGATCCATCCCGGCCGGGGATGGGTTTCGCCGTAGGTCAGGCCCACCTGCGCCACCTGGTTGGGGTCGCGGTGGCGCGGCAGCGGCACGAGCAGTTGGCGGGATTCCGCCGCGTGCAAGGCTTGCGCCGGCTGCCCATCCACCGTGGACGACCAGAGCCGCGCGTTGTCCGGCAAGGTGATGGCCAGGTACTGGGCCGACGAGTTTTTTACAAAGTAGGCGGCTTCGGTCACGGTCTCGCCTTCCGCGCTGAGCCGGGTGCTGAGGGTGGTGTAGTCGGCGACCTGCGTCAGCAAGGGCTGGAGCGGATAGCGCCGGACCTGCAGCCGGGCGGCATGCGGCGCCCGCACGTACTGGTAGGCGCGGATGACCGGGGCATTGACCAGCAGGGCGTAGGCCTCGGGCAGCTCGGCGGCGGTGATCGGAATCAGGCCCGGGTCAGCGGAGATTTCCCGGGCAACATGAAAGCTGGCCGCGCCGGCCACGACCATGTAGCCGGCCGAGTATTCCGTACCCAGGGGTTCGATGCCGCCGGCCAGCAAATCGCCTTGCTGTTCGTCAAAGGGGCGGTCGTAGGTTACCAGGAGGGTGTAATCGCCGCTGATTTTCTCCTGCAGCGCCACGGTCCACACCGTGCCTTGGCGGGTGGGCCCGCGCACGTCGCGGCCGGCAAACGCGACGTTCTGGCACTCGGCCGGGATGTTCAGCCGCAGCGCCTGCACCGGCGCGCCGCCCACGTGGTAGGTGAGGGCGCAGCTCCCGTACAATGCGCCGTCGCCCAGGGTGACCAACTGCAGCGCTTCGCAGTAAATGGTCGGCGGGGTGACGGCCAGCCCGGCGTCCAGCGTCCAGTCCGGGGTCTTGAACCGGAACGCCTGCTGCAGGTCGGGCACCTGCAGCGGCAACGATCCGGCGGGAACCTCGCGCAGGCCGGCCGTGGCGTGCGCCTTGACCTGCACCCCCGGCTCGGCGCGCAAGGCAAGGTAGCCGCGCTCGGAGCGGGCGCCGCGCACCCGCCACGCCGGGGCGCTGAATCCCGGCGCCCCGGGCGCCAGGCTTTGCTCGAGGCGGAATTTCAGGAGGGTGCGGCCCATCACGGCGTCGCGGAAATAGACGGCCATGATCCGGCGGCCGCCCTCGTCGCGCACATCGTAATCCGCCAGGTCGCGGCCGGTGACTTGGGCGACGGTCCAGCCCGGGTCGGTTTCCACCACGATCTCGCGGGCCGGCGCCTCGCGCACGTCCAGCTCCACGGTGGCGTCCAGGGCCAGGTCGCCGTCCTTGATCGCCAGGACCATCTGGTCTTCGGCGTGATAGGTGGTGACCATGTCATCAGCCTGCAGCTCGAGGGTGTAGGGCAGGCCGGCATACTGGTAGGCCAGGGCGCTGCGCGCCGGCGTCGGCCGGGCCGCGGGTTGGCCGGCCGGCGTCACCGTGGGGAACGCCGCCTGGTCCACCTGCGTCAAGCCGACCGCCCGGGCCGCGACCAGCTTGATGGCGCTGTCCGTGCCGCACTTGAGAAACCCGCTGGCGCGGATCACGTCCAACGGGCGGAGCACCGGCAGGTCGAAGCGGCAGGGGAACCTGGGCAGCACCATGTCGGCCAGTACCTGGAGCTGGTAGTGCTGGGTGCGGGGCACGCTCAGCCGCACCACGAGCCGGTCGGGTCCTTCCGCCTGTGGCGCGAGGTGCCAGTCGCGGAGGTCGGCGCCGGTCACCTGGGTGATGCTCACGTTGGTCGGAACGAGCAGGCTGACCTGGTCCAGCGACCCCTGGACCACCTGGTAATCGAGCAGGGTGTCCAGTGTGAGCGCGCCGCCGCGCGCGGTGGCGATCGTGTTGGCATCGCACGCGACCACCAGGTCGGCATCCAGCTTGCGCACGGCCGGTTTCCAGCGCGCCACGAACGGGCGATCCACGCCGAGGTACGCCACCACCTCCGGCCGCCCGGCCGGCGTGGCCCCGCGCTCCACGTCCAGGGCTCCGGGAAGCTGCATGTCCAGATCGGCGCGGTCACCCAGCATCCGCAGCCGGCGCACCGCGGCGCCCGGGATGCTGAAGCGCGTTTCGCGCCAGTCGCCGTCGCGGGCCGGCAGGCTGGCGAACTTGAGGGTGATTTTCTGGGCGCCGCGATTCCGCAGGGTCACCTGCAGCTGGCGGCCGTTGCGGGCCAGCCGCGCGCCGGCCGGCAGCGTGGCGTCGAGGCAGGCCGCGTCGCCGTCAACGAGCGTCAGCGTGGCCGGGCGGCGGTGCACCACAACCTCCAGCGCCATTTGAAAAGCCACGTTTTCCGCCTCGATCGCTCCGGTCATCTCGAGGTCGGTGACTTCCCAATCCGGAGCGCCGGGCGCGGCGCCACCGAGCGCGGGCAGGGCGAGACATGTGCAGATCAATCCTAACCACCATGTGGTGTTCATGGGAATCTCCTGTTGTGAATGCTATTCAGACGCGCAAGGCAGCCCGGCCGCGGCCTGGACAAGCCGCGCCAGTTCCGCCGGCCCGGGGTCCAGATTCAGTTCCTGGGCCACGGGCCGCAGCACCTGCGCCACGGCGGCGAAATCGTACCCCTCGGCAAACGGGCTGCCACGCAGCAGTTCGGCGAACGCGGCGGCGGCCGCGGCCAGCTTGAACCGCGGCGGCATGCGCGCGCTGGTTTTCATCACGTGCGCGCTGGTCACGGGCATCGCAATCTCTTCGATGCGGCCGCTGGCGAGGTCGTGGTAGCGCACGCGCACCGTGGCCAGCGGGTCCGGGCCGGCCGCGGCCAGGTCCAGCTCATAGAGCGCGGTGACGGATTGGCCAGACCCCACCTCGCCGGCGTCCACGGCATCGTCGCGGAAATCTTCCGGCCGCAGGCGGCGGTTTTCGTAACCCAGCTGGCGGTAGTGCGCCACGCGCTGCGGGTTGAACTCCACCTGGATCTTCACGTCGCGGGCGATGAAGTGCAGCGTGGCGGCCAGCCCGTCCACCAGCTCGCGGCGGGCCTCGTCCAGCGAGTCAAGGTAGCGGTACACGCCGTCGCCCTTGTTGGCCAGGGTTTCGAGCATGGTGTCGTCATAGGATCCGGCGCCGAACCCGAAGATTGAGCAGAAGATGCCCTGGTCGCGGTACTGGGCCACGAGCGCGAGGATGTCCTCGGCCTTCCCGCTGCCCAGGTTGGCCACGCCGTCGGACATCAGGATCACCCGGTTCTCCGCGCCGGCCGTGAACCCGCGGGCAGCCACCTCGTAGGCCAGGCGCACGCCTTTTTCCAAGTGGGTGGACGTGCCGGCCTGCAGCGCGTCGATGGCGGCCAGCACCGGTGCGCGGTTGGTGCCCAGCGCGGTGTGGGCCAGCACCAGGCTGGCCTGCGCGCCATACTGCACGATGGCCACCTGGTCGGCCGGGCCGAGTGCAGCGACCAGCAGCGCGAGCGACTGCTTGATGAGGTCGAGCCGGTCCGGCGTGTTCATGGACCCGGACGTGTCGATCGCCAGGGTCAAAATCACCGGTCGCTGGTCGCGGCCGATTTCGCGGCCCTTGACGCCGATTTTCAGGAGGTAGCCGGGCCCGAACAAGGCCGGGGCCACTTCGGGATAAATTGCAAATGTCTGCCGTTGCGGCGCCAGGTACTGGTAATCAAAATAGTTGACGAACTCCTCGGTGCGGACCAGTTCCGGCGGCGGCCGGAATCCTGCGTTGATGTAGCGGCGCGCGATGGTGTAGGAGGCGGTGTCCACGTCGATGCCGAACGTGGACAAGGGGGTCTTTGCCGTCTCCACCCAGGGATTGAAGCTGGCGGCCCGCGGTTGGGCGGTCGGCACGGGGGTAGGGGTGGGCGCCGGCGTGGGCACGGCGACACGAATGATTTCCACGCCGACTTCATCGTTGGTGCTGGCGGGATCTTGGATCGGGCGGAAACTTGGAAGAAAGCGGTAGTAAACCGACTTCATGAGCGCAGCCAGGGCCGTGGATTGCACACTGGGCGCCTGGTCCGGCCTGGCCGGGTCGCGCATCGAACCACCCGGTTCCTGGCGCTTTACCAAGTCTGGGGCCATGGCGCGATTCCATTCCGCCCATTCTGCGCCGCCGGCCTGGAACTTGGCCTGGGTCAGCATGAACAGCACGTCCAGCCCCTCGGACTGGCGCCCGGCATAGGTGACTTGCGGCAACTGGGCGAGTTTGGCTTGCCCGGCTTCGGATTCCCGTTGCCCCAGGTAAGTCAGACCGAGCACATCCACGGGATCCGGGCTCGCCTCGAGTTGGCGAGACGCGGCGGCGCTCAACCGGTCGGCGCCTTCAGCTGTCACGCCGGCGTCTGCGGCCGCGTACAATGCCATGCTGGCCCAGCGGGCCGTGGGAAGGTCCAGGCCATCGGAAGCCTGCTTTTCAAGGGCCGTGACGCCCTTGGCCACGGCCTCGCGCAGCACGGGAATGCGGGTCATGGCAAACGCCTCGGCCAACGCGTACACGGCCTGGGCCTGCTGCTGCGGGTCAACGGAAAACTGGCCCGAATCGGCCTGCTGCTGGGTGAGGTACCGCAGGGCCTTCTCCACAGTTTCACCGTAGCCGGGCGACGCTGGCGTCTCGCCGTGCGCCAGGAACGCCAGCAGGCCCAGGCTGGTCGCGGCCGGGTTGGCATGGTTCCATGACCCATCTTTGTTCTGCTGCATCTGCAGCCACTGCAAGTTGCTGATTACCGCGGCCTCAGCGGCGCCGCCATAGCCTCCGCCGTATTTCCCGAGCATGGCCGCCCGCCCTTCAGCCGAACGGCTCGATAGCAGGCCGTGCATGACCACGGGGCTGGAATCGTTGCGAATGTCGAGGGTGGCGTATTCCGTGCCGGATTGGGTTCCCGCCAATGCTCCGGCAAGCCCGCTTTCACCGGCCAAGGTTGGCGGCGCTTCGCAGTTCACAGTCACATCGTCCATGCTGGACAAGCGCGCATCAGCAACCGCCAGTTCATTGGCTAGCATGACCCCTTGATCAAGGATTGCACTGCGGTCCGCGGGTTTGCCGGCCACATACGTCTCGTCACGCTCGTATGTGCGCCGGCGTCCGGTAGAGAAGGTATAGAACCGGATTGTGGGCGAGGGGGGCGTTTTAACGTAGCCAACGGCATCGTCGGATAGCACGTCGCCGGTCACATCCGTGTCGATGAAGGCCCAGTTCTGAATTTCCTTGGAATCGGCTACGGACGATGCCGGCAGGCTGGCCAACTGATCGATCGTGGAAATGTCTTCCAGCTTTTCGAGTTCATGCTGGAACTCGTCCAGCTTGGTTTCCTCGCTCGCCAGGATCGTGACCTCCACCTCGGACTCGCGCATCCGCACTGTTTTGCCACTCATTTTTGGTAACATCAACGCCCATAGGGTGCAGACGATGGCCAGCCCGGCGGCAGCTTCCAGGATGATGGCCGGGATCCGCCGGGGAGCGCGTCGGGGGCGGGGGGCGTGGGCGGCCGCGCGAATCACGCGGTGCCGCCAGGGATCCAGTTGCGCCGGTTCCTGGCCGGGCGCGGCCAGCGCCGCGGTCAGCACGTCCAGGGTTTGCTTCAGCGTGTCGGCTTCAGCCTGGCATGCCGGGCACGATGCCAGGTGAGCGCGGACGTGGGCCGCCTGGGCAGGATCCAGGTCGTTGAGCAGGAACGCGGTCAGTTGGTTGCGGATGGGGCGGCAGCTCATGGGGCGGCCTCCTTGCCCGGCGCGCCCGGTCGCGTCCGGCCGGCGGCTATCTTTTTAACGGCCTGGTGCAGGATGAACCCCACGTTGGTTTCGGTTTTGCCGATGATGGCGCTGATCTCGCGGTACGACAGGCCTTCCTGCAGCCGCAGGATGACGACCTGGCGTTCTTCGGGTTTCAGCCGGCGCAGGTGGTACAAGGCGGTTTCCATGGCCTCTTCCCGCGCCAGGTCGGCGTTGGGGCCGGCGCCGCGGGCGTCCTGGACCTCGGTGGCGTGTTGCTGGTGCAGCACGCGCAGGCGGGATTCGCGGCGGATGTAATCCACGGCCAGGTTGTGGGTGACGCGGTACAGCCAGCGGCGGATGTAATCGGCGGCGGCCAGGCCCGGCGACCAGGCCTTGAACAGGCGGATGAAAGCTTCCTGGACCACGTCCTGCGCGGCGCTGGGCTCGCGCAGCATGCGGCCCGCATACCGCAGCAGGGCCGCCTCGTGTTGTCCTATGATCTGCTCCATCATCGCATCCAGCTCACCTGCACTGGCAGGATCGGCATTGGCGCCTTGTTCCATGGTTACTTCAAAATCTCCAGGTTTCATCATCCACTACGTTCCTGGTCTGCCTGGTCTTAGAGAAAAAACACGGGTGGTGCGCCGCCGGGCTGCCGAGTCAGGCCATGGGGCAGGTTGGGACAAGCTAAAACTCGATGCCCGGCCGCGCCTGAACGCCGGTATCATAATAGTGTTTCACCTTGCGCATGTCGGTGACCAGGTCGGCTTTTTCCACGATCCGCGGGTCGGCGTCACGGCCGGTGAGCACCAGTTCCGTGGCCGCGGGTTTAGCCGCCATGAACTCCAGGATGGATTCCAGCGGCAGCAACCCCAGGGTTGCTGCCACGAGCGCCTCGTCCAGGATGACCACGTCGAAATCGCCGGATAGCATGGCGGCGCGGGCTTCGGCCAGGCCGTTGGCGGCCGCGGCCACATCGGCGGCGGCGGGCGGGGTGTCGATGCGCGCGGGCCGGCCGTACTGGTGGAACACGACTTGCGGGGCGCACACGGCCAGCGCGGCCTGTTCGCCGGTGGGCCGGCCCTTGGCGAACTGGCCAATGTACACCCGGAGCCCGGCGCCGGCGGCGCGCAACGCCAGGCCCATGGCGGCCGTGGTCTTGCCTTTGCCGTCCCCGGTGTACACGTGAATTTGTCCCCGACCCTGGCCCGGTCTTGTCCGCTTCATGCCGCGATCTCCTTGGCATGCATGTAACCGCACCCTCGGGATTCGCGCAAGCGGAAAGCCGCGGTGGCGGGTTCGCCGTCCTGTCAACCTTGACACCCATGGGGGATCGTTATATACGGGACCATGGCGGTTGCGATATGGCACAATTAACCATCATAGAAGGACCTGAAAAAGGCCGCGTGATTACCCTGAGCGATCACCCGCTGGTCATCGGGCGCGCCCCGGCGGACCAGGGCCTGCCGATCCGGGACGAAGCCATTTCCCGCCAGCATGTCCAGGTCAACGCTGCCGGCGCGCAGTACGAAATCGTGGACCTGGGCAGCAGCAACGGCACGCGCCTGAACGGCCACACCGTGGACCGGGCGTTCCTCACCGAGGGCGACGTGTTCACCATCGGCAAGTCCACGTTTTGCTTTACCCGGCAGGCGGATACGTTCCCCTGCATCGACCTGATGGGCGATTTCGAGTCCCGGATGATCCCGCTGGAGACCGTGCGCGCCACCTTGGCGCATCCGGACGCCGCCGCCCCGGCCCAGGCGCCCAAGCGCCTGAGCCTGGAAAATATTTATCGTTGCAACCAGCTCTTTACGTCCACGCTCGACCAGGACCGGCTGTACCAGCACATTGTCACGGTTATCCAGCAGTTTTTCCCGGAAGCGGACCGCGTGCTGGTCATCCGCGTGGACCCGGCGGACAGCGACCTGGAGACGGTGGCGGCCCGGAGCGGCCCGGCCGCCGAGGCCGGGGAGGAGCCGCGCTACAGCAGCACCCTGGTCCGGTACGCCCTGCGCCAGCGCCAGGCCGCCTTGATCCAGAACCCCCTGTCCGACCAGCGGTTCCAGGCCCAGGCCAGCATCCGGCTGCAGCGGGCGGGCGCCACGATTGTCGTGCCCGTGGAGGTCGCGCAGCAGGTGACGGCGGTGATTTACGTGGACTCGATGAACCCCTTGCAGCAGTTCACCGAGGAGGACCTGCGGCTCATGGCGCTGATCGGCATCGAGGCCGGCGCCGCGCTGCAGAACGCCCGCCTGTACGGGCAGTTGATGGACGAGCGCAACGCCTTGCAGGAGGCCATGGCCAAGCTCCAGAGCGCCCAGGAACAGCTGGTGCAGTCCGAAAAAATGGCCGCCCTCGGGCAGTTGGTGGCCGGGATTGTCCACGACGTGCGCAACCCGCTCACGGTCATCTCCGGCCACGCGCAACTGCTGGACATGCTCATCGCGGATTCCGCCGACCCGGCGCTGCTCAAGGAAAGCATCCGCCAGATCATCGAGGGCGTGGACCACGGCAACCGGATCATGAGCCGGCTGTTGCAGTTCGCCAAACCGTCGCCGCCGTCCAAGAAGCACGTGAGCCTGAACCCGCTGCTCAAGGACACGGTCGAGTTTCTCCAGACCGAGATCAACAAGTACCAGACCGTGGTCCAGCCGCTCTGGGCCGAGTCGCTGCCGCCGGTCGAGGCCGATGAAAACCAGCTGCGCCAGGTGTTCATGAACATCCTCATGAACGCGCTGCAGGCGATCGGCAAGAACGGCAAGATCACCATTTGCACCCGGGTGGTCGAGGATCGCGGCCGGCGCATGGTGGAGGCGGCGATCACCGACACCGGGTGCGGCATGGACCAAGAGGTGCTGGCGCGCCTGTTCGTGCCGTTTTTCACCACCAAGAAGAAGTCGGCGGCCATCGGCGGCATGGGGCTGGGCTTGTCCGTGAGCTATGGCATCATCCGCAACCACGGCGGGGAGATCCTCGTGGAAAGCGCGCCGGGCCAGGGCACCACGTTCCGGGTGCGCCTGCCGGTGCCCGCCGCGGCGGCCCCGCTTAACCCGCCGCCGGCCGCGGACTGAGCCGCCCGGCGGCGAACCAGCCTTGAAGGAGCCTGCCATGATTCAACACCGCCGCATGGGTTGGGCGCGCCGTGGCGCCATCGTTGCCTTGCTGGTCGCCGGGTCCCTCCCGGCCCGGGCGGAGGCCCCCGGCATCACCAACCTCATTGCGCGCGCGCCGGCCCTGGCCGCGGCCCGCGCCGTGACGGCGGACCAGTTTCCCGACGCCGACGCCGTGCTGGTCTCCGGCTGGCAGCGCATGGCTTACCAACCGGACGGCACCTATGACCACCGCGAAGAGTGCTACGTCAAGATCCTGACCGAAAAAGCCCGCCGCGCCCAGTCCACGCTTTCAACCTATTTCACCATTCCCTACCAGCGCGGGCCGGAAGACTGCGTGGTGGAGCAGGTGGAGATTATCCGCCCTGACGGCGCCGCGCGCGCGGTGGACGTGGCGGCTGCCAGCCGGCTGGTGACCGACACCGGCAGCATGGACATGAATATCTACAACCCCAACGACAAGGTCATCCAGGTGGGCATTGCCGACCTGCAGGTCGGTGACGTGCTGCACTACCAGCTGTACGACCGGATCGTGAAGCCGCGCATGGAAAACACCTGGTACGACTGGATCACCCTCGAGGGCGAAACGCCGATTGTCGTCGAGGTGGTGGAAATCGTCGCCCCCACCAGTTGCCCGCTGCGCGCCGTGGCGTTGAAGGATCCCGTGCCCGGCACGGTGACCGCCACGGTCAGCCAGGCCGGGGCGGAAACTGTCCACCGCTGGGAGGCGCGCAACGTGCCGCGGATGTTCCCCGAGCCCAACATGCCCGCGGCGTACACCGTGGCGCAGCGCCTGCTGGTCAGCACCGCGCCGGACTGGGCCGGCGTGTCCCGCTGGTACTGGAACCTTTCCGCCCCGCACCTCGTCGTGACGCCGGAGATGCAGGCGCGGGTCGCGGCGCTGACCAACGGGCTGGCGGACGCGCACGCGCAGCAGGACGCCTTGTTCCGCTTCGTGGCCCGCGATATCCGCTACCTCGGCCTCACCCTGGAAACCGCGGCCCCGGGGTACGAGCCGCACGATGCCGCCGCCACCCTCGCCGCCCGCCACGGGGTGTGCCGCGACAAGGCCGCGCTGCTCGTGGCCCTGCTGCGCGCCGCCGGCTGGGACGCCTTTCCCGCCCTGATCCACAATGGCCCGCGCAAGGACCCCGAGGTGCCCCAGCCCTATTTCAACCACGCGATTGTCGCGCTGCGGACCGCGCCCGGCGAGTACGCGCTCATGGACCCGACCGATGAGAACTCCACCGCCTGGCTGCCGGCCTACCTGAACCACAAGAGCTACCTGGTGGCCACGCCGGAAGGCGATCCGCTGCGCACGTCGCCGATCGATCCCGCCGAGCACAACCTCATGCGCGTGGCGACCACCGCCCGCCTGAACGCGGACGGCCGCCTGGCCGCGGAAACCACGCTCCAGTTCGCGGGCATCAACGACGGCGCGTACCGCGACTGGCTGATCCGGCGCAAGCCGGAGGAACGGCAGCGCTTCTTCGAGGGCCTGGTCAAGAAGGCCATGCCCGCGGCCCGGCTCAAGCACGCCGCGTGGGAGCCGCGCGACCTGGCGGACATGTCCCGCCCGCTGGAGATGCGCCTGGCCTTCGAGGCCCCGGACGTGCTGTTGGCGGGCCGCGGCTCCGCGGCGCTGCCCCTGCCGGCGTTCGGCCCGCATGTGGGCATGGTCAACTTCATCATCGGCGAAACCGGGCTCTCGGAGCGCAAGTACCCGTTGATGACCGAGATGGCCTGCGGGGTCGAGGAAACCGTGGCGATCGAGCTGCCATCGTCCTGGCCGCCGGCCGCGTACCTGCCCTCGGCCGTGCCGCGCGACTCGGCCGCGGTGCACTGGTCGCTCGGGTCCACGCAGGTCGGCGCCCGCGTGGAGACGGCGGCCCGGTTCCTGCTCAAGGTGGTCGAGTTTTCTCCGGAGCAGTACCGCGACCTGAACGCCACGCTGGCGCAGATCGACCGCGATTTGCGGAAAATGCCGGTGTTCACGCGGCCGGCCGGCGGGCCGGGCGGGGCGTTGGCCGAGGACGCCGACGCCATGACCCTCGACGAGCAGGTGGTGTACCGCGTGGCCGCGGCGGATGCCTGGACCGAGACCCGCCGGGTGACCCGCCGGCTGCTGACCTATGCCGGGCTTAAAAACAATGGGGAGCTGAAGCTGGACTACAACCCGGCCTGGGAAACCCTCACCCTGCAGGCAGCCCGCGTGATTACGCCGGACGGCGCCGTGCACTTGGCGGACACCCAGGAAGTCAA
This sequence comes from uncultured Verrucomicrobiota bacterium, assembly GCA_964489425.1. Classification (GTDB taxonomy): domain Bacteria; phylum Verrucomicrobiota; class Kiritimatiellia; order RZYC01; family CAZAYP01; genus CAZAYP01. The sequence continues at coordinate 56,686 of CAZAYP010000001.1, read as the reverse complement.
CCGCATGGACGCGCCGTGGGCCGGGTCCGCGCCGCGGTATCCCGCGGCCCAGACCCTCGTGGTGTCGTTCCCGGCGCTCGTGGAAGGCTGCGTCGTGGAATACGCTTACGAGCGCGCCTGCTCCAACCGCCCGTTTTTCGCGTTGCACGAGGATTTCCAGGGCATGGACCCGCTGGCGCGCAAGTCCGTCCAGGTCCGGCGGCCGGCCGACCTGCCCCTGGCCGTTTTCGCCGCGCAGCGCGAGCGCCTGGAGTGGCAGGAAGAGACCTCCGGCGGCACGCTGGTCAGCACGTGGACCATCACCAACGCCGCGGCCGTGCGCGCCGAGGAAAGCCTGCCGCCGCTCTACACGTTCGGCCCCGCGATCTTTGCCTCGGCCGGAACCTGGCCCGCGTATGTGCAGCAGGCCCGCACCGCGCTGGCCGCCGCGGCGGCCGGCCAGACCGGGGTCGTGGCGCGCGCCCGTGACCTGCTGGCCGGCGTGACCAACCCCGCCGACCAGGTCGTGGCGGTCCGCGATTTTGTGGCCCGCCAGGTCCGGCCCGCCGGCCCGGATTGGACAGCCTTGCCCCTGGATTGCCTGGCGCCGGCGGACCAGACGTTGCGCGAGGGGTACGGGCACAACGCCGACCGCGCCGTGCTGCTGGCCGCGCTGCTGGCGGCCGCGGGCTTGGTCCCGGAATGGGTGCCGGTGGCCGATTGCCCGGCGCTGGAAGCGCTCCGCAAGCCCTACGCGCAGGCGCCGGATCCGGGCTTGTTCTCCAACCTGCTGGTGCGGGTGCCCGTGCCCGGCCGCGGCCCGATTTATCTCAACGACACGGACCAGTACGCCGCCCTGGGCGCGTGCGAGCACGCGGGCTGCCTGGGGCTGGACCTGGCGGCCGGCGGCTTCGTCGAGATCCAGCCGGAGCTGGCGGATGGCCGCTTGGTGCGCCACTCCCTGTCCGTGGACATGGACGGCAACGCGCACCTCGAGACCACGCGCCTGGTCCAGGGCGCGGAGTTTGGCCGCGAGCACAAGCAGTGGGCGGAGCGGACCCCGGAAAACCGGCGCCGCGCGTTCCGCGAGCTGGTCGACGAGGTGGCCCAGTCCGCGCAGGCCGATGGCGATCTGATCACCGATTTTTCCAGCTATCCCGGCCGCTTGCAATACGCCGTGACCATCCCGGGCTATGCGGCGGTGGAGGACCAGTACCTGGTCTTGCCGCTGCCCCCGCTGTGGCCCGATTTTCTGCGCCTGGGCCTGGACCGGCGCTGCCATCCCCTGTACATGCGCCAGACCCGCGCCGACGAAACCTTGCTGGATGTGTTCCTGCCGCCGGGATTCGTGATGGAGTACCAGCCGCCGGACCGCGCCTGGGAAGCGGTGGCGGCGGCGCCGGTGGCGGCCGCCATGGAGTCGCGCCTGGTGCCCAACCGCGGCGGGTCCGGCAACTTGCGGGTACGGGCCACCGGCGCGCGCCGGCCGGCGATCGTGCCGCCGGATCAGTACCCGGCCGCGCTGGATTTCGCGCAAGAACTGGTGAGCCCGTCCCTGGGCACGGTGATCCTGCGCGCGCGCGTCAAGGATGACCCGGCCGGCGGGGCGCCGCCGCCCGGCGCGCCATAACCCGCCGCGGGCTGCCGGGTAGGGCGGGGCCGCCGGACCCGCCGGTGCGGCCACGCGGACTACAGGATGGTCGGGGTCATGACGATGCTGATGCTCTGCTGCCGGTGCAAATGGTCTGCGCCGATCAGGAAATAGCGGTAAAACTCGTTGTCGCCCGCCAGCCCGCCGAGATCGATGCTCTGGCCGTTGGCCACGGTCACCTCCGTGCTCACCGTCTCAAACCGCAGGTGGTGCGGCCGGCCGTCCACCAGGCCGCTCAGCTCGGGCGTCACCCGGACGCGGATCATGGGCCCGTTGCCGATGACCACCGGGGCCACCAGCAGGCGCGCGCCCACCTGCTGCCACTGGACTTGGGCCGCGACCAGGCGCCAGCGCCGGCCGCACTCCATGATCCATTCCAGGTAGGGGATTTCCTCGCCCACCATCAGCCCGGCCTCGCGGCCGCTGGACACGACCACCGTCTCGGTGATGTCGCTGGTCGCGGTTTGCTGGCCCGCGGCCAGGTGCGGCTTGAACTCCAGCGTGGTGCCCAGCCCTTCGCGGCCCACGACAAACGATCCGGCGGTGTCCAGGCCGGCATGCTGGCCCTGGGCCAGCAGGGTCTTGTGAATCCGGACGGTGACACGCACGTTGGGCACCGGGACGTTGACTGCGGCCACGATGGGCCGCAGCTGGGCGTGCACCGCGTCGGTCGTGATCACCAGCAGGCGGGCATTCTTCTCGTCCAGCACCACCTGGCCCCGGTCGCCCACGACCCCCAGCACCAGTTCGTAAAGCCCCTGGGGATCCGTGAACCCGGCCGGGTAGATTTCCATCCGGCGCGGCGCCTCGCCTGTGGCCACTCCGGCCGCCAGGAACATCCACGCCGCGAAAAATAGTTTGTGCCGGCCCTGCATGCCATTATCATAACCCCGGACTGGAGACAGGTAAAGATGTTGCACAACCCGGCCGCATGATTGCGCCCCGTTCAGAGCCCGAGGCTTCCGCCCCGGGTCCGGTGATCACGGCCCTGGCCGATGAATTTTTCCGGCCCGGCGGCGGCCTGGAGCAGGGGTGTGCCGGGGACGAGTTCCCCTACGAGCCGCGGCCGCAGCAGCGGCAGATGGCCGCGGCGGTCGCGGCGGCCATGGCCGGACCGCATGCCCTGGCGGTCGAGGCGGGCACGGGCGTGGGCAAGAGCTTCGCCTACCTTGTGCCGGCGATTCTGGCGGCCCGCGAGCGCCAGACCCAGGCGGTGGTGTCCACCTACACCATCAGCCTGCAGGAACAGCTCATGAGCAAGGATCTCCCGTTCCTGCAACAGCACTTGGGCGTGGAGTTCACGGCGGTCCTCGTCAAGGGCCGCAGCAACTACCTGTGCCGGCGGCGCATGGCGCGCGCCCGCCACATGGGCGGCGACCTGTTCCACGCCACGCAGGCGGACGAACTGGACGCGATCCAGGCCTGGGCGCGCGCCACGGAAGACGGCAGCCTCCAGTCCATGGCCCGCCAGCCATCAACGTACGTCTGGAGCATGGTGTGCGCGGAGCACGGCAACTGCCTGAAGAAAAAGTGCCCCGAATACCGCCAGTGCTTCTTCCTCAACGCGCGCGCGCGCATCAACGAGGCCGACCTGCTGGTGGTGAACCACCACCTCTTCTTCTCCGAGCTGGCGCTGCGCGAGCAGGGCGGGGCGTTTTTGCCGCGCTACGAGCTGGTGATCCTCGACGAGGCCCACCAGATCGAGAACGCGGCCAGCGAGCATCTCGGCCTGCGCCTGTCGTACTATGGCTTCGAGCACTGGCTGCGGCGCCTGTGCGCGCCCGACGGCCAGCGCGGGTTGCTGGTGGCCCTGCGCCAGGGCGAGGCCGTGCACGCGGCCGACCAGCTCTGGGAGGAGCTCACCCGCTTCTACCGGCACGCCACCGACTGGGCCCGCTTCGACGACGCCCACACCCAGCGCGTGCTCGGCCAGCCGCCGGGCTGGGAAACGCGCCTGCCGGAGATGATCGGCCATCTCTGCGGCCGGCTGCGGGACCTCGGGCGGGAAACCGAGGACCCGGAGATCCAGGCGGAGCTGGCCTCCGCGCGGCTCCGCGGCGCCGAGGTCCGCCAGGCCCTGGACGCCTTCCTCGCCCAGCAACTGCCCGACCAGGTGTACTGGCTGGAACGCGAGGGGCGCCGGAACCCGCAGGCCGTGCTGTACTCCGCGCCCATCGAGGTGGCGTCGGTCCTGCGCACCGCCCTGTTCGCGGCCGTCCCCTGCGTGGTCATGACCAGCGCGACCCTGGCCGTGGGCGGGCGCATGGACTATTTTACCCAGCGCGTGGGCGCCGCGCCCTGCGAGAGCTTGAGCGTGGGATCGCCCTTCAACCACGCCCGCCAGATGCGGGTGATCATCCCGCGCGGCCTGCCGGAGCCCAACGACGAGGGCCGGTTTCCTGCCGCGGTGGCCCGCGCCGTGCAGCATTTTGTGTTGCAAACCCGCGGCCGCGCGTTCGTCCTGTTCACCAGCGCGGCGTTGATGAAGAAGGTGGCCATGGCCGTGCGCAGCGACCTGGAAGCGGCCGGCCTGGAGCTCCTGGTGCAGGGCGCCGGCACGCCGCGGCACGCCATGCTGGAGCGGTTCAAGAGCGACGGGTGCTTCGTGCTTTTCGGCCTGGACAGCTTCTGGATGGGCGTGGACGTGCGCGGGGAGGCCCTGGGCAACGTGATCATCACCCGCCTGCCGTTCGCCGTGCCGGACCACCCGCTGATCCAGGCGCGCATGGAGCGCATCCGCGCCCGCGGCGGCGACCCGTTCAAGGAGTACAGCCTGCCCGAGGCGGTGCTCAAGTTCCGCCAGGGCGTGGGCCGCCTGATCCGCACGGCCACGGACCAGGGCATTGTCGTGGTCCTGGACCGGCGCATCCTGGACAAGTGGTACGGCCGCCTGTTCCTGGCCGGCATCCCTGAGTGCCCCGTGGAAACCGTGGACCTGGAGGTAGTGGAGGAATGAACCCCCATCCCCGCAAGCTGACCGACGCCCAGCGCCAGCAGCGCCTGGCCGACCTGCACCGCGAGACCGCGGAAACCCGCCAGGGCTACCGCAGCCGGGCCATGGCCCTGTTTCCGCACTTGTGCGCCCGCTGCGGCCGCGAGCTCTCCGGCAAACGCATCCGCGAGCTGACCGTGCACCACAAGGATCACGACCACACCAACAACCCGCCCGACGGCAGCAACTGGGAGCTGCTGTGCGTGTACTGCCACGACCACGAGCACGAGAAATACCTGATGGCCGGCCACGGCGGCTCCGGCGTCGAGAAGCTCGCCCCGGCCACGTTCAATCCGTTCGCCAACCTGGACGCCTTGATCCCGCCGCCGGAAAACACCGGGCCGGGGTGAATCCTAGCCGCCGCGGGCGGCCTGGAAGAAACCGTCGCTGTCCGCCTTGGCCCGGGCCACCAGCGCCGCGGCGCGGGCCCGCTTGTCGCGGATCGCTGCCGGCAGCGGCGGCAGCAGGCCCAGGTTGGCTTTCATGGGCTGGAAATGCGCAATATCCGCATGCGCCAGGTAATGGAACAGGGCGCCCATCATCAGGGTCGGCGGCGCGGTGAGCGGGTCCCGCCCGGCGGCCCGGCGCGCGGCGTTCACCCCGGCCAGCCAGCCGGCGGCCATGCTGCCGCAGTAGCCTTCCACGCCGGCCAGTTGCCCGGCCACGAACAGGCCGGGCCGGCCCCGCAGCTCGAGCGTGGGATCGAGCAGGGCAGGCGCGGCCAGGAAGGTGTTGCGGTGCATCTGGCCGTGGCGCACGAACTCCGCCTGTTCCAGGCCCGGGATCATCCGGAACACGCGGTCCTGCTCCGGGTACCGGAGATTGGTCTGGAACCCCACCAGGTTGTAGAGCGTGCCGGCCAGGTTGTCCTGGCGCAGCTGGACCACGGCCCAGGGGCGCCGGCCGGTCCTGGGGTCCACGAGCCCCACGGGCCGCATGGGGCCGAAGGCCAGCGTGTCCCGGCCGCGGCTGGCCAGCACTTCCACGGGCAGGCACCCCTCGAAAAATCGTTCGCCGGCCGCCGGTTGATCCAGCGGGCTGAGCGGGATGCGTTCGGCGGCCACCAACGCGGCCACGAACCGCTCGTACTCCTCGCGGGTGAACGGGCAGTTGAGATAATCGCCCTCGTCCTGGCCGCCGCGGCCGTAACGCGAAGAGCGGAACGCCACGGCCAGGTTCACGGACTCGAGGGCTACAATGGGCGCGATCGCGTCGTAAAAAAAGAGGTGCTCGCGGCCCGTCAGCGCGGCCAGCGCTGCGGCCAGGCCGGGTGCGGTCAGCGGCCCGGTGGCAATCACCGTTGGCGGGTCCGGCAGGGTCGCCACTTCCTCCCGCACCACGCGGATGCGCGGCTGGCCGGCGATCGCTTCCGAGACCCGGCGGGCAAACGCCTCGCGGTCCACGGCCAGTGCGCCGCCGGCGGGCACGCGCGCGGCCAGCGCGCTCGCCATGAGCAGCGACCCGCCTTGCGCCAGCTCGGCCTGCAGCAGGCCCGTGGCGCGGTCCGGCAGGGCCGAGCCGAGCGAGTTGGAGCAGACCAGTTCCGCCAGCCAGCCGGACTGGTGCGCGCCGGTGGCGCGCGCGGGCCGCATCTCGTACAGGAGCACGTCCTGGCCGCGCTGCGCCGCCTGCCATGCAGCCTCGCAGCCGGCCAGGCCGCCGCCGATCACCGTGACGACCGCGCTCATAATCTGTTGCAGTCTTTCATCCAGGGCTTACTATACCAGCCACCCATGGAAAAGGAACTGCGGGAAACAGAACACCGGCCAGCCCATGCCGATTGCTTCGCGCGCACGGAGCTGCTGGTGGGCGCGGCCGCGCTCGACCGCTGGCGCGCGGCCCGCGTGGTGGTGGCCGGGCTGGGCGGCGTGGGCTCGTTTTGCGTGGAATGCCTGGCGCGATCCGCGGTCGGCACGCTGGTCCTGATTGACTTCGACAAGCTCAACCCCAGCAACATCAACCGCCAGATCCTGGCGCTGCACTCCACCCTGGGCCAGCTCAAGGTGGACGTGGCCCGCGCGCGGGCGCTGGACATCAACCCCGCCTGCCGGGTGGACGCCCGCAACGTGTTCATCGACGAGGAAACCGTGGCGGCCTGCATGGACCCGGCGCCCGACGTGGTCATTGACGCCATTGACAGCGTCAACCCCAAGGCGACCCTGATCCATGCCGCCGTGGCGCGCGGGATACCGATCGTTTCCTGCATGGGCTCCGCCACGCGCCAGGACCCGCTGGCCGTGCGCGTTGGCGATCTGGCGGAAACCGCGGGCTGCCCCCTGGCGCGCATGATCCGCAAGCGGCTCAAAAAACGCGGGGTGACGTCCGGCGTGCGTTGTGTCTACTCGGTGGAACCGGCCAACCGCGCGGCGTTGGCCGCGCCGGAACCCCCCGAGTTGGCGCGCGGCCGGGGCCGGCCGCGGCGGCCGCTGGGCAGCTTGTGCGTGCTGCCGGGGGTGTTCGGGCTGGTGGCCGCGCGCGAGGCGCTGCGGATCATCATGCTTTGACTGCCGGCATCCACTTGCGCAGACGTTCCAGCAGCGCGGCTTTTTCCAGAGGCTTGGGCAGGTAATCGCTCATGCCGCAGTCCAGGCAGCGTTCGCTGTCTCCAGTCATGGCGTTGGCGGTCAGGGCAATGATGGGCACCGCGCGGGCCGCCGCGCCCGCCTGCCCGGCGCGGATGGCGGCCGTGGCCGTAAAGCCGTCCATTTCCGGCATCTGGCAATCCATGAGCACCACGTCAAATCGCCCCTGCTGCAGGGCGGTGAGCGCGCGCCGGCCGTTGTCGGCCACCTGCACTTCCAGCTTCCATTTGCGCAGCAGGTGCCGGCAAAGCAGTTGGCTGGTTTCGTTGTCTTCCACCAGCAACACCCGCCGCCCGGTCCAGTCTGGCAGGGCCTCCGCGGCGCCGGCGGCTTTTTCCAGGGCCGCGTGTTCCGCCGGCCCGAGGATCCCGGCCAGGGTTGCCTGCAAAAGGCGCTGCCTGACCGGTTTGGTGATCTGGGCCGCGATGCCCTGTTCCGCACAAGCTTCCGCGGGCACCGGCTGGGCCAAGGGCACGAGCAGCGCGATGGACAGGCCGGGCGCCTGGCTGCGCAGGTCAGCGGCCAACCTTGGCCCGTCGCCGTCGGGCAAGACGGAGGCGATCAGGGCCAGCTGGCAGGCCGCGCCGGCCAGGGCCGCGCGGGCCGCCGCGGCCGTGGGCACCGCCGTGACCGTGGCGCCCCAGGCGCGGAGCATGGCCGCGAGATGCTCGCGGCAGGTGGTGTTGGTTTCCACCAGCAGGATGGCCCGCCCGGCCAGAAAGGTCGCGGTCGCGGACGCGCCGGGCGCCGGGCGGGCGGCTTGCTCCACCTCGACCGTGAACCAGAAGGTGGACCCCTGGCCCAGGCGGCTGTCCACGCCGATTTCCCCGTTCATCATGTGGCACAGTTGGCGGGCAATCACCAGGCCCAGTCCCGTGCCGCCATACGAGCGCGTCTCGGTGTTGTCGAGCTGGAAGAACGGCGCGAACAACAGCGGGATCTTTTCCGCGGCCATGCCGATCCCGGTGTCGGTCACCTCGCCCCGCAGCGTCATCCGGGCCCCGGTCGCGGCGGCCAGCCGGAGCCGGATGACCACCTCGCCCGCGGAGGTGAACTTGACCGCGTTGCCGGCCAGGTTGACGATGATTTGCCGCAGCCGGTTGGCGTCGCCGCGCAACTGCGCGGGAAGGGCCGGATCGATGATGCTGACGAGTTCGACCTGCTTGGCCTGGGCGCGGATTGCGAGCATGTCGGAAATTTCGTCGATCAGCTTGTGCAGATCGAACTCGCGGCGCTCGAGGTCGAGCTTGCCGGCCTCGATCTTGGAGAAGTCGAGGATGTCGTTGATGACTTCCAGCAGCATGTTGCCGCTGCCGCGGATAATCTCGGCGTACTGGCGTTGCAGCGGCGCGAGCGCGGTCTCCATCAGCAGGCCGGTGAACCCGATCACGCCGTTCATGGGCGTGCGGATTTCGTGGCTCATGTTGACCAGGAACTGGCTTTTGGCGGCATTGGCCAGGGCCGCCTCGGTGGCGAGTTGGTGGGCGCGTTCCGTGGCCTGCTCCAGGTCCCGGTTCGAGGCCTCCAGGTCCCGCTTGGCTTGCAGCAGGGCGTCCTCGGCCTGCTTGCGCGCGGTGATGTCGAGGATCGCACCCACCAGCCCCCCCCACGGATCCGTCGGCATGATGGAACACGGCCTTGTTGAAAATGACCTGGTGCCGTTGCCCGGTGGCATACTGCACCGAGGCTTCATAGACCTGGCGGCCGGTGGGCGCGGCGTACAGGCGCTGGTCCTGCTCTTCGTACAGCCGGGCCAGGTCCGGCGGCGCGAGATCGCGCGTGGACCGGCCGATGATGTCTTCCGGCGCGCGGCCCAGGAACTCCGCGAACGCGGTGTTGCAGCCCAGGTACACGCCGTGAAGGTCCTTGTAGAAAATGGGGGTGGTCAGCGCGTTGATAATGGTCTCAAGGAGCCGTTGCTGCTCGGCCGCCATGGTTTCCGCCTGCTTGCGCGCGGTGATATCCAGCAGCACTCCGCGGATGCCGAGGGTCACGCCATGCTCGACGATCGGCACGGAATGAGCCAGGACCCAGCACAGCGTGCCGCCCTTGCGGCGGGCCCGGTATTCCTGCGGGCCCAAATCTGTATTCCGGGCCAGGCGGGCCAGGTTCTGCCGCACGGTGGCGTGATCGTCGGGGTGGATAAAATCAAAGGCGCTCGTACCGCGCTGGATGTCGGCCGCGGTCCACCCGGTCACCTGCATGCCGTACTGGTTGATGTAGATCACGCGGGCGCTGGTGTCCAACTCGTAGATCACCACCGGCGCCAGGTCGGCAATGCTCTTGTAGCGCGCCTCGGAGATGCGCAGCTGTTCCTCGATGGACAGCGGCGTGGGTTTCTGGGACGGCGAAGGCGGGGTCATGGTGCGGCGGCCGTCACAGCCCAAGCTGCGGGTTGATGGTCTGCCTGGCCGTCGTATGGACCTTCATTTCCAGTTGCATGATGAATTCACGCTTATGTTTGGCAGGGCGCTGCGGCTTTGTCCAGCATCAAGCGGGCGGCGGCACGGTCGCGCCGCGGAAACGCACCTGCCAGTCGCGGGGGGTCCCGGCCAGGTCAAGCGTGGCCTTGTCGGCCGCGGAAAAGGCCGGCGAGAGGGCCAGCAGCGCGTACACCAGCAGCGCGCGTTCGGCCGGGCTGGCGGTGTCCAGGTAGAGTGCCTCGTCCGGCAGGGCCAGGCGGCCGGAAGGCCCGAACACGGAGTCGCGGCCGGTGATGCCGGCGGCGATGGCCAGCGCATCGTCCACGGCCGCCACCTCGGCGGAGCGCAGCAACACGCGGTACCCCTTGAGCGCGGCCGCGCAGTAGGCGGCGGGATGGCGCACGCACGGATGGCGGTGGGTATAGAGCGCGGCGGCCAGCAGCGGGTCGCCGGTGGCGGCGGCCAGGTCCAGGACCCGCTGCTCGAACTCCCCGGCCCCATGCGCAGATGCCAATGCTTCCAGCCAGGGGCAGGCGTCCCGGTTGACGGCCGCGGCCCGGGTCGCTGCCAGCGCCACTTGGAACGGGCCCGGCGGCGCGCCCATAAAGCGGCGCAGGTGCTCGTCAAAGGTCGACAACCGATCGCGCGTGAGCGTGGCCGGCCCATTCGGAAGCAGGCAGTAGCCGCGCGCGGTGATTACGCGGTCGCACATGACCATCTTCTGGTCAAACACGGATTCCCGCTCCGCGGGCGTCAGGTGGCCGTACTCCGCGTGCCAGGTGGCGGCGGTGAACATTTCCCGCTTGGCATTGACCCAGAACCCGCGGTCGCCGGGGAACACGAACAGGGAATAGTGGAACGGCGAGCCGAACAGGATCAGGTCGTCGAGCCGGGCAATACCGGCCGCCACGACCAGCGCCGCGATCAGGACGCACTCGTCCAGGCACGAGGTCACGCCCAGGGCCTTGGCCGGCGCACCTTGCAGCCGGTGGCCCAGCGCGCCGATGACTTCCACGGTGGGGTACACGTACAAGGGGAACACACCCTCCTTGAGCAGCGGGAACAGGCTGTCCACGGTGGGCGTGTCCAGGTAGCGCCGGATGAGACTCAGCGCCAGCACGGACATGGCGTAGTCGCTGGTGGCCCGTTCCGCGGGGTCGGTGATCAGCGCGCGTTCCTGCAGGCCCCAGATGCGGCCGAAGTCTTGTTTCCGGGCGTGGTAGAAGCGCTGGTTCACGAAATGGGCCAGGGCCGCCATGGCGGCGTCCGGGTCCGCGGCCGCGCCGCCGGCGCGCAGGGTGGCGGCGTGGGTGGCCCGCGCGGCCAGGTCCCAGAGCCGGGGCGACATCAGGTGCGCGAGCAGCAATGCCATGATCAGGTCCGGCCGGCCCGTGGCGCTGAACAGCGTGGGGCGCGCCGCCTGCGTCAGCCATGTCCGTTGCTCGTCCGCCAGGCCGGCCCAGTCGCACGCGGATGGACCCGGCGCGGTCATGCGGACAGCTGCCGGGTTCGCGGGGGATAAATCTTCAGGCTGGCCGCCAGCATGGTGGCGAACAGGGCAGCGGCCAGGCCGAACGCATACTCGAAACCGCGCAGGTGCAGCGCCGCCCCCGGGGCGGGAGCGCCCATGGCGCCGACGGTCTCGAACAAGGCCACGCCGACCGCCGTGCCGGTATTGGCCGCCAGGGCCAGCACCGCGGCCATTTCGCCCGTGTGGCCGGCCGGCGCCCCGGCCATGATGTGGCGGTGGTTCGGCGAATAGAACAGGCCGGCGCTCATGCCGAGGGCCGCCAGCGCCAGCATGGCCAGCGCCCAGCGCGCGGCGCCCGCCAGTCCGGCCAGGCCGAGGCACGCGGCCAGGCCCAAGGCCAGGGCCGTGACAATGGGTGCGCGTGAACCCCATTGGTCAGCCACCCGGCCGGCGCCCAGGGCCAGCACGGCATACAGCAGCGTGTAGCCCGTGAGCACCAGGCCGGATTGGAACGGCGACAGTCCGCACAGCAGCTCAAGGTAGAAGGGCAGGAGGAAGGTGATGCCGCCGAGCGTCATCTTGACCAGGAACAGGATGACGAGGGAGGCGGACACGTGCCCGTCCCGCCAGCAGTCGCGGCTGACCAGGGGCGTGGCGCTGCGCCGTTCGTGCAGGACCAGCAAGCCGAGGCACGCCACGAACAGCAGCGCTGCGTCCCCGGCCCGGAAGGGCCGCTGGCCATGGAACAGGTCGCCGTTCAGGCCCAGCAGCGCGGTCCCCAGCGCGCCGCCCAGGAGCAGCGCGCCCAGCGCATTGAGGCGCAGCGGGCTCCGGGTTGCGGCCGGCGCGTCTCCAGGCAGCCAGCGCCAGGCCATGAGCAGCAGCCCGCCCACCAGCGGCAGGTTGGCCCAAAAGACCCAGCGCCACGACAGGGCCGTGGCCAGCCACCCGCCAACCGGCGCGCCCGCCATGGTGCCCAGCGCGGCGGCAAAACTGATGGCCCCGAACGCGGCGCCCATCCGGTCGCGCGGCACGCGGAGTGGAACCAGCGCGTAGGCCAACGCGGCCAGCGCGCCGCCGCCCGCGCCTTGCAGGACGCGGCCGACCCAGAGCCCGCGCGCATGCGCCGCCAGCGCGCATGCCAGGCACCCGGCCGCCAGCAGGCCCGCGGCGGCCAGGAACGTGCGCTTGTGGCCGCAGGCATCGGCCAGCTTGCCGGCCGGGATGAACACCAGCGTCGCCGCCAGCAGGTACAGGGTGACGATCAGGGCGCTCGCGGAGGTGGTCAGGTGGAAATCGGCCGCCATGGCCGGCACGGCGACAATCACCTGGAACGCCTCAAACTGGAACACGAACGCCGTCAGCGCCAGGCACAACACCAGGCGGCGATCGTGGTCCGCCGGACCCGGGATCTCCGGGTCAGCCCGGGTTGCTGGGTTCCAGGCGATCATGGCCGCTAATCGCATGCCTGAATACTATCACCGCGCCTGCGCCAGGGCCACGAAGTTCCGATGCCCGGACTACTCCGCCGTGGAACCGTCGAAGGCCCAGCTCATCCCGAATTTCAGCCGCGCTCCTTCCGGCAGCGGATGCACATCAACCTGCAGGCCGTGGCGCTCAAAGAACACGATGGCCTGGTCAACTTCGGGAGTCCTGTCCCCCCTTAAAAACAGGATCAGTTTCTGTTTCGTCGGGTCGATCCCCGCGGCAAGTGCCGCCAGGTTGCTGATAGTGTTGGCGGCTGTTTCTCCCGCCAGCGGCTGGCCCCGGGTTCCCGCGTTGCGGTGCATGGCAAGGTTCTGTTGGAGCGATGCCTTGAGATCAACCCGGTACGCCCCGACGTTCAATACGGTATTGGTCAGCCGCGCGATGTGCTCGACCGTGACGCCGCCGGTTTGTTTCCGCAGCCGCGCGATGAGGGACCCCAGCTTCTCTTTGGCCTCCCCGACAGGCACGACGAACAGCTGGTTGGACGCCACCTCGACGCAGACCGGTTCCTTGAGTTCCCGGTGCTCCCACGCCGTTGGGGCGAACGAAGTCCAGGCTGGCTTGGCCTCCCCATGCGGATCGAAAAGCGCGAAACCTTTCCACATGCCCTCGCCATACCATTCGGGGCTCCAGTAATACACGGCGTGGATATCGGGATGGCGGTTGCAGAAAGCCAGGAAATCCGCAATCCAGCGGCGTTGGCCGTCGGGGGACAGCGGGTAGCCGGGCGTCTCGTACTTCCAGCGCGCGAACTGGCCCTTGAAATCCCGCGTGCTGGGATAGGCGGTTTCCGGCACGATCACCGGCCGATGAATGGCCGCGGCCAGCCGTGACACCGTGACGCCGAACTCGGCCATTTCCAAGGCGCCGCCAATATTGGCGGAGGGGAAATAGGAGAGCCCGGCATAATCAATCTGCACCCCGCGGTCGAGCATGAACCGGAAAAACGCCGTGCAGAAATCCGCATCCCACCCGTGGGCGATATGGAGCATGAACGTGGCCTCGGGATCGGCTTCCTTGACGCCGGCCTGGCTGGCCAGGATCAGTTGCGCCGCGCGCGGCCAGAGGCGGCGACTCAACGTGGCGGGATTTTTCCTGGCGCTTTTGCCGGGGTACTCGCCACAGATCCCGTAGTCGATCTCGTTCCCGATCTCGTACAGGTGGTTGCGCAAGCCTTCCCGGCGGAAATGGGTGACGATGTCCCGCGAGTAGACCCGGATCGCGGCGGCGCGCTCTTCGAATCGCAACGCCTGCCACGCGGCCGGCACCGGCTGTTTCATCATGTCTGACCAATCGTCGCTCAGGAACAGAACCAGGTACGGATTCAGCCCGGCACGGAGGGCCCGTTTCACAACTTCCGTGGCATAGGCCTTGCCATGTGGGCCACCGTCTTTCGTCCACAGGCGGACCCGGAACTCACGGACACCCTGCCGGGCCATGCCGGCGAACACATCGCAGGGCTGGTGGTCCCACTTCCATTCCGCGCCCCCTTTCTCCATGTCCAGCGAATAGTTGGCATCAACCCCGACCCGCAGTGACGGCCCTCCAGATGTGCCGGATTGAAGTCTCGCCGCCGGGATGACCGCGATAAGCGCCAGCAGTACCAGGATCCGTTCTCGTTTCATCCTAAATTCAGCATTTGAATTAACTACGAAACACGCGAATAACGCGAAACTCGTTGCCGCAGAAAGAGGAACGGGCGAACAAGCTGAGAATAACATCGTTCACCTGTTGGGTGCAGGAAGAATTCGGGCCATTACCGTACATATTTAGCAGAGAGTCAACGGGATGCATTCGCGTAATTCGCGTGTTTCGTAGTTCATCTGCTCTTTCTGGGTTCATAGATTGTTGGGTTGTCATAGGGCTACCCTCCTCGTTGTAACTGCCGCAGTGCCGCCAGGCCCGCGGGTGGCTCGCGCCCCGCAAAAAACCGGGCTCCAGGTCGCCCCGGAGCCCGGTCGGATCGGTAAGGAAACCGCGGGTGCGCTAGTCCTGCGCCGGCGCGATCTCGATGCGGTAGAACGCGGCATCTGCCCCGTCGGTGGCATCGGTGTAATAGTTTTCCGGCGGCGTGGCCGGCACTTCGTCCGCCACCACCGCAAACGCGCCACGCAGATCCGTGGACCGCAGGATCCGGTAGGTCTCGCCGGCGCGGCTGAGCCAGCGGATGATCATGTGGCCGTCGGCCGTGGGCGTCAGGGGCTTGAATTGCAGCATGCTCGTGCTGCGCTCAAACGGGCCGTACTCCTCCTGGCTGTCGTCGGTTTCAATCTCGACGAGCTTGTAGAAGTACGTCTCCCCCGCCACCGCGCCCGGATCCACGATCTGGTAATCCGCGCCCACGCCCCCGTTCGGCCAGCCCTGCGCCGGCACCAGCCCGCTGTTGATTTGCAGCCACGACCCGTCCGCCGCCTGGCGGTACACGTTGAACCCCAGCGTCTGCGACTCGCAGGCCGTGGCCCACTTCACCACCACCTGCTCCCCGTCCAGACCCAGGTCAAAGCTGTACAACACCACCGCCGTCGGCGCGTCCACCTGCTTGACCTCCGAGTTCGTGCTCGTCCCGCTGCCGTTGTACGAGCGTACCCGGAAATAGTTCGTCCGCCGGTACTGCAGGTCCGTGGGCGTGACGTCATACGTCACCACGTTGCCCACATTCAGGCTTTGGAATCCCGGCACGAAGTCCGAGAAGTCGGCATTGGTGGAGACATCCAGGCGGTAGCCGGTGGCGCCATCCGCCTGGAACCAAAACGCGCTGAACTCGTTGGAGCTCACATACGTCCCGAACCGCGCCACCGGCGCGTGCGGCACGGTCAGGACCGTGTGGACGCTCGAGTTGGCGCTGACGCCGCTTCCACTAAGGGCGCGGACGCGTACATAATAGGTAGCGGCTGCAAACAGTCCGTTCACTTCGAATGACGTGCCGCTGCCGACCATCAGGTTGCTGTAGCCGGGCACAAAGGTGTCAAAACAATCGCAGGTGGCCGATACGTCCAAAACATAGCCTGTGGCACTCGTGGCCGGCAGCCATTTGGCAAGAAATCCGAGCGCCGTGATATTCGTGGCGCAGGATATGACCGGCGCCGCGGCAATCGTGCGCACGCTGTTGGTCGTGGACGGGGAGCTGGAGTCAGAGGCGCTGTACGCCTTGATGCGGAAGTAATAGAGCGTGCCAGCGCTCAATCCGTTGACCGCATGCTGGATGTTGTTGCCCACGTCGTAATTGTTATACGAACCCACGAACGACGCGAACGTCGCGGACTCGGACACATCCAGGCGGTAGCCGGTCGCGCCATTGACCGCGGTCCAACTGGCCACGAAGCCGGACGCCGTGGTGTCGCTGGCGGCATTCAGTGTCGGCGCCATCAGCTTGATCACGCTGCTGTACGGCCGGTCGCTCGTGCGGTAGTTTTCGCCGCCGCTCGAGCCGTTGTACTCGATGACCGCCACGTAGTAGGTTTGGCCGGCGGTCAGGCCCGTGATGGTGATGGTCGTGCCCACTCCGGTAAAGACCACATAGCTGCCGCTGCCGAGGTTGGACCCGTTGCCATAGGTGGAGTTGGGCGCGTAGGTCATACCGTCGATGGGGTTGATGGGTATGGCATTGGTGCGCACGACGACCAGCACGGAAGCGCCGTCACCCCGGCTCCAGTTCACCGCGACCTGGGTGTCCTGGAGGTCGCTGAAGGTGATGCCGTACGCCGGCGTGGTCGGCTCGGTCGCCAGGGTGCGGGCCGCGAAGAACATGGGCGTGCCGGTCTCAAAGTCTATGGCTCCCCAGACATCGCCATCCCACGGATAGGCCAGGAACGTGTAGGTGCGGTCGTTGGCCAAGCCCGACACCGTGACGCTGGCCGCGCTTTCCTGGTGGCTGACGCAGCGCCAGCCGGAGCCGTATGCGGTCGCGGCCGAGTAGTTGGGATTTTCAAGATAAGCGGTATCGTCCACCGGCGAAAAGGGCGAGGTCTGCGAGGTGCCGGACCGGGCAAATATGATCGTGCCGGTGGGGTTATCCGCGATCGTGCTGGTCACGTTGGCCCATACCAGGTTGATGGAATTTGCGGTGCGCGTGGCATTGGTGAGGTAGGTGGTCGGCCCCGTGGGCGTGGCATCGACCTGGGCCACGCCAAGGCCCAGCAATATTACGCAGAGGATGCAAAGTTGGATCAGGCTGAACCTGTTAGACGCCATGGTATACCTCATTTAGTTGTTAACTGCTGCACAGCGATTCTCTAGCAAGCCTCAAGGGTATTTATTTTACGCTGCTGCCATGATCGTGCAATAAAATATTGCGGCTTTTTTGGCCTGCTTTTTGGCTCGGTCAGGGCAGCAGGACCTGCAGGCGATAGTAGCGCTGGGTCACGGCGGCCAGCGGCAGTTGGTCGGTGAAAAGTTCCTCCAGATTGTCCCCGGCCATGGGTTCGTTCGACGCCGTGGCGCGCTGCCAGGCCGCGGGGCCGGCGAACAGGGTGTCGCGGTACCAGACATGGTACAGGCGGTTGGATTTGCCCTGGAAGTTGAACGTGGGGCGGCCGTTGCTCCAGGCGAGCGGGCCGGCCATGAGCACGTCGCCGGCCTGCAGCGGGTGCGTGTCCATGTAATATTCCTGCAGGTTGTCGGCGCCGTCGCCGTCGTCGTCGTCACCGGCGGCCAGCGATCCCGCCGGCTGGCCCCACTTAGCCTCCCAATCGTCCGGCACGCCGTCTCCGTTGCTGTCGGCGGTGCGGGCCACCACGCTGCGCCGCGCGGTCATGAGCGGCGCGTTGGTGCGGGTGAAAATGACCTGCAGTTCGCGGGCCACGTCCGGGGTGCCCAAGGCCAGGTCGGGCAGCGGCAGGGTGAACTCGTGGTTGGTCGTGCTGACGTTGTAGCGCAGGGCCGCGCCGGTGTTGGTCAGCAGCGTGTCTCCAGCCCAGACGCCCAGGGCCTGGATGACCTGCTGGGAGGTGAGCCCATCAGCCAGCGGTTTGCTGAACTGCACCCGCAGCAGGTCGCCGGCCGCGACCGGGGCGCCGTTGGTGACAGGCTGGGCCACCCACAAGCGCAGGCCGTTGGTGCGACAGTCCACGTTGCGCTGCAGGGTGCGGAAGTGGCCGGCGGCGTCGGACAGGTTCATGTTGGTGGACGAGGTGCTCTCCAGCAGTCGCACCTGCAGGCTGGCCGACCCGTTGGTGGCCACGTCGGTGTAGGTGAATCGCCACTCCTGGCGCCAGGGGCTGCCGGCGGGCGGCAGGCCCAGCTGCGCGGTGGCCGCCGGCGCCCACGCGCCGTTGCCCGCGCCGTTGTTGGCCGCGCGCAGATCATCGACGCGGTACCAGACGCCGGTGACCGTGGGGTCGGTGTGGACCACGACCACGTAGGTATTGCTGCGCAGCAGCGCGTGGTCGGCGGCGGGCCAGATGATCGCGCCGCGCGGCGGCTCGGTGTCGAGGTAGATCGTCTGCGTCCACTGGCGGTAGATGGGCGCGTGGCCCGCGGCGCGGCCGAGGAACGCGCGCATGCGCAGCACGTGGTAGCCGTCGGCCAGGCCCTGGGCCTGGGCGCCCCAGTCGTTGTGCGGGTAGTACACGGCGGCGTGGACGTTGAAGTTGGTGATGTCAAACTGGGTTTCCATGCGCTGCTTGACGGCGATGTTGTCGGCGCTCCACGGGAACACACTGGGCGCGTTGTCGTCGAAGGCGCTGATCTTGTAGCGCAGTTCCACGCCGGCCGGCATGGGCGGGAGCGTGGCGCGCCACCAGTCCGCCACGCCGGTGCCGTCGTGCGGCACATTGGTGACCCATTGCATGGCCGCCACGCGGGTCGCGCCCAGGCCGGTGCCGGCGCTGCCCTCGGGGTTGGCCCCGTTGGTGGTGTAGTACACCAGCGCGCGGTCGGCCTGGCCCTGGTAGCCAATCTTGGCCCACAGCTCGACCGGCTGGCCGGCCGCGGCGGCGGGCAGGGGGTTGAACTGGCGCGTGGCGCCGGCGCCGGTGTTGGTGCCCTCGTGGTAAATCCACGTCACCGTGCCCGCGCTGGCGTTGACCCCGCCGCCGTTCACCCACTGGTACCCGTTGCTGCCGATCACCGCGCGGTAGGTCTCGGCGCCGGGCGACCCGATCACGTTGCGGCCCACGTCAACGGCGGCGAACTTCTCGCACGCGCGCTGGATGTAGCGCATCTGCTCGTAGCCGAGGAACCGGTCATCGGCCGCGGCGGGCGGGTTGTCGCGCGTGCCGGCCGCCTGGCTCACAACGCTCATTCGCGAGTTGAGGTCCACCCCGCCATCGAACTTGAGCAGGATGTTTTCGGCCGAGCCGTCCGCGCGCGCCACGATGGTGAGGTTGCTGCCGCGCGTGATGCGCGGGATGGGCAGGGTGTAGGCAAAGTCGTTGGTCACGCTGTCCGCGAGGCCGTACGGATTGAACGCCGGGTCGCCGTCGCGGCCGTCGCGCCGGGTGTGGGCGATGGTTCCCACCGGCTGCCCGTCCTCGAGGATCATGATCGGCCGGACCGGGTTGGTCGGGCTGTCGCCCCACACGGGCGGCATTTCCGGGTTGCGCCACGAGAACACGTAATACTCACCCGAGGGCACGGTCACCTGGCTGCCGTCGAGGTGGCGCAGCAGGCCGCCGGACACCTGCACGTAGAACGGCCCGCCGCACACGGAATAGTTCACCAGCCGCGCGCCTTCGGGGAACCCGGCGCTGAAGTCGCGGCCAATCCAGCCGCCGACGTAGTTGCGCGCCATCATGAAGATCATGGTGATCTGCTCGCCTTCGGTGCCGGTGGCCGTGGGGTCGTAGCGCGAGAAGGCGCAGAAGTCCTGGTCGCTCCACTTGCCGGACTGGTAGCCCCAGCCAAA
This sequence comes from uncultured Verrucomicrobiota bacterium, assembly GCA_964489425.1. Classification (GTDB taxonomy): domain Bacteria; phylum Verrucomicrobiota; class Kiritimatiellia; order RZYC01; family CAZAYP01; genus CAZAYP01. The sequence goes on along the minus strand of CAZAYP010000001.1, from coordinate 37,256 downwards.
GTGCTGGGCGATGTCGCACAGGTTGGGCAGGTAGCCCTGGTTGAACTGGCCGAGGAACGGAACGTCCGCGGGCTTGGGGAACCAGCTCTCGGCCTCGGTGCTCTCGTTGTAGCCGTCGGTATACACCATGGGCAGCCCCTCGCGCGGCACCATCATGGCGTGGGCCTGCATGCGGTCGCCGCCCCACAGGATGTTGTTGTCGTGGCTCATCACGTACATCATGGACACCGAGGGGCTGGTCACATTGTAAAACGAGCTGTCCATGCCGGAAAGTGTCGCGCCGACGTTGTTCTTAACGGCGTTGAGAAAATCGTCCGTGGCCGTGCGCAGGCCGGCACTCACGTAGCCGGACCGCGCCGGCGGCTCGCCCAGGTGTTCGCCGAAACACAACAGGTCGTCGCGCGCCTGGGTGTTGTTGAACACCGTGTCGCGGTGGTTGTTCCAGTCGCTGTACCCGCGGCTGAGGTTGTACTGCTCCTGGATCTGGCCGCAGTAGCCCCAGTTGGAATCGTCCTTGGGGTCGTCCATCTTGCCGAAGAAATAAGCGGGCACATGCTTGACCGCGTCGAGGCGGAACCCGTCGGGCCGGAACTTGTCCACGAACCAGCGCACGGCGCGGTAGAGCATGGCGTTGACATCCTCGGCGTAGGTGTTGCCCATATTGTATTTGCCGTCGGCATAGCCCCAGTTCGTGGTGCAGTGGTCCGGCCGGCCGGGATCAACGCCGGTATCCGTGAACGGCTCGCAGGTTTCGCCCGGGTCGTGCTGGCCGTTGGCGTTGGCGTCCTGCCAGTCGAACCGGCCGTTGGCGGCGCCCACGGCGTTGGTGCCGTAGCCGGTATCCGTGAACAGCTCGCAGTCGGCGAACGGGTGCAGAGGCTCGCCCGCATTGTTGTACGCCACGGTCAGATCCGCGTCCGGGTAATATTCCGGGTTGCCAGGGTGGCGGAGGCCGGACCACTTGGCGTAGTCGTCGCCCTCGCTGTAGCCAAAGCTGTCGTTGGGGGTTTCCTGGGCAATGTCGTAGCCGAACGGGTTGCGGTTGAGGACCTGCCACTCGTCGGTCCACGTGGGCCAGTCCACCTTGGTGTAGGTGCTTTCGCCAGTGCGGATCAGATGGAAATCCTCGGGCACAAACCCGTTGGCGTTGAGCGTGCCGGGCGCGCCGCTCGGCCACGGGCCGCCATTGTGGGCCATGATGTTGTCGAAATAGACGCGGATCCCGAACCGGTGCGACGTCTCCACCAGGTTGATCAGTTCCGCGCCGGTGCCGTAGCGGGTGGTGGTGGACCCGTTCTGGTTCTTGTTGCCCACGTCAAACCGATCGTAGCAGTCAAACCCCACGGATCCGCCGGCGCCAGCCTTGAACGGCGGCGGCAGCCAGAGCGCGTTGTAGCCGGCCTCGGCCAGCTCCGGCAGGCGGCGCGTGATTTCCGGCCAGCTTGTGCCGAAATACTGTAGGATCACTTCCGCGCCGGCCGGGACCGACCAACCCAGGACCAGCCAGCCCAACAACGCGACGCACATCACGCGCCGGCATGGACTGCAAAAATCCACCGTTCTTTTCTGTACCTGCATTTGGGTTGGGATCGTCCAGACGTTTTCATTGTATAGAATACCCCCCGTGGCCGCGCCCTGTTAAAACGTTTATGCAGAAAAATTAGGGCCGCCTCCGAATCCGCATGATCCCGCGCCCGGCTACAAGTAATCATTGACGGACAGGCTGCTGTACCGACATTATTGCACGGCAAACAACGTCCATAGGGAGCCTGTTATGTATTTTGACCCAATGTACCTGATGTTTATGCTGCCCGGCCTGGTCCTGGCCGGAATCGCGTCGCTGCTCACGCACAGCACGTTCAAGAAATATTCCCGCGTGGGCGCGGCGTCGGGGTTGACCGGCGCGGAGGCTGCGCGGCGGTTGCTGGACGCCAATGGCCTGCAAAACGTGGCCATCGAGCCCACGCGCGGGTTCCTGAGCGATCATTTTGATCCGGCCCACCATGTGTTGCGCCTGTCGCCCGACGTGTACGGGGCACGGTCGCTCTCGGCCATCGGCGTGGCCTGCCACGAGGCGGGGCACGCGTTGCAGCAGGCCCAGCGCTACGCGCCGCTGATGATGCGCACGGCCCTGGTGCCGGCCACGCAGTTCAGCACCAATGCCGCGTACCTGTTTATCCTCGCCGGGTTCCTGGTGCCCAGCCTGCTGTTCCTGGCCAAGGTGGGCGTGGTGCTGTTCGTGCTGGGCGTGGTGTTCGCGCTGGTGACCTTGCCGGTGGAGTGGGATGCCAGCGCCCGGGCCAAAAAGCTCATGGTGTCTGCCGGCATCGTGACGCCCCGCGAACAGCCGGCAGCCGCGGCCGTGTTGAACGCCGCGTTCCTGACCTACGTGGCGTCAGCGGTCACGGCCATCCTGACCCTGCTGTACTACATGTTACGCCTGGGCTTGCTGGGTGGCCGGCGCAGCGACTGAAAGAAGCCGTTTCTTAAGGATCTTGGAGGGTTGCGCTCCGTCGCAACCGTTCTGGGTGCTGCCATTATCCTTGCCAGTGATCGAAATCAATGCCGATCGAGTAAAGCCATCCCGTCAATTTCCCCAGGTGATGTTGGCCGTGTCTGAGGCCGTAAAGCAGTCGGTGAAGAACCGTCCGAAAGTGCCCGAAATCATCGGGCTGATCGAGTTCTGGCATGGAGAGCTTTTCAAACACGGATTCAAAGTGAGTCTTGGTGCGAACAATGAATGACTGCATTTGCTCGCGTGTACACGTGGCGTTTGGGGGTGTGAATAGCCTGGGGTCTATGTCCAGGCCAAAGGGCATCTGCTCAAGTCGTTTGTGGACCCCTCCTGCGAAATTGTGCATCCAGAAGACGCCGTGGTATGCCTCGCGCCAGAATGGGATTCCTCCGAACTCGCGCGGCCAGACACTGTCGGGGCAATGGGCGAGGACTTTCTCGTACATTGCGAGAGTGTGAAGATGCTGTTGTTTCAGCTCTTCGATGCAGGCGTTGTGATTCATTTCTCCCCACACCCAATGTCAGGGGTGTGCTGCTGGCGAGCCGCGCAGTGGGTCGCCAGTAAGCACCACCCCCTTGTTCGACGATCTTCTCATCCGGTTTATGATCAATGTTCAGGCAGAGTTCTCGCGTAGAGAAGCGTTCTCACAATGGCTATGAGGACGATGACCACAAGGGGAATCCCACGTAACAGCGGGTCCGTTGGCACAAAGAGGAAGATGATTCCGACCAGAATGAGCAGCACCGACCACAGTATCAGCTGCTTTGCCCCATACTTGTTAATGGCATACCAGTTCTCTTTGGATACGAATGCCTTTTCAATCCTGAAGCCATACCATTGATTCATCGGAATCTTGCCTCGTAGGAGCGGTATACTGATCACGATGAAGATAACCCCCGGAAGGATCGTGGGGTCGCAGAGTACTCGGCTAATCGTCATCTCAAGATCCTCTTCCTATTTCGTCGGAAGCGTATTGAGCGTCACGCATAGCACGGTGTGTTTATGCTTAAATTTAGCAATTGCGTCAACAAAAACCTTGAAATCTCGAGATTTATGGGGTTTTTATTGACGCATATCAAAGTTGGGGGCACTGATATGCGTCAAGCGGTTCGGGGCGTTGTGGCGCCACCAAATCCGAACCCGCAGTGGCCGGCGGGCTATATCGTGGTGCTGCGGGGGCGGGCGCGCCAGCATGGTGATGGGGGTGAGCCTTGTCCTCGAAATCGGGAAGCGCCGGAGCTGCCTTGCGCCCGTGGGCACCAACAGGTGCAATGCCCCCGCGAACGGCTGGCGCCGGCCGCCGTGCTCAATGCCGCGTTCCTGGTCTGTGTGGTTTCGGCAGTCACGGCCATCCTAGCCCTGCTGTACTACATGTTCCGGCGGGGCTTGCTGGGCGGCCGGCGCAGCGACTGAACCGGTGGCCAAGCCTATATCGGCACGGTTGCGAAGGAGCACAACCTGCCAACTTCATGGATAATATGGAGGTGTCGCTTCGTCAATACCGCTGGGTTCTTGCGTGCAGCGGTCAGTGGTGCTGGATCCACTCATACGGACCGAACACCATGTTGACCTTGCCGTTGCCCAGGTCCCGCGCCTCGCACCAGAACGCGCCGGGCTGCTGGCCCACGGCGCAGCCGGCTTTCTTGTACGACTTGAGTGCCTCGGCGATGTACGCCTCGGTGTCGTCGCTGGTTTTGAGCACCCGCGACCCTTTGCAGGGCGCCGGGAACACGTAACCGCGGCCGTCGTGATAGGGGATTTCCGGAAACTCGTAGTTGCCGGCCGCTCCACTGCCAAGGGTGGTTGAGATGCCGGAGGAATACGAACTGGAAGACGTGGCGCCCCGGGTGATGGACCCGCTCAGGGGCATGGACATTCCCGGCCCGGCGCCAGGCCCCACGCGGCGGCTGCCCAGGGGCATGGCCTCTGCGGCGCCCGCGCTGGAGGTCGCGGCCGCCGGGCCGGCTGCGGGCGCGGACCGCGCGCCCAGCTCCGCCTTGAGGGTGTTGAGGAAATCCGGCGCGTGCTGCGCCAGGTAGCGGTGCACGTTGTTCAAGCCAAACTTTTCCACGTAGCCGCCCACATCGGCCAACGTTACGTCCATGGTGCCCATACCGGGAAGATTCACCTGCATGCCAAACCTCGCCTTTTCCCGGATCTTAGCAAAATCCATGCCACGCCGTGGGCGGCTGTTTTTGCCGCCTGGCGCGCTCTTGCGGGGCAGGGGAGCGAGCTTCGCGCCTGCCAGCGATTACAGCGCCGCATCCCGGGGGCCGCGTTTTCCAGGTATCTTGCGACAATCTCTCCCCAAACAGAAAATATTTGAAAGACCGCGCGGGGTTCCATCGACATTGTCCAGCGTAGGGGTGGGTTGGGATATTTAGGGCGCGGCCAGGATGCCGGCGGCGCGCATCACGGCGTCGTAATTGAGCAGCGGTTCGCCCATGCCCATGAACACCACGCCCCGGACCGGGTGTTCCGCCTCGGCCCGCAGCCTGGCCACCTGGTCCACCATTTCCCAGGCGGCCAGGTGGCGGCGGAACCCCAGGCGGCCGGTCACTCAGAACGCGCAGCCCACCAGCGAGCTGCCGCAAATGACGCACTTGGGCTCGCCGGCGCCATGGACAAGGGTAATGCGTACCGCCTCGAAGGGATCGGGGCCGGCGCCGCGAAACAGGTAGCGGGCAAACCCGTCGCGGGGTGAGACGACCTGGTCGAGCACTTCAAGGTGTGGTACGGCGGCCAGTTCACGGACGCGGGCCAGGACCGCCGCCGACACTTCCGGCAAGGCGGCGGGGATAGCGCCCGTGCGCAGGGCCGCGGCCTGCAGGCGGCGGGCCGTGCGGGCGGTCACGCCGGCCGGGGCCAGCCGGGCGTGGAGGTCTTCCGCCGCCAGGCCGTTAAGCGGCACCGCGGCGCCAGGGGCGGTCGGGTCGGGATCCGGCTTCATCTATATGTAAATGGCCATGGTGCGGGGCGAGACCCGGACGCGGTCCCAGTACCGGGCCAGCGTGGGCAGGGCGGCGAAATAGGATGGCAGGTCGGCGGGCGCCAGCGCCAGCTCCTGCAGCATGCGGGCCGGGTCGAACCGGATGTTCAAATCGATGAAACGGTAATGCTGCCACAGGGCCCCGGCCAGCTTGCGCACCGGGGCGGAAAGTTCGGCACGCGCGGCGGCCCAGTCGCGGTCATAGCCGGGCAGCTCCAGGTATTGCAGGTGGGCGGCGCGGCCGCCCGCGCGCAGGTGGTCCTCGATCCGGGTGGTGAATTCATGGAAGGACTGGGTGCGCGGGACGCCCGCCGCGACCAGGTACTTGGCGTGCCGGCAGGCGGGCTTGAGCGCCAGCTGCGCCAGGAGGCGGGCGCCCACGTCCAGGGGGAGCGCATCGATGCCGGAGGTCCGGCGCAGGGGCGCCACGCCGATGAGGTAAAACGCCTTCAAGGCCCAGAACAAGTTGTCGCGCAGCGGAGGCAGATCGGCGGCGCAGCCCAGCATGATGCTGGGGCGCAGGGTGCGGATTTCGAACGGCCAGGCGGTTTTGGCGAGCGCATCTTCGACCAGGGCCTTGGAATGGGTGTAGGCGGTCAGGTGGCGCTCGCGCTCCAGCGGGAGCGGGTCGTCCTCGCGGATGAGCCCGCCGGGCTGGATGCCGCAATTCATGGCCGTGCTCACGTAAACGAACCGGCGCAGGCCGGGCACGTTGCGCAGTGCCGCGAGCCACTGGAGCGTGCCCTCGTAATTCACCGCGTAGCACGCGGATTCGTCGAAGAAATTGGTGTTGGCTGCCAGGTGGATGACCGTGCCTTGGAACGTCGCGGCGCGCAACTGGTCCGCGGCCGCCCGCAACGTGGCGGGCTGGGTGATGTCCGCGCGGATCCCGGCGACCGAGCGCGGAAAACTGCGGAGCCGGCGCCGGGCCAGCACGAAAATCCGCGGCACATCCGGCCGGTGGCCCAGCTCCTGGATGACGCGCATGCCGATTTCGCTGGTGGCGCCGGTCAGCAGGACATCCTGGGCCGGGGCGGGGATCACGGGCGCTGGCCGGTTCATGGAGCTGGCGGCTCCTTGCGCGGCGGGACCAGGCTGACCCGGACCTCGCTGCCGGGGATTTCGGCGGCAACGTCGCGGGTCAGGCGCTGGATGGTCTGCAACGCTTCGCCCACCCGTTTGTTTTCATCAAAGCCCAATTCGATATCGATGAAGGTCCGGCCGCCGGCGCGCCGCGAGCGCACGCCATAAAAGGCCTCGTATTCATCGAAATGCTCGGCCAGTTTGCGGACAATCCGCATTTGCAGCGCCTCTTCCAGGGTGCGATCCAGCAAATCGTGAAGCGAACCGCGGAGGACCGTGCGGTAGGATGCCACCACATTGACGGCAAGCAGGATCGCCACCAGCGGATCGATATAGACCGACCACGCAAAGGCTTTCAGCCCCAGGGACAGGGTGAGCGAGATCAGTATGCCGATGCCCAGCAGCGTATCCCCCCGGTTGGCGCGCCACTGGGTTTCCATCAGCGGCGAATGCCCCCGGCGCGCCAGGCGGTGGTTGCGCCCCCACAGCCACAGGTTGCAGCCCAGTTCGATCACGTACTCCGCCACGCCCAGCCAGGTAACCGGCGCGGCCAGGCTCACCGGATGCAACAGGCGCCGGACACCCGCGCCGATGACGACCGCGAGGCCGGCCAGCACCAGCAGGGTGCAGATCATTGCGCTGCCGCTTTCCAGCTTGCCCAGGCCGTAATCGTAATGGGCGGTGCCGCCCGCGCGCGATGTGGCGCAGGGTCAGCCAGCCCAGCAGGTTGGCCGTGGCGCTGTTTAAATAGATGAGCCAGTCGGCATACAACGCGAGCGAATTGACCAGCAGGGCCACCACCAGCACCGGCGCCAGGGAAAGCAGGTCCAGGATAAAAACCAGGCGCAGGGCGCGTTCCCGCTGCCAGGCGAGGGAAAGGGGCGCGTCCGGTGGCTGGACCGGATCCCGGGGAAGGACGCCATTGCTTTCCATGCCGCACGATACTACTACAAATTTAAGGTCCCGCAAGGACAGTAAAGGGGTCAGCGGTAAAGGGGTCACTCATTAGAGGTTCCGGTCAAGACAAAAATTCACGCGGGCCATGGCGGCCGGTCTTCTTCGGACTTAATCCCCAAACGGATTATCCGAAAAGACCGTTTGATAAATGGGGTCGTTCGGCAGAGATCCCACCGGCGCGAAAGCGATGTCCAACCGCCAGATTGACGGCACGAATATAATCGACTGTACCGAGGTGAAAAACGTTTCGTGGACATACAAATTCCCCTCGCTATACGGACCCGGTCCCGGGCCGACATGATAGCCCATGATCGCTTTCATCCCTGCCATGTCGACCGTGCCGCCCGCCACGCGATTGCTGGTTTGGGTTAGCATGCTGGCCCAGCGGGGATAATTATCGACCTCGCCGGTATGGTTGTCGAAATTGCCGGGCAGCAGGAAGCTGTTTACCGCACCCACGGCGACGGGTATGCCCCACGCGATGTTGGTGCGCAAAACGGAATCCGCCGATCGCATGTTCCGGTTGGTTCCGCTCAGGTTGTTTTCCAGCACCTTGCTGACCGTGGCATCCCCCAGGAAGATAAGATGATTGACGGCATAGGGCTTGTCCCGCATAAAGCCGGCGGCCGCATCCAGCGTGGCGCAATTCTCCAGAGCATACCGCAAATCGTAGGGGTAAGAGCGCGTTCCCATTGAACTGTATGTTTCCCCGGTCTGGCTGTCCAATATCGCCCCGAAAACACGGGTGGTATTAAAGCCGGATACCGCGCACAGAAAACCCAGGGAACCCATAAGACAAATTGACTTGCCGCCGTTTTTTATGATCGTCACCGAGTGCAGTTTCAGCATTTGATTCTCGGTCCCGGGATACCATTCCAGGTTGCGGCCGATCATGTTGCCATTGGTAGAGGCCGATCCGAATACTCCCAGCGCACAGCAGGCCGTCAATCTTACGACATCCGGGAGCAATGCTCCAATCCAATATTCATCCTTGTGCAGCCTGCCATCTCCCATAACGCTGTTGGTTGCGGTGAATAGCGAGGCGATGCCATTGATTTCGTCGATAAAATCCTGGTTCATGTTCGGCTTTATATTTTCCACCCGGGCCGTTAAACCGCTAACCGTCATCTGGAGCCCGGAAATAATCGTATTCAAATAACTGTCAACAAGCTGTTCGTACTCTGGCACGGCTCTAATAATGGATCGCATATACGCCTGGCCGGTTGCGTAGCGATTGCTGTTTTGATTCAGGTCGATCGCAACCTGATAGTAGTTGTCCATTTTTTTGATGGTAACATTGCCGCGCGGCTGCGTTATTGAAGCCACCATTAATAACAGATCGTCGTCGCGTTGCTGGCTAAACACAGTTCTGGGAAGCAATAGGAGCACCGCTGCCAAACAACAGATAAAAAGAACTGCCCAACAGTTATATTTTGCTTCATCGCTCGTCATTATATCCAGCTCCGTAGTTAAGTTGACATGGCATCGATCTTCGAGCGGCGTCGGCACACGCCTGTTGGAACCGCTTGTACGGCACTTTCATTGTTGCGAACATACCCGCGCGCGGCAGAATTAGCAATAATAAATATAGAATCTGTCGGCGACGGAACAAAACTGGATTTCTTGCCGGAACAAAACTAGATCAGGGGTCGGAACTAGATCAGGGGTCGGTCCGTACATATGTACATTCCCGGGCTGGGAAACAAAGAACATGGCGGTTGGGAGAACAAATCCGACATCCCGCGGCCGCGAGTGTGCAGCGGGGTTCCCAACGCCTGGGCAGCACCCGCGCAGATTCGTCCGGACGAAAGACGTCAGCTCGTGGAATGGAGCGAAAGTGATGTGCATGCACATCGATCCGGCGCCGGGCAAGCTTGGGCGCAGCGCCCAGAGGCAGGCGGGGACGCCTGCGCTACGCTGTGGCGAACCGGGGGGGGGCGCGGCGCGGCCCGCCCTCCCCTTGGGTCGTGTAAAGGTGCGGGGAGGCAGAGCTCAAAGACGCGCGTTGGCGCAGGTTAAGCCCGACGCTTGCAGGGGTTCAGGCCAGGTCCAGCTGCATGCCCTGGCGGGCAAAGGTGGCGGTGGGCCGGATGTGTTGCATCTCGGTTTCGGCCTGCTGGAGCGTGGCATCGTCGCTGGCCGGGTCGTGATGGGTGACGATGAGCTGGCGGGCGGCCACGCGGTCCGCGACCCCGACCGCGTCCTGCCAGGTGCTGTGGCCCCAGCCCTTGAAGCGCGGGTAGGCGGCGCTGGAGAAGTGGCCGTCGAAGATCAGCGCGTCCACCGGCCGCGGCTCGCGGCACAGGGTGACGAGCAACTCCTGTTCGGCAGGCGTAGATTCCTGCCATTCCACGTCCGTGGCCAATACAAACGCCTTGCCCGTGGCTGGCTCCGCCACGCGGTAGGCCAGGCTTCCGCCGGGATGATGGAGGGGGCACCAGCTGATCTCAAGCCCGCCCCAGCGCACGGGCTCGGCCATGATGCGGGGCAGGTTGGTGAACGCGACCTTGGCGGCGAGCGACTCGATCTGCAGGGGCCAGAACGGCGGCGCCATCATGCCCGCGAAGATTTTCTGGATGGGCAGCTTGTTCACGGTGGGGCCCATAATCGTCAGCGACCAGTTGGGATTGTAAATCCGGGAGAACGAGGAAAAGCCGCTGAGATGGTCCTGGTGGTAGTGGGTGAGCATCAGCAGCAACTCCGGCCGCGGCGCGGCCTGGAGCGCGGCGTCCAGCACGCGGACCCCGCTGCCCGCATCCAGCATCAGGCACTCGCCATCGGCGCCGCGGACGAGGATCGCCGTGGTGTAGCCGCCGAACGCGATGTACGCGGGGTCGGCCACCGCGCTGGTGCCCCTGACTCCGCCAAACAGGACTTGCATAGCTCCTCTCCATCCGCCGGCGCCGTCAGGCTTGGCGGGTCTGGTACAAACCGAGAATGATGGCCAGCAGGATTTCCTCGCGGCCTGCGTCCGGGCCGGGCTTGAGCACCACGTCGTCAATATGATGCTGCGGGTTGGCCAGTTCGGCGATTTTTTCGGGTGACGCGGTCCACACGATGAACCGCGGGATATTGGCCTTGATGACCTGGCGCATGCGCTGGGCGAGCGCGGCCGCGGTGCCGTCCGGCAACACGTTGTCGGACACCACCGCCTGGTACGGCGCGCCCATCAGCTCCTGCGCCGCCTCCTCCAGGCCGCCGGTGACCTTGACGCGGAACCCGGCGCTTTTCAAGAACTCGGCCAGCATCTTGCACTGGGCCTTGGAGGACGACACCAGCAGCACCGCAATTTTATCGGTCAGCAGCGGGCCTTTGCGCTGCAACAGGTCCATGCATGCGCGGCCCAGCAGGCGGTCGCGGATCCCCGCATCCATGGCGGAAGCCGCGGCCCGCGGGTGGACCTCGAGTTCGGCCAGGCGCTTGAGGGCGCGGCGCACCTCCTGGCGGGTTTCCAGCCGCTGGCGCGCGCGGGCCAGCAACTGGGCGGCGGTCGCGGCGTGCGGTGGCAGTTCCAGGTAGCCACCCAGGCCCTCGTTGAAGGCCGCCGCCAGTTGCGCCGGGTCAGGCGCGGGGCCGCAGAGGATGGCTTCAAACAGGCCGGGCACCCGCTGGAACTCGCGGACCAGCTTGACGCCCTGGAGATCCTCCCATAGCGCCGGCAGCCAGACGATGCCGTCCTCGCGGTCCAGGAACAGGGCCGGCAGGTCGTCATGGCGCGCGGGCAGCGCCAGGCTGGTGGTCGGGCCGCCGGCCTGGAGGTCCAGGCGGGCGAGGTCGCGGACCAGGGTGTGGCGGGCATCTTCCAATATATAAGTGTGCATTAGTCGAACCGGGTGAGCTTGATGGTGGACACGCCGTAATGGGGCCGCAGCAGCCCGTTCAGAATGCTTTCGATGCGCACCGGGGCCATGGGCGAGGCGAAGAGCAGCTTGAACTTGCCTTCCGCCATGCCCATTTCCAAGTCGTCCAGCGTGGGCACGGCGCCGAGCACATCGCCGAGGTCGCAAAAGCGGCGATAGATGAGGCAGGCGACCAGGCCCGGCGGCTGGCGGCCGGCGTCGAACTCGAGGTAACACTGGTAAAACGGGGTGTGGCGCTTGCGGTGCAGAATGGCGCGGTAGGCGGACTCGGGGCAAAGCGTCACCTCGGCCGTGGCGGCGTCCGCCACTTCCATGCGCGTGTCCACTTTCTGGGGCAGGAACCGGGCGCTGCGGTCCAGCAGGTCCTGGCTCACCTGGTCGGTCCACTCGCCGGCAATGCTCCGGCGCACGGCCTCCTCGATGAACGACACGCCGTCCATCAGCAGGTCCATCACCTCGGCGGACACGGCCAACTGGCCGGACCGCGCCCAGTCGAGCACCGACTCCACGCTGTGGACCGTGGTGCCGCCCTGGGCCAGGCCGATCATGACAAAGTTGCCCTTGATGGTGTGGAACAGGCGGAAGGCGCTGTTGATGTGCTCCGCGTTGCCGGGGTCGGACTCGAGGGCGAACAGCGCCTCGTTCAGGGTCGGGACCAGGCGCTCGATCTCCATCAGGAAGTCGCGGTTCTCGGACTTGTCCGCGGCGGTGGCCGGCGTCTCGGCGCGCTCGTCGGTCGGGAGGGCGGCGGCGGGCGGGGCGGCCCTGGCGGGCTCCCCGGTCGTCGGCGCCGCCGCGGTGGCGGCCGGTCCCGCGGAGCGGGCGGCGGCGGCCTTGACCATGCTCCGCATGTCCCGGGATCCGGCCCGGCCCATGGCCCGGCTGACCAGGGCCGGGACATCCATGATAAAGCCCAGCTTGCGCCCGCCGAGGATGGTGGCGCCGGCCAGTTCGGGGATGGGCAGCGTTTCGCCGATCGGGATGATGACCAGCTTTTGCGGGGCCAGGAACTCGTTGATGGCCAGGGCGACGCGATCCTCCTTGTACTCGATGATAAGGATCGCGGCCATGCCGTCACGTGCCGGGGCGCGCTGGCCCGTGAGCAGTTCGTGCATATCGTGCAGGGGCACCAGGTGGTCAAGGTAACGGACCATCGCGCCGCGCTGGAGGGAGGTTTTGATCTCCTGCGCCGGCACCGCCATGGTGGTGACCACCGCGGTGATGGGGAACGCGTACAGGGTGCCGGCGGCTTCCACCACGAGCGCGTCGGTGATGTTCACCGCGGAGACCAGCGGCACCTTGAAGGTGAAGGTGCTGCCATGGCCGCGCCGGGTTTCAAACAGCAGGCTGCCGCCCAGCTCCGCAAGCTGGCTGCGCACTACGTCCATGCCCACGCCGCGGCCGGAAAACTGGGTGATATTCTCGGCCGTGCTGACGCCCGGCTGGCACATCACTTCCAAGGCCTCTTTTTCCGTAAACGGGTCGGTCTCGCTTACCAGGCCGCGCTGGATGGCCTTGGCGTGCAGGGCCTCCAGGTTGACCCCGGCGCCGTCGTCGCTGATCTCGATCAGCGTATCGCGCTCGGTGTTAGCCATCTGCAGGCGGATCACGCCTTCTTCCTGCTTGCCGGCGCGCACGCGCGCGGCGGCGTCCTCGATGCCGTGATCGATCGCGTTGCGCAGTTGGTGGGCGATCGGGTCAAAGAGGCGATCCACGATGGATTTGTCCACCACGGTTTCCTCGCCGCTCACGTCGAAACGGATGCGCTTGCCGGTTTTGCGCGCCACGTCGCGGACCAGGCGCTTGAGCCGGAAGCTCATGTCCTTGAGCTCGACCGTGCGGATGGCCTGGACCAGGTGGTGCAGGTTGCTGGAGATGTCGGCGGTGGCCGTGGCGAGATCCTTGACGGCTTCAAGGTTTTCGCGGTTGACCGGCGCGTGGCGATCAAAAAGGGACTGCAGGTTGCGGTAGGCCAGGCCCAGGTTGCTGGAGGCGATGATGACCTCCCCCGCCAGCAGCAGCAGCTGGTCAAGGTTCTGGCTGCGCACCAGCATGCTGTCGCTTTGGCCGGGTTTTTCCATGGTTAGGCCTCGCTCGCCGCCGCGGCCGGCTGGCCGTCAGCGGTCAGGGTGGGCACGCGTACCCGGCGGATGATGCGCGCCAGCAGGTCCAGCTCGATGGGCTTGCTGATGTAGTCGTCCGCGCCCAGCCGCAGGGCTTTCATGATGTACAGGCTGTCGCAGTGGGTGGAGGTGACGATGACGGGCAGGTCCTGGGTGGCGGGGGTCTTGCGGACTTCCTCGCACAGCTCGAACCCATCCATCTCGGGCATCACCAGGTCCGTGATCAGCAGGTCGAACGCCTGGTCGCGCAGGAGCCCCATGGCCTGCAGCCCGTTGCTGGCGGTGGTGACCTTGAGGCCGAGCTTGCGCAGGTCCTCGGCCATTTTGTTGCGGATGCTGTCATAGTCATCCACCAGGAGCACGGCCAGTTGAGCGAGCCCGTTGTCCATGATTATCCCCGCGCCGGCGCGGTGGTCCGGGGCAGTTGCTCGATGAACCGCATGATCTTGCTGATGAGCTCGTTGATGTGCGGCTTGCTGAAGTACGCGCTGGCGCCCACGGCCTCGCACTTGCGCGCCATCTGCTCGTTGATGAGGGAGGAATACACCACCACCGGCATGTCGGGCTGCCCGAGGGTGGTCTTGATATGCTTGCACAGCGTCAGGCCGTCCATCTGCGGCATTTCGATATCCGTGAGCACCATGTGGACAAAATCGCTGACCGGCCGGCTTTCGCGGCGGGCCTGCTCGATGTGGCGCGCGATCAGGTCGTAGGCTTGCTGGCCGTTGGTGCAGGCCTCGACCTGCAGGAACTCGTAGGGCTGCAGGCAGGCGAGCATGGATTGGCGCACGAACCCCGAGTCTTCCGCCATGACCAGGCGGATGGTGCGGTCGGTCACGGATGCCGCGGCCGCCTGCTGCGCCCCGACCGCCCGCGTGGCTTGCGCCAGCCGCGGGTTCATCTCGATCACGATGTGCTCCAGGTCCACGATCAGCACCTCGTGCCCCTCGACCGTCACGGAGCTGATGATATAGCTGTTGCTCTCGCCCAGGATATCCATCATGGGCTGGATGCCGTCCCACGACACGCGGTGGATGCGGTTGACGCCGTCCACGTAAAAGGCGGTGACCACGGTGTTGAACTCGCAGACCATCGCCAGCGGCTGGCGGGTGGTGGCGGGGACCCGGTCCATGCCCAGCACCTGGGCCAGGTCGACCATGGGCACGGTGGTGCCGCGGTACAGGTACATGCCCATCATGCCGCGAATGCGGTCCGGGGTCACGCTCAGCGCCGCGGGCTCAAAGGGGACGATCTGGCGCACCTTGGCCACGTTGACCCCGAAGCCCTGGTCGCGCAGGACAAATTCCAAAATCTCCACTTCGTTGGTGCCGCTCTCGAGCAGGATGCCGTGCATCGCGTTGGGTGCTTGTGTCATGGCGTGCAAGTTGTAATTGGCGTTAATTATATGCTTCCGTGGAGTCGAAGGTAAGCTAAAATGACCCTTGATGCCAACGCTAAATTCAAAAACTTGCCCGCCGCCGGCGCCCGCGATCGCGGCGCGCGGCGTGCACAAGGTGTTCCGCGACTTCTGGCGCCGGCCCCGGGCGCAAGCCCTGGCCGGCGTGACCCTGGACCTGGCACCCGGCACCGTGCTGGGCCTGCTGGGGCCCAACGGGTCCGGAAAATCGACGCTGCTGAAGCTGCTGGTGGGCTTGCTCCATCCCACCGCCGGCACCGTGCGCGTGCTGGGGCACGATCCCCGGACCGTGGCCGTGCGCGCCCGCCTGGGCTACCTGCCGGAAAGCGCCGGGTTGTACCCGGGGCTGACTGGCGAGGAAACCCTGCACTATTTCGGCCGGTTCTTTGATCTGGACCGCGCCACGCGCCGCCGCCGGGTGGACGAACTGCTGGCCATGGTCGGGCTGGATGGCGCGCGCCGCCGCGCGGTGGGCGAATACTCGCGGGGCATGGCGCGCCGGCTGGGCCTGGCCCAGGCCTTGATCAACGACCCGGAGCTGGTCATCCTGGACGAGCCCACGGCCGGCCTCGATCCGCCCAGTTGCCGCCTGGTCAAGGACCTGGTGCGCGCCCTGGCGCGGCGCGGCAAAACCGTGGTGCTGTCGTCCCACCTGCTGGCGGACATGGAAGACGTGTGCCAGCGCGTGGTCATTCTGTCTGCCGGCCGCATCCAGGCGGAAGGGCCGCTGGACCGCATGCTGGAGCAGCCGGACGCATACACCCTGTCCCTGGCGGATGTGCCCACCGGGCAACGCGCGGAGATCACCGCGGCCATTCTCCGCATCACCGGCCAGGCCCCGGCGTGGGGCCGGCCGCACCGCAACCTGGAAGACTTTTTTCTTGCCACCCTGGACCGTGCCCAGGCGGATGGCGCGGCGCCTTCCGGTGCGGCCGCCGCGCCGGCGCGCCTGGCGCCGTTCCTGGATCCGCAACCTGCGGGGGATGCCGCCGGATGAAGGCCATCGGGGCGGTGGCCCTGGTTCAGTTCCGGCTCCTCGCCCGCCAGCGGCAGGTGCTGGTCCTGGCCGCGCTGCTGCTGGTGCTGGTGGTCGCGTTGCCCCGGGCCTTGGGCGGCGATACCGCCGTGGACCATGCCCGCATGGCGCTGGCCTACACCCTGGCCCTGGTCAAGGGCATCCTCGCCTTGGCCGCCCTGGCCTGGGGCGGCCTGGCCCTGGCCACGGACGTGGATACCGGCCGCATCCAGGTGACGGCCGCCAAGCCGGCCCGGCCCTGGCACCTGTGGGCGGGCCGGTGGCTGGGGATCATGGCGGCGCTCACCCTGCTGCTGGCTTTGTCCCTGGCCGCGGAATGGATCGTGGTGCCGCGCCGCCTGGCGGCGCGGGCCATCGACCCGCAGGATTTGGCCGCAGCCCGGGACCAGGTGCTGTGCGCCCGGGCCGCACTTGCGCCATGCGCCGCGCCCGGCGGCATGGCTGGCGCCGGGGCGATGATCGCCGTGCCGCCCGGTGGTTCGGTCGGGTGGGCGTTTGACGTGCCCGCCACGCGCGGCGCGGCGCGGCCCCAGCTGCAGTACCGGCTGCTCTCGTCCCGCTGGGGTGGGGGCGCGGAAGCCGGGGCCTGGTTCCTCCGGACCGCGGGCCGCCCGGACGCGGTCGGGGTGCCCTGCGCCAGCCGCTCGGGCTGGCTCGAAACCGTGGCGTGGCCGGATCCCGTGCCTGGCCCCGCGCGCGTGGAGTTGCGATACGAAAACCGCAACCCGGATGCCGTGGCGGTGCTGTTTGACCGCCAGGCCGGCCTGGAGTGGCGCGTGCCGGCGGGCGGTCTCGGCGGCAACCTGGCGCGGGCCGGAGTCGTGCTGTGGCTGCGCCTGGCCCTGCTGGCCGCCCTGGGCGTGTCGGCTGGCGCCTTGTTCTCGCGGCCGGTGGCTTTGGTCGTGGCGCTGGCCATCGCCGCCTTGGCGCCCCTGGCCGGCTTTGTCGCCGGCGATTCCGCCGCCGCAACGCCGGCCGCGCCCGGGCTGGCCGGGTGGCTGACGAGCGGGTCGCTGCGCCTGGCCCAGGGCCTGGACCTGGCGGCGGCGCCCTTGCGCGCGGTCCGGGAAGTGGCGTGGGTGGCGGATGGGCGTTGGATCGCCTGGGGTCCGGTGCTGGCCCGGCTGGCGCCGGCCCTGCTCCTGTATGGGTTGTTCTGTGCCGGCCTGGGGTGCGGCGTCCTGGCCGGCCGGGAACTGGGCGCGCCCGGCGCGCCGGACCTGGAGTAAAAATATGGTGCGCAATGGCAAGAAAGCGGTTTGACAACCTCCGGCCCCGGATATAGTATCCGCGTCGATAATTTAACTTCGGAGTAAGCGTGATATATGAATAAAGCACTGACGGCGCTGGTGATCCTCCTCCTCTTGGTCAGCATTGCGGCCTTGGTCATGGGCATCAAGCTCTATGAAAAAAGGGAGATCATGGTCGGCCGCTTGAAGAAATATGAAGAGGCGGCCATCAAGCTCACCGACCGCCTGGCCCTGCCCCAGGAACCTTTTATTGCGGCCATCGACACCAAGCTCAGCCCCGTGCAACTCCGGGCGTTCGACCAGATGGACGTGCCCCTGCGGCAGCTGGCGACCCTCGCGGACACGCGCTACGAGGAGTTGAACCAGACCTACAACGACTTGGACGTGATGACCACCCGCCTGAACGAGACCAACGCGTTCCTGGCTGCCACCGTGGCGGACCTGCTCGATACCCGCCAGAAACTGGCTGACACGCGGACCGAGTTGGAAACCAAGAAAGTGGAACTGGCCCAGACCTACGCCCAGATCAACCAGTTGGAAGAGGACAAGAAGGGCTTGCAGAACGATGTGGAGGACTTGAACAACAAGATCCTCGAGAATGAAGACATCATGAGCGATCTGCGCGACCAGATCGCCACCCTGGAAAATACCATTGCCCGCCTGGAGGCGGAGCGCGGCCGCCAGGGCGCCGGCCCCCTGCCCAAGGATTTGACCGGCGAAGTGCTCTTCGTCAACCCGGACTGGAATTTTGTCATCCTGAGCATCGGGTACGACGAGGATATCACCCCCGGCATCGACATGCTGGTGTACCGGGGCGAGAAGCTGGTCGGCAAGGTCCGGTTGAGCGACGTGAAGAAGAGCATGGCCATTGCCGAGATCGTGCAGGATTGGGAGCAGGCGCCCATCAAGGAGGGCGATTATGTCATCTTCTAAGCTCATGGTGATTCTCTCCACGCTCGCCCTGCTGTGCGTGATTGCCCTGGTGGTGTTCCAGTACCTGGAGTGGAAGACCTACATCGGGGTGTAGCCGCATGAACCGCAGGCGTTTCCATGGGGGGTGGGCCGCGGTGTTGATCTTGGGCGCGATCGTTCTGGCCGCGGCGGGATGCACATCCACCAAGCCCGGCGAGGAGGCGGACGAGAATGAATCCGCCATTCCTTGGAACACCCCGCAGCAGTGGGAAGGCGCCCCGTCAATTCCGGGCATGTCACAGTATCAATAAATAGCCCGGCCGGCAAAAGGAGCCTGGCAGCATGAAAAACATACTGGTTTGCATCGACGGATCCGAATACTCACAGGTTGCCGCGGATTATGCCTTGCACCTGGCCCAGCGCCTGGGCGTGGATCTGAAAGGCCTGCACGTTCTGGACTCCACGATCCTCGAAACCCCGCTTATGATTGACGTGGACGGCTGGGTCGGCGCCGAAACCTACGGCGAGCAACTGCAACAGTTTCGCGAGGTGATTGAAAAACGGGCCGAAGCCATCGTCAACCAGTTTAACGACCATTGCCGGCAGGCCGGCAGCGCGGCCGAAGCCACCACCGCCATGGGCCACCCCTCGGCCGTCATCCTGGAACAGGAAAAAGATTACGACCTGGTGGTCATGGGCCAGAAGGGCGAAAATGCCCGGCATCTCGGGGCCATGCCAGGTTCCACGGCCGGTCGCGTGGCGCGGCACTCGGCCAAGCCCTGCCTGGTCACCCCGGCGGCGTTCAAGCCGGTGTCGCGGATCCTGGCCGCCTTTGACGGCACGTCGCATGCCCGCCAGGCGCTCCAGCAGGCCTTGGCCCTGGGGTCGGGATTGCAGGTTCCCATCACGGTCCTGACCGCGGCCGATGGCGCGGCCCGCGCCGCGGCGGACCTGGTGTTGCAGCAGGCCCGTGAGTTGGCTGCCGGGTTCCAGGGCCAGGTGGCGTTCGAGGCTCGCGACGGCAGCGCCGTAGGCGTCATTTTAGCCGTGATTGCCGAGGGTGGTTTTGATTTGCTGGTCATGGGCGCGTATGGCCATGGCCGGATCCATGAAATGATCCTGGGCAGCACCACCGCGCACCTGGTTTGTCGTGCGGCCATCCCCGTGCTCCTGGTGCGCTGATCGTTGGCCGTAAAAAAAATGGGGAAGGCGCCCTCCGCCTTCCCCAGTGCCTGTCCCAAGAGCTGCTCTTCAGGCTACATTCAACGAACACGCCGAGGCCACTTTTTCGGTCGCAAAGTTAAGGCTGTAATGCTCTTCAATTTTTTTCAGCGCCACGTGCAGGCATTCCGGGCAATACCCATGGGTGAACACCACGTTGTTCAGGGTGGCGTAGTCCGGGGCCAGCCAGCTTAATCCCATCCGGATCCGGCCACAGTCGCAACACTGCACTATTCTATCGTTTTGTTCGTTCATGTTGCACCTCGTTATATTACCCATCTGCATATGAGCAAGAACCGTGCCACGCGGGTTATAACGGGGAACTGAACTGTAGCGGTAAAAAATTGCCTCGCTGCGTTTCGTGGTGTATCGTCTTATGATCATGAGAGTTAGGAATCGGTGCCTATGATGCCGCGGGAAATTGCGGCGTTCGGCCCGGGGTACCGGATGCTGTTGGTCCTGGTCGCTTTTTGCATCACGGGATGCGCGAGCCAGGACCCTGTGAACCGTGCGCCGTTGCCCCGCATGGGTCCGGCCAGCGCCACTGGCCCGGTCGCCGGGCAGACCTGGGTTTCGCCGGTCAGCGGCATGGAGTTTGTCTGGGTCCCGGCGCTGAAAATCTGGGTGGGCCGGTACGAGGTGACCAATCGCGACTACCGCCTGTACAAACCCACCCATCACAGCCGGGACTTTGCCCGCTTCAGTCTGAATGGGGATCGCCAGCCGGTCGTGAAGATCAGTTTTGACGATGCCCGCCGGTTTGCCGAATGGCTGACCTTCCAGGATGGCCCGGACCTGCACGGTGCGCGCTACCGCCTGCCCGCGGAAGCCGAGTGGCTTGTGTATTGCCGGTGCGGGGACCAACGCCGGTATCCCTGGGGCAATGGCTGGCCGCCGACCTCCGGCAACTACCTCGCGCGGGAAGACGCCGGCGAATTTTCCAAGATCCACGACTATTACGACGGCCACCCGGTAACCTGCGCCGTCGAGAAAAGCGGCGCCAATGCCTGGGGCTTGTACGGCGTGGGCGGCAACGTGGCCGAGGCCTGCGCCGCGGACGCCACCGGGCAGGCGTTCGGCGCCTGGCATGGCATGGGCTGGTATATCAGCGATCCGGAACAACTCCGCTGCGACGACCGCGACATTTACGATATCAAGAGCCGCTTTGACGGATTCCGCCTGGTGCTGTCACGCTGAGCGCCGTGTGGCGACCATCGGCCCGGTCGCCGGCGCCAGCGCTCAAGGGCCGGTAACAGCCGGGCTGCCGCGGCGCTGATACACCACCAAATCTCGGCTGCGCCAGGTCGGCGTGAATCCCCGCGCAAGAATCTGTTCCTCGTTGTAGAGCACCGTGCCAGTCAAGTTGGTGGCGGTCCAGGAAAGGATGATGGCATCGAGCCGCCGGCCGGCCAGGAGTGATGCGGTGTCCTCCGGCAGCGCGGCGTAGCGCGTGGCCAGATCCTTGAGGAAGGCGGAGGGGATCAGCGCTTTGCCCACGCCGCGCAGGTGCACGTCAGGCGCCTGCCGGTAAAAGCGGTAGTTGGAGAGGAAATCGTTCAGCCGGCGGTACAGGTCGGGGAGCGCGGCGGGCGGCACGCCGGCCAGCTTGGCCCCCCGCAGGAAGCGCTCTTCAAGCTCCCGGGTGGGGGCCACCGTGCCGACGGAATAGGGCAGGAACAGCCAGGCGTCGGTCAGGGTCAGCAGGTCCAGGTTGATCTGCGGGTCCAGGGCCAGCGCCACGAAGTCAGCCGTGCCCTGGCGCTGGACCCAGTCCGTGGCCTGGCGCGAGTAGTCGAATTGCAGGTGGCTCAGCGGCTGGCTCAGGTAGTAGTAGGATTGGGCGATGGCGGAGGAACTGTAGGCGGTGCGCGCGGCCGTGGCCAGGAGGAACAGCCAACCCGCCGCCGCCGCGCACCGTCGCAGCCGGACGAGGTCTGTCGGCCCGACGCGTCCGGCCGTGCGCAGCGCGTGCCAGCCGGCTATCAACAGCCACAGGACCACCAGCCCGGCGGGGATGGGAAACGCATAGAGGGTAAACCGGGTGGGGTGGGTGATCTTCCCGGTCAGGATCTGGAGGTTCAGCGCCAGCGCCATGGCCAGGGGGATCGCCAGCATCAGGGGCGCCTGCGCCGCATCGGCGCGCGCGCCGCGCCGCGCCACGCCCCATGCCGCCAGCGCCAGGCATGCCCAGCCGAGGTAGTCGGGCCACAGCCCCCAGCGCGGCGTGTGGCCCGCCTCAAAGCCCAGGCGCACCTCGAAATCCGCGAACCAATCCCGCGTCGCCAGCCAGGCCATGTTGGCCAGGAACGGCAGCCCGGCCGCGAGCACGGCCCCGGCCGCCGCCCAGGCCGCGGGCCAGGATACGCGACCCAAGGCCCGCCCGGCCAGGCAGGTCAGGGCCAGCAGCAGCACCAGGAACACGCCGGCATGGTAGTACACGTACAGGTTCAACGCGCATAGCCCGCCCGCGGCCAGCCAGGGCCGCACCGCCGCCGGCCGGCGCAGGGCGTTGACGCAACCCCAGATGCCCAGCAGCAGGAATACGTTGCTCAGCGCCGGCGCCTGCAGGCGGGTGACCCAGGGCCAGGCCGATGGCGCCACTACCCGTGGGTCCAGCCATGGCGCCCAGCAGCGCAGCAGGTGCCACCAGGCCCGGGGGGTCCCCAGGCCCTCGCGGAACACGGTGTCCATGCGCAGCCAGTCGGGATACCAGCACTGGTACCAGGCCGGCGCCAGCACGGTTACACATCCCCAGAACAGCGCCAGGCCACGCATCCAGCCCAACGCCCGGCCGATCCGGTACGCCACGAGCAAGGCCAGTACCGGCAGGAGAAAGTCCAGGAAGATGAAGGCGCGGGTCACCGACCCGGCCGCCAGCGTCACTGCGCCAAGGAGTGCGGAGGAGAGCACCGGCCAGGTGTGCGGGTAGGTTGCGTGCCGGTTTTCGTACAGGCAATAGTCCGTGGGCGGCCAGTGCCCGCGCGCGATCGCCTTGGCTACGGGCGCGTAACTGTGCCGGGCGGTGCTGTACATGCCCACCTGGCGCAGCCCGGTCTGCGCGGCTACGCGCTGGTAGACAAGGTTATGGTATCCGCACACGGCCGACAGGGCCAGGGCCACCCCGCACCACGCCAGGCCCCAAGGGTTCAGGAAGCGGCGCACGGCTCAGCCCCCGGCTTCCGGCCCACGAGCAGAAAGTGGGTGTGCAGGCCGGTCCGCGGCCGACCACGCTGCAGGCGGTCCACGGCCGGCTCCAGCCAGGCCGGCGGAAACCCATAAAAAGGGAAATCGAAGTGGCTGAACGGCACCAGTTGCGCCTGCTCCAGGCGCGGGGCCAGAAACGCAAAGAGGCGCCGCGCGTCAAACCGCAGCAACCCGCGCTCGTGGCGCTGGGCCAGCGCCACCGCGGCGTACAGGGGGTTGCGGCGATTCGGCTCAATGATCGCCAGCCAGCCGCCGGGCCGGGCCACGCGCACCAGCTCCGCGGCCATGCCCAGGTCCTGCTTCACATGGTGGAACACGCCGTTGACAAACACCACGTCAAACTGGTCTGCCGCGTAGGGCAGTTGCTCCGCATCGCCCTGGGTGACGTGGGCGTCGGGCAGGCGTGCGCGGCAGGCGGCGACGTTGCCCTCCGACAGGTCGAGGCCGAACAGGCGGTAGCCGCGCGGCAGGAACAGGTATTCCAGGAACTGTCCCTCGCCGCAGCCGACATCCAGCACCGCCCCGGTTGCGGGCCAGGGCACGGCGGCGTCCAGCACCGCGCGCCGGCGGCGCAGGAACCGCTCCAGGATGCGCGTCCGGCCGACGCGTCCGCCGGCGTCGTAGTGCCGCTGCTGGGCCTGTTTCCAAGGGTCATTTTTCATGGCGTTGGCCGCGGCGTTGAGATTAGCCATGCCCGCCGCAGGAAGAAATTAAACAATACCGTCGCGCCGATGGCGATGATTTTTCCGGCCAAGGCCGGCCAGCGCGCCACGACTACGGCCAGGTACACGATCCCCTGGCTGAACAGGAGCCCGAGCACCACCGTGACCAGGTATAACGCCAGGGCCTGCAAGCCCCAGGCTTTGCGCGTGGTGAAGATGGCCCGGAACATGAGGTAATACGTCAGCGCCACGCCGAACACGTAGGTGATGGGGTGGGCCACGAGCGCGTGCACGCCCAGGCCCCGCACCAGCAGGACAAACAACAGCAGCTCCAGCAGCGTGGCCAGCCCGATGAAAAACACGTAGCGCCACAGGTCGTACTGCAGCCCCACATAAACATGGCGGTTCCATAACGCGCCCAGCAGGTGGGCCGGGAAGCGGCGTGGGTCGGCGGCGGCGGAACCTGGTGGCGGGTGGATCATGGGCATGGCACCTGGTTAGCCTCGCGAGCTGGCCCGGGACAGGCCGGCGAACACCGCGAAGGGGAGGCGCCGCAGCAGCCAGCGCAGGGGCCGGCGGATCTGGAACACCAGGAACAGGACCGCGGCTTTCCACGCCAGTCGCGCGTCGCGCAGCGCCGGGCGCGGCATGGCAAGGGAGAACTCCGGCCCGCCCCGCCGCGCGTTGCGCCGCGGGATGGCCTGGCGGGAAACATAAAACTGGAAGCGCTGCGCGGCCACCAGGTCGGCGGCGGCCAGCGGCGCCGTGGCCAGGGCGCCGGCGGCCGCGGCGGACCGGCACAGGCGCACCCCACGCGCGGTGCGCAGCACCCCCGCGCTCTGGCCCTGCGGCCGCGTGCAGGCGGCGAACGGATCGCCGAACGAAACGTCGGCCAGCTCGGCCGTGAAATCAACACAGGCCATGCAGCGCGGCTCGGTGTACAGGGGGTAGAGCCACTTGCAGGCGTCCTTGGGCAAGCCGCGCTGGCGGCCGCCGCAATCTTCGGCCTGGAACCCGCCGGGGTACGTGCCGTGGCGGTACTCCATCCGGGTCACCGCGTCCGTGCGCCAGCCGCAGCCCCGCTCAATCAGGAATCGGGTGGCCGCGTAATCCAGGTTGCCCGTGGCGCAGAAATACCCGATGCAGAAGGCCACTTGCTCGCGCAGGGCCGGGGCGCGCTGCTGCCACTTGCGCAGCGCGGCCACCTGGCAGCCCGGCCCCACGAACGCCACCCGCCCCAGGCGCGCCACGTCCCGCAGCAGCGTGCCCGCCGGGATGACCTGGTACTTGGCCTGGCGGCCGGCCTCGAGGTCGCCCGGCTCCGTGGCCCAGCGGCAGATGAACCGCGTCGGGTCGCCCGGCGCGGGCGCGGTCACGGCGGCGGCGGCTACCTGGCCGCTGGCCAGCGCGTGCCGCAGCAGCGCGGTGATCGCCCCGCCGGACGACGAGCGCTCGGCCGCTCCCGGCTGCGGGTCCCAGGCCAGGAGGGTTTCCTGGTGCGGCCCCAGCCACGCCGCGGCCGGTTGCGGCGCGGTTTGCACCGCCACGCCCAAGTCCCGCTGCAGGGCCGCAAAGTCAATGGCCGCGCCCGGGCAGACCTGGCCGCAGAGTCCGCACGCGGTACAGGCTTGCGGCCGGGCCAGGTCCGGGATCAACGCCGCGTTCAGGTCCATGGCCCGCGTGGGACAGGCCGCCACGCACACCCCGCAATGCGTGCAGAGGTCCCGCCGGATGGCTGGGAACGACCAGCGCGCAGCGGCATCCCGGCTCATGCGCCGGCTCCAGGCCGCGGCGCCCGGCAGCGCCAGACGATTTGCGGGTACGGGGTGCGGTTGCCCGGGTCCACCCGTTCGGCGGCAAGCCCGGCGCCGGCCAGCAGGTGCGCCCATGCCGTTCGCGACGGGATCCGCGCCAGGCGCGTGCGCTCGCCGAACGCGGCCGTGGCGCGCGCGCGCGCGCCACGGTGGGCGGCCCGCACGGCCAGCGTCAGGGCCGCGTTTTCAGCCCGCAGGAACAGGTATTTCAGCGCCGGCTGGCGTTGGTAATCCACGATCCAGTAGCTGTCGTCCGGTCCCAGTTGACGCCGGATCCATGCCAGCACCTGCTGCGCTGCGTCCGGCGCCAGCAGGTATAACACCTGCGCCGTGATCAACACGCGTGGGCGTTTGCCGGCGGCGGCGGCGGGCAGCTCGCACCGGGTGATGTCTCCGGCGTGGAACGACAAACCCGGCCGGCCCCTGACCGAGGACTGCGCGATGCGGATGCGCTCGGCGGACAGGTCCAGGCCCGTCACCTCGCGTCCGGGCGCGGCCTGTTTAAGGTAGTTGGCCAGAACCCCCTGGCCGCAGCCCAGTTCGAATACCTGTGCGTCCGGCGGGATGTGACCGTGCAGGTACGCGCAAGGCAGGGCCACGAACCGGGTGCGCAGCAGCAGGCGCTGCCATCCGGACAGACCCGGGTACAGGCCCAGGATTTCGTCTGGCGTGGGAAGTTGCCCGGCGGCGGCGGCGTCACGTGGCGGGTTGGGATCCATCGTCCACGTCAAGGGTTAGTCGGCCGGCGACGATGCGATATTCGCGGCGGATACGGTAGCGGCCGGCGCCGTCCACAATACGTGCGACCTCCAGTTCAAGCTGGTGGTAGCCCAGTTGGGCGGCGGTGAAATAGCGGGCGGATTCGCCGTAGATCGTGTCCAGCCGCGCGCCCAGCACCAGCGTGCGTGCGCCCGGCGGAGCCATCCCCTCATCCACAATCACCAGGCCGGCGTCAGCCAGGATTTCGATGGTCCGGTCAAACCGCGGGCCGCGGCCGCGGCGTCCGGTGATCACCGCCCGGCGCAGCAGGGATTTGAACACCTGTGCGCCGGTTGCCGAGAGGCCGAAGAGGCCGGCGCCCGTGGCCAGGAGGCAACTTTTCAACGGCGTGTTGCGGTTGTCGAACGGCCGGCCCAGGTGGCCGGCGCAGGCCAGGCGCGCCGCCGTGGTTTCCACGGGTTCGCTGCTGCCCAGGCGGCAACTGGTCCAACGTCGCGAACCGGTGAACAGGACCCCGGAATCGTCGAGCGCCGCGCCCGCCGCGGGCCAGGCGGCGTGGAGCGCTCCACCCTTCCTGAGATTCGCCGTGAGCTTGAAATCCGGCTGGGTTACAACGGCCAGCCCGCAACCGGGAAACGCGGCCAAACCAAGGGCTGTTAGCTGCGCCGGCACGGGCTTGGCTGCGGCGCGGGTCGCCGCCTGCAGCCAGGAATAGCTGTAAAACAGCAGGTACTTGTCGTCAAAGGCGTCCAGGGCCAGGGCCGCGCCGCGCCGCGTCACGCCGTCCAGCAAGGCCGCGGCTGCCGGGCAGCGCGGGGCGAATACGGCCAGGCCGTCCGGCAGCAGGTACTCGGTGGCGCGGCTGCCATACTCGCCGCCGGCCGAGCCGTCGCCGTTGATGAAATGGGCCAGGAACTCCAGGGCCCGGCCGGCGGCGTCCGCCGCCAATGGGTCTTGGGTAACCTCGTAATACTTGGCGAGGTAATCGACGGCCACGGACAGGTAGCCGATGTCCGGCCCGCCATACTCCGGGAACCAGCCCTCGGCGTGCTGGCGGGCGGCGACTTCCGCCACGAGTTCCCCGGCGCGGCGTTCCCATGCCGGCTCGTCGAGGAGCCGCGCCAGCGCAGCCAACGCGGCCGCCGCGCCGCAGACCTGGTTGGTCACGGGCGCCGGCCGGGCCCGGGCCAGCCAGGCGGCACACCGCCGGAGCGCGGCGTCCACGGTCGCCGGCACCCGGCCGGGGCCCAGCAGCCGCGCGGCCTCGGCCGCGGCATAACCACTGAACGCCGTGGCCACGTAGCTGTGCTCCCGGGAGTACAAATCGTTGAACGCGCCGGACCTGAGTTGGATCGCTGCCCAGTTGCGCAGGCCGGCCACGGCCCACTCCGCCAGGGCGGCGCAACCATGATAGGGGTTGTCCGGGTGCTGCAGCCCGTGCAGCAGCGCCAGCGTCAGCATGCCTTCCTGCATGCGGGCGTTGGGGCAGGCCGTCACCCCGTAATTCCAGTAAGGGCGATCAAACGAGCCGCAGGGTTTCATGGCCGGCACCCGGCACTGCAGGCCGAAGATCCGTGGCGCCTGGGCCACCACCGCGCGGACCAGGTAAGCGCGCCAATCCGGGGCTTGCTCCGGCGTCAGCATCTAGGCTCCCGACTCAAGTAGATGTGCCCCCGGCGCGCGAACTGCCGGGCATAAGCGCTGGTTTTGAAAAAGTGCCGCCGCGCCCGGGCCCCACGGACATGAAACCAGTAGACTTGGTACAGCGTGGACGCCCGGCACAGCAGGCGAAACGTGGCGGGATGCCGGAGCAGCCCGCTCCACCGGGGATGATGCTTGATCCACCAATGCATGCGTGAGTTGAGGTTCTGCCGCGCCGGCCGGAAGGGCGGGCACGCGGCCGCCGCTTCGCCCACCCGCGTCACGGTCAGGCCGGGCGCCAGGTCCAAGGCCCGGCGGCAATGGGAAATGTTCGCGTGGCCGAGGCCCATGAGATCAAAGGCCACCACGTCCGCGGCCACCACGTCCCGGGATGCCAGCACCACGCCCAGTTCCCGCGGCGCGCCCATCACCGGGCCGCCGGCTTCCAAGCCCACGCAGCCGTCGGCCACGGTCAGCGCCGGCGGGAACCGGTGCGCCAAGGCCAGGATCGCCTCGTCCAAAATCAGGTGGTACTCGTGGCGGCGGCCGTCCAGAAAGCCGTACAGGTTTTTCATGCCGCAGGATGCGCCGGACCAGGTGTGGGTTTTCATCACCGGCACATTGACCAGCGCCGCGCAATCCAGCAGCAGGCGGGACACCCGGGGCGCGGGGAACCCCGGGAGCGCCAGGTTGGTTTCCACCCAGCCGCCATCGCCCAGGTTCAGCAGGCTGGCGCCGTACTCCCGGGCCACGGCATCGTAGCCCCAGAGCCGCGCGGTCCGGTTGAACTGGCGGCGGGCGGAGGAGTCGCTGTCGGCCACGATCAGCTCCGCGTGCGGGAACCGCGCGCGCAGCATCGCGAGCACGCCGGCCAGGACCCATGGCGAGGTGTTGGCGCCCGGGGTGAGGAATGCCGAGACCCCATTGATCTTGACCAGGATGCGCCGGCCGTCCAGCGCCGCGTCCCAGCCCAGCAGCTCCACGGCGCGCGCCACCGCCGCGGCCACGCCGCCGCGGGTCGGCGCCATCACCTGCGCCAGCGCCACCGGTGAGGTCACGTCCGCCACGTCATTCCCGTTTCAGGATTTTCTTGATGATATACAGGTCTTCCTGGCCGCGCTTGTTTTCGTTGCGCAGCATCATGTCGCCGAGCAGCCCGATCGAAAGCAGCTGGAACCCCAGCATGATCAGCAGAATGCCCAGCAGGAGCGACGGCAAATCGTCCTGCGGCGATCGACCGGTGAGGACAAAGCGCAGCGTCAGCACCAGGTCGATGGCGAACCCGCACAGAAAGGCCACCAGCCCCACGGACCCGAACAGGTGCAGGGGTTTCTCCGAAAAGCGGGTCAGGAAATACACGCTCAGGAAGTCGAAGAATCCCTTGATGTACTTGGAGCTGGTGTATTTCGTGTGGCCGTGCTGCCGGCTGCGGTTGGCCACCTTGACCTCGCCGACCGCAAATCCCTCCTGCGCCGCCAGCAGCGGAATGTAGCGGTACAGGCCGCCGTACAGGACCAGCTTGTCCGCCACCAGGTTGCGCATGACCCGCAGCGGGCAGTTCATGTCGTGGATTTTCAGGCCGGTCAGAAAGCGAATGCAGGGGTTGAAAAACCGGGACAGCAGGTGGGTCAGGAACGAACTTTTCCCGGCGTGCTTCCACCCGATGACCAGGTCAAAGCCTTGCTCCAGCTTGGCCGCCAGCAACAGGAGGTCTTCGGGTTTGTCCTGCAGGTCGGCATCCATGGTGGCGATCAAGTCGCCGCGGGCGACCTTGAACCCGGCCATGTAGGCGGACGACTTGCCATAATTCTTCTGCAGTTGCACGATGATCACCGCCGGATCCGCAGCCTGGACCTTTTCCAACTCGGCCAGCGAGCCATCCGTGCTGCCATCGTCCACATAGATGATCTCGAGGCGCCGGCCGGCCAGCGCAGACTTGATCTCGGCGTGCAGGCCCGCGATGTTCTCGCGCTCGTCTTTGACCGGCAGCACGATCGAGAATTCCGGCGCCGGGCTGCCATGTTCATGTACAAACAGCTTCATGGATCAGGATTCCAGCCGGCTTTGAGCCAGCCATTCCTTGAAAGAGGTTAGCCGGATTCCCGCGGCCTGCGCCAGCTTTTTAAAATCCGGCCCCTTGAGGATCTCCAGTTCGACGGCGCGCTCGCGGCCCAGGCGCGAGGGGCTGCCCGGCACCGGGTCGGCGTAGCCCGGGTGGCACATCCACTCGGTCAGGCCGGGCCCGAGCGCGGCCAGGTTGCGGCGGACCCGGCTGGGGGTCCAGCGGCCGGTCATGGCGATCCCCCGGAACTCGGCGACGGCCCGGTCCATCCGCGGCGCGGCGCGCGGCCGCGCCGCCAGGGCCCAGCGCAGGGCCGGCACGCGCGGCGGCCAAATGCCGCGTTCGCGGGGCAGACGCACAAACGCCACGCCATAGCGCCGGGCCATGGCCACGGCCGCGTCCATGATGCCCGGCAGCGCGTTCAGGTGCTGGTGAAAATCCAGATGGCTTAACGGCAGGCCAAAGGCCAGGAACGCTTCGATTTGGGCGGCGATCTCGCGCTCCAGATCCGCGCGGCGCAGGCGGCCGGTTGCGTACCGCCAGACCAGGAGGGTTTTGGAGGCGAACGCGCCCCGCGCACCCACCAGGCTGGGGGCTGTCCCGGGCGCGCTGAGCGGTTGGCCCCAGCCCAGGTTGACATGCAATCCCACGTCCAAGGCGGGCGCTGTTTTGGCCGCATCCACGGCCTGCCGCGTGCCCGGCATGTTGACCATGAGCGAGCAGGCCATCACCGTGCCGGCGGCGTGGCAGGCCAGGATGCCGGAGTTGACCGGGCCGCTCAGCCCGAAGTCGTCGGCGTTCAGAACCAGGTTTTTGTCCTTGTTCACGGTGCGCGTTTCTTTCCATCCCGGAGCCGCGGGGTTGCGGTGCCCGCGCCCGCCGGCGGGTTGGTGGCATCCCGGTTCATTGCCTCACCTTCAGCTGGTAATACGCCGCCGGCACGTCGCCACTCTCCTGGTAGTGGTTGGTCGCCCCGGCCGAGGGCTGGTTGGTAAGCAGGACCGTGTGGCCGGCCAGGTCGGTGAGGTTGGTAAAGCGGACCACGGAATAGTAGCGGTTCGATACCCCGGGCCAGGTCAAGGCCAGGGGCGCGCCGCGCTGGATCGACAGGGACAGCATGGACGCCGGGTTGGTCGGGCAGGTGCCGGCGATGAGTTCATCGCCGTCGCTTTGGCCGTCGGCGTCGCGGTCGGCGGCAAACAGGGCCGCCGCCAGGGCATACCACGCCAGCGCCTGGCGCGTTTGGCCGGCGGCGTTCAGTTGCCCCTCGTCCGCGGCAAAGCCGGACCAGAGCTGCTCGCTGGGCAGCCCTTCATACAAATAGCTGTGAACCACGTTGTTCGTGTCATGCGCCTCGATGTCCGCCAGGTCCAGCAGGACCCGGTGGCGCGTGGCCGCCCAGTCGCGGACCCGGCGGTTGAACAGGGTGCGGCGGTAGTTGTCCTCGTCGTTGTCGTACACGGTCAGCGGCAGGGTGCAATAGACCAGCAGGGTGTCGGGATACATGCCTTCCAGTTCGTCCATCCGCCGCAGGTACTCGTCCGCGTCCGCGTCAAGATCGGTCCAGCAGAGCTTGTCCATGACGATGTTCACCGC
Organism: uncultured Verrucomicrobiota bacterium; assembly: GCA_964489425.1. Lineage (GTDB taxonomy): Bacteria > Verrucomicrobiota > Kiritimatiellia > RZYC01 > CAZAYP01 > CAZAYP01. The sequence goes on along the minus strand of CAZAYP010000001.1, from coordinate 6,194 downwards.
CGGCGCGCGCCACCCAGATTGGCCCATGGAGTTGGCGGCGCAGGTCAGCTTGGTTTCCCAGCCGGGGTTGCCCCGCAGGCAGTCATACACCCGGCCGTTCTGGAGGTTGGTGGCATCCGCGGCACGGTAGTCCGGCGCCCCCGGCGCGCCCACGGTCGGCACGCCGCCGTGATAGCGTGGGTCGCTGCCGGGCCAGTTGTAGACGGCCAGTGGATAGCGGTTGCTGTCCGCGGCTTGCAGCGTCTGCAAGCCGGACACGATGTCGCCGCCCACCGTGGCATGCGCGAAGAACCAGCGCAGTTGCCGGATTTTTCCTAGGGTGTCCGGGGAAATCTGGTTGATCGCGGCCAGGCTGGAGTGATCGATCAGGATGCCGGTGCCCGGCCCGGCGTTGTACTCAAACGGGTCGTACTCGAACCAGCGGACGCCGTCCGTGCAGCGTTGGACGCAGCGCACGATGTCGTTCGACACGGTAACCAGCAGGTACCCATTGACCGGCAGCCCGGCAAAGAAGCGCCGCAGCCGGTTGGTTTCCGGGTAGTCGCCGGTCCACGACCACATGGTTACCGCCCCGGCCCCGGACACCATCTGGTACAGCCAGTGGCCGTTAGTCCAGGCCCCGCCACGGTTGTACATGTGATCGTGCCCGCAGAAATACATGCGCACGTTGGCCGCGCCCAGGCTGTTCCAGAACGCTTCCCGCTTCGCGGGTTGCAGGGCGAAGGTGGTGGGCATGAGGCATTGGAACGCCGCCGGGTGGGAGTAAACAAAAACATGCCGGCTGGTCGCGGCCGCCAGTTGCTGGTCGAGCCACGGTTGGTTGATTTCCGGCACCTCGATTTCGTGCAGATAGGCGTCCAGGCCGATGAACAGGGCGTTGTTGGTAACAAAGGAGTACGTCAGCCCCACCTCGCCCGGCGGCCCGTTGGTGGGCAGCCCGGCCGCGAAATGGGCCCGGAACACCGTGCCATCCGGGTCCTGGTACGCCTCGTGGTTGGCGCGGATCGAAAAGATCGGGATGCCGGCGTTGGTCAGCGGCGCCAGCGCCTGCTTGAGCAGCGTGTACTGGTAGTCCATGGACGGGTGATGGTACTGCGTATAGAACCCGTAGGTGGAATCGTTCGGATGGATGACCAGGTCGACCCCCTGGTCCACCATGTTGGAACACGCCGCCTCGATGAACGGTATGTTGACCCACCACTGGTTGGTCGGCAGGGATGTGCCGGATACCCACTCGCCGCGCGCGTCGGCCAGCACGGCGAACGACCACCCGGCCGCCGGCCGGGTGGCGGCCAGCAGCCCGGCGCAAGCCAGCACGGCCAGGACCGTTGCCCGCGACCAGCTCTGGCCCGGCCCGGTTCTCCCGCGTGTGGGGCTCCATTTCATTCCATGGCAGGATACCTTCCGCCGCGGGCGCGGCCAAGCCTGCATTCGCCATCAGCAACTCTCGTTTTGACCCCTCTTGGACTGCAGAACACGCCTGACGGCGTTTACTACGAACGGAGTTATGGCCGTTTTCAGGCCGTTTGTAGTGAGCGCCGTAAGGCGCGTTTGTCAAAATGAGAATTGCTGATTCGCCATTGACTTGGCTGGCGAACCGTAATACATAGGCGGTTCACATAGACCGGACCCAAGAGGTCCAAAGGAGAAAAAATGATCGTTACAACCAAGGAATTGTTCAAGCACGCCTATGGCAAGTATGCCATCGGCGCTTACAACATCAACAATCTCGAACAGACCATGGGCCTGTTCCGCGGCAACATGCAGAGCAAAGCCCCCTTCATCCTGCAGATTTCCAAGGGCGCCCGGTCCTACACCGACAAGCGCATGCTCGAAGCCATGATCCGCGGCGCCGACGGCATGTTCCCGGATGCGCTCGTGGCAGTACATCTGGACCATGGCGACGAAAACACCTGCTACGACTGCATCCAGAGCGGGTTCTACAGCTCCGTGATGATTGATGCCAGCGCCCTGCCGTTCGACGAAAACATCGCCGCGACCAAGCGCGTGGTGGATGCGGCCCACAACCGCGGCGTGGTGGTGGAGGCCGAACTGGGCAAGCTCGGCGGCGTCGAAGAGCACGTCAAGGTCGCCGAGGCGGATGCCAAGCTGACCGATCCCGCCCAAGCCGAGGAGTTTGTCAAGCGCACGGGCTGCGACAGCCTGGCCTGCGCCATTGGCACCAGCCACGGCGCGTACAAGTTCGCCGGCTCGCAGTCGCTGCATTTCGAAGTGCTCGAAGAGATCCAGAAACGCATGCCCGGCTTCCCCCTGGTCATGCACGGGTCCAGCTCCGTCCCGCAGGAAGAGGTCAAGCGCATCAACGAGGCCGGCGGCCAGCTCAAGGGCGCCAAGGGCGTGGATGAGAACCAGTTTGCCAAGGCCGCCAAGCTCGGCGTGACCAAGGTCAACATCGACACCGATGGCCGCCTGGTCTGGTGCCGCGTGCACCGCGAGGCGTTCCGCGACGACCCGACCAACTTCGACCTGCGGCCGGTCGGCAAGGTGTTCATGACCGAGTACGCCAACTTCATCGATCACAAGAACCAGAAACTGGGCAGCGCGGGGCAGTTGGATGCCGTGCGCGCGTTTATCGCCAAGAAATAAGCGGCCCAGCCACCGGAACGCAAGCCCGATGCCGCACGCATCGGGCTTTCGTTTGTACCCTTGGGAGAGGGCGGATATGAGCGCAACCACCACCAACACGTTTGAGTTCACGCGGAAATCCCTGGCCACCGGGTCCGGCCCGGTCGGGTACTTCAGCTTGGCGGCCCTGGACCGTGAGCTGGGCGGCCTGGGGCGCTTGCCCTTTACCGTCAAGATCCTCCTGGAGTCGCTGCTGCGCCACCAGGGCCATCCCGCGTACCGGCCGGAACACGTCCAGCAACTGGCGCGCTGGGGCGCGTCCGGCGCCGTGCCGGGCGAGGTCCCGTTCATGCCGGGCCGGGTGCTGCTGCAGGATTTCACCGGTGTGCCGTGCGTGGTGGACCTGGCCACCCTGCGCAGCGCCTTGCAGCGCCTGGGCAAAGACCCGCGCGCCGTGGAGCCGCTGATCCCCGTGGATCTGGTCATCGACCACTCCGTGCAGCTTGACCGCGCCGGTTGTCCCGCGGCCCTGGAAACCAACGAAACCGAGGAGTTTGCCCGCAACGCCGAGCGGTACCGGTTCCTGAAGTGGGGCCAGCAGGCGTTCCGCAAGCTCCGCGTGCTGCCGCCCGGCCTGGGCATCTGCCACCAGATCAACATGGAATACCTGGCCACCTGCGTGACGCGCGCGGAGCCCGGCGGCGTGGCGCTGGCATTCCCCGACACCCTGGTGGGCACGGACTCGCATACCGTGATGGTCAACAGCCTGGGCGTGCTGGGCTGGGGCGTGGGCGGCATCGAGGCCGAGGCCGCCATGCTGGGCGAGCCGATCTCGATCCTCGCGCCCACGGTGGTGGGCGTGCGCCTGCTGGGCCGGCTGCCGCCCGGCGCCACGGCCACGGACGCCGCGCTCGGGATCACCCAGGCGCTGCGCCGGCACGGCGTGGTGGAGAAGTTTGTCGAGTTTTTCGGCCCGGGCGTGAAGACCCTGGCCCTGGCCGAGCGCGGCCCGCTGGCCAACATGGCCCCGGAATACGGCGCCACCACCGGCTTTTTCCCGGTGGACGAGGCCACCCTCGATTACCTGCGCGCCACGGGGCGGACGCCGGAACAGGTGGACCTGGTGGAGCGCTACTGCAAGGAGCAGGGCCTCTGGTACTCCGGGCAGGGCGAGCCGCCGCGCTACAGCGAGACGCTGGACTTTGACCTGGCTGCCGTGGAGCCGTGCCTGGCCGGCCCGCGCCGTCCGCACGAGCGGTTGGCCCTGGCCGCGGTCGGCACGGATTTCAACGCGGCCTTGGGCCGTCCGGCGGACCAGAAAGGATTTGGCGTGGCGCCGGGCGCGTCCGCGCCCGCGGCGGCCGACGGGTTGGACCACGGCGCGGTGGTCATTGCCTCCATCACCAGTTGCACCAACACGGCCACGCCCGCGCTCATGCTGGGCGCGGGGATCATGGCCCGCAAGGCCCGCGCCCGCGGGCTCAAGCCGCGGGCGCACGTCAAGACCAGCCTCGCCCCGGGATCGCGCGCCGTGACCGAGTACCTGCGGCGCGCCGGACTGCTCGAGGACCTGGCGGCCATCGGGTTCACCGTGGATGCATACGGTTGCGCGACCTGCATCGGCAACAGCGGCCCGCTGGCGCCGGAGATCGCCCGCGAGATCAAGGATCGCAACCTGGTCGTGGCCGCGGTGTTGAGCGGCAACCGCAACTTCGAGGGCCGGATCCACCCGCAGGCGCGCGCCAACTACCTGGCCTCGCCGCTGCTGGTGGTGGCCTATGCCCTGCGCGGCAGCGTGCGGACGGACCTGGCGCGGGATCCGTTGGGTATGGATAGCGCCGGCCAACCCGTGTACCTGCGCGATATCTGGCCCACCCCGGAAGAGGTCCAGTCCCTGCTGGCCATGGCGGACAACGCCGAAACATATCGCGCCCTGTATGCGGACACGGCCAACGCCAATCCGCGGTGGAACGAACTGGACGTGGCGTCCGGCCCGCTGTTTGCCTGGCAGGAAAAATCCACGTATATCCGCGAGTTGCCCGTGTTGGCCGGCATCGCCGGCCGGCCCGCGCCGCTGGCCGATATCCGCCAGGCCCGGGTGTTCGGTTTCTTCGGCGACTTCATTACCACGGATCATATCTCGCCGGCCGGATCCATTCCCATGGACGGCCAGGCCGGCTGTTACCTGCTGGCCAAGGGCGTCCAGAAAAAGGATTTCAATTCCTTCGGCGCGCGGCGCGGCAACCACGAGGTGATGCTGCGCGGCACCTTCGCCAATATCCGCATCCGCAACAAGCTGGCCGATCGCGAGGGCGGCTGGACGCGGTATCATCCCGATGGCGCCCAGGTGACCTTCTACGAGGCGGCCACGAAGTATGCGCAGGCCGGCACGCCGCTGGTCGTGCTGGCCGGAAAAATGTACGGCGCCGGGTCGTCGCGCGACTGGGCCGCCAAAGGCACGGCCCTGCTCGGCGTGCGCGCGGTCATCGCCGAGAGCTTCGAGCGCATCCATCGCAGCAACCTGGTGGAGATGGGCGTGCTGCCCCTGGAGTTTCTGTCCGGCCAAAGCGCCGAATCCCTGGGCCTGACCGGCCTTGAACACTATTCTATTGCCGGTGTGGCCGTGGATTTCGCGCCCGGGAAAATCCTGGACGTTACCGCCGTGCGGCCGGACGCATCCACCTGCTCGTTCCAGGCCAAAGCGCGGATCGATACGCCCGTGGAGGTGGACTACTACCGCCACGGCGGCATCCTGCCGTTTGTCCTGCGCAAGCTCGCGGCCGGATAACGCCCCGCAGCTAATATTTGCTTTTTCATAATGAATGTCCGGAAAGACCGGACGGCTCACGGGGACCGTTCGCCCTACCTGGCCGCAGATCGCCGGTAGGGCGAGGTGTCTCACCGAGCCGCTGAAGGCGTCCCCAATTATTCGGCACCGGTCTCCGGCTCCCCTGCTTTTCAAGGAGGGGTGGCCGCAGGCCGGGGTGGTTTGCAACAGAAACAATCAGATTTTCCCGCCAAGACGCCAAGCCGCAAAGAATTGCAATCAGCCAGCACAACAAATCGGGGAAAGCGTGGCTTTCCAAGGCATGTTTGGGTTCGCTGGCATGCTCTTTGGCTGACCAGATGGCCCGGCCCTTTACCGCAAATCACCCGGCATCGGTCGTTGTCGCGCTTGACACATATCAGTGGCGCCCCACTTTGCCATGCGTCAATAAAACCCCATAAACCTTGAGATCTCGAGGTTGTTTGTTGACGAGAATGCTGAGGTTAAGCACATTAAACACATTGCTATGCGTGACACCCAATACTAGATTCGAGTGGAGGTAACAATGAAACCATTGAGCAGTATTTTGTGTTTGGTTTTAGCCGGTTGTCTCCACGTCAACGCCAAGGATTCACAGTTCTCACGCGCCGATGCTCGCAAGATCAGTGATGGGCTCGCCACAACTGAACTGCGTGGGCAGGAGGCGATACACAAGCGTGATGATCCTAACGTGGAACTTAGGCTTAAGGACTACAAAGTTTCTGAATCAGAAGATGTGAAGTCCTATGATACCAATCACGCATAATAATCGGTAAATAATGCTTGACGCTGAGCGCGACGT